>JBBRSS010000010.1:0-51623 GCA_038245115.1 Candidatus Saccharimonadia bacterium
TACTAACGCCGCTGGTTCAATTACCATCAGCGCTCCCGCTTCCGGCACTTGTTCGAGCTGTGCCAACGCCGCCCTGTCCAACCTGGCTTCCGTCGCCCTCAATACCTCGCTCTTGCCCGGATCAGCCGGCGCCATCGACCTCGGTAGTGGCGTGCTGCCCTTTGGCCAATTGAGCCTCTCGGGTTCCTCAGCTACTCCCGCCACCAATAACTTCCTCGTCACCGGTACCTCCACCGGCGGTACGCGGACCATTACCCTGCCCAACGCTTCGGGTACCGTTGCCGTCTCGGCTTCGGGTTACTTGTCTCTCAACGCCTCCACCGGCGCCCTGACTTTCGTCGGCCCACTGGCCGTTGCCGACGGCGGTACCGGCACCACGACCGCCGCCGGTGCCCGCACGAACCTGGGTGCTGCCGCCTCCGGAGCCAACGCCGACATTACCTCCATTACCGGCCTCACCACCGCCCTCACCGTTGCCCAGGGCGGTAGCGGTGCCGCCAGCCTCAACCAGGACGGTGTCTTACTCGGTAATGGCACCAGTCCCATTAGTTCGCTCGTGGCCGGTAGTGCCGGTCAATGTCTAGTCTCCACCGCCGGTGCTCCGGCCTTCCAAGCCTGCCCCGGTAGTGGCGGCGTTGCTTCGGTTAACGCCGGTACCGGCGCCATTACTATTGCCGGAATTACCGGCAGCTCAGTCTCCACCGTCGGTAATGCCATTACTATTAATGACGCTACAGCTGCCATTAAAGGCCTGGCCTCGTTTAACGGCACCAACTTCAGCGTTGTCGGCGGGGCGGTCAATACTATCCAGGGCATTGCCACCACCTCCACCCCCACCTTTGCCGGCCTCAACCTAACCAGCGCCCTCACCGTCGGCAACGGCGGTACCGGTTCCACTACCGCCGGCGGGGCTCGCACCAACTTGGGGGCGGCAGCCAGTGGTGCCAACTCGGACATCACCAGCCTGACCGGCCTATCGACGGCGTTGTCGGTACCTCAGGGCGGTACTGGTATTACCACCACCCCGCTGAATGGCCAACTCCTTTTCGGTAACGGCACCAATTACACCGTCGGCACGCTGGGCGCTACCGGCCTAACTGTGACTCCCGGCGCCGGTACGCTTAGCTTGGCCGTCAACTATGGCGCCGCGGCCAACAACGCGGCGGCCGGTGCCAATACCTTTACCTGTAACTCCGGTACCGGCCAGCTCTCCGGTGGCGGCGGCACCGTCACCTTGGGCACCAGCGGTACCAACTGTGGGGCTCTGAGCATCTCTACGACCCCCAGTTTTAGTACTATCACTTCAACGGTAGCCACCGGTACCGCCCCGCTCACCGTCACCTCCATCACAAAAGTAACCAACCTCAACGCCGACCTGCTGGACGGGTTAGACTCATCAGCCTTTGCACAGGCTTCCGGCGGTAACTACATCGCCAAAAACGCCAATGACACTTCGAGCGCTTCCTTCTTAGGCTCCTTGCTCGGGCTGACCAATTCCAATGCCGGTGCCGCCGGCGTGCTATCACTCACCAATGCTGGTACCAACTCAGCCCTAAATGTCACTCAAACCGGCAACCCGAGCGCCAGCCAAGCGCTACTGTTTGCCAACAACACTAACGCTGCCCCTAGCGGCAATCTCATCGATCTCCAAGCATTGAGCGTTAGCAAGTTCAGCGTAACGGCCGCCGGAGCCGTCACCGCCGCCAGTACCATTAATGGTGCAGCAATTTCGGGCGGGACAATCTCCGGGGGCTCCCTCACCGCCAGCGCAGTCAACGGACTCAATGCTTCGGCCACTGCCGTTTCGGTAGTAGCTCCCGCCACCGGCTTTACTGTCGATGCCGGCACCACTGGAACCGTTTCTATCGGCGGCACCTCAACCGGCGACATTCTCTTTGGTGGTGGCTCTGGCTCCACCGGCTGTACCGTCTTCAATCCCTCGGGCAACCTGGCATGTTCCGGCAGCCTCACGCTCGGAGGCGTAACATCCATCTCAAACACCGGCCTACTGCAAAACGCCGCCATCGACCCAACTCTGACCTACTCCAACCTCCAGAAGGTCGGAGCCCTTTCGGCGGGCTCACTGGCTGCCGGTTTCACGGCTGTCAGCGCAGCACTGGGCGGCACCGGCCAAACCAGCTACGCAATAGGTGACCTATTGTACGCTTCGGGGGCCACCACCATCTCCAAGCTCGCCGACGTATCCCTTGGCTCATGCCTCATCTCCGGCGGAGTGGCTACCGCACCAAGTTGGGGAGCTTGCGGAGCCGCCGCCGCCAATACGGCATTATCCAACCTAGCCTCAGTCGCCATCAACACCTCGCTCCTGCCGGGCGTCACCAACTCCATCGACTTAGGCTCCGGTGCCTTGACTGTCCGCACCGGCTATTTTGGCACCTCCGTCATCACCCCAGTCATCGATACCGCCAGCGCCGTCGCCCTCAATGTCGGCACCACCGCCTCAGTCATCAATCTGAACAAGAACGTCGATGTGGCGGCTGGCCAGTACATTAACTTCATTGGTAGCGGCACCCGACCCGGTAGTCCAACCGCCGGTATGCTGTATTTTGATACCACGGCTGGGCTTAACCAGCTCCTGCAATACAACGGCACCAAGTGGGTGAGTGACCACAGCACCAGCACCAAGATAGTGGCTGCCAGCAACTCCACCCAAGCCAACAAAGATGCTGCCGACTATATTGCTACCGGTACCGGCGACCAGGCGACGATTAACACCGCGCTAGCAACCCTGTCAGCTACGGGCGGGCTAGTCTACCTCTTGGAAGGCACCTACAATATCGCATCTCCTGGAATCTCTATCTATAACAACACTACACTTGCTGGCGCTGGCGCTGGTACTCTGATTACCATCCCGAACGCCCAGAATGGTAGCTACAACCTCATTAGCAACCAAGATACTGCGACTGGTACGCATGTGAGCATTCGCGACCTGATGATTGACGGGAATAAGGCGGGCCAGTCAAGCGGCATCATGTACGGTATTTACTTAAACGGCATGGGCAACGGTACTCGTGACGGAGCAAAACTAACCAACCTTACTGTGCGCGGGATGATGGGATTTGGTGCGGGCGTCCGACTTAGTGCTTCTTCCAACAACACTATCGCCAACAGCACAGCCCAGGGTAACAGCTATGACGGTATTCGTCTCACTAGTAGCTCCAACAACAACACGATCTCTGGTAACGTCGCCCAAGGCAATGGTGGTTCAGGTATTGCCTCGGTCTCTACATCTAATAACAATAGTCTAAGCGGCAACACTGCCCAGGGTAACGCTTACGGCATAGCCCTCGGTTCTACGGGCAATTCAGTCACCGGCAACGCTACTCAAGGAAATACTCAATATGGTATATGGCTCTCTAGCGCAGATAGTAACGCCGTCACTGGTAACACAATCCAAGGCAATAGCAACATGGGCATTCGTGTTGACTCGTCAAACAGTAACAACTTTAGCAGCAATAAAATTCACGATAATGGTGGTGCTACTACCAATTACGGGTTCTATATTTACAGCTCTTCAAGTAACTCCATTGCGACCAATAACATAACGGACACCAGCTGTACTACCAGCTGTTACGCCATCTACATATATGACGCTGCCTCGGTTACTAGCTACCTGTCCGACAATAATCACTCTGGCACCGTCGCTAATCCCAGTACTATTAACGATTCTGGCACTGGCACCATCTACTCCAACCAACCAGACGGCTCTGGTAACCTCATTAATAAGTCCCAGGGCGGGGGACTGACGGTTGGCGCTGCAAGCGCCAATGCTTCCCTAAGTCTCCAGGGCGGAATAACATCAGTGGTACTGCCAAGTCCAGCCACCCCAAACGTGGCGGTCGTCGGCACGACCGGTGCCATCACGAGGACCTATGCTGTCTCGGCTCTGGACGGAACTGGTGAGACCCTGATCTCTTCGACTGCCAGTGCTGCCAATGCCAACACTACCCTGACTGGAGCTAACTATGTCTCCATCAGCTGGGTACCAGTCGGTGGTGCGGTGCAGTACAAGGTGTACCGTACGACTACCACAGGAACCAACGGTAACACCGCTGGTCTCATTGGCACGGTCAACGGTAACATCCTGACGTTTAACGACACCGGCATTGTAGCCAGCGGCAGTACGCCAACCGCCAACACCACCGGCGGTACGAACCTCAGTGGGGCAGTGAAAGTCCAGACAACAACGAACGCCACCAACGCTTTGCAGATTCAAAATGCTACTGGGAATGGTGTCCTAACTGTAGACACGACCGGTACTGGTGTGGTGGTTCTCGGCAAAGCCTCAACCCTGACCGGTCAACTCTCCTTTGCCAACTCCGCGGGTGCTAACCTCGTTACTCTACAGGCCGGCGCTAGCAGCGCCGCCTACGCGCTGACTCTGCCAACCGTCGCACCCACCACCAGTCAGTGTCTGCAGAGCGGAGCCGTGACGGCCGGGCTGCTGGTATTTGGGACTTGTGGAACTGGTGCTGCCAATACCTCGCTCTCAAACCTGGCGGCGGTGGCTATTAATACCGACTTGCAGTTTAATAACACTGCCAACCGCTTCGTAAATATCGCCGCCACCGGCGCTGCCGTAGCCGGACGCAACCTAACCGTACAAGCAGGTAACAGCGGCACTGGCGCGGTCAACGGTGGCAACCTGGTTTTGCAGGCTGGGGCTACCGGCGGCAGCGGGACCACTGGTTCAGTGGTGGTGAAAGCCAATACGACCAACTCCGCAACCGCGTTCCAAGTCCAGGACGCCGGATCAACCGCCGTTCTTAATATCGACACCATCGACCATACATTTACGGTCCGGGCTGGGAGCGACGTGGCGACACTGGGCGCGGAACTATACTCATCCAACTTCAGTACCTGGACAAGCACCAACTGGACCTTGGGCGGCGGCAACACGACGGCGACCCATAATACCGGCAACGTCAGCCCACTGACCGATACCACGGTTGCTATTACGAATGGCGCCACCTACCAAGTTGGCTTCACCCTCACCGGCACCTGCGGTATCATCACCGACACCATTACCCCCCGCCTCGGTGGAGTTATCCTCAACGCGGCCGCCAAAACCGGCGATGATTGTAGCGGGGCTTACAGCTATGTCGTTACCGCGGGCAGCACTGCCAAGCTGACCTTTACCCCGACATCAACCTGGTTGGGCACTATCTCCGCGGTGTCCATCAAGCTCATAACCAATGCCACCGCCTCGGCATTAACCGTCAGAAGCAGCGGCGGCACTGGCGGTCTCCAGGTCCGGGTCGGCACCGGCGCCGATAATATCTTCATCGGTACTAATTCCGGCGAGATCAACACCGCTAGCGGCACCGAGAACACAACCCTTGGCGGCTACACCCTCCAAAGCAACACCACCGGTGCCAGGGACACTGCTATCGGTCACGAGGCGCTCATGCTCAACACGACCGGCGTCGAGAATACTGCCGTCGGTGCCTACACTCTGCGCTACAACACGACCGGCCAAAACAACACCGCCTTGGGTGCCGGCACCCTCCAGTCCAGCACTACCGGCTCCTATAACACCGCCAGCGGCGCCTTCGCCCTGCTGTCTAACATTACCGGCTCCAATAATACTGCCGTCGGCTACTCCGCCCTCTTGGTAAACACTACCGGCTACACAAACACCGCCATTGGCGTTCAGGCGCTGCAACTCAACACCACTGGCTACGATAATACCGCCAACGGCTTCCAGGCGCTGCAAAACAACACCACTGGCTACGATAATACCGCTAATGGCATATGGGCCCTCCAGGCCAACACTACCGGTGTCCAAAACAACGCTTTTGGCGAGCTGGCGCTGTCAACTAACAGTGCCGGCAACTGGAACAACGCCTTCGGTCACGCTGCCCTTCAAAACAATACTGCCGACTCAAACGACGCCTTCGGTGACTCCGCCCTGCAGGGCAACACCACCGGCGCCGCAAATAACGCCTTCGGCGACAGTGCGCTGTTTACCAACTCTACCGGAGCCGGTAATAACGCCTTTGGAACTGGCGCCCTCCAACTCAACACCTCCGACTGGAACAACGCCTTCGGCTACCAGACCCTCTACAATAATTCCTCGGGCACCCGCAATGCAGCCTTTGGTGGCAACGCATTAATAAATAACACCACCGGCTCCAGCAATGTCGCCCTGGGCGATCAGGCCCTCTACACCAACATCAGCGGCTCCAACAATGTCGGCCTCGGGAACTTTGCCCTCTATAGTAATACTGGTAGCTCTAATACTGCCGTCGGAACCTCTGCGCTCCAATCCAACACCTCCGGTAGCTATAACACCGCTCTAGGCTGGAACGCAGGTTACGTGGATGGTAACGGCTTCTTTGCCACTAGTCTCAATCTTACGGGGGCCACAGCTATCGGGGTTGAGGCTCAGGTGCAGGCCAACGATAGCATCGTGTTGGGCTCGATAGATACGCCAACAAAAGTTGGTATCGGTACGACAGTGCCACTCAATACCTTTAGTGTCAGCCCACTCGATTATCAAACGGGCACTGCCAAACGCACTAATGGTTCGGCAACGCTAACTGGCACTAGTACCGTGTGGATAGCCGCCATGATTGGCGATGTCATCGTCTTTGATGATGGCACCACCAATACGGTCACCGCTCGAGCGAGCAATACTAGCATCACGATGGGTACCACCTGGGCTGGCGCCACCGATGCCGGTACAGTGCATTACCGCTTCCATCATATCGGGTTGCAGGTGACGAGCGCCGGCAACGTGGGCGTTGGTACCGCGGCACCAGCCTACGCCCTTGATGTTAACTACAATGGCACGGGTTATGCTGCTCAGATCAACAACCTGTCGACGGCCACCTCGGCTGGTGCCCCGGCCAGCAGCGCCGACGGGCTTTTAATCAACCTCGGCACAGCCAATGGCTCGCGCACGACCGGCAACTACTTCGTGGGCTTTGCCGGGGCCGGGACGGTAGCCGGTAAAATCCAGGGTGGCGCCTCGGCTGTGGCCTACACCACTACCGCCGCCGACTACGCCGAATTCTTTAAGACCGATCCCGCCCATCTGCCGGTGGCCGGTGAGCTGGTGATGGTTGATAAGTCGGCCAATCAGAGTGTGCTCAGAAGCGGCAGCAACGCCCAAGTGCCACTGGCCGGTATCGTTAGTACCTCACCGGGATTCGTCGGTAACGGCCCGCTGTGCAACATTGATGATAATAACTGCGACACGGATTACGCGAAATATAACTCCCTCGTAGCCCTGTCGGGCCAGGTGCCGGCTAAGGTGAATGTTTCGAACGGTGCGCTTGCCATTGGCGACCCGATTGCTGCATCCGCGGTGGCCGGTGAAGGCGCCAAAGCCACGTCAGCCGGTTACATTGTGGGCTACGCCATGGAACCATTGGCCACCGGTTCGGGCACCATCAAAGTTCTGGTGCGCCCGCAATACTACACGCCAACCGTAGCCGACGCGTTGCAGAGCGGCGGGAATGGCTCGTTGGCCAACTTGCAAGTAGCCGGCCAACTTGACGCTACCAACTTGAATATTTCGGGGACCACTTCTCTACATAACCTAACCGTCACGGGTAGCGTAACCATTGCACAAGATCTGACCGTCACCGGTCTCACCACTGTCGGCAGTCTCCTGGTTAACGGCCACATTATTACTTCTGGTAGCGCCCCAACGATTGCAGCCGGACCTGCTGCCTGTACGACACCGACCGTTAGTATCGCCGGTACCGATACTTCTGGCATCATCACCATCACTACCGGAACGGGCTGTGCCGCTGCCGGGAAGCTAGCCACCATCACATTTGCTACCGCCTTTGGTTCCGCCCCCAGGGTCACGCTCACGCCGGCTTTAGCCACTAGCGCTACTATCCAGAGCTACGTCGACAGCTCCACCATCGCAACCTCCACCTTCGACCTCGGTACCGGCACTACACCAACCAAATCGACAACCTACAAGTGGTATTACCACGTCATCCAATGAGCCTAACCTTAACGCGCTTATCTTGTAGTGCCGTCCTCGACAATCAGCCATCACGACGGCGGCATCTCCACCTCCAGTGCAGCAGGGTAGTGCTTGGAGTTAAGAGACGAACGCTATATAATCATAACCAGTATAGAGGTGAGATAGGGAGAGCAATTCGCTCATGATACTGCTCAAAAGGATAGGTCTCGCGATGGCGGCAATGGTCGCCCTGTTTGCTGCTGCTCCGGCATTGGCCAGCCTGTCCCAAGGTTTTGCTACCAGTGCTCCCGTGGCTACCGGCAGTCTGGTTTCGCTCGACCAGAAATCTAGCGGTACCGTTGCGGTGGCCGATCTCAATAATGCCTCCCGCCTGTTTGGTGTCGTAGTTCCTCCATCGTCCGCATCAATCTCGCTTTCGGGCACCGGTAACGGCCAGGTGCAGGTAGTGACCACCGGTAGCGCCCGGGTGCTCGTAACTACCGCCGGTGGCGATATTCGCGTCGGAGATTACATCTCGGTGTCATCCGTTGCCGGGGTTGGCCAAAAAGTCGGCGCCTCGAGTACCCGCGTGGTTGGTACCGCTCAGGCAGATTTCAACGGTACCGGCGACGGCGTAACCAAACGCACCATTGACGATGGTTCAAGCAAAAGGGAAGTCGCCATCGGCGAGATTCCGGTAGTTATCTCCGTATCCAGCTACACTGCCACCGACGGCTTACAGTCGTACGTTGTCCCCAATTGGCTCCAACATCTGTCGAACACCCTAGCCGGTAAGGCTGTCTCCCCGGTTCGAATAATTATTGCCGGGCTTATTCTGGTAGTTGCCATGGTTAGTATCTCTGTCCTGCTATACTCTGCGGTACGTAACGGTATTATCTCGATTGGCCGCAATCCTCTTTCCAAAAACGGTGTACTTCAGGGCATCTTCGCCGTCGGGGGAGTCGCAATCGGCATACTCGCCATAACCGCTGTTGCTATGTATTTGGTGATATCCAAATGAACGTCCAGGTACTTATTCTTTCCGGCGTTGTCGTAATGCTCGTGTTAGTCGTGATTGTTCAGAGCCTGCAGCTCCGCCGTGATACCCAGCAGCAGGTTAAGGACTCAGCTGCACCGAAGCCCGTGCGGGTGTCAGAGCCCACCGCTGCCGAATTAGAAACCAAATTAAAGGCCGCCTACGAAGCCAAAATAGGCGAGGCAACCGTGACTTTTGGAACTGATCTCCAGGCCACCTCGACCCGCCTGACCGAGCAGGTTTCGCGCCTAACTACTACCGTTATCGAAGAAGAGCTAGTGGCCTACCAAAAAACTCTCGAGGAGGTCCGGCACGTGGCGATCCAGGCCATGGAGCAAATCCACGAGGCGGTTGAGCACCAGCGCGTCGAGCTGCGAGACGGCATGGAAGCAGAGCTGGCCGCCGAGAAAAAACTGCTGGCCGATAAGTTCGATGCCAAGATGGGTGATGTCGTCTCGAGCTACATCTCGGAGGCCCTCGGCAGCGGGGTCGATCTGGGCGCCCAAATGCAGTTTATCCTGACGAGTCTCGAAGCTCACAAGGAAGAAATCCGAAAGGATCTCCTTAATGGCGTCTAAAACTTTTCAGCTACCCCCAGCCGTTTATAGTCCCGCACTCGTGGAGTCGGTCATTTATGACATTCAATATTACCTGGATTGGGTGCGCCAGAATCAAATTCGCAAAACCGTCGGTGCCAAAGCCAAAGACGAGCCAACGCACTCTGCCGAAACTGTCCTTGTTATCAACGCTTGGCTGGCCGGCAAACCGGCCAGTGTTGAATCGCTCGAGGGCCTATTGGCCGCTTTACACGCGCTCAAACTGCCTGAGGTGCACATTATGCTGGCAGCCCTGCCCAATCAGAGCCAGCGCGAGGCCTTAGTAACTTGGTTTCGCACCAATGTCTCACCCTCGCTGTTGCTCTCGTTCGTGGCCGACCGCAATCTCGGTGGCGGTGTAGTAGTTCGAACCCCCAACCGGGTTTTTGATTTTACCTGGAAGCAGCAGTTGATCTCCGGGCGATCAAAATTGGCGGGGATACTTAAGCGTGTTTGATAATCCCAAATTTGCCAAGCTTGTATCTGACGGCCGCGCTACTGGAGAAGTTGTGGGTGTCGATCGCTTCCTTGTAATAGTTCAAGGGCTGGGCAACGTCGCCGTGAACGCCCTTATTTACTTCGATAACGGCCATCAGGGCCTAGTGCGCGAGGTCCGCGCCGAAACAGTTATGGTCCTCAACCTCAGCTCAGAATCAATTTCCATCGGCACCTTGGCGGTCATCGAGGCCGAAGAGCTGGTAACGGGGGTGGGGGACGCCGTATTGGGCAGAGTGCTATCTGTCACCGGTCAGCCGCTCGACGGCAAAGGTCCCATCACCTTCAGTCGTTTCGATCCCGTATTCAAAGTCGCGCCTGGCATTATTGAGCGCCAACAGCTCAGCGAAGCGCTCCCTACCGGCGTGGCCATCGCCGATCAGCTGTTCCCGCTCGTGAAAGGCCAGCGTATTGCGGTGTTGGGCGACAACAAGACCGGCAAGTCGGCTTTCACTATGCAGCTCACGCTCGCCCAGGCAGGTACCGGACGCTTCGTAGTGCACGTGCTAATTTCCAAGCGCAAATCCGACGTCGACCGTCTCATCGCCAAACTCAACGAAACTGGCGCCATGAGCTATTGCGTGGTCATTGTGGCCTCGGTCTTCGATTCACTCACTCAATCGTACTTGGCGCCCTACATCGGCGCTTCCATCGCCGAGTATTTGTGGCACGGCGGCAAAGACGGGATTATCGTCTACGACGACCTGTCGAACCACGCCAAGGTTTACCGCGAGCTGTCCCTCTTGCTCAAAGTTAGCCCCGGCCGAGCCTCCTACCCTGGTGACATGTTCTACGCTCACTCTTCTCTCCTCGAGCGAGCCGGGCGTTTGGCCAAGAACGGCGCTAGTCTGGCCTCAATTCCCGTCGTCCTAACCCCAAATAACGACATCACCGCCCCTTTGCCTACTTCAATTATGTCCATTACCGATGGCCAGCTCATCTTCGACACCGAAGCTTTTCGCGCCGGCATTCGTCCCGCCGTCTCGGTTGGCCTGTCGGTCTCGCGCGTTGGTGGTGTTGGCCAAACTAAATTGCAAAAGAAGCTCACCGCCGCGCTCTTCAAGAAGCTTGCCGCCTACCGTCAAGCGGCCGAATTTTCGCACTTCGGCTCGGAGCTTGCTATCGAGAGTCGGGCCGATCTCGAGCTCGGTAAAAAAATCTACGAAGCGCTCAAGCAGCCGCCCGACGTCATCTATACCAGCAACGAACAAGATCTGATCCTCGGCACCGTCATGAAGACCGAAGGCAAGATCACGATTAACATCGACAGTCTTAAGCGCAAAGCCAAAGAACTGGCTCCCACTATGACCGAAGCTAGCGACTGGGAGGGGACCATTGCTAAACTCCTGGCCGAGGTCACCGTGCAAGCAGCTACCCCGCCGCCTGCCGTAGCTCAGGCCGCCCCCGTACCGGCCGGCGATCAACCCCCCGCGCAACCGGAGGCCAAAAAATGAGTAGCCGCGCCTTAGGCATCGAGAAAGAGGCCGGACAGGTCGGGACCGTCTCCGAACTTACCGGTATCTTCGAGAGTATCGCTTCGATGCGCATCGGTAAAATTAAGGATCGCGTGGCCAAAAGCCAGCTCTTCTTTGCCGAACTTTGGGAAATTTACACCCAGCTGCGCATCGACCCTAACGATCGCCTCACCGGCAAAAACGGCCCCAAACGCGATAAGCCCAACGTTTTCTTGGCCCTTACCTCCGAAGGCGGCCTATCGGGCGACATCGACCAGCGCATCGTGCGTACCGTTATGGAGAATATCGACCCAGCCACCACCGATCTCATTGTTATCGGTGCACACGGCGCTACCCAGTTCGTGCAGAATCACGCTAAAATCAAGCGATATTTCCGCCTTCCCGATATCGACCAGGCTATCGACGTCTCACCGATTGTGGATGAGCTCATTGGTTATTCGCATCCCACAGTTTGGTTCCAGCGCTATGTCTCGCTGTCGGTTCAGGAGGTTGGCCGCATCGACCTGCTCGGCCGCGTGCGTTCCCTTGCCACCGGCGCCGAAGATAAGAAATCCGGTGAGATCATCAGCCCCCGCGACTATCTGTTTGAGCCCAGCGTCGACGACGTCGTTCGCTATCTCGAGTCGGTCATGATGGAAATTGCCCTGTCCCAGGTAATCTTGGAATCCCGGCTGGCTCAATACGCCTCCCGTTTCACCGCCATGTCAGCCGCCAAAAAACGTGCTCGTGAGCTCCAGATTGAGCTGGCCATGAGCTTCAACCGAGCCCGCCGCGGTGAGGCCGATGATCGCATTAAAGAAATTGTGAATGCCATGAATGCATTACATGTGGGATAATCATAACTAGTATGGCAGTAGCAGGATTCACCGGTCACATAGTCAGCATCCGCGGCCTCATCGTCGAGGTAGCTTTCCATGGGGAAGGCCGTCCCACGTTGCGCGAAATTATGACCATCGAAGGCCATCCCGAAATTCTGCTCGAAATCCAATCTTTCAATGAGCACCGCGATGCTATTTGCATTACCTTCATGACCAGCTCGCTCGTGTGTCGTGGCGCCAAAGTTATATCCACCGGCACCACAATTTCGGTCCCCACCGGCGCCAAGGCCCTCGGCCGCCTATTTAACGCCGTCGGTATGGTGGCCGACAACCTCGAGCCCATCGGGGACGACGTGCCCCGCCGCAGCGTTTACACCAACGCCAGCTCGTCCCAGCTCTTCACCAACAACGATGAACTGCTCGAGACCGGCATTAAGGTCATCGACTTCTTCACTCCCTTCGTCAAAGGCCGCAAGATTGGTATTATCGGCGGCGCCGGTGTCGGCAAAACCGTCCTGATCATGGAGCTCATTCACAACATCGGCAAAGATCCTACCAAGTTGGCCTTCTTTGCTGGTATCGGCGAGCGTATCCGCGAGGGTCACGAGCTCTACGAAACCCTGAAAGAGCGCGACATGCTCAAGACCACCGCTATGTTCTACGGCCAAATGAACGAAAACCCTGCCATGCGCGCCATGGTCGGCATCACTGCCACCACCCTAGCCGAATACTTCCGCGACGAAGAAAAGCGCGACATCTTGTTCTTTGTGGACAATGTCTACCGCCACATTCAAGCCGGCAACGAGCTTTCTACCATGATGGGTCAGATTCCGTCTGAGGGCGGCTACCAGGCCACCATCTTCTCCGACCTCAAACGTCTCCAGGATCGCCTCTATTCCAACGCCAATGGCTCCATCACCGCCATCCAAACCATCTTCATCCCTGCCGATGACCTCACCGACCCCGCCGTGCAGGAGATCAGCTCGCAGATCGACTCCGTCATCGTGCTGTCGCGCGCCGTGGCCGAGGCCGGCATTCGCCCCGCCGTCGACCTCATCCGCACCAGTTCATCGCTGCTGACCCCCGAAATTGTCGGGGAGCGGCATTATCTGCTCGTCACCCAGGTCCAGGCCATTATGCAAAAGTATGACTCACTCAAAAACATTATCGCCATCATCGGCGAAAACGAGCTTTCGCCCCAGGACCGCGCCGATTACCGAAAAGCCAAGAAGCTCATCGAGTTTTTCGCCCAGAGCATGTTCGTCACCGAAGCCCTCAACGGCATCCCCGGCGTCTATTTCAGCCGCGAGCAGACCCTCTCCGGAGTAGAAGAGATCCTCATATGACTCGGGGCGGCCGCAGAGCGAAGAGATTATTCCTCGCGCCGGTGAGCGCCAGACAACTCGGAGCGAAGAAATTAGCATAATGAACGAGTTCGTGAGCCAAGCGAGAAATAATCTCGAAGCAACGATAGAAACGAATTCAAAGGAAGCCAACTAGTGGATAAGAACCAAAAACGCTTCAAACTCAGAATCTTCAGCCCCTACCAGACGTACTATCAGGGCGAGGCTATTTCGGTGAGCGCCGCCAATCGCACCGGCCCTTTCGACATCCTACCCGGCCACATTAACTTTTTCTCATTGCTTACCGGCGGCACGGTTGTGGTAAACACCGGCTTCCAGCAGCTCGAGTTCCAGATCGGCCGGGGCATCGTCCGCGTCAACCACGAAGACGTCACCCTATTCGCCGATGTTTAGACCGATTTCATGTTGTCATAAACGTTATACTATTATAACAACCAATTAATTTATCATCCGAATTATCAAAATAGTGTGATCTCGATCGTGAATATACTTGTCCCCAAAGCCACAAATTTAGCCACCAAAAGGCCCTGAGTTCGCCAAAATGGCTTGCAGTTCAGATAAAAACGTTGACAATAGCTCGATAGCGTAAGCATAATACATCTTAATAACACTAATCAGGAATGCATATGGCTTATTCCCAAATCAACTCAAAAGGTCAGCAGTACTATCTGCACATGAAAGATGTCACCCTTAAGGGTGGTCGCCTCCAGAGGATTTATTTCTTCGCCCGCGACGTCCGTGCCGACGCGGTCGATGCCATGCCCGATGGCTACGTATCGGTCGAAAACCCTCGCACGGGTCTGCTTGTTCTCAAGAAGGCTGTTCCGGCCGCCTAATCTGGCTTGTGTCCTTCATAAACGCCCGCCCTCACGGCGGGCGTTTATGTGCTAACCTAGTATTTATGGCTGAAGCTCTACTGTTAGTCAAAGACCTCCGCAAAACTTACATCAACGGTTTCGAAGCCGTCAAAGGTGTAAGTTTTGCCGTTAAGAAAGGCGAAGTCTTCGGAATCCTCGGCCCCAACGGGGCCGGCAAAACTACCACCCTCGAAATGATCGAGGGCCTGCGCCCCATTACTTCCGGCAGCGTGATTCTTGACGGTATTGATGTCCAAAAAGACCCCTACGCCGTCAAGGAGCGCATTGGTATTCAGCTTCAAAGCTCGTCATTTTTTCCAAATCTCAATCTTGTGGAACTTCTTCGACTGTTTAGTGATCTCTACCTCGAATCCAGCGACCCTATGGAGCTACTGCGCGAAGTTGATCTAGAAGAAAAAGCCAAGTATCAAGTCAAGCAATTATCCGGCGGCCAGAAACAAAGATTTAGTATAGCTACTACCATGGTCAACAAACCCGTGGCCATCTTTCTTGATGAGCCCACCACCGGCCTCGACCCTCAGGCTCGCCGCAACCTTTGGGGCCTTGTGCGGCAGATCCAAAAGAAGGGGACTACTGTCATAATGACCACCCATTATATGGAGGAAGCTCAAATTCTCTGCAACCGCGTGGCCGTGATGGACGAGGGCAACATTATCGCTCAAGATACGCCCGAAAAACTCATACGCGAGCTTCTTGGACGCGGCTTTGTCCCCAAACAAAAGGTTGAGCCCGCCACCCTCGAAGACGTCTTTATCGACCTCACCGGCAAGGAAATTCGGGACTAAATATGAAACGTACCCTCATATCACTGCGCAGTCTCACGGTGGCCTCCACCAAAATGTATTTCCGCAATAAGGCCGCTATCTTCTTTACCATGTTCGTGCCGATTGCCTTCATTGGCGTCTTCGGTCTGCTTTCAACCAGCAGTGGCTCTAGCCTCACCCTCGACGTCACTAATAACTCTCCCTCCCAACTTTCTCATGGCGTTGTCGATGCGCTCAAGAACATCAAGGCCTTCAAGGTCACCGAGACCACTCAGGCCGATTCCACCGATAAGCTCGGCAAGGGCAAAATTGACCTTCAGGTAGTAATCCCCGAGAGCTTCGGCCAACCCGGCGCCGACGGTCGTATCGCGCCCAGCCAAATTGAAACTTACTATAACCAGGCCAAGCCCCAAAACGGCCAAACCGCCAACCTCATCCTCGGCCAGGTCATTTCCGGGATTAATGCTAAAATCTCCGGCACCCCCCAGATAGTTTCGCTCAAAGCCGTCGGCGTTCAAACCAACAACCTCGGCGCCATCGACTTTCTGCTCCCTGGTATCCTTGCCATTAGCATTATGCAGCTGGGCATCTTTAGCGTGGCTTTCGCTTTTGTCTCCCTCAAGACCACCGGCGCCCTTAAACGCATTCAGGCCACACCCACGCACCCGGCCAACTTTATTATTGCTCAGGCCGTTACGCGGCTTATCATAGGCGTCTTGCAGGTCCTAATCCTCACGGGGATGGGGATGTGGTTGTTTAATTTTCATCTGGTAGGCAACCCCTTCGAATTCCTTGGCGTTGCGTTGCTTGGGGTCCTCCTGTTCTTGGCCTTTGGCTTCGCCGTTGCCGGTTACGCCAAAGACGAAAACGCCGCCGCCCCCATTGCCAACCTGGTGACCTTCCCCATGCTGTTCCTTTCTGGCACTTTCTTCCCCCGTGACGCCTTCCCTGCTTGGCTCAATACCATTACCAACTATTTCCCGCTCACTTATCTCGCCGACGCTCTGCGCCGCATCGCCAATGAGGGGGCTCATCTCTCTGCCCTCGTACCCGACTTGCTTGGTATGACTATCTGGGGCATCATTATGTTTATCGTTGCAGTACGCGTTTTTCGTTGGGAATAATAATCAATAGGAGTCACTAGTGTCTAAAGAAGCCAAAATCCTGAGTTCTATTCTGGTTGCCGTCGTTGCCGGAATGGTTGGTCTGTTTATGCTCGCCAATCAAGGCAGCACCCCGCCAGCCGCCGTCGGCGACAAGACCAAGATTATTCGCGATAGTAGTCACAAGACCGGTACTGGACCCATCCAAATCGTGGAATTTGGCGATTTCCAATGCCCCGCTTGCGGTGTTACCGAAGCGGCTGTTGAACGGTTGCTCAAAGACTACGACGGCAAGGTTACATTCTACTTCCGCCATTTCCCTCTTCCCCAACACCCGAATGCTCAGGCCGCCGCTCAGGCGTCCGAAGCTGCGGCCGTTCAGGGCAAGTACTGGGAGATGCACAATAAGCTCTACGCCACCCAAAAAGACTGGGAAAATACAGCCGACCCCACCGATATTTTTGTAGGCTACGCCAAAGATTTTGGCCTTGATACCGAAAAGTTCAAAAAGGCCCTAGCCGACAAGACATACCAGACCGTTATCGATCAAGACACCGCCGATGGTACTGCCTTGGGCGTTAACGCCACTCCCTCATTCTACTTCAACGGCGAGCAGTACACCGGTGGCACCAGCTACGCCGAGCTGCACGACAAAGTCGACTCTCTGCTTAAGAAGTAGCGCGGGTCACCAAGAAGATTAGCAGCGTCCCGGCAATCGTCAGCAATATTGTTACGCGTGATGGGTGCTTGGCGTGCGCCTGGGGAAGAATATCCGATGCCCCGATGTAGAGCAGGAACCCCGCGAAGAACCCCATGTACAACAATAGCTGCTCACTCGACAGCTGAAATAATAGGGTAGAGGCCACACCCAGAACCGGCGCAATCGCATCCAAGGCCAGCAATAGCAGCGCCCGTTTCGGAGTATTGCGGTGCGATAGCATGAGGGTGACAGTGTTTAGGCCATCGGCAAAATCATGCGATATGACCGCCAGCGCCACGGCAATACCTACGGCCGGGTTAACCTGGAAGGCTAGCCCAATCCCGACCCCATCAAAAAACGAATGCGCTGCCAAGGCAAGAGCCGATACCAGCCCTACGTTCGGATGGCGGTGGCCAGGCACGTACTCGTCTTCGTGCACGCTGTGGATCAAGGTCAGCTTCTCGACGACATGAAACACCAGAAAGCCCGCTACTAGAGCTACCATCGGCACGACCGAGTCGACCCCGGTCGACTGGATTAGCTGAAATATTTCCGGTATCAGGTCAAAGGCCACCACCCCGAGCAGTACACCGGCGGTAAATCCCAGTATCCAATGCAACCGGTCACGGTTGCGCAGCGCAAAAAGGCCACCGAGCATGGTGGAAATGAACGTCAGGACGGCGAAAAGTACTACATACATAAATTTATTCCTTACTGCAGGAAGTATCGGTCGTTTTGGCAATAATTGCAAATTACTTGCAAAAATACGCTATAATACCAAAAACGGACAATAATTATGGCCAAAACCGCAAAATTCCACATCCATCTTGCAGCATCCGGCCACAGCCGCACAGCCGCGAGAGATCAAGTTTATCTTGCCCTCGAGCAGATCGGCCCCTGCACCAAGCACGACCTTGCAGCTCGGCTGGCTGGCAGTGTCGACCAATCTTCGGTGTACCGAACCATCAATCTGTTTATCTCCATCGGTGTCGCCGACATGATCCGGTTTCATCTCATTGAGCTCAGCGACCGATTCAAGCAACATCATCATCACTTTGTCTGCAACTCATGCAGTCGCGAAGTTGGTTTCCACGATGAACGGCTCGAAATTCTACTAAAGGAGATTACTTCGGCCCAAAGCCTTCAGCTTTTGGACCATCAAGTCGAGTTGGCCGGTCTCTGTCAGGATTGCTCGATATCGTGAAGTTCAACCTCGCCCGTTTCGTGTCCGGCGTTGAGCGAGGAGATACCGTACTTTAGCTTCGTGTCGTGCTGGGTGTGCAGATGTACTAGCTGGTTCACCAGCACAGCGCCATCCTCCGGGCCCAAGCCCGAAAGCTCGGCTGATATCGAATGCGGAGTAATCTTAACCCGACTCCGCGAAAACCCGCCGAGCTTTGGCCAGGTGTATTTCGATGTCTTGCCGTGTCCGTCGAGCCGCACCGGGCGCTCCGGCTGTTTCTTCTTCGAATCAATCCGCCCATCTGCCACGTGGACCTCCACTATCAATCCCGAGTCCTCGGTTTGGGCAGCGTTGTACACTGCAAACTTCACCGGCAAGACTCCACCCTCCACCTCGTCTTGGTATTTATCCAGCTGATCCTCGTAGTGCTGCAGTGCATGAACGTATTTCTGCCAGTCCTTGTGGCTATAAAATCCCAATGCCGGCAACGACCAGTCTCTCAGCAGACTGTTTTTGTGCTTAACCAGCTTGCGTTTGGCAAACGCTATCTCTGTCTGCAAAAAATTGTGCTCAGTCTCATATTTGGGCTCGCACAACTTCAGCATTACCCAATATTGGGGCTTGGCTTCGGAGGAATTCACTTTATGCATAACCATTATGCTTCTATCGTACACTATTCGTGCCAAGACAGGGGAGTAGATTCGAGAGGAAATATAAGCATTGGTGGGCCCGGCAGGATTTGAACCTGCGACCAAGCGGTTATGAGCCGCCTGCTCTAACCACTGAGCTACGGGCCCGAATCCGAAATACGAATACGGAGCTAGTATATTATACTTATGTCCATGAAGTCGCGCTATCTTAAAATTTGTCTTGTCTTGGCAGCTCTATTGTCCTACCCGGTTGCCGCCAGCGCCGACAGTCTCGAGGCTGTCACAAATTTTGCCCAATCGGCCATTTTGAGCCCGGCTGGCACGCTCAATATTACCGATGATATAGATTATGATTTCGGCGGCGCCGTGCCGCACGACATTGCCTACGACATTCCTCTGGCCTACCACGACGACCAAGGCAGGGACTTCCGGATAAGTTTTAAGCTCCAGGAGGCTAAGCTAGACGGCCAAACACTGCAGCTTCACCCCCGCATCACCACCGCCACCGCCAATTTCATGCTCCCGCCGGGCCAAGACGCCACCACTACCCGGCACTATCAACTGCGTTATACCTTGTCGCCAGTGGTCCTGAGCGGCCCCGATGCCGATACCTTCAAACACAGCGTCACTGGGCTTGGCTGGGGCGTACCGATCACTCGCGCCAGTTTCCGTTTCGAAACTCACACGGCTCCGGCAGATAATGTTACTTGCTACACCGGCAGCCAAGGTACTACTACGAGCGGCTGTGACGTCACTCAAAATGGCAATATTACCGCCGTCACATCCTATGCTCCACTCAGCCCCGGGCAGAGCCTTAGTGTATTTAGCGATTTTACGCGCGGCTCGTTCCAGGCTTATCTAGCGCCGTTTGAGGCACACCCCAACACAATAACTGGGCTCATTGTTGAGGCAATACTGGCCCTTCTCGGCATCATGGCAACAATTATGCTTGCAATGTTTCTGCTGCGCCGCCGTAAACGCAAGAAGATTGTCCCAGCGAACGCGCCAGATTATACTGAGTCTAATGAAGCTTCCAAGGATAAAACTAAACACCAATAACGCCCTCAATTTTGGCGGCGCCGTGGTTATTATTTATCTGTTGATTGTGCTTGGCCAAACGGTAAAACACAATTATGATCTCGGGCAGCAGGTTGACCAGTTGCGGACGCAAATTACCTTGCTGCAAGATCAGAAAGATCAGCTGGCCTACAGTATTGCGTATTACAATACGGATTCTTTTCGTGATCGTGAGGCCAGGTCGAAGTTGGGGCTTCAGCTCCCAGGCGAAAATGTGGTGATTATTCCCCGCACTAGCCCCACGCCGAGTGCGACCACGCCAACCAGCAAAACTCCCGTCAAACGCTCGAATTTGCAGCAATGGCTGACATTCCTCGGGGGTCGGACTTAGCCGATTGCTCTCGCCCGATTTATAGCCAATATCATCGCACCAAGTGCCCAGAACCCTGCGGCTAGACTAACTAACCAGCCAATCCAGGGTAGCCAAGTCGCGAGGACGACTATCGGAATACCGGCCAGCGCCGCCAGCGCTAGACTGCGCCGGCTATCATCTGTTTGCTGCAGTACGAGCTTGCCCACCGCCACGCCCACAAATGCCGCCGAAGCCGCTAACGCGATTATCCAAAGTGTCCCGAGTATTAACGCTGTCGGTAGTCCCACGAACGTCAGTGCGACCAAAACCAGCACCAATGGTCCCGCGAAAAATGCCAGTGCTCCCCAGCCAATGCTTGGTGCCCATCGTTGCTGCATAGTCTCAGTAATGCTTCGCACCAACCGCGGCGCCAACCATACCAACAGCAATGCCCCCAGCAGAGTTGCTGCTATCGAATACAATAGCGCCCCTAGTCGTTCGCCAACTGTATTGGTGCGAGATGCTGGCTGAGCCGGTGCATGACGAACCGTCTGCCCCGAAATCTTTGACTTGTCGAGCGCAAAGGTCTTGTCGCTTGTGTAATCGACGTTTCCGGATATCGAAGCACCGCCGCCCATCGTCAAGGTCTGCACCTGCGCGTTTACGCTCCCCCCGACACTGGAATTAATTGCCAAAGTCTCCGCGCCCGCATACACTGATTGCCCCACAGAGCCGTTCAGAGTCGCCGTCTGGGCTCCCACGGCCACATCGCCGCCCACTTTAGCATTGGTACCCAATACGAAGTTCTGAGCGCCCACGGTGACGTTACGCGCCACATTGCCGTTAATGGTCACTATCTGTCCGCCGGCCCGTATGCTGCCGCTCACCGGCCCGTTCACCGTTAGGTTTTGCGCCGCACACAGCACGTCGCCGCCGACCGAGCCGTTAATTGTCACTGACTGCGCACCGCACACCACGTCACCGGCCACGTCACCATCCACGGTAATAGTCTGTCCAACAACGTAATAATTGCCGGTTCGGTTGTCGCCTTTAGCTAAGGTCACATCTGTTGGGGTGTATTGTCCGGCCGCCAATGCTACCCCGGGAACGACAAGCGCCATAATTAAGCCTACAAGAATGCCGAATCTCCTCATTGCAACGCTCCTTTTAGACAATCCATGATACTCCATTTTAGAGCAACTAGCATTGACCATCTCGCCTCAATCTGGTATGTTACTTGCTGTTGCACCGCGGGGTGGAGCAGCTGGCAGCTCGTTGGGCTCATAACCCAAAGGTCGTAGGTTCGAATCCTACCCCCGCTACCAGGAATCATCAAAAAGTCGCCCAACGGCGACTTTTTTGTTTCAGTTAACAAAGCTTGCGCCCCGTGGGTTCTACCACGGGGCGCAGTGTCGAGCCGGGCGGCTACGACACGTTGGGCGGAGGCGGTAGTGGCGTCAACTGTGGCGTCTCCCGCCGAGGCATCCCCAGATCGAGGTTGAGTGCCCTCCCCAAGCTGATGAGGCAGAGTATGCGACGCTTGCTCCCCTCGATGCTTGGCTGTGTAGCCTCGAGATCGCACTGGGCTAGCCGAGAGTTGAAGTAGTCCTCCCTGACTTTGAGCTGAAGGCGAGTTGTCTGCTCGTCGAACGCCGCTTGCCGGTCGGCATCCGCCTGCGTCGATGAAGTCACCGGGGTTGGCTTGGTATGGCCGTTCAGCGCTTGCTGAGGCGTGAGAGTACCCCCAGCGCTTGCTGAGCTGAGGCCGACGCCTCCGAAGACGACCGCCACTGCGATCAAGACAACGCCCAATCTTCTCCATCGGAACTTTCGAATTCTCCAGGGAACCATCGTGTGATCCTTTCTCGGGTCGGAACTGGATGGGGGAGGTTGTTCGGTGAGCAAGAACTAGCATATAATAAATCAAACATAAATAAAGTCAAGGTTACGGAGGGGTACTTCTTGCCTTTTCAGCCTCAAACTCTTACAATCTGTATTCGTATGGCTGCGTAGCTCAGTGGTAGAGCAGGAGACTCATAAGCTCTTGGTCGGTAGTTCGAATCTACCCGTAGCCACCAATGAAAAACCCCCACCCCGTGTGGGGGTTTTTCTATGGCAGTTGTTGTGGGTAGATGCGAACGAAGTTCGGTGGACGAGGAGCGCAGAAAACGAACGAGCTTGCTCGGATGATTTTCGAGCACCGCAGGGAGGTCGCGAAGCGACCATCTACCCGTAGCCATACAGCAGGCAATTTAAAGCTTGACAAAAGTGTAAAAGTATTCATAATACGTAACATCTACTTTAACGGTAGAACCTTCACAAGTAAGAGAGTAGTGACTCCCGGCTTTGAGCCGCCATTAATGGTGGAAGTTCAAAGGCGGGAGACACTGCGCACAGAGTGCCCCGCACTTCAACCCATGCACGAACTAGTGTGGATTAGGAGGGAGGTGAACATGAACGCACCCGACCGCTGGCTCGACCGAGCCAGTCCGAGCACGACCGCAAGGTCCAACTTCTGACGGCGCGCCGAGGGCACAACACCCGCACGGCAAGAGGAGTTCAAGTGAAGAAGCTCAGACTTTAGCCCTTCGGGGCCGCCCACACTGTAATCACACGGGGTGATACAGTGAAGCTTTACCGTTCGTCCATCCATCCACGCAGTCCGATTTCAAGGAGTTGATCTGCTTGACTCGCTCGAGACCCATCGGCCACTTCGCCTTCGCACTCGATTGCAGCATCGCGAACCCCATCCGCCTCGGCACCGGCATCAGCGCGGGCGCCATGACCGCAAGCGACGTTCGCGCCGGCATCGCCGTCGACGCCGACGCCGGCACCATCCGCAAGGCCTGAACCCGAACGGGAGCATCCCATTCAGGGTGAGCAATACCGTTCGACGGTTGATGGGGGTCGCACCGCGCGGCCCCCATCAATTCACTCTCTTACTTGAAAACGCAATTTTTTCACTAAAAACGGCCCCATTACGGGGCCGTTTTTCTATTCAAATTTTTCAAACAAATAAGTTCGAGATTCCGTTATCACCGCGTGCAGCCGCACATCGTGATCTTCAGCCAAAATTCCTTCATTTACGAGCAGGCTTTCGTATCCTAGTCCCACACGCCGAGCTTTCGGATGTGACGCAAAAAATCGGTCGAAATACCCGCGCCCGTAACCCACCCGCTGGCCGTGCCCGTCAAATCCGAGCAGGGGAGTGAGCACCAGATCCAGGTCGTCACGACCTGTTAGAGCCACGCCGCTCTCCGGCTCGGGAATGCCCCAACGGTTCAGCGAAAATTTGGTTTCCGGGGTAATCCGGACGGCCTCTAGGTCGTCACCGACCACCGTTGGCGTGTATAGTTTTACGCTCGGCCATACCTGAAATATTTGCTCTACCAACGGCCATGTATCAATCTCGTGCCGCCGTTCGATCGGCAAAAATACCATCACATGGTGATACGCCGCCCAATTGAGCTCGCCCAGGCACCGCGTCACAATGCGCCGGTCCAATTCGGCTCGCGCATCGGCTCCCATAGTCTCTCGCCGCTCGCCGCCTAAGCGCCGAATAGTAGATTTTGCTTGCATAATTTAACTCTACCTCAGCCAACCAGCCGGTGGTTGTTTAGCTAGGGTAGGTAGGGGTGACGGCCGTAGCCGACACCCCCAGCCTAGATATACTTGTAGCTTGATCGGGCTCCCTTCTGGTCAGATGGTCTTGGAGTAGAGCTCTGCGCCAGCCGTCGCGAGAACGATCCGATCCGTGACGACGCCGACACCAACTCCCGAGCGGAAGGTCGGTACCAACTTGTTGAACCGCTCGTCCTGACTGAGTGCACTCCGCAGAGCGCCAGGGTTGACGCCGTCCAGGAGCAAGAAGCCGGAGCCTCTCTTGAGCTTGGTTGCGACGATGTGCGCCAGCAGCCGAGGGAAGACTGAGTGGTGCGCTCCGAACAGATCGCCCGGAAGCTCGGCCTTCAAGACTGCGAGCATGCCGCTGGGTGTGAGCAGTCTCGAAGCCTCGAGAATGCCCGAGCCGTGCTCGTGGATCAGCCGCGAGGCCAATGCGCCCCCAAGGTGTCCGCTGGAGAACCGGACATCGAGGACCTCCGGGTGCCGAACGAACAGACAACCCGTCTGCTTGATGAAACTCACGGACGTCACTGACTCGCCCTGGAAGGCGAGCACCTTGGTGCTGTAGGCCTCCTGGGTGTCGCCCCACACGACCTCGTAGCCTTCGTGCCCGAGGCCGTTAGCCACTGCGAACACAATCGCCTGAGATGGAGTGATGAACACGAGGTCGACACCGGCAACGGCCTTGAACACGGCAGTGTCGATGGGGTCCAGACCGTAGGCCTGGTGGAATCGCCACGTCGTCGATCCGACCCAGCTGCCGTCGGCTACGACGATGAACTTGTGCGGGATCGGGGACTCGTCGTTGCTGTTGTGCAAGAGCGCTTTCGCGATGTCCGTCCCCGCGATGCGGAGATTGAGCTCGATGAACCGTGGGCTCTGTGAGCTTCCACCTCCAGCGCTCCCCGCAACGAACGCCCGAATGGGCACAACGTTGTCGGTGAGTCCTTCGTCGGTACGTCGCACGGTGGTTAGGGTAGAGTTGGGCATTGCGACCTCCAAGGTCACTAGGTTGAGCATGGGTTGAGATACGGCGGATGAGTTCTTCTGTAAAACTATGGCTCTGAAGGTTGGGTCAGCGTGCCGAGATAAATCCGAAACGCTTCCCCTGGGCAGGTGTAAACCTACCGATACAAGTATGTCAAAAGGCGGTACATACTTAAACGGTAGTGTTCAATTATGATTAAAAGAGTGTACTCCTGTAATGAGCCCTTGTCAATAGAACTATAATATGGGCTAATATTGATATTTTAGTTGCGCTATTGCACAATATACCCCATGGAAGTACTAAATATTATCTGGCCCGCTCCGGGAAAATACATTGTGGCCGTCTCCGGCGGGGCCGATTCTATGGTGCTGCTCGATATTTTGGCGACCGCCACCGATCGCAATCTTAAGCTCACCGTCGCTCACATCGACCATGGCCTGCGCCCCGAGTCCGCGTCCGATTCAGCGTTTGTGGCCGCCGCCGCCGCGCGTTACGGTCTGCCGTTCGAGCATCTTGCGGCCGAACTCGGCCAGGCCAGCGAAGCCGCCGCCCGCACCGTTCGCCACGACTGGCTCGAGCAAACTCGCCAGAAACTAGGCGCCGCCGCCGTGCTCACCGCCCATCATCAGGACGACCTGCTTGAGACCAGCCTGCTCAACCTCGCGCGCGGCAGCGGCCGACTCGGTTTGGCACCCATGGCCACCAGCCCCACCATCCTGCGGCCTCTTATTCAACTAACCCGTGCCGACCTCCGTCACTATGCCGGTCACCAAATTGCCTGGCGCGAGGACCCCACGAACGCCGATATTAGCAATCCGCGCAACCTGTTGCGCCACCGAATTCTTCCCCATGCCGACCCACTTTGGCGCGCCTCCTATCTGGAAAACCTCGCGCAATTAGACAAATTGAACAAAAAAGTAGATCAAAGCATAAGCATAATGCTCAAAGCTGCCCGACTAGACCCAAATACTTATTCTTTCCCCGCCAAGTTCGTCCGCGGCCTTCAGCCCGGCGAATTCGAAGAGCTAATTCTGGCCGCCGCCCGGCTCATGCGCCCAGGCGTTCAGCTGGACCGCCGTCTCGTTACTGAGGCCGCCGAGTTCGCCAAAACCGGCCGCCCGCGCAAATATCGGCCGCTGCGCCAGGGGCTAATCATTGAAATCGATTCAGCTCGCATTTGCCTAACCACAAACCCGCCTCGGTAGCGTATAATAAATTGGTATTACGGGGCTTTCGTGTATCTCAGGCGCCGAAATGTTATATTCATACAGCTAATGAAAGTGGGTAATAGATGAAAATGAAGAAAAGCACCCGTAGTTTCTTCTTCTTAGTCGGCGCTATTTTGGTGGCCGCAATACTTGTAGTTATGTCCTTGCCGACGGTACGCACCGAAACGGTGCCGCTCTCGCAGTTTATTAATGAGGCCAAAACCGGCCAGGTCGATAGTATCGACGTCGAGGGCAACAAGCTCACTTCTACCCTCAAAGACCCTTCTGCCCCCAAGCACCTCACCAACAAAGAGAGTTCCGCCACGCTCAAAGACTACGGCATTGATGATTCCAAAATCACGGTTCGCGTTAAGGGTACCGATAGCGGAACCTCCAGCATTTGGTTCCAGCTGCTCATCACTGTGGGCCCAATCGCGCTCATCATTGCCTTCTTCTACTTCATGATGCGCCAGGCCCAGGGCCAGGGTAATCAAGCGATGAACTTCGGCAAATCAAAAGCCAAACTCTATGGTACCGACAAAAAGAAAGTGACTTTCAAAGAAGTTGCCGGCGCCGACGAAGCCAAACAGGAGCTCACCGAAGTCGTTGAATTCCTCAAGTTCCCCAGCAAGTTTGAAGCTCTTGGCGCCAAAATCCCTAAGGGCGTTCTGCTGTTTGGCCCTCCCGGAACCGGCAAAACCCTTCTCGCCCGCGCCGTAGCAGGGGAGGCCGGCGTGCCGTTTTTCTCTATTGCCGGTTCGGACTTCGTAGAAATGTTCGTGGGTGTGGGTGCCAGCCGCGTGCGCGATTTGTTCATGAAGGCCAAGAAAAACGCGCCCTGTATCATTTTCATTGACGAAATTGACGCCGTCGGCCGCCAGAGCGGTTCCGGTTTGGGTGGGGGACACGACGAGCGCGAGCAGACCCTCAACCAGATTCTCGTTGAAATGGATGGCTTCGAGCAGGGTGCCAACGTTATTGTCATCGCCGCCACCAACCGCCCCGACGTTCTCGACCCTGCTTTGCTGCGCCCCGGCCGCTTCGACCGCCGCGTCACCCTCGACGCCCCCGACCTCAAGAGCCGTATTGCCATTTTGGAAGTTCACTCCGCCGGCAAGCCGCTCGAAAAGACTGTTGATCTCGAAGAAATCGGC
This sequence comes from Candidatus Saccharimonadia bacterium, assembly GCA_038245115.1. Taxonomy (GTDB): domain Bacteria; phylum Patescibacteriota; class Saccharimonadia; order UBA4664; family UBA4664; genus UBA5169. Next base: position 27,354 of record JBBRSS010000010.1, read on the forward strand.
AAAAAGACTCCCGGCTTTTCCGGCGCCGACCTGGAAAACCTCATGAACGAGGCCGCCATTTTGGCCGCCCGCCTCGACCAGAAAAAGATCACTCAAAAAGATCTCAACTCCAGCGTCGAAAAAGTCCTCATGGGACCAGAGCGCAAAACCCACGTTATGAACATCAAGGAAAAAGAAATTACCGCCTACCACGAGGCCGGCCACGCCATCGTCGCCCACATGCTAGCCTTTGCGCACCCCGTCAACAAAGTGTCGATCATCTCCCGCGGCCGCGCCGGCGGATTTACCTGGCAGCTGCCCGACGAAGATCGTCACCTCAGTTCCGTTTCCGATTACAAAGATGACATGGCCGTCATGCTCGGCGGCCGCCTGTCCGAGGACATCGTCTTCGGCGACATCACCAACGGCGCCTCCAACGACCTCCAGAAGGCCACCCAATTGGCTCGCCATATGATTATGGACAACGGTATGAGCCAGAAACTTCCCAACCGCGTCTTTGGTTCGCAGAGCGACAATGTCTTCCTGGGCCGCGATTTTGGCTCCAGCAAGGATTACTCCGAAGAAGTCGCCAAAATTATCGATGAGGAAGTCGCCAGCCTCATCGAGGAAGCCGCCCACCGCGCCGGCGAGGTTATTCGTACCCACCGCGACAAGGTCAACCTGATTGCCGCCAAGCTTATTAAGGACGAAGTCATCGACAAGGATGAGTTTATCGAGCTCATCGGCCCGCGCCCCCACCACCCCAAGCCCGATGATCCCCGCGAACCCGGCGCCACCCCCATCGACGTCGCTCCCGACATTTCCGGCAGCCCCGCAGCCGCCTAGTAGAATGGAAACATCTCAAGAAAACTCGGATATGAGCAAAGAAGTACTACCCGAATTAGACTTGGAGCAATCGTCTGAGCGTCCGTTTGCGCACACAAAAATCCCCGTAGCGCGGGGCTACGACGGCTTCCAAGAGATCCAAGAGCAATTTCCGGGTTTCACCTTTACCCCGTATCTAGCCGACAAGGATGAAGGTGGCTGGGATGCGTCGACCAGTCGAGTCTATATGAACCAAGTGTTGCCAAATTTCTTGTATGTTCCGGTCAATATCCCCGGTGGCGATACTGCTGGCCTCACGGAGTTCTTCGATGCTGCGGCCGCCGATCCAAGCGTCGCGGCAATCAACATTACACCTCCCGACTTCGCCACCTTCGAACGACTCGTAGCCGCAGCATCATAGCTAAAATGCGGGTAGGCGAGGGCTCTCCCGCAAGCAAAAGCAATAGAATATATATTTGTAATCCTCTCGCATCACCCCATACCGCCAAACTGGCACAAAACACGCTCGCAATATGTCACTTTGGCGGTATGTAGACTGGTGCGCGCTACGCTGGGAAATGAATTTAACGTAATAAAGTAATAAGTACCCTCTATAGGCCGAGGCGGGTATAATAGCCAAAGCATGAAACCAACCGCAATCACATGGTAAACCAAGCTCGACGCCTTCTCACCCGCGCCAACGCCGGCCAAACCTTCGCCGGCGCCACCCTCATTATTTCCGGCGCCTATCTGCTCAGCCGCCTCCTCGGCCTCTTTCGCGACCGCTTATTGGTGGCGCACTTTGGTGTCGGGCCCGAGCTCAGCGCCTATAATGCCGCCTTCCGCATCCCTGAACTGTTGTTTACCCTCCTGGTCTCCGGCGCTTTTGCGGTAGCCTTTATCCCGGTGCTCTCCCAGCACCTACAAAAAGATCAGCAGGAAGAAGCTTGGAAAGTCACTTCCAGCCTGCTCAATCTGTTAGTCTTGGCCACTGCGGTCGGTAGCGTAATAATCTTCGTCTTCGCCGATCCGCTTACCCGCCTCATCAGCCCCGGTTTTGACCAGGCCACCCATGAGCTCACCGTTAATCTTACCCGCATCATGGCCATTACCCCGGTCCTGTTTGCCATCTCGAGCGTGCTCGGTAGCGTTCAGCAGGCCTTCAACCGATTCGTGATCTTTTCGCTGGCGGGTGTTCTCTACAATCTCGGAATTATTATCGGCATCGTTCTGCTGGTCGGTCGAATGGGAATCTACGGCGCGGCCTGGGGCGTGGTCTTGGGCGTTGTTTTGCAGGCCTTATTGCAATGGCTTGGGCTCTACGGCCTCGGCTTCAAGTACCGCCCAATTATTACCTTCAAGCTCAAAGGGGTCATGACTACCCTCAAATTAATGCTCCCGCGCAGTATCGATCAAGGTATCGACCAAATAAATTATTCAGTCGAAACCATTATTGGCTCAACCATCAGCCCAAATGCTATCGCCCAATTTGCCCTCGCCAACAACCTCAAGAATGTCCCGCTTATGCTCATTGGCGGCTCTATTACCACCGCTATTTTCCCGCGTCTAGCCGCCCGTGCTTCCGCCGGCCAACGCGAGCAGCTCGTGGATGCCTATGTGCAGACCGCCCGGCTTATTCTCTTTTTGGCTATCCCGTCGGCCCTGTTTGCCCTAGTGGCCCGCGGTTATATTGTGCGCCTACTCTACGGCTTCGGCGACGTCGCCACCGCCAATACTCTCGGCTGGTTTGCCGGCACGATTGTTTTCACCAGTCTGTTTATGCTTGTGAGCCGGGTGTATTACGCGATGCAAAACACGCGCACCCCGCTGTATCTCAGCCTCGCGAGCATTCCGCTAAACATTTTGCTTAGCTTCATTTTTTCGCACCAGTACGGCGTTGTCGGCCTCGCCATGAGCGCCTCGTTGGTATCCGCCCTCGAGACCCTGAGTTTGCTGCTGATTTTGCGCCTGCGCTACGGCCGCTTTGGCGAGCTTTTGATTTGGCGGGGGGCCTGGCGCATGTTGATATCTGGCGCCATCATGATCGGCGCTCTTTACCCCTTAATTACTCAGCTTGTCCCGCTCTACGCCAGCGACCGCGGGTTCATCACTCTCATGCCTAAATTCCTCGCCATTGTTGGCGTCGCGGCCGTCACCTACCTTATTCCATGCTATATTCTGCGCCTCAATGAAGCCAAGCACCTGGCTCGCCGCGGTCGTGAGCTGCTTATGCGCCAGCTCAACCTTACCTAGAACATTATTTACAATTAATCCGGAATAATTGTAAATATTGGCGCAAACGTGTTATGCTCGGCGCATGAAAACTGTAGCAGTTATTTTTGGCGGGAGATCTGCCGAGCATGATGTATCAATAATTACCGCCCTCACGAGCGTCATTAAACCTCTCGAGATTACGGGCCAGTTCAATGTGGAGGCAGTCTACATTGCTAAAGATGGCTCGTGGTATTGGGATGACAAGCTCAAAGATATCAGCCTCTACCAGTCTGTGGGAATTGAGGAATTTTGTCAGAAAGCCCCCAAGGTTCATCTGCTCTTCGACGAAGGCCTTACGCTCGTAAAATCGAGTCAATTTGCCGGCCGCAAGATGTACCGTCACATCGATGTGGTCTTTCCGGCAATGCACGGAACATACGGTGAGGATGGCTCGTTAATGGGCTTGCTCGAGATGGCAGGCGTGCCGTATGTGGGCTGTGGAGTCTCTGCCGCGGCCGTTGCCATGGATAAGGTTTTGAGCAAGCAAGTTACGGCGGCGCAAAATATTCCGAGTACTCCTTGGCTTTGGTTTTTGGCTTCGGAGCTTGAGCGTGATCCAAAACGCATATTGGCTGAAATTGCCGAGCTTGAGTACCCTCTGTTTGTGAAACCCGCCCGGCTCGGTTCCAGCATTGGTATTACCCGCGTTACCGATCCGTCCCAGCTCATGAACGCCCTCGAAGTTGCCTCTCATTTTGACGATAAAGTCATTGTGGAACAGGCTGTTTCCAATCTCATTGAAGTCACCGTTCCGGTCATGGGCAACGAGACGCCTGTGGCCGCCTTCGTAGAACAGCCCCTCACCAAAGCCGATGATTTCTTTGATTTTGAGGCTAAGTATCTCTGTGGAGGCAAAAAAGGCGGCGGCAAGCAGGGAGCCCAAGGCTACAGCAAAATTCCGGCCGACCTCCCAGCAGATATTTACGGCCAAGCCGAGGCTACCGCCCTCGATGTATATCGTGTCCTTGGCTGTAGCGGCCTGGCACGGGTGGATCTATTGATCGATTCCAAGGCAGGGCGGGTTTACTTTAATGAGGTCAACCCACTGCCCGGGAGCTTGTATGCCCACAATTGGCGCCAAAAAGGCATTAGCGGGCTCCAGCTAGTGACTGAGCTCATTCGCCTGGCTTTTGAACGCCACTCCGCGCGCCAGCGGGTTCAGACTACCTTCCAGACTAATTTTCTCAAGCAGTTTTAACTATGAATGTGGTCACTCGAGGCCTATTGACGCAGTACCTGGACGAGGGCAGCCAAAACAAACCCGTGGTGCTGATGCTCCACGGATGGGGCGTCGACGCCCACAGCTTCGATGGCCTAGCCGCAAATTTATCGCCAAATTATCGGGTACTTAGGTTGGATTTACCTGGTTTTGGGGGTACGCAGCTGCCCGCCAAGGCTTGGTATGTGCGTGACTACGCCGAATTTGTCGACCACTTCCTGAAGAAACTTGAGATAACAGACGTCAAGGCAGTTATCGGTCATTCTTTTGGCGGGCGCATTGTACTCAAGGGTTTGGCGGACGGCATCTTTGACGCCCACAGGGCTGTCCTGCTCGATTCGGCCGGTATTACTCATCCCAAAACATGGCGCAGCAAGAGTATCGGGCTGGCAGCTAAGATTGGCAAACGGGTTGTGGTGCTTCCGGGAATCAGCCGATTTGCTCCCGGACTACGCAGTCGGCTCTACCGAGCCGCCGGCAGCTCGGATTATTTGGAGTCGGGGCCCCTGCGCCAAACGTTTATTAACCTCATTAATGAAGACCTCTCCGGAGCGGCCGCCCGCATCACTATACCTACCCTCCTTGTCTGGGGCGCAGACGACCTAGACACCCCGCCAGCCGACGGTCGAATTCTGGCCAATCTCATCCCCATTTCAACTTTTTCGCTTATCGCTGCTGCCGGGCATTTTGTTCACAATGATGCTCCCGACCGAGTTTCTGCATTAATCACTCAGTTCCTATCATGACTAAGCTTCTCACCTGTTTCCACGCCAAGTATCCTGCATCTTTGGTCTATATGCTTCAGGCCAGCGAATATGATACCCATGAGTATCTGGATTGGTTCTGGCGCGTCCAGGATTTTCGCAAAGTGCAAAATCGTGGCCGTCTCGACCTCACGCTGAAGGCTAGATTGCTGCTTGGCATTGTCGATGGCGCGGTTATTATTGAAATGCTCGCTGTACTTGGAGCGCTCACTCTTGGTATTTCCCGGCCACTCTGGCTGCTCGCTGCTGCCGCCATTGTGATCCTCTCGCCCCTCCTTTTAGCGTATTTATTGGCTGTCGTAGTCTGGCTAGGCCACGTCACCATCCAGGCTGGCCGTCAACGATCCGTTATCGAAAATGCTCGTGCTAGCCTCGCAATGCATCCCGGCCAGCGTATTGCCATTGCCGGCAGTTACGGCAAAACTACTATGAAAGAAATTCTTCTCACCCTTCTGTCTGAGGCCAAGCGGGTTGCCGCCACCCCCGGCAATATGAATACGCCCATCGGCATTAGTAGGTTCATTGCCGGCCTAAAGGGGGACGAAGAGGTCCTAATCTTTGAGCTTGGGGAATACTATCCCGGCGACATCGCCGAGCTTTGTGATCTGGTAAAACCTCAGTTGGGGGTAATTACTGGCATCAACGAGGCTCATTTGAGCAAATTTAAGACCCTCGACCGCACAACGGCCGCCATTTTTGAGCTCTCCGACTTCCTGGGCGAACTCCCGGTCTATAAAAACGGCGACAACGCGCTCGTTCGAAGCAAAGTTTCCCCCGATGATCCCTTGGCTTACACGGCCTCCGGCGTCAACGGGTGGGTCGTGAGTGAAATTACGATCGCCGTAGACTCCACCTCGGTTACCGTTCACAAATCGGGCATGAAAATAGTGGCCAAATCACAGCTGCTCGGCCGACAAAACGTCGGTCCTTTAGTGGCGGCTATCGATGTCGCTCACAGCCTGGGCTTAACTCTCGACCAAATTACCGCGGGCGTTGCCAAAACCAAGCCTTACGAGCATCGGATGCAGCCTCGTCAGCTGGTGGGGGCGTGGGTTATTGATGATACCTACAATGGCAACAGCGACGGCGTGAGAGCCGGCCTGGCCTGGCTTGCGAGCGTTGAGGCCAAGCGGCGGGTTTATGTTACGCCTGGTCTGGTGGAGCAGGGGAGTCAGACCGCCGCCGTCCATCGTCAGATTGGCCGCGATATTGCCGGCGTAGCAGATCTCGTCGTCCTGATCCAAAACTCAGTGACGCCGCATATCCAGCAAGGTCTCAAAGAGGCAAACTTTGTCGGCGAACTCGTTCTCATTGATGACCCGTTGAATTTTTATTCCAACATCGAGCATTTCATCGCTGCCGGAGATGTCGTTCTGATGCAAAACGATTGGACCGATAATTACGCCTGATCACGCTTACGCTTATTGACTTTGGGTCACATTTTGGCCATTGTTAGGGTAAATAATAACCGGAAATATTAACCCCGATGCCTCTACGCGCCCATCATCTCGTTTTGTCTTTATTCGCCGGGGCGATTGCTCTTGGATCGCTCGCGGTTCTCACTGTGAATCCTCCCACCGCCCAGGCGGCATGTGCTACCGGGTCGAGCGTGCTTATTACTAGTCCTGTCAACGGCACTTCCGGTGGCGGGCAAACCGGCATTATGAACCTATCGGCTTATTCCACGCCCATTGCGGCCAGCAGCCTCAGCTTCGTATTGGTTACCTCCTCCTCCGCAACCGCTCAGCAGCCAATTGGGATGGCCACCATGAACGGCTCCCAGTGGGTCTTAAGTTGGGACTCCCGCAACCAGCCAAATGGCTCCTACCAACTCATGGCTGTCGCTCATTTCGGCACATCAACCACTCAGGACTGTGCCAGTTCTTTGGTCTCAATCAACGTCAACAACCTCGCTACCCAGGCACCAGTACTCGCAGGAGTCGTTTCTCCCAATAACTGGCAAGGCGTCTTGGGCTCGAGTGCTCCATTTGGCCTCGACACGATGTACACCGATAAATACGGCCGCACGTCCCACGTTAGCCCTCTGACCGTCAACTGGCATTCCACCCTCGGCACAGCTCTTCCTAATGGCGGCAGCACCACCGTTTTCAACGCTAGTGCCGTTGGGACCGGCGCGATTATGGCTGAGTTTACCTACAACGGTTTAGCCGCCTCCGTAACCGTCCCCGTCAAGATCGCGTCAAGCACAACCAATTCAAGCTCCGGTCCTTCCAGCCCGACCCCCAAGCCCGTCCCAACTTCCACCCCGGTTTCCGCCACCTCAAATTCAAGCTCCGGTTCTTCCAGCCCGACTCCAACCCCGGTGCCGGTAAGTGCCGCCGACGCCACGCGCTTGGCCGCCATGCCAACCATCTTCCGCCCCGCCGATCCCACCAACTCCGATCCGGTCGTTAACATCCCCACCTTGAGCTGCCTCGAATTAGCTCTGGGCAAAGTTCGATTTAGCGAGATTTCAACCGGCAAAAGCCAGCCCACGGCAGCCGAGCGCAAACTAGCCGCCGCCTGTTTCGCTGGCGCCGAGCCCATTCCGTCCGTATTGGCCCCGGTTGCCCCAGCCAACCTCACCGACCTGGCCTCCACTACCGATATTGTTTCGCTTACTAGTATCGACAATCACACGATTACTTCCAAAGACGGCAAATCGGTTAAGGGCCTGCTCCTGGTCGGTAAGGGTTCACCGAATTCGAGCATTTTCATCTACGTCTTCTCCGACCCGCTTGTTTTGCGGGCCGAAACCGATAGCCAAGGCACCTGGAAGTATGTTCTCGAAACTCCCCTGAAGGCGGGTAAGCACGAAGTTTATGCTGTCGCCGAAAAAGACGCCGGCAACTTCGTCCGTACTTCGGCTGTGCCAATTACCGTGGCCGCGGCCGCGCCTGGCAGCCAGGACGGCACCTTAGTTGTTGAGGGCAAGCTTTCGACCGCTCAGATAGGTTATGCGGTAGGTGCGGGCGTGTTGGTGCTGGCCGCCTTTGGCGTCCTGTTCACTATTTTGCGCCGCCGCCGCTCGCAACCCGCTCCATCGGATAACGTTCACTCCGTGTCATCTGCCCCGTCGGTACCCGGCCCACTCCCGGGAATCATCCAACCGAATGCGCCATCGGTATCCACAGCCGCTCCAGTAGTGCCGCCTGCGCCTCCCGCCCAGCCAGTCGCCCCCGCCCAACCAACCCCAGTCGCACCTTCCGCACCAACAGCTCCCGCGCAAGCCATGCCAGCTGCCACCGGTCCTGTCGAACTAGCCACTCCACCCACTGAGCCGCCTTCCGATGACGTTCAAGCTTAACCAGCAGCGCCTCGAAGTAGCTTATTCCATCTTCTTGGTGATATTAATACCCGCCGTCATTGTGGCCGGTACTGTCTGGCTCACCAGCCAAATCAAGAGCAATTTCGATCTCGAATTGCGTCGCAAAGCCAACCTAGCCAACGAAGTCTTCGGTATCTCCGCCACCAATATCATGGGCGCCAATAGTCCCGACCGTGCCGCCCCGCTGCTTCAGCAGCTTATCGATCAAGCCCGCTCCCAAGCTCCCGAAATCGATCAGCTTAGCGTGGTTGCGCCCAACGGCACTGGCTTTAGAATTCTGGCCGGCTCCGACACCGCCAAAGTCGGCCAAGCCGACACTACCATTCAAACGCAGCTCGCCTGGGCCAAGGGCCAATCCATCGCCAGCCTCATCGCCTCGGGCGAGGGCAATGATCGCGAGTGGCTGGTGGCTACTCCGCTAGTAGCTTCGGGTGGTCAGCCGGCAGCCATCTCGATTATGCGTGTGTCTCTTAGAGCCTCCGACGAGCTCATCGGTGCTACCCTGCGCAATTCATTTATTGGGCTAAGCATAATGGTAGTGGTAATAATCTTGCTGCTTATTAACCATTTCCGGTTCGTCCAGTACGCCGAGCTCTTCCGTGCCCAAAAAGATCTCAACCAAATGAAAGACGACTTCATTAGCATAGCCACCCACGAGCTCAAAGCGCCTATGAGTGTAATTAAGGGCTACCTCTCGATGGTCCTAGAGGAGCCCGACCTCTCCAAGAATGCTCGCGAAATGACCACTATCGCCCAAGATCAAACCAACCGCCTCACTCGGCTGGTTACCGATCTGCTGGATGTCTCCCGCCTCGAGCAGGGTAAAACCAAGTACAACCTCAGCGCGGTCAACTTAGCCGCCACCATTGCGCCCATGATGAATACTTATGAGGTTAAAGCCAAAGACAAAGGCCTCGCGCTCATCTACCAACCGCCCACCGACCTGCCCTCCGTTTTGGCCGATCCCGACCGCATCAGCGAGATTTTCACTAATCTCATCGACAATGCCATCAAATATTCCCGCACCGGCACCGTTACCATCAGCCACGCTACAGCTCCTGGTGTGCTCGCAACCACTGTTCAAGACACCGGGATCGGCCTCACCCCCGATGAAGTTTCCCATCTGTTCGCACGTTTTTACCGCGCCAAAAATCCCGATACACAAGATATCTCGGGCACCGGCCTCGGACTCTGGATTATCAAGCAGTATATCGAAAAAATGGGCGGCACCATTATGGTTGAAAGCCAGAAGGGGGTTGGCTCGCAGTTTATTGTCACCCTGCCTCTAGCCCCGTCCGCTGCACCAGTTTTGTCTAAGGCTTAACGAGAGCATCCTTTCACGGTATAATCAACTACTGTGAACCAACTCCATACCCGAAATTTTTGTATCATTGCGCACATCGACCACGGCAAATCGACCTTGGCCGATCGTATGCTCGAGCTCACCGGCACCGTCCACAAGCGCGACATGCAGGCGCAACTGCTCGATTCCATGGATCTGGAGCGCGAAAAAGGCATCACCATCAAGCTCCAGCCCGTGCGCATGGCCTGGACGCCCAGCCTCAAGATGGGGGTAGGCGGTGAAGGAAGTTCGTTGGCGCCAGCCGGTGCTGGTTTTGATACCGGCCCCCGTGAAGAGACGGATGGCGTTCGCCGGCCAGCCAATGAATTGCCTTCGGAGCATGCGAAAGGGGGACTACCGCCGGAGCAAAAGCAAAACTCAGCCGATGACACTACCTATCGCCTCAACCTCATCGACACCCCCGGCCATGTCGACTTCAGCTATGAAGTTAGCCGCAGCCTGGCCGCCTGCGAGGGCGCTGTACTGGTGGTGGACGCCTCACAGGGCATTCAGGCGCAAACCTTGGCCAACGTTTACCTCGCTATCGAGGCCGGCCTCACCATCATCCCCGTGCTCAACAAAATCGACCTGCCCGCCGCCGATCCCGAGCGCGTGGCAGGCGAAGTCGCCAGCCTCCTGGGCGTCGACCCCGAAACCATCCTGCGTGTGTCCGGCAAAACGGGCGCCGGCGTGCCCGAGCTCCTCGACAAAATCGTCGAATCTGTCCCGCCGCCATCCGGCGACCCCGAAGCTCCCTTGCGCGCCCTCGTGTTCGATAGTGTATTCGACGACTATCGCGGCGTCATCTTGTTTGTACGCATCGTCGACGGCCAGCTTAAGCGCCACGACACCCTGCGCCTCATCAATGCCGCCACCGATGGCCTGGCTGTGGAAACCGGCATGTTCGCGCCCAAGCAAACCGCTGTTCCTTTCCTGGAAACCGGCCAAATCGGCTACGTGGTCACCAACCTCAAATCCATCGCCGAAGCCCGGGTGGGGGATACCGTTACCCTCAGCGCCCACCGCGCCGTCGAGGCTCTGCCCGGCTACAAACAGGTCAAACCGTTTGTATTCGCCGGCTTTTTCCCCACCTCCAACGAACAATACCCCGACCTCAAGGACGCCCTCGAAAAGCTCAAACTTAATGACGCCGCTCTTATCTACGAGCCCGAATCTTCCCAGGTGCTCGGCTTTGGTTACCGCGTCGGCTTCCTCGGTCTCCTGCATCTCGATATCATTCGTGAGCGTCTCGAGCGCGAATACGGCCTCGATATGGTCGTCACCAGCCCCAGCACCGATTACATCGTCCGCTCCCACGACGGCACCGAGCGCACCATCCGCTCCGCTGCCGACCTGCCCGACCCCAGTCACATCGAGGAAGTCCGGGAGCCCTGGATCACCGGCGAGGTCGTGGTCCCCGGCGATTACATTGGCGGCGTCATTCAGCTGGTTAACCGCATCCGCGGTATCCAGAAAAACCTCACTTATGTCGACGAAAAACTCGCTCTTATCGCTTTCGATGCCCCTCTCGCCAACGTCCTCACCGACTTTTACGATTCCCTCAAATCCATCACTTCGGGCTACGGTAGTTTCAACTACGAGCTCGCTGCCTACCGCCCCGAAGCCCTCGTGCGCCTCGACATCCTCGTTGGCGGCGACATGGTCGACGCCTTGTCCTTGATTGCCCACAAAGACGAAGCCTACCGCGCCGGCAAACAGATCGTCGAGAAGCTTAAAACCCTCATCCCCAAGCAAAACTTTGAAGTCTCGTTGCAAGCGGCTATCGGCGGCAAAATCATAGCCCGCGAAGACGTGAAAGCCGTGCGCAAAGATGTTATCGCCGGCCTCTACGGCGGAGATGTTACCCGCAAAAACAAACTTCTCGATAAGCAGAAAAAAGGCAAAAAGCGCATGAAACGCGTCGGCAAGTTCGACATTCCCGCCGAAGCCTTCATGATATTAGTGAGCAAAGACAGCTAATGCCAAGCCTCCAAGAGCGTACCAAGACTTATTACCGTACCCGCGAATCCCGCCTCGGGTATCGGCTCATTCTCGGCGGTACAAAGCACTTTGGCTACTATCCCGAGGGCCAAGAACATATCAGTATGAAGCGCGCCATGCGGCGTATGGAAGATCAACTTGGGCGCGCAATCAACCTCCCGGCCGGTAGCAAAGTGCTCGACGCAGGCTGCGGCATGGGGCGTGTAGCGGTAAATTTGGCACAAGATTTCGGTTACCAGATTGAAGGCATAGATCTTCTGGATTTCAATATTAAGGAGGCTACGCGCTACTCCGCTGCTCGCCATCAACCCGGAGTGTCGTTTCGGGTCGGTGACTATACTAAGCTGCCGTTTCCGAATGATAGCTTCGACGCCGTCTACACTATGGAAACGCTTTATCACGCGCCAAACTATGATGAGGCATTGTCAGAATTGCGGCGCGTACTCAAGCCCAATGGGAAGCTGGTAATGTTCGAGTATTCAATCGAAACGCCGGGCAAAATTAAACCTGAATTTATAAGTATTTTTAAGGATATCGTCGAGCATTCCGCTATGCATGCTTTCCCTCCGTTCCAGCATGACAGTTTTGAACCCTTGCTCGGTATTAACGGATTCAGCAACGTAACCCAGCGCGATATTACGTCGCATGTGGTACCAATGCTACGTCGTTTTCATCACCTCGCGTTCGCCTGGTATTACCTTCAGCGATCCTTAAATCGCCCGAAAGCTACCTATATCAATACGTTTACTGCCTTTCACGTATACCGGCTTCGGCAGTACTGGCACTACAATATTGTCACCGCGACAGCATCTTAAAATCGGCCATGATTTAACCACGCAGGAGATTTCGATTATTGGGCTTGGTAAAAGCCTAAGTTGAGTGTATAGTACGCAAGTTCGTGCGAAATTCCGCTCGGACGCCCTTCGAAAGAATAGGACAGACCAATGTTGCCCATACGTAAGCCTCGGAAACGAGTCCTAGCGTTGATAGTGGCGCTTCTGACCATGCCCGTCTCCTCGGCAATCCTCTCCTCGCCTGCGAGCGCAATGATCGCCCTGCCACCAGGGCCAACCACCTCATTGGATGCGGTGCAGCCGGCCGATCCGACCCAGAAAGCCGTCACGGCGACTGTTCCTCCTAGCTGGGCGGGGTCGTACTTCGTCAACTCGTATGAGCTCGGATACGCCGCCACTCCGGATGCGCTCGATCCGACTGACACTAACGTCCAAGTCGTCTCGACTGATCCGGCGGGCACGCCGCTCGATGCTCCGACGCACTTCGTGATCGACACCACAGGGCATGCCCCAGGCACAAACCTGTACTTGATGATCAGGGCTCATCTCCAAGGTGACTTCACCGGCCTCTGGTCAACTCCGCTCCTGGTTCTTGGACCTGGGGATGCTCCGCCTCCACCGGTCGACAACAAGCAACATGGGGTTGTTGCTGGTGTCAGTTGGTCGGTTTCGCCCACGACTCCATCCTGGATCCTGGATGTCTCCGCCGATCTCACGAATGTATCTTGCCCAGCCTCCCTCATCGTCACGGTGGGAACTTGGGAGAAGCGTCCGCGTATCTGCGGCGTCGGCGAAACAGCGCCCAGCACGCTCCGCTTCGGCTGGAAGGTCTTCGACCCGAGCCGCAGCCTGTCACCCGGCAGCAACGTGCCCATCACGGCATACGTCGCCCGGTCCAAGGAGGCCCACTACGGCACGACTCTCCTTGTGCCCCAGGCACCGCCTTGGGCCGGCTTGGGAGATTCGTATTCCAGCGGGCATCACCAGGACAAGGACGATATAGGCTGCGTTCCGCAAGACCTCCCAATCGTCGGGCCGTGTCATCCGGCTTCGCTCACCGAGAATGATCCCGCCTTCTCGTGGGTGACTCGGGCGGTGGCCAAGCTCAACACAGGTGTGCCCGCGATTTGGAAGTACAAGGAACTGCTACTCGCTCAAAGCGGCGTCACCACCGGCCAGATGTTCGATCAGGGCCAGGTCAGATCGATGGCCCGCACCATCGCGAACCTCGGCCAGACCTGGAGCATCGTCAGCCTCACCGGCGGTGCGAACAACGTCGATTTCCTGAATACGCTGCGGGACTTCTACCAGGGCCACCTGTCGGGCAAGCCCAAGCCCTGGAACGTCACCAACTGGAGCGATTGCCCAGACACACAGGCGCTGTACAACCGCTTGCTCAACCAGAAAGCAACCATTCGGAGCGACCTGAGCGAGATCGTGGCGCAGGGCAGGGCCGCGTCCTCAAGTGTCCGGTTCGTCGACATGCTGTACCCGTATGTTCTCAAGTCGGACAACGTGTGCAACGTCGATCGTCAGATTCCCGACCCCAACGATCTCACCAAGTCGCTTACCTGGCATGGAGCGGGGAGCGTCATCGACGAGCTGGACAAACTTCATCTCGAGCCCAACGGTTCCGACGTTACCCACGTCGATCCGCGCAACATCTTCGGTCCTAACCCACTGCCGGAGATCCAGAAGACACGCTATTTCGGCTATCCCCATCCCGATGACAGCGGCCAGGCCAAGATGGCATCGGCGGCGATCAGGGCCCTGAGGTAACCCCTTGCTTAGACGAATATTGTTCCCCCGCGGAAGTGTAGCCCACTTCCGCGGGGGAACTCAAGCTACCTGGACAAATATCTGGGTATGGAAAAGCATAACGCATACGATTAAGAGATAGGTCATAACGAAGGAATTATATGGGTCTCTCGCCCGACAACCCAGAAGTGCAAACTATGTTTGATAGTTTTTTCCGTTGGTACGCAATCTTCTCAGCCTCCTATTTCATAGCGCTCATTTTAATTTTTATCACGCTAACGTTCTACGCCCGCAAAACTAAAAACCCCAAATTGCATCAGCGTCTCTATCTTGCCCGTAAACTCCTCGCCTACATCGCAATCTTGGGCTGGGTAGTGTTCACGGGTATAATCACTGGACTCATTCATACCGGCCTGTAGGCCGATAATTGTCCGTAGTTACCTCAATATTTAGCGTATCATCGCCACATGTATAACCTAACCATATTGTTTAGCATAATGTCCCCCGACGATCCTGAATGGCAGCGAACATTTTCTCAGGCCGCTACAGAGTTTGCCCGGAATGCTGGAACATTCGTTTTCGCCGTTGTATTGTTTTTGCCTGTTTGACGGTGTGGTCTAGACGAACAAAAAGTCTTAAGTTAAAAAACAATTACGGCTATTCCGCTATCTTGGTAGTGCAGGAGCCCTGCTAGTGGGATTGGCACTCATCTGGCGCTAACGGGTACATTGCCAGCAGATACATACGGATATTTCCTGCATTTATACTTGGATATGGCTCTGTATAACGTATATACTTAGGCTATGAATATTACAGTACCTCTGTTCAGCGATTTTTCCCCCACAGACCCCGAGTGGGTCAATTTTTGGGCACAACGCTACTACTCCTACGAGATTTATACTCTCATTTTTCTAGTATTTCTTACGGCCGCATTCATCTCAATCACCGTAGTAGCCCGTCGCACTCCAGACATCAAACTCCGGAAACGTTTATGGCTCGTGCGCAAGATCGGCACCTGGGTAGCCCTCATCGCCTGGGGTATTTTTGCTGCCATTGGACTTAACATAATCACGTTGCCATAGCCCAACGTAACCAAGGGTTCATAATGGATTCACCTGACGATCCACACTGGATAGCCGCATGGGTAGAAGTGTGGCGCCGCTACGAAATCTTCTCAGCCTGCTACTTCTTGGCTCTCATATTAATCTTTATCATACTAACGTTCTATGCCCGAAAAACTACAAACCCCAAATTGCATAAGCGCCTCTATCTCGCGCGCAAGCTCGTCGCTTACATCGCAATATTGGGCTGGGTCGTGTTTACAGGGGTAATCACCGGACTCATCCATACGGGCCTGTAGATCGAAGACAACATAGCCTGACGCAAATCACTCCCAACCCACATTGATTTTCATTAATCCTGTAATTACAATGTAATTATGTCGCTCACCAAAACCATCACCAAGCTCACTCGAATCGGCAACTCACGCGGTATCCGCATACCAAAAGCTCTCATTGAGCAGGCCGGCCTCACTGATGAAGGTGAGCTCGAGCTAATTGCCCGCGATGGTGAAATCCTCATAGCGAACATTCGCAAACCCCGCGCCGGATGGGCCGAGGCTTACGCGGCCGCCGAAGCGCGGGGGGATCTGGTTCTCACTCAAGAAGAGCTCGACTGGCTGGCCGTCGGGCCTCCTATCCCGCAAGAACTACTCGATGATGAGGATGACTGGTGGGAAAAGTAAAACGAGGCCAGGTTTTACTGGGGCAATTCTACGGTGTCGGCAGCGAAGTCCAAAAGCCCAGGCCGTGCGTAGTGGTCTCGCCTGATGCCACAAACGCTCGAGCGGGCACGTTCATCGTCGTGCCGCTAACCACGCAGGCCAAGCAGTACCCGAGTCGCGTCCGCATCGAATTTCGCGACCGCCAGTCATACGCCATGCTTGACCACATTCAAGCCATGAGCCCTCTTCGGGTAATCGGCCAACTTGGCGATATCCCCCCCAATGATCTGGTGCGTATCCTCGATCGCCTGGGCGAAATGTTCGCGCCCTAGGCCACTGCCCGCAGCATCTCAAAATCGGCCATAATCTGCCCCGAATGCCCCTTTGGTGTCACTTTGGGGTATTCCTTGGCAATCTTACCCGCGGGTGTAATCAGAAACGTCATTCGTTTTGTCCCGAGCAAGCCCTTGGCACCATAGGCCACAATTGTCTCGCTCGTGACATCGGCCAAAATCGGGAAATTCAAGTCGTATTTGGCGGCAAACTTGGCGTGTCTCGCCACCGAATCATGTGACACCCCGAGCACCTGCAGTCCCTTTTGCTGCATCAAATCGTAATCATCGCGAAACGCGCAGGCCTCCGTGGTGCATCCGGGCGTGTCATCCTGAGGATAAAAATACAAAATCAGCCACTTGCCTGCATAATCCGCTAGGCTGTGGTTCGTTCCGGTTTGATCGGGCAGGGTAAAACTGGGTGCATTCTTCAAGATTTTTTCTCCGTTACCCCCAGTATACGGCTTATATCTTTCGGTTACGCCCAGATATCATGTTGTAAATGAACACTATCAGCGCAACAACAAGTAGGGTATGGATCAGCCCGCCCCCAATATGGGCGATTAGTCCGAGCAGCCAAAGCACTAATAGAACGACAATTATCGTGTATAGCATAAATATTCCTTTATATACGCAATAAAGTTTGATCGAAATATCTAAAACTTCCTTTGGTAAAAATAACAAACATCAACTCAAAAATTTGCCTACCTCATGATTTAATCTACATTGAGTTGCATAGGGTAGCTGTGGTTAGCACTCTTGACGCTAGAGTGCTAACAATCTAAAATAACCTCATGACGCCGCGCCAAGAACAAATCTTAAGTGCCATCGTGGAGACCTACGCCAAGACTGCCGAACCCATCGGTTCTATGGCGTTGTGCGAACAGTTCGATACCTCTAGTGCCACCATCCGCGCCGAAATGGCCGCCCTCGAGGCCAACGGCTACATCATGCAGCCGCACATTTCGGCCGGCCGCGTCCCCACCGATAAGGGCTACCGCGCCTATGTGAACGCCCTGGTGGAGCAGCCCACCCACGACGGCCGCCACGAGCAAGCCATGGCCCGCCAGATCAAATCGGCCGGCGAAATGGAGCGTACCATCAAGAACGCCGTCGAATCGTTGGCCCACGTCACCAGCAACCTTGGCCTCGGCACTATATCTGGTAATCTGTATTTATCGGGCATGGCCAGTCTCTTCCAGCAGCCCGAATTTTTCGGTGGCACTCAGGCCTATGAGGTCGCCCGGCTGCTCGACAGTCTCGAAGAGTGGCTCGCCGAAGCCGCCCCCAACGACCCGATCAGCGTCTATATTGGTCGCGAAAATCCCATCGGTCGAGCCAGCGGTGCTACTCTTATTATTAGTCGGTTCGAATCGCCGTTTAGCTCGCGCAGCTACATCGGCGTCCTCGGACCCACCCGTCAGAATTACGGCCCTGTGATTGGCCTCGTTCAGTACACCGGCCAATTGCTCGAAGAAGCGTTGAATTAGGAGAAAATATGTCGAAATTAGATGACGCCCAGAAAAAAGCCAAGAAAATCCTCGAAGATATGGAAGGCAGTTCGCACACCGAGGTAAACGTTGAGATGAATTCCGAGCAAACCGTGACCGGCGGCTCGGTCAGCGCCGACCCCGACGAACGCGTAAACGAACTCACGGCCGACCTCCAGCGCGTGCAGGCCGAATTTCAGAATTACAAACGCCGCACCGAGGGCGAAAAGACCGAGGTCTTTGATTTTGCCAAAAATCGCGTCGTGCGTGAGTTTCTGTCTACCCGCGACAGCTTCGATCAGGAATTGGCACATCGTCCGGCCGACATCGACCCCAAGTGGGCCGCCAGCATCGACGCCATTCGTGCCCAGTTCGACAAAGTGTTGAGCAATCTTGGCGTTGAGCGCTTCGAATCCGTTGGCCAACCCTTCGATCCGCATCTGCACGAAGCCATTTCTATGGACGGCGGCGACGAAATAGTGATCGAGGAGCTCCAGGCTGGCTACAAGATGGGATCCGCCATTTTGCGCCATGCCATGGTCAAAGTCGGACCGAAGACGGGATAGACTTTATACTAAGAAAGAATAGTTCCAAATCATATTATTGCTTTACATAAAGCAATAATATTGACTATCAATTCTGAGACTTATATCATCGCGAATGTACCTTGATTGAAGCGGTGGCCATTCGGCATATCGTACCAGCTCCAGAAAGGTGTTCCGAGGATGAAAATCCTGTCATCGATGTATCCCTACGCATTGCTGAGGAAGACAAGGGTCGCCAGTGTTTTGGCAGTGCTACTTCTAGCGATCGCAGGATCCGTCGTCATCGCACCCACCGCGCAAGCGGCCGTCACCTGCTATGGCGACTACTGCTCGGGTAAGGACCCGATGTCAACCCGTTGCTCCGACGGAGCGTACACCGTCGCCTACACGCAGGTCTACTTCAAACGTGCATTGACCAATGCAACCCCCTACGCAGGGTTGCTGGAGCTGCGCTGGTCGCCGACCTGCAAGACCAATTGGGCTCGGGGAGGAAGGCACTGGCATACTATAATGAATTCAGACCATTGATTGAAGGATTAATTCCCATGAAGTTCCATATCAAAGCAGCGCCGATCGCAACTTTTTTATCCATGGCTATTGCCTTAGCCGGTTATGAACTAACGAGTGCACTTATTGGTCCAGTCCGGACGGAACTTGGAGTTGTTGCCGATTTAGGCCTCCTATTGCTGCTCGTTGCGATTGGTACTGTCACTCTGAAGCGGTTGCGCTCAGTTACCTCGTGGTGGATATGCCTTACCGCGAATGCTCTCGCTTTTCTCGTATTAAATCGAGTAGCTACTTCTATATATCCCGCAGACAACTTACGAAACGGGTACCTTCTATTTGCAACTATCACGTTAACATACTGGGTATTCCAGCTATTGGCGCTTCTAGCCCTGGAGAAGCTTGTTAAACAAGCGAAGTCAGACCCCTCGCGTACTACCGTGCCTTCACCGAAGTAGGGTAGCAATAAAATCATTCAGTTCGAAATAATCATCAGACAGACATTTGCGTTGCGTGCAACTCTTTTTTGCCTCCAGAGTGTTAGGATATCGGCAAGATAACATATGTCACCAAAGGACAATCGAAATGATCGTTGTTACCACCGATCCCGCCAACCGAGGCCGCGGCCTGGATTATGAAAAACCACCCCCACGCCGTCACCGGCACCGCCGATCTGTCGAGTGTGCCGTGGGCTGTGCCGATCAACCGCGCCTTCGACTTTGACGGCCGCGTTGCCTGGAAATCACGCACCGATGCTCGCCACAGCCAAAATCCGGCCGACATCGACCCCCAGTGGGCCGCCAGCATCGACGCCATTCGTGCTCAGTTCGACAAAGTGTTGAGCAATCTTGGCGTTGAGCGCTTCGAATCCGTTGGCCAACCCTTCGATCCGCATCTGCACGAAGCCATTTCTATGGACGGCGGCGACGAAATTGTGATCGAGGAGCTCCAGGCTGGCTACAAGATGGGACCCGCCATCTTGCGCCATGCCATGGTCAAAGTCGGACCAGCCAAATAATTAGCACTCTTGACATGAGAGTGCTAATTTCTTACACTATTGTCATATCAGCACCCCAACACGGTGAGTGCTAACATAAGCAATAGGAGAAACTACTACATGGGAAAAATTATCGGAATCGACCTCGGAACTACCAACTCGGCCATGGCCGTAATGGAAGGCGGCCAGCCTACCATCATCGCTAACGCTGAGGGCGGCCGCACTACGCCGTCGATGGTGGCGGTGTCCAAAAACGGCGAGCGCCTCGTGGGCCAAGTTGCCAAACGCCAGTCCGTCATCAATGGCGACAACACTATTTACAGCGTCAAACGCCTTATCGGCCGCAAGTTCGAGGACCCGGAGGTCCAGCGCGACATCAAGCTCATGGCCTACAAGATCGTCAAGTCCGGCGACGCCGTTAAGGTCAAAATGGGCGACAAGGAGTACACGTCCGAAGAAGTCTCGGCCATGATCCTCTCCAAGCTCAAGGCCGACGCCGAAGCCTTCCTGGGTAGCACGGTCACCGAAGCTGTCATTACTGTTCCTGCCTACTTCAGTGACGCCCAGCGCCAGGCTACCAAAGACGCCGGTAAAATTGCCGGCCTCGAGGTCAAGCGCATCATCAACGAGCCCACCGCCGCCGCTTTGGCCTACGGTCTCGAGAAGAAAAAAGAAGAGAAAATCGTGGTTTACGACCTCGGTGGCGGTACCTTCGACGTCTCCGTGCTTGAGCTCGGCGACGGCGTGTTCGAAGTAAAATCCACCAACGGCAATACCCACCTCGGTGGCGACGACTTCGACCTTCTCATCATGAACTTCCTGGTTGACGAATTTAAGCGCGAGCAGGGGATTGACCTCAAAGAAGACAAAGCCGCCGTGCAGCGCCTCAAGGAAGCTGCCGAAAAGGCCAAGATTGAGCTTTCGACCACCAACGAATCTGAGATCAACCTGCCCTTCATCACCGCCGACGCTTCCGGCCCCAAGCACTTTACCTACACCATGACCCGCGCCAAGCTCGAGAGCCTCGTGGGCGATCTGGTCGACAAAACCGGCGCCCCCTGCCTGGCCGCCCTCAAAGACGCCGGCCTGAGCAAGTCCGACATCAACGAAATTGTCCTCGTGGGCGGCATGACCCGCATGCCCGCTGTGCAGGCCAAGGTCGAAGAACTCTTCGGCAAGAAGCCCCTCCAGGGCGTTAACCCGGACGAAGTTGTGGCCATCGGCGCCGCCGTCCAGGGTGGCGTTCTCGCTGGTGACGTCAAAGATGTTCTCCTGCTCGATGTCACTCCACTTTCGCTCTCCATCGAGACCATGGGCGGCGTCGCCACTCGCATGATCGAGCGCAACACCACCATTCCTACCAGCAAATCCCAGGTCTATTCCACCGCCGCCGATTCTCAGACCCAGGTTGAGATCAACGTTCTGCAGGGTGAGCGCGAATTTGCCGCCGACAACAAGTCCCTCGGCCGCTTCGTGCTCGATGGCATTCCGCCCGCCCCCCGCGGCATCCCTCAGATTGAAGTTACTTTCAACATCGACGCCAACGGTATCGTCAACGTCAAAGCTGCCGATAAAGGCAGCGGCAAAGAGCAGCACGTGACCATCCAAAACTCCGGCAACCTCAGCGAGGACGAGGTCAAACACATGCAGCAAGAGGCCGAAGCCAACGCCGAAACCGACAAGGCTCGCAAGGCTCTCATTGAGGCTCGCAATCACCTCGATAGCCTCATTTACACCGCTGAGAAGACTGTCAAAGATGCAGGGGACAAGGCTCCCGAGGACGACAAAAAGGCCGTCGAAGAGGCCGTCACTACCTCCAAGGAACTTCTCGCCAAAGAAGGCGTCGAGAAAGACGAACTCGAGAAGCAGGCCATGGATCTGTCCGAGAAAATGCAAAAAGTCGGCGCTGCCATGTACGCCGCCGGCGGCCCGTCCGAAGCTGGTGAACCCGGCACCGAAGGCGCCCCCGAAGAAATGGAAGCCCACGAGTCTGACGGTAAAACCGATGAGCCCGTCGAAGGCGAAGTAGTCGACGAGGGCGGCAAGGACAAAGAAGAGAAGTAGGTGTCTGACTCGAATCAGAACTGAGCACGGCCCAACTTATAGCTGGAAAATCTCCTCACCTAAGAGCTAATGCCGCCCCTCGAGTACCCCACATGGCGTATGTTCGAAAATTCTATTAAAAGAGCGATGACGACAGCGGGGGATTTTAGTTTCGTCGTTACGGTACTGGAATCGTACATGTATTGGCGCAGCTTCCGGATGGTACCCGCCCGGTCATGGCCGTATAATGTGCCGTAATTTGTGCTTGAGTTAGCAGTTTGTCGTATATTGCTACTTTGCCGATGGCGCCGGAAAACCAGTAATCTTTGGCCATCGTGCCTATGTTCACCGAGGAGGTGCTGGCCGTGGGAGTGACGCTATACTGACTCATGCAACCGGTAGCTCCATGATAAGCTGAGTTCCATTGCACTCCATTAACCCAGATATTTATATCTCCAGGGTACGTCGCTGAGCAACGACTCGGGGTTGTCAGTGTTTGGTA
Organism: Candidatus Saccharimonadia bacterium; assembly: GCA_038245115.1. Classification (GTDB taxonomy): domain Bacteria; phylum Patescibacteriota; class Saccharimonadia; order UBA4664; family UBA4664; genus UBA5169. Next base: position 49,774 of record JBBRSS010000010.1, read on the forward strand.
TTCGCCCACTACGTGCAGCCATACGCCGGCTTGCAGAAGATTGCAGTCGGGCTGGAAGTCAGCCCCGCTGCCTAGTCCAGCCGTCAGATTAAATGCGTAGGCGCTGAGACGGTTGCAACGGTTTTGTGAATTGGTGGTGCTGTACATGCGCGCCTCCCACTCGCAGGTCGGCGAGTAACTGCTGCATTTACCCATCCAATCGGTATAACCGTTGGTAGCGGAGGGATACTGTAGTACGGTTGGCTTGATCCAAGCCTCCCAAGTGAGCATTTTCGTAGTTGGTATGGAGAAGGCTGCTGATGTCGGGATAGTCAGATACTGACTCGACCCGTTGAATACGGCTGCCTGGTCGCCGTTGGGAGTTGTTGTTAGTGACGGCGCACCGCCCATATAGGTGCCAGCGTGGCCACCCCCGGTGAGGTCAGCTTCGGTACTGCCGGCACCCTTGACCGCCCAATAACCCACCGGTGCATCCGCCAAGATGGTTTGATTGTAGGTGGGAGACGAAGTAGGCGTCGCAGTGCCGGCAAACTTCACTGCCGCAGCGCCCGATGCATCTGCTTGACTCACCGTGACGGCCCCAGAACTTAAACTGCCAGATTCTGCCTCAAACGCAACTCCACCTCCCGTCGCCGACGCCAGTTTCAGCACGGCCCAACCCGTCAAGGCCAGAATACCTACAGTCAACAAGAAATGCCGCTTCGAGATGCGCCGAACCGGATAGATATAATTCATAGCATAAGCATAACAGGCAAAAGCTTGATTGCCCAGTCTCAGACAGGAAATGTCGAACGTGGCGTATTGAGCCACGCCGTTCGTCCTCGAGCGCGACGACCTGCCCGTCATCTGCGACCAGCTCAACGCCGCCGCCATCGCTCTCTATGATGGCCTTAATCCCACCGAAACCGAGCACGGGCCCACTTACAGCTGGAAAATCCCCTCACCGAAGAGCTGAGTATTCGCCCAATAACCTATTCGGTATTCGTTCGGTTTTGTGATATAATCAGATAGTAAACTGATGAATACAGGGGGAACTATGACGGATAGTTTGAGCAACACAGGCGCTAATTTCGAGAGCATTAAACATGTCGAAAGCGGTGTCGAATTCTGGTCGGCGCGGGAGTTAATGCCGCTTCTTGAATACACAAAATGGGAAAAGTTCGAAAATGCTATTAACAGGGCTATCGTGTCGGCTCGGGCATCCGGCGCCAACATTCCCGACCATTTTCCCGGCGCCGGGAAAATGGTCTTGACGGGCAGCGGTGCGGAGCGCGAAGTAGTCGACTATCACCTTACCCGTTACGCCTGCTACCTTATCGCCCAAAACGGCGACCCGCGCAAGCAGGCCATTGCCCAAGCCCAAACCTACTTCGCCTCCCAGACCCGCAAACAAGAGGTGGGGGAGCAACGCAAAAAAGAGCTTGAACGCCTCAATGCTCGCAATAAGCTCCGCGAAACCGAAAAGCGCTTCTCGGGCGTGGTGATGGACCGTGGTGTCGATCAGCAGGGCATCGCCGAAATTCGCGGCGCCGGCGATCAGGCTCTGTTCGGCGGCCATAATACCGCCAGTATGAAGCAACGGCTCAGCATCAAGCCCAGTCAACCGCTGGCCGACTACGTCCCCACGGTTACACTAAAAGCTAAGGATCTGGCCGCGGAGATGACCACCGTCAATACGCTCGAAAAAGACCTTGCCGGCAAGGACCCCATGCTGGATTCCACTCCGAAACGCACCATAACCACTAAAAAAGGAACATCCTGCCCCGGTTCGGTACACTGGTTGTTGTCTACACAATCAATAACCTTACTAAGGAGGCAGAAATGTCCCACCGTCAGCTTACACACATCAA
>JBBRSS010000011.1:0-43632 GCA_038245115.1 Candidatus Saccharimonadia bacterium
ATTGGGCAAGGTAATGGTGCGGGTACCGCCGGTGGAGGTGCCGGTGATGAGAAAATTATTGGTGGCGGGGGTGGCTGAGGAACCCGACAGGCTGAGCTGGCCGAAAGGCAACACGCCGCTACCCAGGTCGATGGCGCCGGCGGCACTGGGCAAGAGCGAGGTGTTGAGGGCGACGGAGGCGAGGTTGGAGAGAGCGGCGTTGGCGCAACTGGAACAAGTGCCCGAGGTGGGAGAACTAATGGTAATGGATCCGGCAGCGTTGGTAACCTGGATGCCGGAACCGGCGGTGAGGGTGTTAAGGGTATAGCCGGCACCATTGCCGATTAAGAGCTGACCGGTGGTGGGCAGGGCTGAGAGACCCGTACCACCCTGAGGCACCGAGAGAGCGGTGGACAGGCCAGTGAGCGAAGTGATATCTGCATTGGCCCCACTGGCCGCCGCCCCGAGGTTAGTTCGGGCGCCGGCGGCGGTGGTGGAGCCGGTACCGCCATTGCCGACGGAGAGAGCAGAGGTGAGGTTGAGGCTGGCAAAGGTGGGGGTGGAACTAAGAGCAATGTCTTGTGGCAGCGATAATGTAATGGCGCCCGAACCGGTCACTATGATCTGGTTCGCGGTGCCCGTTACAGAACCCACGCCGCTACCGGTGGCAATTAGCTGCCCGGCGCTGACGCCGAGCCCTGAGCCGAGGGTAATAGTGCCGGACAGCCCGCCGACGCTCAGAGTACCATTATTGGAGATGGTTTGGCCGCTGCGGGATAGGCCGGAGCCCAGAAGAATGTCGCCGGTGGCGGTGTCGATTGAGTTGATGAAGTTGGGCTTGGATGTGATCTGGTTGAAGCCGATGCTGCCGGTTATAATTGCGCCGTTATTATCCACCACAAACCGGTCGACTGGGACGGCGCCGGTCGAAAGCTGCAACAGATTGCCGCTGGCGGTTTTATTAACCCAGATGGATGAATTAGTACTGGCATCGATCTGGGCTGCAACCGGCCCCAAGGAGACGCTGCCGCTTGAGCCGGATCCAACTTCGCTGATGATGTAGTTGCCGCTACCATCATTAGCTACTGTTAGGGTCCCACTACCCGATACGATGCTGATCGCGCCAGTGTTGGTGATGGTACCGCCAGCAGCTGATAGTCCGGCGCCAATGCCGACACTGCCAGTTTGGCCGCCCAATGCCGTGACGCCGGTGTTGGTAACGGTGGTACCGGCAATACTAATGCCCCCGCCATTGGTGAGTGTGACCGCGCCGGTCTGGCCTTGCAGACTGGTGACGCCAGGGGCGGTCGCAGGCGTGGCCACCACGGTACTGGAAAGCTGGTTGCCGTTTAGGGCTAGGCCCGGGCCAATAGTAATATTGCCGGATTGGCCGCCCAGCGTGGTTTTATCTGCCCCGCCGAGCACATCCACGTAAACTTGGCCATTAAAGTAACGCAGACGGTTATCGGTGCGATCATAGTAGATCTGCCCAGCGCTCGAGACCGCGGGTTCTGGCTGCGCGGCAGGATCCAAGACTAACCCGCCATTTACCCGCAGCTGCCCATTAACACTGATAGATCCGGCCGCATCAATGGTGATATTGCCGGCTTTTGCCAGCTCGCTCAGGGGGATGGAGGCCACACTGTAGTTTGAGTTCACGTCGGTGAGACTGGCCGGTTTAGGCTTTAAGGCCTTGCCGTAGGCGAGCGAAAGTCCGGCAATCCCGGCAATGAAGCCGGCAAGCGTCAGCACCAGCAAGGACAAACGCATTTTACCCAACCCAAAAGACACCGTAGTGGCCAGTTTACCGGTACTGGCATCTGGACTAGGCGCGGCTAAGGGCTCCGAGTTATTGATATTAGGATTTATATTCTCACCACCACAACATTAAACTTGGGTACAATTACCACTCATACTCAGTTTAACGGTTATGCTCCAAAATGACAAGTTTTTACCCCTTGGCTACCGTGTCAGTACGAGATAGCTAGCGAGGAGAGCCATAAATAACAAGCCAACGGTGATGACCGCCAGCTGGAACAGACTACTAGAGATAGCAGGCGAAGATAGCGGATTGCGGCCGATGGAAATGAGGCTGCTCCGGATGCTGGCATTAATAATGACGCCAATTACGATGAGAGTTACCAAGATAATTACCGAGCTGGATAATACCCTCCAAGCGGCGGTGGGGCCGCCAGAGAGTGCATCGGCGAAGGCCTGGAGCTGGCTGGGAATATACGAGGCGGGCTGCGCCACAGTGTACTGGCCGACCCCCAACATGACCTTGATTTGGGCAATGTGAATCTCATGAGATCGGCCGGACTTGTCGGTGATTGATTGGGTGGTGGCACCAACCTGGCTGAAGTCGGTCTGGGCAACACCGACGGACATCCCCGTTACGGTGGCCTTCATACCCACACCTTCGACCGCCGACACGGTGATGTGATCGCCGGCTTTAACCGCCCCGTTTAGGTCAGAAACAAGAACCGGCGCCTCGCCGCTTTGTGCTATTTGATTGTCGGCGCCCGGTTGATTGAATTGCAAGGTAGCGCTGTTGATAGGGACAACAACTCCGACCAGCTTGGTGGCATTATCTGGCTTGGCGGCAACAACGTAGCCGTCCTGGGTAGTGTCGAGGCTGACCATGGACCCGGGGGCCAAGGGTTGCGTCGACTTATACGCACGCGAAGTGGCCGCTGCCGCGATACAGCTAAAGGATCCGGCCAAAATAACCGTGCCGAAAAGCACCAGGACAAATGATGAATTACGAAAAGATTTAAGCATTAGCTGTATCGTAACCGCAGCTAGCCTAAGAGTAAACTGATGACGATAGAACGGCTTTACGATAGGCCGTATAGGCCCTCAGACCAAACCGTACAGATTGCGCCAAGTCAGCCCGCACTCGCACTAGACACTCCCAACCCCCTGCTGTAACATAACCTTAACGATAAGATTATGTGGAGAAATATTTCGTATGGATGTACGCAGACAAGCAGCTGACAATGGAATGGCTGAAATGCCGGTAGTACCACGACGTGAGTCGGGTGGGAATGGAGGCGGGCTACTCAGTAAGGTTCTGGCGGTACTGCTTGTAGTGGTTGCAGTAGTAGGACTCGCCTGGTTTGCTGAGAAGGCTTGGGGCGGACTAACTGCCAACAGCGCAGTCAAGAGCAAGCAATTCCAGGCCGTGTTCTTGACCAATGGCCAGGTTTACTTTGGCAAGGTGTCGCATGTTGATAGCAGCTACGTCAAGGTAACTGATATCTACTACCTCCAGGTTCAGCAGACTGTTCAGCCCAAGGACGCCAAAGACACGGCTGCCAATCAGCAGGTTTCACTAGCCAAGCTCGGTGGCGAGCTCCACGGACCAGAAGACGTCATGTACGTGAGCCGACAGCAGGTTCTCTTCTGGGAAAACCTGAAGACCGACGGCAAGGTGGCCAAGGCCATCTCAGACTACAAGGCCAGCGGTAAGTAACTGCCGGCTTCTATCCAATACTAAAAAAAGAGCCCATAGGGGCTCTTTTTTTAGTGGACGAAATGCCGCTAAAGTTAGCGAGACATTTCGGCGCGAGGGGTCTCGGTCTTGGGGCGAGCTTCGCTGACGGTTAGCTTGCGACCTTCGAACTCAGCACCATCGCCTTGAGAAATGGCGGCATCGGCCTCGGGGTCATTAGTCATCTCGACAAAGCCGAAGCCTTTCGAGCGGCCGGTTGCCCGGTCCATAATGACAGCTGCGGAGAGGACTTCTCCGTATTTAGCAAAGAACTCTGCGAGATCTTCGTTGGTAGTTGTATACGGCAGGTTGCCGACGAACAGTTTCTTGGCCACTTTTAATTGGCTCCGCTTATACCTATCGCCAAGCCAGGGCTCAGACGACAATTCCGCCTTCGGGGCGATTTTACTTTAACGCAGCCATTATAGCTTATTACTACTCGGCTGTAAATGCTTCGGGCCGGTACCAAGGCGTAAAGGTCACAAGAGCGAGTGCCAAGAGCGAGTAAAGTTGGATCGCAAGACCTAGGACTGCAACGAGAGCTAGCAGACCATTAGCGGTTGAAGGGGCGGCCAAAAAATGCCCAGCCATAGATAGCCAAAGTGTAATACCCGACTTTAGCAAAGTAACGCCGGCCAGCAGACAAACCGCACCGGCAGCTTTGAGCCCAAGGGTTTCATATGGCCCGCGCCAGTGGCCGCGATTGGTATACTCGGTGGTCAAAGTCAGCTCATTGCGTGCTTGTGCGTAGAGACTGAAGCCAATCCAACAAACTAAGTACGCCACAACACCCACGACAGACCAAAAAGTAATTAAGGCAAAAGTCTCGGAGAACCGTGAGGCTAGTAATGGCCCGATTCGTCCATGAACTGCCAAGCTGAAGAGACTTAAAGCCTTGTCATCGATGCCGACGAAGGCCAAGGCTTGCTGGGACTGGGCGGCGATAATTATTATTAGGGCAACAAGAAGACAAGTCAGCGACTGAGCGGGCGTTGGGATTAATACATAAGCTAGCCGACGGCGGAATGGTACCTGAGCACTCATTTGCGACGGCCCTTATTGCGACCCATGAGCGCAGCAAACCCCAAGCTGCCCAGCGCGCCGAGGAATAACGCTCCAGCCAGATCGGGCGTCCAGAACGGAGCAACCAATTTGTACTGATAGTCCGCTAGAACCGGAGCCGGGACAGGTGACGGAGCGGGAGTATTTGTGAGATGTTGTGCCAGATACTGCTGATTGCACTTGGCCTGAGTGATGGAATCGCTTTTTCCCGAGCAAGCTTTCTGGGCGTCCGCATAGATCTGGGTATTGGAGCTGGCACTAACTGCGGCAGCAGTTGCAGCCGTCACAGCGCGATCGTACGACGTTTTGAGCGTAAAATTAACCGAGGCACCCATATGGAGCTTTACGAAATTCTTAAGCTCCGCGAGGCTGGAGGCTGTGCTGGTGCCAGAGGTGTCGGCCTGAACAATTTTGTCGGCGGCAGCGCGAGCAGAGTGCGTACTGGAGGCCCGGAAGAAAATTCCAGCCCCGGCAAGTACGATGGCAGCAAAAACAAAAAGGATACGCTTAGACATAATCGTAGTATAACCTAGCTCGCAGGCTCAATCTAGAGCGGTACGCGATACGACTAAACAGGCTACAATGTTAGACATGAAGCTATGGCGAAAAGTTGGTATTACCCTCGCGGGCGGGCTATTGGTGACAGCGGGCATCGTTATGCTCGTAACACCGGGGCCGGGGCTGTTAGTAATTGCGGCGGGAGTAGCGGTGTGGGCCGCGGAATTCGTATGGGCAGAGCGGTTACTCAAACGAGTCCGGGCGCGAATTAAGCTGCTTAAGCAAACCCGCAAGTAACAGGTTACGGCTGGCGCACGGCGGCGGCTACCGCCTCGGCGACGCCGTCATCAAATACAGACGGCACAATTTTATCGGCAGTTGGACTAACGACCAGGGCGGCAATAGCGGTGGCGGCGCTAAGTTTGATCTCGGTGGTAACTCGGTTGACGCCAGAATCGAGCATGCCGCGAAAAATTCCAGGGAAGACGAGAACGTTGTTTATCTGATTAGGGAAATCGGATCGTCCGGTGGCAACGACTGTAGCGCCGGCAGCGTGAGCCTCGGCTGGAGAAATTTCTGGCGTCGGGTTGGCGAGGGCAAAGACGATAGGGCTTGTTGCCATCGAGCGAATATGCGTGCCAGTGACAGATCCGGGTACAGATACGGCCACCACTGCGTCGGCACCGGCTAGCGCAACGCTAGCGGGACCGGTGAGGCCACGAGGATTAGTGATTTTGGCCCAGGCCTGCTTATATTTATCGAGGTCGGTGCGGCCCGAGCTCAAGATGCCTTTTGAGTCGACAATAACCACATCCCTCACGCCGTGGTCGACCAAAAGCCGGGCGATGGCACTACCGGCGGCACCGGCGCCAATAACAACGATTTTGGCTGCAGGCAGATCTTTGCCAACGACTTTAAAAGCATTAATAAGCCCGGCAAGGGCAACTATGGCGGTGGCGTGCTGGTCGTCGTGCATAACGGGAATGTCGAGTTCGGCCTGAAGGCGCTCCTCAATTTCGTAGCAGCGGGGGGCAGAGATATCTTCCAGATTGATGGCGCCGAAGTTGGGAGCGACGGCTTTAACAGTCGCAATGATGGCTTCGGTATCCTGGGTATCTAGGACGAGGGGCCAAGCATCAATACCGCCGAGAGTCTTGAACAACATGGCCTTACCCTCCATCACCGGCAGGGCACCGTAAGGCCCAATATCGCCAAGCCCAAGGACCGCCGAACCGTCGGACACCACCGCCAAACTATTGCCTTTGAGCGTCAACTCCCCCGCCGCTTCAGGATGCGACGCCAGGTGCATGGATACCTCGCCGACTCCGGGGGTGTAGTAGATGGCCAGGCTTTCGGGAGTGAGTGCGGCCTTGGATTGGACCTGGATTTTGCCGTGAAGCTGGCGGTGACGTTCGATGGGGTTGGTGGTTTGAGTTTTTGTCATGAGAGATATTTTACTCCAAATTTGGCCATTCGGGTGGCTAATCGGTTTGTTCGCGACCTCGACCCATTTGCATTATCGATGCGCCATCTTGTCGGGCGCTCACTGCGCCGATTGGGCGCGACCTTCTTGGCGTCACGAGGAAGAATTAGCTAAAACAGGCTCTTTTTGGAAACATACTGGACTGGCAGTTTAATGCGGAAGGTAGTGCCTTTATCGGGGACACTATCGACCGCGATGAAACCGTGGTGGAGGTCGATGATGCGCTTGGCGATGGAGAGGCCGAGGCCGTAGCCATCGATATTGTCCTTAGACCGGGAGCTGTCGGCGCGGTAAAAACGATCGAATATGTGGGGAATATCGGCGGGCTTGATGCCGCTGCCTTCGTCGGCCACACTCAGGCCGACACTATGGCCAGCCGGAGCACTGCTGAGCGTAATCTTGGAACCGACTGGGCTGTATTTGATGGCGTTATCGAGCAAGATAGCAATAAGTTCGACTAAACTATCCCGGTCACCTGCCACCGTCTCGTCGCCAGCGTGGGTATCGACCGTGACTTTGCGCTCGGAAATGCGAGCATGGAACCGCCGCTGCGCCTCCGCGAACAAATCGCTAGCGGGGACATGGCTGATGGCGGCCGGATCGATGCCGCTGTCGAATCGGGCCAGGCGCAGCAAGCCGGCTGACAGGCTTTCAAGCTTGGCAATTTCTTCGAGGTTGCTGGCCAGGAGACCACGCGCATCAACGGGGCTGAGCTGTTTTTCGCGCAGCGCAACCTCAATTTCGGCGCGCATCGCAGTGAGCGGAGTCCGCAACTCATGCGAAGCATCGGCGGTGAAGCGACCCTGGGCCTCCATGGATTTCTGGATTGGGCGCAGCGTACGACGAGCCAGTGCATAGGCCGCCACACCGCCGAGCAGGAGCGTGGCAAGGTTAAGTACGATTAACCTCAAGACCAAACGCCGATGGTCGTCATCAAGCTGATTGTCCATGTTTTGCAAAAACTCGGTGCGCCGAGGTTCGAAGATTTCCGGCAGCGGTAGGCGCGAGATTGCAATGCGTTGATGGGCAGCATTTTCGTCGAGCTGCAGCGTCGATTCACGGTATAATGCCACGCTAAAAAGCCCACACAATATCAGGATAATACCCAAATACCAGATGGTGAGCTTGAAGGCGGCCGACTTAATCATTTGAGGTCGAGAGTTTATAGCCGAAACCACGGACGGTGTGAATTAATTCGGGCCCCTTAAACGGGCGCTCAATTTTGGCCCGTAGATACCCAATATATACCTCGAGGGTATTGGGCAATATGTCGGCATCGTAGTCCCAGACATGACTAATAATGTTGGCCTTGGAGAGGATGCGGTTTTGATTGCGCAGGAGATATTCGAGCAGGGCGTACTCGCGCTGGGACAGTTTGACGCTTTTGCCGGCGCGACGGACTTCGTAGGTAGCAACGTCGAGGGAAAGATCGTCGAGGGTGAGGACGTTGCCGAGATGGTCTTGGGGGCGGCGCAGCAAGGCCCGAATGCGGGCCAGGAGCTCCTCAAAGGCAAACGGCTTCACTAGGTAATCGTCGGCGCCGGAGTTGAGGCCTTCGACGCGGTCGGAGATTTTGTCTTTGGCGGTAAGCATCAAAATGGGCGTGCGGATGCCGTTGGCGCGCACTTCTTTGCAAATTTCGGCACCGTCGAGCAGCCCGGGGAGCATGCGGTCGAGCACAATCACATCGTATTCGTCGGTGAGGGCGCTCGAAAGGCCTTCATCGGCATCAAAAACGGCGTCCACCGCGTAGGACTCTTGCTCGAGCCCACGCTTGATGGCGCCGGCAATCTTGTGCTCGTCTTCGACAACTAATATTCTCATATGCCTATTCTAATCTGAATTCACTGAGAATGCGCTGAATTTAGCGACCCATACAGATGCTCACGAGTGAGTGGGAGGCCTGGCTGGGCAACGCGACTGAAGGTAAATTGCGACAAGCCTAGGGTTCCATACCTAAACGCGCTGGAAGAGCCCCCCAAATAAAGCCGCCACATCCGGTAAAATTGCTCGCCGAATTTGCCAATTACCTCAGACCGGTGAGTCTCAAAACGCCGGAGCCACTCGTCGAGGGTCAGGGCGTAGTGAAACTTGAGGTTCTCGTAGTCCCAGAGTTCAAAATTGTGCGCTTCGAGCACGTTCAGAGTGGCGGCTGGGGCCGGAATGTAACCGCCAGGGAAAATATATTTATCGGTCCAGCTGTCATTAATATCGGCATGAGTATTGGTGATGGTATGAAGCACGCTCAAACCACCCGGAGCCAGCATTTTATCGATGGCCGTAAAGTAGGCCGCGTGATTGCCGCGACCAACATGCTCGTACATACCAACCGATACAATCCGGTCGAAAGTAATGTCGCGCTTGGCCAAATCCTGGTAGTTGAGCAGCTCAATGGTAATCTGCTGCGTTAGGCCGGCCTCGGCCACGCGTGCCTGGGCGAGCTGAAACTGTTCTTCGCTGAGAGTAATGCCATGGCCGCGGACGCCATACTGTTGGGCCGCCACAATAAGCAGCTTGCCCCAACCGCAACCAATGTCGAGCAGGGACTCCCCCTGGCGCAGCTGCAATTTGCGCAAGATATGATCGACTTTCTGGTTTTGGGCGAGCTCGAGGCTATCGGACTCTTGACGAAAATAGGCGCAAGAATAAGTCATAGACTCGTCGAGCCAGAGTCTGTAAAAATCATTACCCAGATCGTAATGATGGGCAATCTGGCTGCGTTGGCGGCCGAGACGGTTAGCTTGGCGCGGCATCAACCGACCAATTCCAGATAGAGACCTAATAATTGCCTGATTTTCGCCCACCAGCTGGCCAACCCTGCGGATGTCGCCCTGAACTTCGAGAGACCCATCCATATAAGCTTCGCCGAAACCCAGATTAGGATTAAGCAATATTGCCCGGACAACTCGTGGGTGGTTAATTGTCATCTCGAAATACGCCTCTTCCGGGCCATAATGCGTAGTTTTGCCGTCCCAATAGTGCACGGAGAGCCCGCCGGTGGTGAGGCGGCCAAGCACCTGGTCGAAAAGGGCTCGCGCAATCATGGCCGCATTATACTCGCAACTAGAAGGGATTAAACTGGATTATTTACAGATGGATAGATTGACCTGGGGAGGCGGCGTAGCTATAATCTGCGAGTACCCTACATGATCCGGAGTAGCTCAGTGGTAGAGCAGTTCGCTGTTAACGAATTGGTCGTCGGTTCGAGCCCGACCTCCGGAGCCAATACAAGATATTTGAGCATAAGTCCAGTAAGTATTTACGCTGGACTTTTTGTTACTTGAGATCTAATGCGACCAAACCAGATTCAGTCATTTCGCCAGTTTCAATAAGAATTTGCGCATGGTCTAGATTTCGCTTTGAAGTCGTGCCTTTTGTTCTGCGAGGCGTAAATTTTTGATAATAAGAAATGTCATCTCCTTTGTGTCTCAGACTTTCACTCCAGCCAAAACATAATCCTTGATCGAGTAAGTCTACAAATGAGACAGAGGTATGGCCGCTGCCAACCTTAAAAACACGAACCCATATTCCAGATGATGTCGAATGGTTCATTTCTAGCCACTTACGTAGTGCAGACTTTTTATCAAATTCAAACAGCGGCAGCCCCAAATATTCCATACTAACAGTATACCTCAAGTCCGTGACCCGTAAGCAGAGCCAAAGAACTTATGCTTAAATAGAGGCCTAACGGCCTCTATTTAATTTTGTAAATATATCACGCCATATCGGCCGGATTATTGATGCCCACAGATTTTAACCCGCGGGCAATCGTCGTCAAATACAGGAAACGTCGTAATCAAACTTGCCAGACGTGTACTGGCTCAGTACCGAATAACCACCACCGGTAAATGGCTTCACCGAGCAGTTGTTCTTTGCATTCGTCAGGCTACTGGCCCCTACGCGCCATTCGCCGAGGGAATAAAGTGGGCTACTGGCAGGTGTGGCGCCCATGAGCGTGGTCCAGGTCGCAGTGGTGGCGTAAATACCGACAGTTCCGCCTGCGCCCTGGAAGGCGGCCACCATGCCTTCGAGGGCCGCAGTATTCTTGGCAGGGTCCGATGTCCACGAGTTTGCTGTTTCCACATCGAGCCACCAATTCCAGACCGCGGAACCGACGAAGCTTATGTCATCGGTGGCTCGGTTATAACCGTACTGCCATGAACATGACTGCGAGTTCGTGCCGTCGCAGGTGCCGTAAGGAGTTAATCCGGTGGTCGGCCAGGTGGTGATTTGTGAAATGACATCGCCAGGGTTTGCGGTATTGACGTAAAGTTGAGCTTTAGGTTGTGCAGTAGTGCCCGAAGTGGTCTGCGCCCAAGCTAGCTCGCTTGAGAAACAGCTATTAAACGTGGTGGCCTTGCCGGCATTCACACCAATTACGCCGAAGGCTGAGCCCGTGGGGTATGGCTTGCCGCATTGCGGGTAGCTAATGTCGTTGCCGGTCGGGGTGGCCGTGGAGGGGGCTGTTTTCGCTGCAGAGGCCGAGTACGGGAGTGCAGCAAATAAGATGGTGAAAAGTGCTATTGGTAATGACTTCATGAGGGCTCCTTAGTCCCTAGATTATACATGCTGAATGGCAGATACCTCGCCAAGCCTTAAAGTTCTAACGTCACCCACGACCCGGAGCCAAAGGACTTATGCTTAAATGGCGGCTAAGATAGTCGTCATTTTTGTTGGCGATTGAGGCGGGAGCGATGGTAGCGACAGGGACGGTTAAACGAGCACTTTGATATACTTATGTCATGTTCTCGAAATACAAAAGCTACAGACAAAGACAAATCGGCCGTATGTACGAATACTTTATAGCTCAAACCCTCCGCCAGGACGGCTGGGAGGTAGTAGAAACTGGCCGTAACGGCATTCGCGACCACGGGATTGACCTCATCGCCAGCAAAGACGGCGTCCGACGGTACGTGCAGTGCAAGTGTTGGAAGCGGGAAAAGTTCATACACGAGGATGTCGTTTCGCAGCTATTCGGTTCAGTCGCTGCAGTTGAAGGGATAGATAATCTGCAGGGCGTAGATAAGTATCTATATTCAACAGCAAAACTCGACAGTTATGCAGGCGCCGAAGCAGCCAGGCTCGATATACACTTTGTACATCTAGACTACCCTGGATGGCACCAAAGGCTTCGAAGCAACCGTCCCTTCCGAAGAAATTCACCCCGCTACTGAAGGTAGTGGCGTGCGTATCAAAGCTCGATCGCGGTTCTAGCGTACCCCACGACACGGAGCCAAAGAACTTATGCTTAAAAAGTCAGCATGTTGTTTTCGTTTTGGTATGATTAACAGATGACCCCAACAATAGTTATTGATACTGATCCCGGCATCGATGATGCATTAGCGCTAGCGTTTGCAGCTTCAGCTGCACTCCCAATAGACGCTATCACTGTCATTTACGGAAACGCGACAATCGAAAATACTGCGCGTAACGCTAGTTACATCGTGGATATTTTGAGCGAAGACTGGCCAGTACACGTAGGTGCAGCACGGCCACTAACAGGCAATGCAAGACTTGCTGAGAGCCACGGCAATACTGGCTTAGGTAAGCTCAAAAGCAATCAACTCACTTCGAATAAACGTAACGAAATCAGCGCCAGCGCCTACTACCATCAACTCGCAATTAGTAACGAGAAACGAGTTCTATTTTGTATGGGACCGTTAACAAACATTGCAGAGGCCATTGTAAGCAATCCCGATATCCACAAGAACTTGGATCAAGTGATAATTATGGGTGGAGCATTCGCGGAACGCGGAAACGTAACGGAATTTGCAGAATTCAATGTTATAAACGATCCGGTATCCTTCAGTCGGGTCATAGATTACCTGAAGACAAAGCATGTCATTACAAGAGTAATACCCGTCGAAATATGTCGCAAAGTATTACTCTTACGCAAAGATGCAGAAATACTTGAAAAATCAATGACAATGCCGAACATACGGAAAATAGTTGACCCCTACATTGATTATTACACTGCGAAAAGCGAGCACGGTGAATATGAAGGGGCTGTGATATATGACGTTCTAGTTCCACTTTGTTACGTGCGCCCTGAGTTATTCGACTTTGATCCTGTAACAATATCGACACATATTGTTCAGGACGAGCTGTATGGCCAGACTACTTACAAAAAATCATCAGGTTCGTCAGTGCTACTTTGTAGTGCAATTGACGGGGGTGTAGCAAAAGAGTGTATTATGGACGTTTTATGTGCTTAATCGCTGCTAAGCTTATCGGCATAGCTTACTCAATGATGCAATTTAAGGACTCTTCTATTTATTAGCCAAAGTTCTAACGTCACTCACGACCCGGAGCTGGATATTCTTCACATAAACGACTGTTAGGTCGTTTATTGTTTTGTTTTCCAGTTTTACTCGCCGTTTTACTAAACATGACTTTATAATGATTAGACAAATCGATGGTAGTACTTTATAATTGTGCCAAAGGATTATAAAGTACTATGCCTGTAGACCCTACCAAGCCATACAACGCACTGCCGCAGCTACCTCCAGACGTTGACTTGAAAAACCAGGAACTTCTGCTTGCTACCCTCGAGGCAAGCGATGAAATTGCGCAGCTAAACACAATGCTCACTATGAGCGACAGGAACGTCCTAAGCTCGCTCGACCTATTGTCTCCTTTATTCGTTCCTGAAGCGGTTTCAAGCTCGGGAGTAGAGAATATAATTACTACCAACGATAGCGTATATGTTGCCAAGATATCAGAAGCGCGAGACTTAACACCTGCCGAGAAAGAGGCTTTAAATTACACTGAGGCTTTGAGCCATGGTGCGATGAAAATCCTAGCCAAAGGGTTTCTGGCTACGAACGACTACATAGCGCTACAGCAAATTCTTGAGCCAGCAAAGGCGGGGTTGCGTAAGTTACCTGGGACTCAACTGAGCAACCCAATAACCAAGGTCATATACTATACTCCACCTGAGGGTGAGCCGGTTTTACGCGAGCTGTTAGCTAATTTCGAGCGCTATTTCAATGAGGAATCACCGTCGCATGAAGTATTTGCGCGTATGGCGATACTTCACTATCAGTTTGAGGCTATCCATCCGTTCCCCGATGGCAATGGGCGAACCGGCAGGATGCTAATGCCTCTTTATCTAACGAAGCAGAAAAGATTGCCAGTGCCGGTTCTGTTTATAAGCCACTATATCCTCGAACACAGGGATGAGTATTACGAAAAGCTGAGGAATGTGACGTATCGGGGCGAATGGAAAGAGTGGGTGCTCTATATTACCAAGGCTACCGCTGAGCAAGCACGTTACACTTGCCAAGTATTAGGCAAAATACATCACACTACCCAGGCTGTTCGTGATGCGCTTAAAGACAAACTCCCAGCCATCTATAGAGCGGAACTGATTGATTTTCTATTCACTCATGTTTACTTTACCCAGAAGAACTTCGAGGCTGAAATGAAGATCAGCCCAATGACTGCTAGGAAATACCTCCAAGGGCTGGAAGAAGTAAAAATCGTTATGAAGAGAAAGCAAACGGGCAAGAATCGATATATCTATATCACTCCAAGCTACATTCGGATATTGAAGAGCGCATAGTAGTAGCTGTTAAGCCGATGATAAAGTTCTAACATCACCCACGACCCGGAGCCAAAGGGCTTTTACTCAAAACGAGGCTACTGAAAGCCTCGTTATTGTTACGATGCTGGCAAGAAACCCTATCTATCCCCTATTGAAGTTCCTACACCAGCTGACTTAACAGGGCTCCTGAGTAAATTGGGCTAGAACATGATTATCTGTTGTGTCTTCACTGAGAATTTGCTGCTTGGTAAGACCAAGACGCTCAATAGATGCACGTTTGTAATAAAAAGTCAGCTGCCGCAGTATTATGTATATGACTGATGAAGAGCTCGTCGTTCAGGCAATAGCTGGAGATATTCAGGCTTTTCGCCCTCTGATAGAGAGATACGAACTGCCACTTTTTCGTTATGCGGTTTACCTGGTTCATGATGCGGACGCTGCCGATGACATTGTTCAAGACACCTTCATAAAGGCGTATCGAAACCTCAACAGCTTCCGTACGAGTGCAAAATTCTCAAGTTGGATATACCGTATTGCGCATAATACTGCCATGGATACCTTAAAACACACGCATAATTATGTAGCCGATTCAGAGATAATCTCCGAGCAAGTTTCTGATGCGCCGAGTGCGGCCGTTCTTGTAGATATGGGCATTGCGGGGCAGGATATCGAGCACTGCCTCGCTCAGCTGCCCGTGAAGTACCGTGAAGCGGTAGCTCTGCATTACCTGCAAGATATGAGTTACCGGGAGATAAGCGACGTTACCCATGTTTCGGTTTCGGCGGTTGGAGTAAGGGTGAGTCGGGCTAAGCGCATGCTGCAAATTATCTGTAAAGCGAGAGGGGTGCACTCATGAAACGTCCAGATATTGCCGATAAAGTCCTGACTACCATTGAGGACCGGAAGATAGCCATGAGACCGCGTTGGTATTTCACGATGCTGAGTTCGATAAGTATAGTTGGGATACTTGTTTTAACCACGCTCTCGATTTATCTCGTGAATATATTAACCCTCACGGTGCGCATACAATCGAACGATAGACCGATGTGGGGAGCTCGCCAGCGCCTAAGTGACCTGCTCGCACAATTTCCTTGGTGGATGGCGATCGTGGCGGTTGCGAGTATCGCCTTGCTTGTATGGTTATTGCGCCAGAACAGTCGGTTCTATCGCCTTGGTATCGGGTGGACCATTGCCGCAGTAATCAGCATCAGCCTTGTTCTGGGCGTACTGCTCTCGTACACTCCAATAAATCAGTTCGAGATTGGGCAGGGACAGGGCTCCCGGAACGGCCAGCACTTCAACCACAAGTAATAAACTGTAATAAAAAGTCGGCCAAGGTCGTAATACAGGTGTCATAACAACAAAGGAGACATCTATGAATAAAACACTATTACTCGCTGGCGGCTCTACGCTAGCCTTTGGAGCGCTCGTACTTACGGGCGGTTCTGCGTTTGCCGCTAGCCAAAATTGGGCCGGAAACGGTGACGGGAATCAAAATGGAGCTCGTAGCGGCTATACTCAGCAGATTGAAGCTAAGGCCACCGCCCTTAAGCTTACAACGGCGCAGCTCCAGGAAGAGCTCAGCACTAAGACTCTCGCTCAGGTGGCAGCCGAAAAAAATGTTAGCCTGGAGTCTATCCACGCCGTAACTCGGACGGCCGCTGAGGCCAACTGGGTGGCAAAGGGGCTAACCGCCGACCAAATAAAGGATCGAGCGGCTTCAATGGCAGAACGCCAAGCCGATTGCGATGGTACAGGTTCGGGTGATGGAGCCGGACAGATGCACCGAGGCCGCAACTAGCTTAAGCCTTATAATCACGAAGGTGGCCCAATAAGCCACCTTCGTGATTTCCAAGGTGTTACCATACGAGCCTGATGGGGTGGAGTAGAACTCGCAAAACGAGGCCTCGTCATTCATAGTTTACAGGCAACTACACCCGAATTTTTTGTTTTAGAATTACGTCTTTTTTCCCCGAGTCTCGAGCGCTGAAGGTTGCGTTAAGGTTGCACTGGTTGTACTATATGAACATGCATTCATATACTTGCTGCGACAACATCACCATGACATCAAAAAGCCTCAAATCGCTGTCTTCCCTACTTAAGTTAGTTGGAGAAGAGAGTCGCCTACGTTTGCTGTGCATCTTGAGGGATGGCGGCGAGCACTGCGTGTGCGAGCTTACCGACCACGCCGACGATTTATCGCAGAGCCTTATCTCCCATCACCTGGGGGATCTTAAGGCAGCCGGGATAGTTGAGTCGAGGAAAGTCGGTTTAAAGGCTTATTACAGCCTCACTGAAGACGGCAAGCGTATTGTTGCGACGGTTTTTAAGTTAACCGATAGGAAGGACAGAGATGAAAGCCATGAAAATAGAAGTTGTGGGAACGGGATGTGCGACATGCCAGCGGCTACACGAGGCAACCAAGCTAGTAGCGGCCGAGATCGGCCCTGAAGCTAGCGTTGACTACATTTCCAATCAAGCAGGCATGCGGCGACTCATGGAACTCGGCCTGATGCAGTCCCCGGCGCTGATTGTGAACGGCAACATTGCCATGGTCGGCTATATCCAAGGTAATGACAAGATTAAGTCACTTATTCTAGAAAACGCCTAACCCTATGAGCCTCTTTGCACCGCTGCAGTCACTGTCAGACTGGCTGACCTATGCGGTGCTGGCATTGGAGCAAGGCAGCAAACTGGCAGATAGCATTAATTTCTTCATTTATGACAGCCTGAAGATCCTCATGCTACTGCTGGTAATTAACTATGCTATGGCGGTAATTCGTTACTACCTACCGCTAGAAAAGATTCGTGACTTTCTTCGTAGCCGCCGATGGTATGGTTTTGATTATTTACTCGGCGCTAGCTTTGGCGCAATTACACCCTTTTGCTCGTGTTCGTCGATACCGCTGTTCGTGGGATTCTTGGGTGCCGGCATCCCAATTGGCGTAACCTTTGCTTTTCTAATAACATCGCCTTTGGTGAATGAAGCGGCCATCGCTTTGTTTATTGGGCTGTTTGGCCTCAAGATTACCTTATTTTATTTACTTGCCAGTATTTCTATCGGGGTGGCGGGCGGTTTAATCCTCAGCCGAGTCAATGTTGAACGACACATTAGCCCAGACATATTGGACATGAGCAAAATCGTTAAAACCGCTGGCCCGGCTTTGGTTCCGGCGAGATTCTCCAGCGGCTTGCTGCTAGTTTGGTGGCGCGAAGGCCTAACTCTAACCAAGAAACTTACCCCTTACGTCCTCATGGGGATTGCAATCGGTGCGGCAATCCATGGGTTTATCCCCCAAAACTTTTTTGAACAGACGCTTAATAACGGGGCTTGGTGGGCCGTGCCTCTGGCAACAATAGTTGCGGTACCGCTGTATTCCAATGCAGTCGGCGTGATACCGATAATGCAGGCGCTGGTGATTAAGGGGGTGCCGGTCGGGACAGCGCTGGCATTTATGATGGCTACCGTTGGTCTGTCGTTACCAGAGGCGTTGATACTCAAGAAGGTGATGAGCCTTAAGCTGCTGGCGATGTATTTTGGCGTGGTAACCGTGGGCATTATGCTAATTGGCTACTCACTAAACATACTATTTCCGTGAACAATGGCCGGTGCCTAGTGAGTAATTAGCTACGGCATTTGGAACATAGTTCTAACGTCGCCCACGACCCGGAGCCATTACACTTACGCTTAAAAAGCGGCTTTGTTGAGTTTCTTATTGTTTGGCTGACATTCCTCCATAATGGACGTTAGAAGCGAGCACGGATATAATTCCGAGTATGAAAACTTTGGCATTCCGGCTCAAGCCCGGGCAAGACCTAAAAACTGAGATTGAAGCCACTGCGAAACTAAACGGCTTTAAGGCGGCTTACGTAATTACCTGCGTCGGTGGGCTAAAACAAGCGACGCTGCGCATGGCGGGGGCCACGCCGGAGGCCCAGGACATCCGCACAGTTACGCAGAATTATGAGATTGTTTCTCTAGTTGGGACGATTGGACCCCACGGTAGCCACCTTCATCTCGCGATTGCGGACAAGGAAGGTGATGTTGTGGGTGGCCAC
Organism: Candidatus Saccharimonadia bacterium; assembly: GCA_038245115.1. Lineage (GTDB taxonomy): Bacteria > Patescibacteriota > Saccharimonadia > UBA4664 > UBA4664 > UBA5169. The sequence continues at coordinate 18,121 of JBBRSS010000011.1, forward strand.
CTAAAAAGCGGGACTATAGTGCACCCCACGGCGGAAATTGTGCTGGGGGAAGTGGAGGGTTCGACCTTCTCCCGTCGTATAGATAAAGAAACGGGCTTTAAGGAGCTGGTTGTCGAGAAACAATAAGTTCAAACGTCGACAGAAACCCGGAGTAATAGGACTTTTACTTACAAGGGGTTTTGGGGCCCCTTTTTTGTTACCATATGGCTATGAATGATCAGTCTGTGAGAATTAAGCTGCGCGAGGTAAGCGCGGGCGATCGTGAGCTTGTGCACCATATTCATGACGCCGCTTACCGTGACGTGATTGTGCGCCAGTTTGGCGAATGGGATCAAAGCCTTCAGGACAAATTCTTTGAAGGAACCTGGAGCCACCCGGGGCTCATGATGGTCGAATATGAAAGCGAACCATGTGGGTTCTTTTGTGTTGATTCAACTGATGACGAGCTCTTTATTTACGAAATGGTCTTGGAGCCAAGTGCACAAGGCAGAGGAATTGGCACTTACCTATTGGGCAAAACGCAGGATCGAGCTACCAGAGAAAAGAAAAAGCTCAAGCTTGAAGTCCTTAAGCGTAATGATCGCGCAAGGGCGCTTTATGAACGTTTTGGCTTTAAGCTGATCGGGCACAACGACACTCACGATCAAATGGAGTGGCTGCCCAGTTATTAAGTTAGGATAGTTCAAGCGTCGCCAGGGCCTGGAGCCGCGGGACTTATGTAGCAAAGGTCAGTGCCAAACCGCCCTCGGCCTGCCAAATAACAAAGCTTATGGCATATCGCAGCTAGAATCGGCATGCTCCCCCTCTGCGCCGCTTTTGCTATGATGGAGCCATGAAAAATGATAAGTACAAAAAAGCGCGGGGCGGGTGGTCGAGAATTCTCGATATCAGATGCGGTAAATGCGACTACCAGATATGCCAGTACCAGAAGGATGGTCCCGGCCACCTGATGCGGATGTACTTGGATAGAATGTCTGAGCCAGCGACGAATGGCGAAATATTATCGTGCCCGCAATGCGGCGAGATACTTGGCACCAAAATGATTTTTAAGAAAGAAAGCCGGCCAGCTTTTCGGCTGTACGTCGGGTCTGTTACCAAAAAGATCGTTAAGGCAGACCCTGGCCGCTCTTGATATACTGTAGCCATGACAAAACACACTGAAGAATTCAAAGTAGACGGCGAAGAACTGTTAAAGAAGGTGAAGGCCCTGATTGCGGAGGGTAATATTCGGCGTATTACCATTCGGAATAAAGAGGGAAAAAGTATTGTTGAGTTTCCGCTAACAGTAGGCGTGGTTGGGGCGGTGCTGGTGCCGCCACTGGCAGCGGTTGGAGCGATTGCGGCGCTGGTAAGCGAGTGCACGCTCGTGGTCGAACGGGAAGAAAAGAAGGAATAGGCATTTGGAAACAGAGATAGAGGCGAAGTGGCTGCGAATTGATCATTCGGCGTTTCGAGATAAGCTCAAAAGTATCGGGGCGGAACTTATTGCGCCCGAGCGGGCAATGGTACGCCGAGTATTTGATTATCCGGATAAGCGCCTGTATTCGGTTGGAGGTTGGGTTCGGGTGAGAGACGAAGGCGGGAAAATTACCCTAAGCTATAAGCAGGTAAACGATCGTACACTGCATGGGACACAAGAAGTAACGGTGAACGTGACGGATTTTGAGGCTACATGCGCGTTTTTAAATGCAATTGGGCTGGAGTCCAAAGCTTTTCAGGAGACAAAGCGTGAAAGCTGGAAGCTGGGAACGGTAGAGATTGAGTTAGACTCTTGGCCGTGGATTCCCGGGTTTGTTGAATTGGAAGCTAAGGATGAACAGTCCCTACATGAGGCCGCAAAGAGGCTGGGCCTCGATAAAGGCAAGGCGCTGCATGGAAGCGTTGAAACAGCCTACCAAGATGTTTACGATGTTACCGAAGAAGAAATCGACGGCTGGGAAGAAATTAGATTCTGTGAGGTCCCAGACTGGCTAGAGGGCCTGCGGCGCAACTAGCCCTTAGGTAAAGAACAACTCGGAGTTTGATGATGTCTATTATTGTTCCAGATCGAATGAAGCGGGACCCGTTATTTGTTAACCTGATGCAGCACGGGGCTTCGGTGATTTCCGAAGAGGCGGCGCGAATGCAAGACATTCGGCCAGCGCGAATTGGTTTGCTGAATTTAATGCCGGCGGCGGCGATGGGACAGACCGAGGAGCAGTGGCTGAAATATATTAGCCATACTTTGCTCCAAATTGAGCCGGTATTACTAAAATTTGACGATGATTTTCGAGAGCGAGATGGCGCTAGCAGGGCTAAACATTTATCCCGCTATGAGTCTTTCTCTCGGGCAACTGAGCACGGGTTGGATGGATTAATTATAACCGGGGATAATCTTGAGCTTGATCAGTCGGTTGTGAGCGCTAGCCGCAAGCTTTTGGGCTTCAAGGAGATTAGATATGCGGCCCAGCTGGAGGAAGTCGCGCGGTATGCGAGGAAGAATATATATTCAACGATATATTCGTGTTTGGCGAGCCACTTTGCGTTGCACGCGTTCTATGGGCTCCAGCGATCGATAGGACAAGAAAAGATATTTGGGGTCTATTCGCACAAAGTGCCGAACGGCGCCTCAAGCGAAATGATGATGAACATGAACGATGAAATAATCGCTCCTCATTCAAGGTGGGGCGATGTGCCGACTGAGGCATTATTGGCGGCAAGAATATCGGTTTTGGCCTCAAACGATAAAATTGGGTGGCTGCTCGCAGAAGACAAGAATGATGCCGACGGACACGATCTGTATATTCAAGGGCACCCCGAATACGATAAGTACGATATGGACAGCGAGTACCGACGGGACAGCGCAAATGGGCAGAAACGGCCGGAAGACTACTACATATTGGATGACCCCGATTTGGGACCCCACATGAGTTGGGCTACCGATGCCCGGGCGCTGCATTCGAACTGGATTGCGAGCATTTACAAGCACTTCTCATCTGACCAGCCGGCCCTGTGATGTAAAAAAATACAGCTGGCAGACCCCCTAGAGGGAGGTCTGCCAGCATGGTGCGGGCGGCCGTCAGGCCGCCTTCTTCAGGTCCTCGGCGCCTTCGGCTTCAACATGGAGCAGGAGGTACCCTGCATGGGCATCGGTTGTCGGGATGGCCGACTCATCGAGCTTGTAGTCGGTCTGTGCGATTGCAGACACGAGTGCTCGCAGCATGCCGACGTCGGCATCGCGGATGCAGCGGTATATGCCCGCACTCGTTTTGCAGTTGATGGGGCTGACGTCGAAACCGTCGGCCTCGAGCTGGCTGCGAAGGTGTTCGAGGAGTGCCTCCGCTTCGGCTAGGTCATTGAGGCGCGGATCGTTGATGATCCACCGCAGAAGACTGATCGGGTCGTGGCCGAGACTGTTGTTGTAGCGACTTGGGTGCAGTTCCACGGTGACTCCATGAAACGCGTGGCAGAACCGTGCCGCCACAACCTCTGTGCGGAACTGCCGAACCTGGGCGGGGGTGGCGTGAGTGCCCGGGGAAGAGACAGGCCGGAACTCAGCACGCGAGCTCAGTACTTTAGCGGACGGCACCCTGCAGCCGCGGCGAATTCCGTAGTTAAGCGGGAACTTCACCTTAGCCTTGCGTGTATTAGGCATTTCAAGCTCCTTCATCTAGGCCGTGCTGGATGCTGCCTTACGAATATAACAGTATAGTCTTTATGCTCTAGTAATCAAGTACTGGCGCTCGAAAGCCTTTCTCAGAGCCAATCAACACCACCACCTAGAGATAAGCCTAGTTCTTTGATAGCGATTATTGCTATAATCTGGCAATGAACCTGACCGATCGAATTTCAATTAAATTGCTCAATAATTCATTGTTTCTTAAGAAATTGCTAACGGTTTTTGGGGCCACAATCATCCTTGTGCCGTTGGTCTACTTCAAAATGTACGTACCGGCCGGGCTGTACATAACGGGGCTGTTGGCGCTGCATCTGATATTTCTCTTTACCTATTTCACTAAACTGCCTTGGGCGAGGATGCTCCAGAACAGAGTAGGATTTGGGACGCGGGTTTTGGCCGTGGTGTTTTTTGGATATCTGTTGGGGGTGCTGAGGTTTCAAGGTGATTTTGCGATTGTTATGCTCAACCTAGTGGCCGGATTTGGCATTCATACGATGATTTTGTTCTCGCTGATGGCGGAGTTTAAGCATAATTCAGCTCTGGAATAAACCGGCTGATTCCCGCGCCGAGATCACACTCCCCCGGTGGCGGTTGGAGTAGAATGAGAGTGAAAATTGACCACTAATGGGAGGCTAGCCGATGGATTCGATTGCTAAACTACTGGATTTAACCGATCGGGTCGCGATCGTGACCGGTGGCGCCAAGGGTATTGGCTACGGGATTAGCTACCGTCTGGCCGAGGCAGGGGCGAAAGTATTAATTGCCGATACCGATTTGTTGGCGGCAGATAGTGCCGTCAAAGAGCTAACCGGCAAAGGCTGGACGGTGGCCGCTATCGCAACGGATGTATCGAACGAGAAGGACGTACAACAGATGCTGGGGCGCTGCTCGGAATTGTTTGGGTCGGTGGATATTCTGGTAAATAACGCCGGCATCTACCCGAGCGAGCCGATTGCTCAAATGAGCGCTGAGGATTTTGAAAAAGTGATGCATGTGAATTTGCGGAGCGTATTTTTGACCACCAAATATGCTGCGGAGTTGATGAAGGCGGCTGGCAAGGGCGGCAAAATTATTAACGTGACGTCGATTGACGCGCTGCACCCTTCGATGGTGGGCTTGGCGCATTATGACGCGTCCAAGCACGGGGTTTGGGGATTCACCAAAAACTCCGCGCTGGAACTGTCGCAATACCAGATCTGGGTGAACGCCATTGCGCCGGGAGGAATTATTACGCCGGGGGCGACAGCGACTTCGAGCAATAGAAAGCTGCCGGCGGGGGTTGATCAGGCCAAGCTAGTGGAGGCATTTATGGCCAAAATTCCGATGCACCGAATGGGTGAAGCAGACGAAATCGGCAAAGTGGCCTTATTTTTGGCTTCGGACATGGCATCATATATGACGGGCAGCCAGATTGTGGTGGACGGCGGAATGTTGCTGAGCTAGAAGAGCTTGGCTTGGTACGGAGCGGGGCTCAAGATATAATAAATCTATGAACACGCCACAGAAATACGCCGAATTAGTCCAGCCCTCTTGGGCGCCGCCGAGCTGGGTATTTGGGCCGGTGTGGACGGTGCTGTACGTAATTATCGCCTACACTTTTGGGACGGTATTTTATAAGGCTGGCACGAACCAGATCCCGGCGATAGTGGCCCTGCCATTTGTTCTTAATCTGGTGTTCAACCTGGCTTTCACGCCGATTCAGTTTGGGCTTAATAACAATGCCTTGGCGGCGGTCGATATCCTGCTGGTGGTCGGTACGCTCATCTGGGCGCTGGTGGCGGTGTGGCCGCATCTGCCCTGGGTCACTTACGCCAATATCCCCTACTTGCTCTGGGGTCTATTTGCAACCGCGCTACAATTAACCATAACTTATAGGAACCAATAATATGTTTTTGAAACTGTACCTCATTGCGCTGCCGGTATTTTTTGCCCTTGATATGCTTTGGATCGTAGTAATTGCCAAGAATTTTTATGCCAGCCAAATTGGTGAGTTGATAAAAAGCGATATCAACCGAACGGCGGCAGTGGTGTTCTATCTGCTGTTTCTTGCTGGGATGGTGCTATTCGTTATCTTGCCCGCTATTAAGGCTGGCTCATGGACGCACGCGCTGTGGTACGGAGCCGCATTCGGGTTGATCACATACGCAACCTATGATCTTACCAATCTGGCCACACTCAAAAGCTGGCCCGTGCTACTAACTGCGGTAGATATGGCCTGGGGTACAGTGTTGGCGGCAGCAGTGTCGACGGCAACATACTTTATTGCTAGCAAACTCGGGCTGTGAATTATTTCCTTAGCCTGGCGATAGTTTTGGCGGGGTACATGAGCGTGTGGTTTGGTATTTCGCTAGTAAAGAAACGCAACGATGTGGCTGACGAGGCATGGGGACTCGGGTTTGTATTCCTGGCGTGGACATCGTTGGCGATTGGCGGCAACCCAGGCGGGCGGGGGCTGCTGGTAGGAATATTGGTGAGTATCTGGGGCTTGCGATTGGCATGGCATATTCACGGGCGTCACCAGGGCAAACCGGAAGACTACAGGTATGCAGCGTGGCGTAAAGATTGGGGCAAATGGTTTTATTTGAGGTCATACGCCCAAGTGTATCTGTTCCAGGGCTTATTGATATTCCTGGTCGCCATGCCGATATTGCTGATAAATAACGGCTCTGAGGCACCCTTGGGGTGGCTTGATTTGGCTGGGGCGCTAGTGTGGCTGGTTGGTTTTGCATTTGAAGCTGTGGGCGATGCCCAGCTCGCTCGGTTTAAGAAAGACCCGGCGAATAAGGGCAAGTTAATTCAAAATGGTCTATGGGGGTACTCTAGGCACCCGAACTATTTTGGTGAAGTCACAATGTGGTGGGGTATTTGGCTAATGGCACTGTCAGCGCAGTACGGCCTGCTTGGAATAATTGGACCACTAACAATTACCTTCCTAATTCTTAAAGTTTCCGGCATCTCGCTGCTGGAAAAGAAAATGGCTAATAACCCGGACTTTGCTGAGTATGAACGCCGAACAAGCATGTTTATTCCATGGGCGAAGAAAGGTGTTAAACGATAACGTCTTTGCGGGCGAACCAAATCATCCCGGCGATAGTTGTGACTAAAATGATGCCGCCAAATACGCTGTAGGATTTGAGGCTGACATCGTTAGAGATGAGCACGGACGAAGCGTTAAAATAGTGAAATAACGAGCCGAACCGAAGCCAGTCGAACTTGTCGCTGAGTCCGGCAACTACATTGGCAACGTACATCAGCAGTAAAATGCCGCCGACGGCTAAATTAACACGGCCCTTCTCGCTGAAAATAGCCGAGAGCAACATCCCGAGGCTATATAGCGCCCAGCTAAACAGCAGGCACAGAACCGACAGGCTGGCGAAATGGCCCCAGGTGAACTCAATATTGTAGATTGTGGCAAAGATTGGGGCGGAAAACACGCTGACCGCGACAAAAATGACCAATCCCAGCAACCCCGCAAAGTACTTTGACAGGTAGATATTGGAGCGAGATACGGGGAGGGACAAAATCGTACCCATGGTGCCGGTTTCGGTTTCGCCGGCTAGGGCGTGCCCGGCTCTGGCCGTAACGAAGGTAATGACCAATAGCGGCCAAGTGATGCCGTAGACCTCAATCGACAAATACTTCTGGAGCGTATCGAAGCCAATTTCAGAAACGCCAAGGGCCTTAATCCCTGCCCCCAACTGATCCAAAATCTTGGTGAGACTGGCGGCTTGGGCCTGAATCGAAGGGTACAGGCCGACATACATCCAAGTGAGGCCGATAATCACTAAGCAATATACCGTAAGCGATATCCATTTGGCGCTGAATTCTTTTTTGATCAGGGGAATCATGGTTTGTCTCGGTAGTATTCCATAAAGATCTCTTCGAGCGGGGCATGCTTGATCTCAATATCGGTGAGATTATGGGTGGCCAGCTGCGCGATAAGCGAGTTCAGGTCGCCGCGAATTTTGAGTACCAAATGGCCGTCGGTGGCGGTGATAATTTCGGCTCCAGGAACGTTCAGAATGGGCGCTTTGGTGGCAGCGGAGAAAGTTACAGTGACTATGTGGACATTCATGGCCACGATTTCATTCATACTCTTGCTAGCCACAATCTTACCTTGCTTAATAACGCCGACGTTAGAGCAGAGGTGCTCGACCTCAGCCAAATTATGGGACGATAGAAAAACCGTGCCGCCCCCGGCGACGTATTCCTGCAAGATTGAGTAGATCTCGTGCTGGAGCAACGGATCGAGACCCTTGGTGGGCTCGTCGAGGATCACCAGCTTGGGGTTGGTCATGAGCGCGAGAATTAAGCCGAGCTTTTGCTGGTTACCGGACGACAAGTGATGGACCGGAACTTGAGGGTCGAGACCGAGGCGGGCCATGAGAACGGAGGCGTTATTGGTGCCGCCGCGGATGCCGGCAACGAGCGAGATGTGCTGCCGAGAGTTCCATTTGGGATAAAGCTGGTTATCGGCCGAAAGAAAGCCCACCTGGCGTTTAACTTCGACGCTCTGACGATGAGCATCGAGGCCGAAGATAGAGATGGCGCCGGCATTGGGACGAATAAAATCCATCAGGCAGCGAATAGTGGTGGTTTTACCGGCACCATTGGGACCCAGAAAGCCGTAAATTTCGCCAGCCTCAACCTCGAGCGAGACCTTTGAGAGAGCCGACTTGCGACCATAGCTTTTTGAGACGTTCGAAATTTTGATAGCCAGCATATGAGTCTCCTACCTGAGGGTAGATTGCCCTTATATGATATTCTTATGCGTAATAATTTCCTAGCGTAAGCATCGAAATAGCCTCAATAGTGAGAATTGTTCATGATTTTTGAGAATTTATTAACTATAGTGCAGCAGTCAAATTCGCAATAATGGCGGGGTATGCATATTGGCGGTACTTAGTTGCACGACTGCACGGCAGCAATTAGCGAAAGAGCGAATATACGGTCCAGATGAAAATACTTAGCCCTAGCAGTCGCCGGAAATAATTAACGCCTCGAAATAGCTCCATTAAGGCCCAAGCTAGCAAGAAGGCGGTACTAATCCAGCCCAACTTTGGCAGCGCCGTGAGGCGGCTCAAGATCGCAAAAAATGCCCAGCCGTAAAGCGGTAGGTTGGGCGATTGCCATAGGACAACTTTCCCCCGTTTATCCCTGATGAAGCCTTGTCTCATGCCCCCAGTATGAACGTAATGTCCGGAGTACGGAAATTAATTTGGGATATGGCGCCGGAGATCTGCTTTAGTTCCAGGGCATACAATGGGGTAATGAAAATACACGCACTAGTAAAGCCGGGGCGGAAACGGGAATCGTTGGGCTGGGATGGCGAGCGGCTGATTGTGGTCGTGCAGGCGCCGCCGGTGGAAGGTGCGGCCAATGAGCGGCTGGTTGAGATGCTGGCGGATTGGCTGGGATTAAGCAAAAGCCGGGTGGCAGTAGTGAAGGGTTGGACTTCACCACATAAAACGCTGGAGATTGGTGCCCAGGAGATGGTAGTTCGCCGGGCAGCTGAGCTTTTGCCCCGATTACCGCGTCAGGAGCAGCTGTTTTGATCTCCAGCAAGAACTTAGCCTAAAGAGTGCTGAGGATTTGGAGAGCCGATTTGGCCTGTTGGGTGGCGGTGGCGACTTGGCCGCCAGAAGTATTGATATTCCAGGAAACCATGGCCAGCATTTTATAGGCGGCAAAAATCTTGATAGAATCATGGTCGGCAAGTTGCAGGAGAGCGGCGTAGACCTGGTCCCGGGCGGTTGGATTGTCCATGAGCGAGTACCAGAGGCTGACGAGATCCATAGCACGGTCGCCATAACCGACCTGGTCCCAGCCGAAAACGCCCGAAATATTATTGCCTTGGGCCAAGACTTGCGAGATGCCAAAGTCGCCATGGACCAGATCGCTATTTCCAAGCACCTTGCTATCGAGGCCAAGGACAAGGCCTTCGATTTGGGCAGCGAGGGCTGAAGTTTCGACCGAAAATTGCATCATGACACGCACAAGTCCCCCGTCGCCGCGGAAGACCACGCCGGCCGCATACCACGACCAATCTTGGCCCTGAACTTCGCTAATAGTTTGGCCACGCTGAAGTTCCACCAAGCCAAGCAGTGCCGTGATTTGTTCGAGGCTTGGGGATGCGAGTACCTGGCCGGGTAGCTCGTCTTCGAGCCAAAACGTTCCATCATCAGTGGAATCGACATAAAGATATTTTGGCACCGGGAAGCCCAGCGGACGCAAGTGATCGGTGGCCGCCTTGGCGCGCTCAATTTGCGAGCGCCACATAGGGTTTGCACTGATCTTGAGCACCGCGCCCATGCCGTCGCCGCCCACGACACGGTAAGTGCCTTGTTTATCATCGCCCGACAACTGACTCGAGACAGAATAGGCCGAGGACTTGGCGGCATTGATATATTCGAGGGCGAGTTCTGATTTCATTAACTTTTAGTATAAGCGACTACTGCCAATACATAAAACTGTTAATTTTGAGCCGAAGACGAGGTATACTCAATAAATAATAAAGGGCAACACAATCGCGAAGGCACAGATATCGGCACGTAGGGTAATAATAACCTCCTTTGCAGTTGACCTAATCGACCTAGTATTTAACCTGTCCGTGGCCGTCTTCACCAGCAGTGTGGTGATGTTGGCTGAGGCGCTCCAGGGTGGGGCGGACCTATTAACGTCGTCTTTGTTGTGGGTTGGCATTCACCGCTCCGGACGTCGGGCCAACCGCAAGTACCGGTTTGGGCACGGCAGGGAGCTGTTTTTCTGGGTGTTGATGGCCGGTGTTGCGATGTTTATGCTCACGGCGACTTTATCGGTGTTGCTTGGGGTCGAACGAATACTAAACCCCCAGCCAATTCATAACTCTTGGCTAACATACATTGCTCTGCTGCTGGGACTGTCGACCAACGGCTATGCCTTGAGCTTGAGCATACGACGCATGCGGGGGGTGCATGTCGGCCCGAACATGTGGCAACGATTCCGACACTCGAGTATGGTCGAGACAAAAGCCACTCTGGTGTTGGATATGCTGGGCTCGTTGTCGGCGCTGATTGGGCTAACGGCAATCGGGCTGTACCAGATTACCGGAAACGTCGGCTTTGACGGCGTGGGGGCGGTAGTCATTGGCGTGGCGACGGCGGTACTATCGGTGATGCTCATAAATGGGGTCAAGGATTTATTGGTGGGGCGCAGCGCAACTAATGACATCGAAAGCCTTATTAGGAAGGCCGTAATGGAGGTCGAGGAAGTGCAAGAAGTTCTGGACCTAAGAACAATGTATTTAGGCTCGGAACGCCTGCTGGTAAACCTGGAGGTTCATATGAAGGGCGGGCTGGAAACGCGGGAAATTGAGAAGCTGATTGATAAAATTAAGTCGCGAGTGAAGCGACGGGCGCCGATAGTAAGCCACATTCAGGTGGAACTCGAGACGCCAACAATTCGCGAACCATGATGGAGACGTTGCACAAGAGGAGTCTAACCTGTAAAGTTCCGTCATGAATGACTGGATAAATGAAGACCATATGAGATTGGCGCTCGAGCTAGCTTGGGCATCAAAAGAGCGCGGAGAGTTCCCGTTTGGGGCGGTAATTACCCAAAACGGCAAGGTAATAGTGGCGGCTGAAAATGGCGAGCACCGCAAAGCCGACGTGACGGCTCATGCCGAAATGATGGCGCTGAGCGAGGCCTCCTGGAAGCTCGCCAAGCGCGATCTGAGTGATTGTGTTATTTACTCCTCGGCTGAGCCATGCCCAATGTGTTCGGCGGCAATTTTCCAATCCAACATACCGCGAGTTGCATTTGGAATCTATCGCGACGACCTACCGCACCTGTTCCGGCGGCGCAAGATTAGGATTGCCCAGCTAGCAGAAGACTGGGACTACAGCCCCGAGGTTGTTGGCGGAGTCCTGCGTGAAGACGCGCTAATGCCGTTCGAAGATATCGAAAAACCATGGCGAGTAACCGGCGAGCACCACGGCGAAGAGCACGTGCAAAAAGGCTAATGGATCTGAATGAGCGTATTGAGGCCTTGTGTGAGGCCGCTATCTCCGAGCGGGTCTTCCCGGGGTGCAGTGTTGCCTATGTGCGACAAGGGCAGACTGCAGAATTGGGTTTTGGCAGACTAACCTACGATGCCACTTCCCAAAAAGTGCACAGCCAGACGCTCTATGATGTGGCCTCGATCACAAAATCTGTGCCGACGGGTTCGATGATGCTGAAATTGGTTGAGGCTCGTCGAATCGGGCTCGACGACAAAGTGATCGACTACTTACCGGAACTCCAAAATGATCACCGCGAACTCATACTAATAAGACATTTACTAACCTACACTGTAACTTTTGAGCTGGAGGGAGGGGTGGCGGCATTGGCCCGCAAACATCCTAACGCAGTGATAGAACAACTGATGCGCGTGCCGCTGGTGAGCACGCCCGGAACGGGCTACTGGTATACAAACGGCCCGGCGATATTGATGGGAATGATAATTGAAAGAGTTTATGGCCGGCCACTTGATGAGGCGGCACAGGATGAACTATTTATTCCGCTAGGTATGATGCGAACAACGTTTGAACCATCCAGTCTTGAAGCGGCGGAGATTGCCCCGAGTGAAATTAGCGCAGGCGAGCAAATTTTGGGTCGAGTGCACGATGAATCCGCCTGGGCTATTACAAAGTCCGGCGGCCGTAGCGGCGCGGCAGGGCTGTTTTCGACGGCGAGTGATCTGCTGAGATACAGCCAAATGCTGCTTGGGCAGGGTGGCCTCGATGGGGTCAGAATATTTAACCCGGAAACCATAAAATTAATGCACACAGATCAACTAAGCGAGCTGCCTGATCGCGCCGGATTGGGGTGGGAGTTGCTGCCGGCTAGACTACGGGGTACAAAGGCGGGCGAGCAAACCTTCGGTAAGACTGGGTTTACAGGTTGTGTGATGATGCTTGAGCCCGAGATGCAAGCTGCCCTGGTTCATCTGTCGAACGCAACGTATCCGAAACGGCCGGATAGCCGTGAGCCGATTAATGCATTTCGGCGGGAGTTGGCTGATTTGGTGTTTGGGGGGTAAGTTAAGCCGCTTCGAGCAGAGAATAATCTTGTTCACGAGGTCGCCCTCTTTGCTTTTCAATGCGTTGTCTTGTCGGGCGCTCACGGCGATAATTGTCTGTCGCTGGCGCGGCGTCAATACAGCTAATCAACGCGACGGTAATGCTTCGACTAAAGCAAAAAGCTTGCGCGTGAATTTGCCCCCTCTTGAGTTTGCCGCTGTTTAGACCTGCACAGTTTGGAGCGGCTGGAGATGGTTGGGGTTTGATACTGACTCGAAGGCAGCTAGGAGGCTCCGGAAGCTGGGTTCGATGAGCTTATCGTGGGCGAGGGGCTCGAGTCGGGCGATGCGCTGAGGGCCGGACTCGGCAGGAAGAACAAAGTTCATGCTGCCTCGGGGCGAAACGTACATATGGCATTCAAAGGTATTGAACGAGGTCTGATTCATCCCGGCCTCCTAGTACTTACGTATAAGGCCAATAACAACGCCTTGAATCTCGATGGGCGTTCCAGGCTCAATAATAATAGGGTCCATGGCGGCGTTGGATGGTTGGAGCCTAATATGCGTCTTCTCTTTGTAGTAACGCTTGAGGGTAGCCTCGCCGCCGTTGATGAGGGCAATGACCATTTCCCCGTTTGAGGGCATGGGCTTCTCAGTAACCACCACGTAGTCGCCGGTATGAATGCCTTCATCGATCATGGAGTCGCCTTTGACCTGCAGAACGTAGGAGTTCTTGCGGCCGACCATAAAAGGCGGGACCTCGAGGGTTTCGGGATGCATGCCCAAGGTTTCTATGGGCTGACCAGCCGCTACCAGACCTAGAATTGGAAGCGAAATACTGGGGGTGACATCAACGTCGGTTTTAACCAACTGAATGGAACGGGCCTCATTGTCGCTTTTGCTCAGCATCCCCTTGCTGACAAGCGACTCGATGTGTTCGGCCACAGTGGCAACCGAACCATACTTGAAGTAAGTCGCAATCTCCCGGTAGCTGGGTGCGTAGCCGTGCAGTTCGATAAATTGGGACACGAAGTCGAGAACTTCTTTTTGACGTTTGGTTAGTGGCTCTGCCATCGATTACCCTCCCAGGCTTAACTTGTTTACAGCTTACCGAACAAAAGCCGTAGTGTCAAGCGTTTTGTGAAGTTTGGCTAGTTGAATTGTTTGGTAATAGGAAAGTCTTTGCTCGACTTGTAGTAGGTATTGAACGTGTCGGTCTTGGTGACATTGCCGGCGAGGTCGAGCACATCGCGGTAGAACACGGTGTGGGACGGCACGGTGGGGTCGGAATTACCGGTAACGAAATTGGGCCCGCGAATGACGCCCGTCTTGGCTTTGGTACCGAAGAAGTCGAACTTGAGGTCAACGCCGTTCATCGTGGTTTGCATGAGGATGTAGTGACCGGTATCGTTGACGAATTTGAAGTCGACGGCCGGGTAGTAGATGGTGGCGTCGATGCCAGGAACGGCGTAGGGCCAGGTGTAATAGCTGATAGCAAAGGCGTGGTTGACGCGCTCAGTAATGGGCAGGCCGGCGGCTAAGGCCGCGCGGAAAGCCGTGGATGAAACCTGGCAGAGTCCCCCGCCGTATTGCTTTTCCTCGTGGTCGCCTAGGATTACGAGCTCGGGGACGTAGCCGGTTTCCGGACCGACGGCGCCCAGTAGTTTACCGAAGGAAAAAGTTTCACCGGGGGACAATAAGACGCCATTGAAGCGTTTGGCGCCGGCGCGAACATTGGTGAGGCGGGTGCTGGGCGAGCCGGGGAAATAGGTTTCGCCCTCGGAGATTTGCTCTTTGATGCCGAGTGAGTCCAAGTTGGCTTCGTTGACGGGGGCTTGAGTGGTTTCGAGCTGAAGGGCGAGGAGACGGTCGCCGGAGCTGCGCTTCAGGCTAGCCGTGATGGCAGCCGTGGCATCGGTTTGATCGAGCTTAATGCCGGTGCGGCTGGGCTGGACGATGGCGAGGACGTTGTCCACCATGGCGAGGCCAGCATTCTTGGGGGTCTGATCTATTTGAGTAGCCAGATCGGCGACATACTGTTTAACGGCGGTTTTGCTTAAGCCCAGATTGGCGGCGGCTGGGGGCGGGTACAGATCGGCGAGGTCATGGGAAATCATGAACTGCTTGGTGGGTCGGGCGCCAACTTCGATCCACGAAATAATGGTTTTTTGGTCAATAACGGTTTGGGTGTCGGCATAGCTGAGCGTGATGGGGCCGGACAAGTAACCGCCGAGTTGATTGGTGACAGCCGCCAAGGCATCGGTGCCAAGAACGGGCGCAAGTTGGTAAATGGGCGCGGGAACGGGTTCGATCGAGGTCTGGGACAGGCGGTCGCCAACTAGCTGCGTGAGGCGACCATAGTCGAGGCGGGTGCCGGACTGGGCCGGAGTTACCTGGGGCTTGCCGGAGTCAAAGCTGAGGCTGGCGTCGGCAACGGGGGTGGTCAGATCGTCGCCGAGCTGCACGACGTAGGGCGCCAGGTGTTCATCGGCGTAGGCGTAGGCCGAAAAGTTAGTGGCACGGCCTGATAAGGCGCGAAATTGCTGGTGGAGACGATTGATCCAACTCCCCTGTCGGCCGTAATTATAGGCAAGGTCGACAGCTTTGGCGGTGTCATACGTTACATCGAGCCGAGCAATGGGAATGCGCAGATTGGTGTCGCCGCTCGCTATGGTAACAACGCCGCCGGAATAGGCGTCGGTCTTGGTCTGTAATTGTTTGGCGGCCGAAGCGCGGGATGCGCCAGCGAGCGAGACGCCATCGGCCGAGACGCCCGGGTAAATTTTGCCGGCGTAAACCAGCTCAAAGCTGCCGACCAGCAGCAACCCACCCACCAAAACCAACCCGACCGCGCGCAACCACAACGGAGCCCGCTGCCACTGCGAGCTGAGTTCGGTTTGCCCAGTGTCCTCGTCTTCGAGGAAATCGCTTGAAGGTTTCGCCATATGCAAGTATTATGGCACATTTAAACCCTCGTCACGTTATAATACGAGTCGTAACTTGGTAATAATCCATGCCCCGCAAGAAAATTTCCGAATTCAGAGCCAAAACAATTCTCGCCAATGATCTGGGCGCAGCCTATGGCGGCGTGGCTATCAACACGGAGGCCAACTGGAGGACGCAGGTCGAGGGGCTAGAGGAGAACGGGCGCTACGTCGTGAAGGTCGACCAGGGCGTCAAAGGGCGTTTCAAGAAGGGTCTTGTGAAACTGGGACGGTCCAAGGCGCAGGTGGCCGACGATATCGCCGAGCTGATGACTAAGGGTTTTGAATTTATGCTGATCGAACCACAGTTGGAACACGCAGCGGATACGGAACGATATTTGGCCTTCGAACGGCAGCGTGCAGGCATAATTATCAGCTTTTCGGCGGCCGGTGGAGTGAACGTGGAAGATGCGGCGGGCGAGATCACCCGGGCAACATTGACGGATAAGGTAGCAATGCAGGCGGCCGAAGCTCTGGGAATGCCAATTGGGACCCTGAAAGCTATGGCGAAAACATTTAATGATAATTATTGGTCGTTTCTGGAAGTAAACCCACTGGTGGTGGTCAGCGGCAAAGTGAGCTTGCTGGATGCGGCGGTGGAGGTAGATACCGAGGCGGCCTTTTTCGTGGATGGGCGCTGGAAGCCGGATGATTTTCGCGACTTTGCGACATCGAGACCTCTACCTCAGGCTGCGGCCGTGGAAGAGTTGGCCTCCCAAAGCCAGGCCTCCTTTCGGTTGGCAATATTGAACCCGAACGGGAGCATCTTCTTGCTGCTGAGCGGCGGCGGAGCCAGCGTGGCGCTAGCGGATGAAGTGTTTAACCAGGGTCGCGGCAAGGAGCTGGGCAATTACGGCGAATACAGCGGCAATCCCAACGCCGAAGAAACACAGATATACACTCGACAGATAATTTCGCTGATGCTGCAGTCGACGGCCCCGCGTAAGGTACTGGTGATTGCCGGCGGAGTGGCCAACTTTACCGACGTGCGGGCGACGTTCAAGGGCGTGATTGCGGCGCTCGATGAAGCCAAAGCGGCCATGCGCGAGCAAAATATCAAGGTGTTCGTGCGCCGGGGTGGGCCATTCGAGGTGGAAGGGCTGGCGATGATGCGCAAGTTCCTGGAGCGCGAGGGGCTATTGGGCAAGGTCGCGGGGCCGGAAATGATGCTGGCCGCAATTATTCCGCTGGCCATTAAAGAGCTGGAGGCAACGGCGTGAGTACACTAAATATTGCGGCACTGCGGGCGCTTAATCCCAGAATTGTGGCTCTGGGCAACTCCAAAGGCATCATCCAATCCATCTTGGATTTCGACTTTTTGGCGGGGCGAAAGTCGCCATCGGTAGTGGCAATTGTGGCCGCGGGGCGCAAGAGTGAGCGTTATTTTTTTGGCGAGAACGAAGTGACCGTACCAGTATATTTGGCTGTGGGACGACTGCCGAAGAGCTTGCGCGAGCAGGTGAATTTATTTTTGAATTTGTCGTCGGGACGACGAGTGTTGGCGTCGTCGAAGCAGGCCATTAAGGAACTGCCGGCTCTGGTGGGCGGGGTGGTGTTTGCCGAAGGATTGCCGGAGAAGCACGCGCTGGAGCTGGCCGAAACAGCCAACGCGGCGGGTTTATGGCTGGCAGGTGGGGCTAGCGTGGGCATAGTTGTGCCGGGAGTAGTAAAACTCGGCCCAATCGGTGGGATACAGGCACCGCAACTGGTAGATTCGAAGCTGTTGACGCCCGGATCGGTCGCAGTGGTGAGCTCGAGCGGCGGCATGGTGAGTGAAATTATTCGGCTGGTCGCCACCACCGGCCACGCCTTAAGTTTCTCGCTGGCGCTGGGCGGTGAAAGATTCCCGATGAGCTCGCCGCAGGAAGTATTTGCGGCGGCCCAGGCTGATCCGGTCACAACCTCTATTGTATATTTCGGCGAGCTAGGCGGGCGCGACGAATACGAGTTGGCAGAAATGATAGCGAGCGGGGCGGTGACCAAGCCAGTAGTGGCCTACATTGCCGGCACCGTAGCCGAGCTGTTTGAAACGCCGCCGCAATTTGGCCACGCCAAGGCCATGGCGGCCAGCGTGGACGAGTCGGCGCGCGCCAAGAGCGACGCCTTGCGCGCAGCTGGCGTTAAAAGCGCGACCACCTTCGCGGAATTCGCACAGTACGTGGCCGAATTGCCGGGCGCGGTGGAGGCGGCCGACCTGACGCCGGCACTAAGGGCCATGGCGACTCGCAAGGCCGGCCTGATTGCCAGCTCAATCTCGCACGACATGGGCGACGGCGAAGTGCAGGTGCTCGACCAAAGTCTACTCGAATTAGCCGATAATAATTCCTTCGCCAAAATCGTAATTTCGATGTTTTTGGGCAAGCCGGCACACTCCGCCGAGCTGGAATCCTTCGTAGATTACGTGCTGAAGCTGCTGGTGGACCACGGCCCGTACGTGTCGGGGGCAGTAAATACCATTGTAACGGCGCGCGCCGGGCGTGATTTGGTGAGCTCACTGGCGGCGGGGCTGCTGACGATCGGCCCGCGCTTCGGCGGGGCGGTCAACCAGGCCGCCATCACCTGGCTCGAAGGCGTTCGCACCGGGGTGTCCCCGACGGCGCTGGTGGAGGCCTACGCGGCCGATAAGCGCTACATTCTGGGCATTGGGCACAAGAAATACCGTGTCGACTCCCCCGACCCGCGTGTGGCCAAATTGCTGAGCTTCGTTGACGGCCTGGAGGAGGCTAAATTCACTAAGTTTGCGCTGGGCGTAGAAGCCGAAACCACCCGCAAAAAGGGCGGTTTGATTCTCAACGTTGACGGCGCCATGGCGGCCATCCTGCTCGACCTGCTAGCCGAAAAAGAGGGCTACACCACAGAGCAACTCGAAACACTGGCTGCTACCGAATTCTTCAACTCACTCTTTGTGCTATCGCGCTCGGTGGGGTTCATGGCCCACTACTTCGACCAAGTCCGTATGGACGAAGGGCTGTTTCGCCTCAGCCCGGCCAACGTAACGCACATTCGGCCAACTAAAGAGGATTAAAGCCCAGCATGATTAAGCTTCCTGCCAACTTTTTATTCGGAAGCGCGACGTCGGCACATCAGGCGGAGGGCGGTAACCATAATGACTGGGCAGAGTGGGAACAGCACAATGCCCCGCGACTAGCCCGCGAAGCCACAGAGCAATCGGATTACGGGCAAGGGCCTTCGCCGGTTTGGGATCAGATACAAACCGCCGCCAAATCCGAAGACAATTACATATCGGGTGGAGCGGCTGAGCACTTTAGCCGATACGAGGAAGATTTGGCGTTAGCAGCAACAATCGGCCTGACGGCGTTTCGGTTTTCGGTAGAATGGTCGCGAATAGAGCCCCAGAAAGGGATTTTCGACCAGGAGGCAATAGAACACTACGTTAATGTAGCCAAGGCCTGCATCAAGCACCGCCAAGAGCCCTTTGTGACACTGTGGCACTTCACTCTGCCGGTCTGGGCAGCGGCTGAGGGCGGATGGGAATCCGACGAGGTGGTGAGCCATTTTGCTGCGTACTCGGCTGCTATGGGTCAAGCGTTAAAACCATATGTGGCGCATATTACCACCCTGAACGAGCCTGAGGTTTACTCAATGATGGCCTACGCTCGAGGGATCTGGCCGCCTCAGCACCAGAGCCTCGGCGGGTTTACTAAGGTGAGGCAGGGCCTGGTGAGGGCGCACATACAGTCATATGAGGCCCTTAAGGCGATTGATCCGGGGTTTGAGATCGGGTTTAGTTCCAGCCAGAGTATCTTTGAAACCACGGACTATCTGCTGTCGGCGGCAAATGATTACTTCATAAAGAAATTAATTGAGCACACTGACTGGCTCGGGGTGCAATATTATCTCAAAACGGGTTTCGGTGAGGATGAGGGGATTAATAAAAGCGATATGGGATGGGAGCTACATCCGGAGGGGCACTACGAGGTCCTTACTAGGCTGGCAAACTATGCCAAGCCGCTATATGTCACCGAATCTGGGCTAGCGGACGCGCTGGACATATACCGGGGCTGGTATATCGAGGAGTCTCTCAAGAGCATCGCCCAGGCAACCAAGGAAGGTGTGGACTGCCGCGGGTATTTTTACTGGAGCTTGCTCGACAACTTCGAATGGCACGAGGGATTTTGGCCAAAGTTTGGTCTGATTGAAGTGGACCGAAATAATATGGAGCGGCGCATGAGGCCGAGCGCACTACGCTATGCCAAGCTGATAAAAGAAACCGGTTCGATGTCCGAGGGTGAACACTAGACTTTGGCGAGTACCGGCAGCTTCGCGTAGGCTCGCCGCACTTCTTCGGCAAGAATCGTGAAGCCGGCGTCGATCTCGCGCTGGGGGCGGGCAAAATTGAGGCGCAGACACTCGCGCTGATGAGCCCACTGGGGATCGTTTAGACCGGGGAAAAAATACTCGCCCGGAACCACAATGACACCACGGCTTTTGAGGCGACCGTACAATTCCTTGCTGGTAATTGGCAGGTCCGGAAGCCACAGCCATAAGAAGTAGGCGCCCTCATACTCGTGCAGGCGGTACGGCAAGTCGGCGAGTTTTTCGGCCAGCACGGTTTGGGCGTATTTTTCGGCATTTCGATAGTACGGCTGAATGTGCTCGCGGCAGATACGCTCGAGCGAGCCATCATTTACTAATGAGGTGCCAAGCGCCTGGCCGAGGGTGGGGCTGGCGAGGCTGAGGATGGCATTGGCCTTACTGATGGCGGAGGCGATTTCCGGCCGGGCCACAAAGATGCCCACACGCGAGCTAGGTAAACCCACTTTCGATAGACTAAACGAATAGACCATTTGCTGGTCCCACTTTGGCAGGTGAGCGGAGCTTGTAATGACGCCGGGGAAGGGCAGGCCGTAGGCATTGTCGATAATTAACGGGATGTTGTGTCGCTTGGCGAGGTCACTGAGGCGCGCCAGCTCTTCGTCGGTGACCACGTTGCCGCTGGGGTTGGTGGGGCGGGAGATGCAGATGGCGGCGTGATGGGGCTCGATCTTGAGGGTGTCAAAATCGATGCGGTACTTGAAGGTGTGTTCGCCGTGGGTTTCGATGCGGGGGCGGTTGGCCTCGAACATCCCCTCCCCAATCCCCTGGTCGGCGTAACCGATGTATTCCGGGACGAGCGGAAACAAGATGGTGCGTTTGCCGCCCTGAGAGTCGCCTGCTAACAGGTTAAACAGCATGAAAAAGCCCGTCTGGCTACCCGGGGTTATGGCAATGTTGGCCGGGGTAATTTGCCAGCCCATCTCGCTGTTGAGGTAGTCAACGATGGTCTGGATGAAGACCGAATTGCCTTGGGGGGTGTCATAGTTGCCCATATAACTATGGAGAACCTCAGGGCGCTGCATGAGGGCCGTGAGGTGGTCTTCGATGACACGCTGAACGCCGGGAATGGCGGCCGGGTTGCCGCCGCCAAACATTGCCACATGATCTCCGGTAGCGAGCGCCCGGCCAAGGTCGTCCATCAGCTCGAGGATTCCTGAGTTGGCGGTAAACTTTTGGCCGAAATTTGAGAATTGCATGATGTTCCTTTCTGAATTAAAACGGCCCCGGGAATCGGGGCTGTGCTGCTTGGTGAGGTGGATTATTGGTTAGATATGCAGCAACAGCCCGGATTGGGTAATTGAGGCTGCCAGCAGAATTCGTGCGCTATTCATGGTGTATAGACTAGCACAAAATTCGCGGGCATTCTACGGGGCACGTAAACGTCTAGTAGATCTGCACTGCCTGGACGACGCCCGTAGCGGAGTGGACGACGTCGACGTCTGTACCAACCTTGAGAGCAGCTAAGGTCGTAACCTTGCAGTTAGAATCGTAGACCGGCAAAGCGGCCGGGGAAAGCGCCCAGTGGTACGAGCCAGTGTCGGTTGTGATGGTGCCGGCTTTGGTATCGATTTTGGTGATGGATCCATAGTCGTCAACATTATCGGGCAGAATTTTTGTGGCGCAGATCATATCGGCGGCCGGAGTCGATTGAGACTGGAAGCTCGGGGTCGAAGACGATGAGTCGATACCCAAACCGTAGGACTCGTAATCGGTACAGGCGAATCCTTTCTTGTGATACTCCGGCTGGCTGGAACCGAGATTATTCCCGCTCGCGATAGCGGCGGCACTTTTGGTGGTGTCAGTGGCGAAAGTGGCGCAAAGCTGGTACTTACCAAGCAAGCCCCGCTTGTACTCATAATTACCGACCCGGGTCTTGATGTCGGCGGTCAGTTCGACGGCGGCAAGGTTAGTGGGCAGCGCATCGTGCTTGGTGGCGTAGGCTTCAACAGCGGTACTGATGGCATCGAGGTCTTTGACGCGGGCATTATCGCCAGCCGGACCTTTTGAGACCGAGATGTTGAGTCCGATAGCCAGGACCGCGAGGATACAGATTAAAGTGAGGGCAAGATAGTATTTCTTCATCCGATTAGCCTCGCCTGTGTTCATCATACCAATAGTAGGCAAAGATGGAGCCGGCTATCACGAGCGTAATAAGCAGATGGACCAGATTGCCCGTAATGCCGATGCCCGATGCACCGCTGCCAAGATACGAAGTGTCATCGGCATTTCCGGCATTAAAGATTGCGTAGAGGTAAGCGATAACATTGCCAATTCCAACGAGGAAGGTCAGCACGATCATAATCTGGACCGCTCGTTTGCGCGAGGGGTCACTCTTGAAGTTGGGGTGGGCCAATTCGGCGCGTTTGAGGCGTAAAAATAAGAATGTAAAAATCGGCAAAGTCACCACTAAGGCCGCCGAAGCTAGCGAGACAATAGTGGTACCAAAGAGCTCGTCGGGCGAGTTAAATAGCTGATTGACCGAGCTGTGGAGCAGCGACCCAAGGGAGCTGGCGGCGATACCCAGGCTGATGAGCATGATGAAATATTCGAGGCCGCGCGTGGAATACGTAGCAATGACAGGTTCGGGGGTAATGCCGGAGCTATCCGGAGAATCTTGGCTCGCAGGCATACCAACGACCGAACTGTTGAGCGGGGTTGTCGGAGGGTTAAATGCCGGAGGCGTTGGTTCGGTCGGGGCGGGTGGTACGGCTGACAAGTTTGGTTCGGCGGGAATATCGGGTTGAATTGGGGGGTTTTCCATAGAGCTCCTTATAGAAGCCATTCTGAGGCAAAAATGCTTATGCTGTCAAACTGAACTATTCGACGGTGACGGACTTGGCGAGGTTGCGGGGTTGGTCGACGTCGGAGCCGCGCTCACACGCAACATAGTAGGCAAAGAGTTGGAGCGGAATGTTGGCTAGAAGGGGCAAGGTATAAGGATTGGCATCGGGGATGTAGATAACGTTATCGGTGAATTCTTTGAGCGACTCATCTCCTTCGGTGCCGATGATAAGTAATTGGCCGCCGCGGGCGCGGATTTGCTCAAGACTGGATTGGGTTTTGTCGTAGAGAGCGGCTTTGGGGTGGAGAAAGACCACGAGGAGATTCTCGTCGACCAGGGCGATGGGGCCGTGTTTGAGCTCGCCGGCAGGACAGGCTTCGGCATGAACGTAGGCGGTTTCTTTGAGCTTGAGGGCACCCTCGAGGGCTACCGGGAGGAGGGTGTCGCGGCCAAGGTACATGGCGTTGTTGAGATGGGCAAGCTTTTTGGCGATGGCTTTGATCTTGAGGTGTTGGTCGAGAACGGACTGAACTTGAGCAGGCAGATCTTGAAGGGCCTGAACGATGGATTTGCCGTCGAGGATAGACAAGTCGCGGGCGCGGCCTATCTGGAGGCCGACGAGGATTTGAGCCAATACCTGCGAGGTGTAGGCCTTGGTGGAGGCCACGGATATTTCGGGACCGGCGTGCAGGTAAACGCCGCCGTCGACCTCGCGAGCCACCGATGAGCCCACCACATTGACGAGGCCGAGGGTAGAGATGCCGCGGCGCTTCATTTCGCGCAAGGAGGCTAGGGTGTCGGCGGTTTCGCCGGACTGAGACACCACCATACCGAGGGTGTTAGTGACCACTACAGGGTCGCGATAGCGAAATTCCGAAGCCACTTCCACATCCACCGGGAGGCCGGTCATGCGCTCAATAAAGAGTTTGCCGAGCAGGCCGGAGTAGTAGGCGGTGCCGCAGGCGACGGTGAGAAAGCGGGAGATGGTTTGGTAATAGTCTGGGGACAGGTTGAGGCCGCCGAGGTGACTGGTGCCGTTTTCGAGATCCAAGCGGCCGCGCAGGGTGTCGGCGATGGTTTTGGGTTGCTCCATGATTTCTTTGAGCAGGAAGTGATCGTAGCCGGCTTTCTCGATGGCGGCCAGCTCAAGCTTGATCTGGACTTCCTCATGCTGTTTGGCTTTGGCCTCAAAGTCGATAACGGCGTAGCTGCCGGCGCGGCAGACGGCAATTTCGTCATCTTCCAGATACACCACCCGGTCGGTGTGGCCAATAATGGCTGTGGCGTCGGAGGCGATGTAGGTGGCTTCGGGGGTGAGCCCCAAAAGCAGCGGGCTGCCGCGGCGGGCGGCCACGACGGTGTCGGGATGGCGGTCGTCGAGCACGACTAAGCCGAAAGTTCCCTCCACCCGGAGAAGGGCGGCCAGCACGGCAGACTCGAGAGATTTGTGGGTTGAAGCTTCGGATTCGATGAGGCGGGCAAGGACTTCGGTATCGGTGTCGCTGATAAAAGCGGCTCCGGCGGCGGATAGGGTCGCCTTTAGATCGGCGTAATTTTCGATAATGCCGTTATGAACGATGGTGACGTGGCCGGCTTGGTGGGGGTGAGCGTTGAGCTCGGTGGGGGCGCCGTGGGTGGCCCAGCGGGTGTGGCCGATGCCGATGTGGCCGGTGAGTGGGTGTTTCTCGAGGGCGGTGGCGAGGTTGGCGATTTTGCCGGAGCGTTTGATGACGGTGGTGGTGCCATCATCGGTGAGGGCTACGCCTGCCGAATCGTAGCCGCGGTATTCCATGCGACGAAGCCCGTTGAGAAGGACGGGCAGCGCCTGATCTTTGCCGATGTAGCCAATGATTCCGCACATGCTGTGATTATACGCCGAACTGCTGTGGGCGGAAGGGACAGAAGTAGCTTTTAAGGGCACTGTTGCATGGGGTGACGATTGCCATCCAAGGAGGCGCTCCCCTCCCGGTGTTTTACTAAGATTTGATATGCATATTATTTCTTAGTAATATGCGAGAACTATGTACCCATACTCAAATTTACCCAAACCACTTAGAACCATGGAATTCTATATATTGTTGGTACTGGCGAATGGCTCGAGGCACCGGTACGCGATAAAAGGGGCGGTCGCCAACGCCTCGCTGGGCAGCGTTATGTTAAAAGACGGCGCACTCTACCCGATGCTTGAGCGCCTGTGCGAAGAAGGGCTAGTGGATATGGTCAGCCGCTCTCCGGCCGGAAAATCGGGTAAGGAGCGGCTGCATTACGAGATTTCGGGTCACGGACGAATTCGTCTGCAAGAGGAAGCTCAGCGCCTGCGGCATGCCGTGGAAATTATGAGGGGAATGGGTATATTCGAAAATGACGTGCCGAGCCAGACCAAGCAGAGAAAAGTGCAGACCTAGTTCCTAGACCTGAAATAACTTCTCTCCTTGGTCAGACAAGAAAGAATTGCGCCGATAATAAGGCGCAAATGTTGGAACCATCGAAAGTGATGGTTTTTTCATTTCACCCCTGTAATCCAGTTCTAACCCAGCCCCTCCCGTCCTGAAGGAGCAAGCAGGCGAAAACCAGACCCGTTCCCTAGACCTGTCCAAGTACTAGCCTCTTATGGTATAATCAAAATATGTCATTTCAAGCATATCTAGATAACATTGAAGAAAAAACAGGCAAAACTCCAAATGAGTTTATTGTGTTAGCAAATGCCAAG
>JBBRSS010000012.1:0-41023 GCA_038245115.1 Candidatus Saccharimonadia bacterium
AACTCTGCTATTTGAACTTAAAACACCCTTTGATGTTATCGCAGGGTGCTCTAAAAATGATTCCTGGGGCGAGTGATGGGGCTTGAACCCACGACCTACGGTACCACAAACCGTCGCTCTAACCAACTGAGCTACACCCGCCATATGTGAAATTTGGGTTTTTGAACCTTTGTACTTTACCCTATTTGAACACATTATGCCAGTGTTTTGAGGGTGCGGGCGGATTGAAAAAATGCTTGTTATACCATATAATCACACAGGTTACGGGGTGTGGCGCAGCTGGTAGCGCGCGTGCTTTGGGAGCATGAGGTCGAAGGTTCGAGTCCTTTCACCCCGACCAGTATTTATTTGTAGTTGTGAGGTATCCAGATGCCGACACGAGTAATAATTGATTTTGATAGCACCGTGGTGCAAGTGGAAGCGCTGGATGAACTGGCGCGGATTGCACTGCAGGGAAAAGCTGATCGCGATAGCGTATTGGCCGAGATAGAGCGTCTGACGCGCGAGGGCATGAGTGGGAAGATTGGCTTCGGCGAGGCGTTAAGCCGACGTTTGGCGCTGTTTGCACCCAGTCCGAAACAGATTGAAAAACTTATAGAGCTACTGAAAAAACGGGTGACGCCGTCGTTTCGCGAGCACATAGACGAGATTCGGGAGATGACGTCGGGCGTATATATAGTGTCCGGCGGGTTCCGCGAATACATTGTGCCGGTGGTGGCGGAATTCGGGATAGACGCAGAGCATGTGATTGCGAACTCGTTTGTAACTGATGCGGCGGGCAAGATAGTGGGCGCGGACACGTTGAACCCTTTGGCCGGGGACAACGGCAAGGTCAAAGCGGTGCGGGAGATGAAACTCAGCGGGCGCATTATCATAGTGGGCGACGGCTTTTCGGATCTACAGGTGGCGCAGGGCGGCCAGGCGCATGAGTTTGTGGCCATGACGGAGAACGTATCGCGGCCGGAGGTGATCCGCGAGGTAGAACATGTGGCTCGAGACTTTGGTGAAGTAGTGGACAAGATACGCGAAATCAAATTCTCATTTCCGAAGAACAAGATAAAGGTGTTGCTACTGGAGAGTATTCACCCCGAGGGCGTGGAGCGACTGCGCGAAGAGGGCTACCAGGTGGAAACGGTCGCGAAGAGTTTGAGCGAGGAAGAGCTGGCCGAGCGCATTGGTGATGTGTCGATTCTGGGAATTCGCTCGAATACGCACGTGACGGCAGCCGTTCTGGGGCACGCCAAGCACCTGCTGGCGGTGGGAGCATTTTGCATTGGGACTAATCAGATTGATCTGGCGGGGGCGGCCACGCGGGGCGTGGCGGTGTTTAACGCGCCGTTTAGTAACACCCGTAGCGTCGTGGAGCTGGCGATCGCGGAGATCATCGCCCTCAACCGGCGGCTGACGGATCGCAATACGTCGACGCACGCCGGGGAGTGGAATAAGTCGGCGGTGGGTTCGCATGAGATTCGCGGCCGGCGTTTGGGTATTGTGGGCTACGGCAACATTGGGTCGCAGCTGTCGGTGCTGGCCGAAGGGTTGGGGATGGAGGTGAGATACTTCGACATCGCCGATAAGTTGTCGCTGGGGAATGCTAAGCGCGCGGCCACGATGAAGGATTTGCTGGCATGGGCTGATGTGGTGAGCGTACACGTGGATGGCCGCGCGGCTAATCGCGGGTTGTTTGGCGAAACGGAATTTGCCCAGATGAAGCCCGGGGCGATATTTTTGAATTTGAGCCGAGGGATGGTGGTGGATCTGGAAGCGTTGGCCGAGCACTTGAAGAGCGGGCGTATTACAGGGGCGGCGGTTGACGTGTACGAAATGGAGCCGAAGAGCAAAGGCGAGAAGTTTGTGAGTGTGCTCCAGGGATTGCCAAATGTGATTTTGACGCCGCATGTGGCGGGCAGTACCGAGGAGTCTCAGGCGGCAATTGGGCGGTTTATGGCCGAGAAATTGATTACATTTATTAATTCCGGGTCAACAGCGCTGAGCGTGAACTTGCCCGAGTTAACTTTGCCGCAGCAGGAAGGCTCACATCGTCTGATATGGCTGCACCATAATGTGCCGGGGGTGCTGGCGCGGATAAATACCATGCTGGCCGAGCGCGGGGTGAATATTGACGGACAGTTTTTGGCCACTCGCGGCGAGGTGGGGTATGTGATTACCGACATTAATACCACACAAGGCGAGGAAGTAATTAAACAGCTGCGCGAGATGCCGGAGACTATCCGACTGCGCGTGTTGTACTAGGGGGGGGGCTATGGCAGTGTTTCTGACCCCGGGGCCGTCGCAAGCGTACCCGAGGCTGCGCGAATTCATGGATGACGCTTGGGGCGAGGATGTAATGAGCATTTCGCATCGGGGGAAGAAGTTCACTGATATTTACCGCCGGGCGGACGCTGGGGTGCGGGACCTCATGGGTGTGCCGTCAGATTGGCGGGTGATGTTTACGGGCTCGGCCACGGAGGCCATGGAGCGGCTGCTGCAGGGGTTGGCGCGCGAGCGAACGCACCACTTTGTGAATGGGGCGTTTTCGAAGAAATGGTACGAAATGGCAGGGCAATTGGGCAAAACCGCGACGCAGCAGCGGGTGGAGGCGGGCGAGGGCTTTGCCGGGGTTGATTTTGCACCCGCGGATGAGGCCGAGCTGGTATGTGTGACCATGAACGAGACAAGTACCGGCGTGGTGTGGCCTGCGGGCGAACTGGCGCGGCTGAGCTCGCACTACGCACGACCATTGGTGGCAGTGGATGTGGTGTCGGCGGCGCCACTGGTGCCGGTGCCTTGGAACGAAGTTGACGCGGCGTTTTTCTCGGTACAGAAGGCATTTGGGTTGCCAGCTGGCCTCGGGGTTCTGTTGATGGGGCCGCGGGCGTTGGCGCGGGCCGAGGAACTTGATGCGAGCAAGGCGGCGGTGGGCAGCTACCACCGGTTGGCGGCACTGGCGGCGGGGGCGTCGAATTTTCAGACGCCAGCTACCCCGAACGTGTTGGGGATTTACTTGCTAGGTAGGGTGGCCGAAGACATGCTCAGCCGTGGCGCAGATGAGCTTCGGGCAGAGAACCGAGCTCGAGCATTGGCGCTGTATGAAGCCATTAGTGCTCATGAATACTTAACGCCATTCGTAGAAGATAGTGCGTGGCGCTCCCCCACCGTGATTGTGGCCGAAGTAAGCGGCGGCAGCGCGGCTTTACACGAGCACATGATGGAGCGCGGATACATACCGGGTCGAGGCTACGGCAAGTTCAAAGACAATCATGTGCGTCTGGCGAATTTTCCCGCTACCAGCGACCGGGAATTTGAAGAAGTACTATCTCATCTGGTACAATTTGTCGGTCATGCGGGTGTAGCATAACGGTTAATGTACCTGCCTTCCAAGCAGGCTATCGGGGTTCGATTCCCCGCACCCGCTCCAGAGCATTCATTGTTTGGAATCGAACGTCGCTGGTTCGGTGTAGCGAGCGGAGGTCGCGGAGCGACATTCCCCGCACCCGCTCCAATGGATTTATATGATAGAGTAGTGGGTAATATGGCAATGGAAATTAGCCCAAAAAAGAACCTTCAGATTTTTTCTGGATCGCACAATGGTCAGCTGGCCCAGGCGGTCGCCGACCGGCTTGAAGTGCCACTCGGGGCAATGAAGCTGGGGCAGTTTGCGAATGGCGAGATTAACGTACAGTTGGGCGTGTCAGCACGTGGGGCCGACGTTTTTGTATTTTCTTCGCACGACCGGCCGGTGAACGACGCCATTATGGAGCAACTGATCATTATTGATGCGGCTAAGAGAGCATCGGCAAAGCGCATCACGGCGGTGTGCCCGTATTTTGGGTACGCCAGGCAGGACCGCAAATCAAGCGGGCGGGAGCCGATTACGGCTAAGCTGATTGTGGACATGCTCACAGCGGCCGGCGCGGACCGGATACTGAGCATGGATTTACACTCGGGGCAGATCCAGGGGTTCTTCGACGGGCCGTTTGATCACCTGACGGCCATGCCGGTGCTAGCCGATTACATTAGGGCCAATCTGGGCGATGATTTTGTGATTGTGTCGCCGGATGCGGGCAGAGTGAAGACATCGGAGCGCTACGTGCGGCAGCTGGGCGCCGATCTGGCGATTGTCCATAAGACGCGCTCCAGGACGAAGGCAAACACCATCGAGGCCAAGAACGTGATTGGCGATGTGCAGGGTCGGCGCTGTGTACTAATTGATGACATGATCGACACGGCCGGCACGATCTGCGCGGCAGCCGAGCTGCTCAAGGAATCCGGGGCCGCCGAGATCTACGTGATGGCTACGCATGGAATCCTGTCTGAACCGGCGCTGGAACGCCTAGAGGCGGCACCCATTGACCGGATTATTGTGACCGACACACTGCCGCTCCCGGACGCGCCGAGATTGGCAAAACTCGAGGTAGTGTCCATTGCGCCATTGATGGCCGACGCCATTCGGGCCATCTACATGGATGAATCGGTATCGAAGATTTTTGGTGGCGAAAACCACATCTGATACAATGACCAGGCCAATATCGTGCCCCGGTAGCTCAGCTGGATAGAGCAGTGGACTTCTAAGCCAATGGTCGCAGGTTCGAATCCTGCCCGGGGCACCAGGAATTATTTATCGGACTGACTATGTTAAGGGATTTTGCCTACAACTTAACGACTGGACTCGTTGACGTCCTGAATGGTTTCCAGTTTGATGAGCCAAATGAGATTGTGCAGGTAGCCATACTGCGCTTCGAGATAATTTCACCAGACTCTTTTATGTGGCGTCTCCTTATCAACGATAGGGTTTTTTACCTCTACGCGGAGGATTATGTGCCAAGTATGGACTACGTCAAGCACGTCTTCGATACTTATGTCTCTAGCGAAGGCTGGGAACTCGTTTCTGCCCGCGAAGCAATCCCTTTCTCCTTTTCATCTCCAGTCTCCATAACTGCAGCCCATAATAAGCCAACCGACTCTAGAGAGATGGCCAACTTTGCTGTACATTCCGGAACTGATTTCGTATTCCTTGCATCATCAGAGGAGAAGGCATCCGATGCCTATTTCTCTAATATGGCTCCACACGGCTACAAAAGGTAATTAGCGCGGGATTACTTTCAGCCCGGGGCACCAAAGCAGTTATTTGTTAGCGAATGCTCTCTTTGAGGCGCTTGCCAGCGCGGAAGCGAGGCATGGCCATTTCGGGAATCTGTATTTCGGCTCCGGTCTGAGGATTGACCCCACGGCGAGCAGCACGCTTGCCGAGGTCAAATGTTCCAAATCCGGTGATCGAAACCTTCTCGCCCTTCGCAACGGTTCGCTCAATAATAGTCACTAGTGCTACCAACATTTTTTCGGTCTGACGTTTGGTGGAATTGGTCTCTGCGGCTAACGTCTCGATAAGATGCTGTTTTGTCATCGGTATCTCCTGATATTACGTTACCTATTTTACAGATGGGCTTAGGCAAGGTAAAGCCATCGTTGTACAAATTTTATCCCTTGTTTTTGCGATTTTGCCTGACTATTGCTAATTTTTACGCTTATTTTGACGAGAAACAATCTTTTTATCGGATATTATTTTCGACACTTATCCACAGGTACGGTTCGAAATAATGCTTTTGTGTACAGGTTTTTTGACAATCCGTCATTGTAGCTTCTGACAAAAAACCCGAAAATACTTGTTATTTTGTCACCGATTTCAACAAATTGGGACGACTAACGAGCAATCTGCCTCTTGAGCGCAGAAATTAACTCGGGAAAAGCATTACCCTCGAAATGCCCCCGTTTGCTAAGCTCGAAGTACTTAGTGCTAAGCATTTTTTGAATATAGCGGGGCTCGGCAATCGGGATAACTGCGTCGTCGGGCGAGGCATACTGCAAAATCCACCGCTGATTGGCTTTGATAGCCGCCCAGTCCCACGGCGTGTCGTAGTAGCCGCTGACCTTCTCGCTGGGCTCTCCCAGATCGGTGTAGCAGGCTCCGACGAGGACACTGCCGTAGAGTTGGTGATCCTGGGCATAACGCATCGCAGCGACCGCTCCGGAGCTGTGGCCGATGATGACGGTATTGGCGTCGGCGCCAAGCTCTGCTATGAAGGGCAGCCAATACTCGGCGCGGGCCTTAACATTGTCTGGGAAGCTGCGATTGATTACTACATAGCCGGCCGCAGTGAGTTCGCGCTCAACATATGGCAGCCAAACGTCGTTCGAGTTAGAGCCGCCGTTGCCGTGAATAAGGATGAATTTAGGCTTCATTTGCGGTAGCAAGCACTTGAAGGTCTGCCTTGTTGGCTTCGAGCGTAATGTATCCGTTGACGACGCCGTCCGGCCACTCGGGCCAGTGGTGCAAATTGACGCCCGCTTCCGGAACGAGACGGAAGCCCCAACGCAAATACATGTCGATGGCTGCCTGGTTAGTTTCGGCAGCGTTGCCGCGAACGGGAACGTTTTCGGTAGCGAATTCGAGAGCTTTGGCGAACAGTCGCTTACCTACTCCGATCCCCCGGAAATCCTGGCCGACGTAAAACATATGCATCTCATAGCAGTCCAGCTTGTGCTCGATGGCGATGGAGCCAATGATTTGGCTCTCGGATAAGGCGACATACGCACGCTTGCGGGGGTCGCTACCGAGCATAGCTTCGAAATTGTTGAAGGTATTTTGACTATCAAACACTTCTTTTGAAAAATGCTCCGGCTTTAAGCCGTACTTGGAGTTGGGGTATACGGTGGCGTAGATCGGCTGGCATAGAGCCAATATGTCCTTGGTGTCGGTGGGTGTAGCTAGCCGGATAGTGACTTCGTTCATTTGCAGAATGTAATTCTTCTCGTTGAGGTTGGATGATGGTTACTTGGCGAACTCGATGGCGCGGGTCTCGCGGATGACATTGACCTTGATGACGCCGGGGTATTTGAGGGTGGCTTCAACTTTGATGGCGATATCACGGGCCATTTTGATGGCCATGAGGTCGTCGACGTGCTCGGGTTGAACGATTATACGGATCTCGCGACCGGCGGAGATGGCATAGGACTTGCTGACCCCTGGGAAAGAGTTCGCGAGGTTCTCAAGCTCAGTCATACGCTTGGCGTAATTTTCTAGGGTATCGCCGCGGGCGCCGGGGCGGCCGGCAGAGAGAGCATCGCAAACGCGAACCACGAGGGCTTCGGGGGTGGTGGCTTCGACGTCGTCGTGGTGAGCGTTGATGGCGTGAACGATGGCTTCTTCCATACCATATTTCTGAGCCAAATCGGCACCGATGTGGTGGTGACCGCCCTCAATTTCATGGGTGACTGCCTTGCCGATGTCATGGAGCAGGGTGGCGGTTTTGGAAATGCGAATGTCTGCGCCAATATCGCCCGCGATCATGCCGGCTAGGTTGGCCATTTCGACCGAGTGCTTAAGAACGTTCTGGGAGAAACTGGTGCGGAATTTGAGTTGACCGAGGAGTTTGACTAATTCCGTAGGTACGCCGACCACACCGGTTTCCTTGAGGGCCTGCTCCCCCGCCTCTTTGACGGTGCGATCGATCTCGGATTTGGCCTTTTCGACGACCTCTTCGATGCGGGCGGGGTGAATGCGACCGTCGGCGAGGAGTTTTTCTAGGGCTACGCGGGCCACTTGGCGCCGCATGGGGTCGAAGCTGGACAGCACGATGGCGCCGGGCGTTTCATCAATAATAACGTCAACACCGGTAGCGCGCTCAAGGGCCTGAATGTTGCGACCCTCTTTGCCGATAACGCGGCCTTTGAGTTCGTCGGAAGGTAGCGGCACGGTGGTGATGGTACGCTCGGCAGTTTGGTCGGACGCCATCCGCTCCATAGCGGAGACGATGATCATCTTGGCAGTGTCTTCGGCCTGTTCCTTGGCTTCGGTCTGGAGCTTTTCAACCAGTTTCACGAGGTCGGCCTTAATGTCGCGCTCGGTCATCTTGAGCAGCTTATCTTTGGCTTCATCTTTGCTGAGTTTGGCGATTTTTTCGAGATTATCCTGCTGCTTGGTGCGTATTTCGCGCAACTCATCTTTGAGGTTATCGAGGTCGGCCTCGTGCTTGCGCTGCTTCTCGCTGCGGCGGTCTAGCTCCTCGAGTTTTTGATCGAGACTGGATTGACGAGTCAACAGTTGCTGCTCGGTCTGAGTAATTTGGTTACGGCGCTCTTTCTCTTCACGCTTGGCAGCCTCGGCTGTGCGTAGGGCTTCGGTTTTGGCTTCGAGAGTCAATTCCTTGGCGGCAGATTTGGCATCGGCCAGAATCTTGTCGGCCTTATCGCCGGCCGATTTGGAATGCAGGCGGTTGGTGTAAGTAGTGTATGTGACAGCGGCGGCGCCTCCGACAAGGGCGGCACCGATCAATGAGAAAACGAGTAGAAACATTTTATTTGGCCTTTTCAGCCCGCTAAGCCGTAGGAGATTGGATGAACTCTAAATGGATACAATTTGCTAGGCAGATGCAGGTATAAAACAGTAGTTGGTAACAATCTAATTAAACGGGAGATTGCCGATATGGTCAAGGTTTGGGTTTGGTGACATTGGCCTCTGCGCCGTAGTACGGGAGCGCAAATTGCCCAACGGGTGTGGATGCTAGAGATTCGATGGCTTCATGAATCCAGTTGTCACCAGAGGCGCCAACCACCGGAATGGCTAAACTATCGGCGAGGGCATTGGCGACGGTGTGGCCAATGCGAAGCGACGTAAATGAACCGGGGCCGCTGAAGATAACGATGCCAGTGAGATTACGCTGGGCCTCGGGCTGGGCGGCAAGCAGCTCATCGATACGCCCGAGAAGTTGATCGGCCAACGCACGACCGCTTTCCCAGGTGGTTTCTGCCGCCGGCTTATTCAGCGCGTCTGGATCGTAAAGAGCCAGATGAGAAGTAGAATCTGAGGTTTTGAGCGAGAGAATCATGCGTCAAGCTCCTTAATTATTGCTCCGGAGACCGGCCCGCCCGAGGAAAAGCTTAGCTGCCGCTGAGTGTCGGCGGTAACTTCAAAGTTGATTCGGAGGCGGTCGGGCGGGAGCTGGGCTTCGGCTACGCTGGCCCACTCAATAATCGTGATAATACTGGGGTCACCGATGTCTTCGGCTATTTCGTCGGCCAGTACTCCCCCCTCGCCGAGGCGATAGAGATCATAGTGGTGGATTTGGAGGTTACTGCCAATCCGGTAGACATTGCCAAGGGTGAATGTGGGGCTGGTGACGGCACCCTCATATCCAAGCCCGGCAGCGAGGCCTTGGACGAAAGTGGTTTTACCCCCGCCGAGATCGCTGATTAGTTCGATTACCTCCCCGCCCTTCAACAGCCTGGATAGGCGCAAGGCGACCAGTTGGGTAGCCGCGGAGTTTGTAGTAGTAGTTTCGTATGTCATTGCGGAATTCATAGATAATATAGCCAATCGTAAGACTCGCCAAGATAAAGAGCAACCAACGGCCGCCCTTTGAGGTGGTGCCCGCCAGCATTGCTTTGGCAGTAGACTTGGCAGTTTTTAATTTGGCGGCCGCTTTGGCTTTGGTGGTTTTGGCTTTAGCGGCGACCTTAGCCTTGGCGGTGGCTTTGGGCTTGGCAGCGGCAGCCGAAACGGCTGACAAGATATTGATGGCTCCTGGCGTTGGGGCTGAAGTCCAGTCCCAACCGGTATCGAACTGCGCCCAAGAATCGCCAGTCTTGGCTTTGCCGTAAATGACAGTAGCACCGAGCTGGGATCCGTTGGGGGTGTAGAGGGCAACCGAACTGCCGTCGTTGGCCAAGGCTAATTTTGTGGTCGAAGATTTCAGCGCAACATAGCCGCCGGCAGGAATAGTCACACCTTTAATTACGTACTTGCCGGTGAGATCGTGGCCGGTTTTGAGTACGTAACCTTCGAGATTAACGGCAACTGGGTTGGGATTGTAAATCTCGATGAATTCGTCGGCGGCATCAGTGAGTGGCGCAGCCGGATCCGGCAACAGCTCACTGAGCTCAACTGCTGGGTAATCGGTAGAATCGTCGGCTCCGGCGGTGCCAGGGACTTGAGTGTAGATGTTACCAGCTCCAGGTGTCGGAGTGAGGGTCCAAAACCAGTTGCCGTCGATCAACGCCCAACTGGCCCCGGGAACCGCACTCTCCCAAGCTCCAGCCGTATCAATAACCGTTCCGGATGGATCAAGAAGGTTGGCCACGCCGCCGGAATTGGTTAAAGAGATGGAGCTTGAACCGGAAGTTATGACCATATAGCCATCGGGCGCAATAGTGCCGACGGGCAACTTGTACGAATGAGTACCGGTCTTAATGACGTACCCGCCCACATCTAGCGGGTCGGTGCCGGCATTATGAATCTCCACGAATTCATCCTTGGCGTCCGTGCTAGGTGCGGCGGGGTCTACTAGCAGCTCGGTAAGCTCAAGAGCAAAGTTTCCCCCGGTGGCATGGCTAGCCGTTGCCGCTGCGGAGGCGGTTAGCTGAGGTGTGGCACTGGCAGCAGCTGAAGATGCTTGAACCGCAGATTGATTCTGTATGGTGAAATCGGTGGCATTATCGCCATGAGATCCATCTGCACCAGAATTGCGATCGAGAATTTGGGCTGTAGTTGGAGCGGCGGCCGGCCGGCCGGTACCGCAGCTGGCAGCGCCCCAGGCCAAGGCATCAACGGTAACTTTATTTTGATCAATCAGCCGAATAGTGCCAGTGGCGGCTAGCCCGGCGCTAAAACTGGTATCGGCAAATAAATAGGCGCTGGGCGCAAACAGATACTGAGCGCCAGGAGCGACGCTGCCAGAAACAACAGTTGCTTTGGCGGTCCAGCCCTTGGTGCAATCCGCGCCATTCGAGGCGGCGCGGTACTGAAGCTGCCATCCCGAAATCGACATGGAGGTAGCAGCGGTATTTGTAAGCTCTACGTACTCGGCACTAGCAGAAGTCTTGCTGGCGGTTTGGAGGCCAGAAATCACTACGCCACTGCCGGCGGCCGAACTCAACTGAGGCCACAAGATAAGCGCCCCAAAAATATTATTCAGTAAAATGCCTATGGCAAGCAAAATTCGTAACCGCATATCCTAAACTCCCCTTAGTTAATTGTCCCCCTCCTGAGAACTACCTGAAGAATATATGCGAACAAAAACCGTAGTGCAAGCACGAGCAATTTATGGCAATGAAAAAGGCCTCGGGAAGAGGCCTGTCGGTAAAGCTATTGCCACGGCACAAGCCGGGTGGAGCAAAGCTATGGATGTGCTTAAAACGCGTCAAGCAACATATCGTACGATGTATCCGCAACAATTCTTGTAGTTCACAAATCTAACCCTGTATGAGCCTCAAGCTGGGTTCGCCGGAGCGAACGGTTCTACGTTACCACTTAGCCCAGTTCACACCCGCCCTGCTATCGGACCTGATGTCGACGGCGTCATTCGCGATGTTGCGCACGAAGTTCGGGTCGTCGTGGGGTAGGTGGGCCTGGACCTGATCGATGTGCTCCTGCCAGCCTTCCGGCATGAGGTGCAAGTCGATCGAGAATTCCCGGGTTGCGCACAACAGCCAGGCGTACGCCAATGGCGGCAATCCGAGAATACTCAGTGCAACGTTAAAACGCTGCTGCTTGAATCCGGCGTAGTAGTCGTCATCTTCGTTGCAATCGCTTCCGAACCAATCATTCATACGACAGGCGAAGGAGGCGTAGTCGAAAACGTTGACGACCAGTACAAGATCGAGATCATTGCCGCACCGATTCCGGGCGACTGATCCGACCACCTGGACACGCTGGACACGAGGTGCGTTCAAGAACACACTCATGACCTCGCGGGCCTGTTCTGCGTTTACATTGTTCGTGTTCATCATCGGTCCTTTCTATGTAGGAGAAACTGATGACCGCACTATTATACGTTATATTGCAATATTTGTCAACAACTTACATAAAAACAAACGCGCTTATGGTAAAATAATGAGGATTATGCGTATCCCTGATGGTGAGCTCAAAAAATTGCTATTGGACTCGGGGCTCATCAAACCCGAAGCCCTAGAAGAAGCCATGCCGAAAAGCGACGGCGGTGATTCGCTGCAAACGGCCGTGCTCAAAAAGAAGCTCATTACCGATAAAGATCTGGTAAAACTGTACGCCAAGAGCATCGACGTCACTTTTGTGGAATTGGCGGACCTGAAGATTCCTCGAGAACTGCTACTGAAGATTCCAGAGCGGATTGCGCGCAAATATCAGGTGGTACTGTTTGGCATCGAGGAAGACCAGCTCCAGCTGGCGATGGCCGACCCGGAAGACTTCCAGGCGGCGGACTTTATCACCAAGCAGGTTGGCGGCAAGCTCAAGACCTATATTGCTACGGCGCCGGATATTTTGGCGGCGATCGATCAATATAAGGGCAACATCTCGAACGAGATCACTAAGGCCATTAAAGATTCGTCGGCAGATGCGGCCAGCGAAGAAAAAGTATCGGCAAAGGATCTGGCCGAGGACGCGCCGATCGCTAAAACAGTGAATGTGATCCTGGAATACGCCATTAAGAGCCGGGCGTCGGACATTCACCTCGAGCCGAGGGAGAACATTGTGCAGGTGCGCTACCGGGTGGACGGCGTGCTGCGCGAGACCATGACGTTACCGAAGCCGATTCTGGCGGCGGTGGTGAGTCGTATTAAGATTTTGGCGAACCTGAAAATTGACGAGCACCGGGTGCCGCAAGATGGGCGGTTTAAATTCGCTATGGGATCGAAGCAAGTGGCGCTGCGGGTATCGACCTTGCCGATTATGGACGGCGAAAAGGTGGTCATGCGTATTCTTGACGAGAGCGCCCGGGCACTGACCCTCGATGAGCTGGGGTTTACGGGCCACGCGCTCGAAACCATCGTGCGCAACCTGCACAAACCGCACGGCATGACGCTGGTGACCGGACCGACCGGTTCGGGTAAATCGACGACGCTATACTCGGTGCTGTCGCTACTTAATACTCCCGGGGTGAATATTTCGACCGTGGAAGACCCGGTGGAATACCGCGTGAGCGGCGTCAACCAAACGCAGGTAAATACCAAAACCGGCATGACGTTTGCGGCGGGGCTGCGGGCACTATTGCGGCAGGATCCGAACATCATTATGGTCGGGGAAATTCGCGATGGTGAAACCGCCGATTTGGCGGTGCAGGCCGCACTGACCGGCCACGTGGTGCTGTCGACACTGCACACCAACAATGCCGCCACCACGCTCCCCCGTTTGCTGGACATGGGTCTGGAAGCATTCTTGATTGCCTCGACCGTAAACACGGTAATTGGGCAGCGGCTGGTGCGGCGGCTATGCCAAACCTGCCGCATTAGCTACATTCCGGAGGGACCTGAGCTAGCTAACGTCAAGCGCGACTTCCAGCTCGATGCGGCACTCAAACGCTTTAATGATCTCAAGGGCACGCCCGGAGCCGCGCCGGAAACTTTGCCGGCTCCTGTGGCGTCGGCCGCGCCAAGTGTTGCCGCAATGGTGCCGACCGAGCACAAGAAGGGACGGGTAATCAGCCCGGTTCACGATATTGAAACGGCTCGGAGTATTCTGGACAAAATTGCGGCGGATCCAAACATCATCAACCGCAGCGCGGCCGACGCCGGCAAATCAAAAGCGGCGGCCGCTGCGCCGGCTCCGATAGTCGCAGCGGCAAACACCGCCCCGGCACCCGTGGCGCCAGGGCCTTCGGCGGATCCGAAGGATCTTAAGTCGGGGCAATTTATGCTCTACAAACCCGGCCCGGGCTGTGATGCCTGTGGCGGCATGGGATATCAGGGCCGGATGGGCATTTATGAGGTGCTGGAAGTGGACGACGCCATATCCAAAATGATTGTCGGGCGGGCCACATCGGATGATATCCAAATGGCGGCAGTTCGGGCCGGCATGCTCACGATGCAGCAAGATGGTTTCGTAAAAGCCCTGCAGGGCAGGACTACCATTGAAGAAATACTACGCGTAACCAGAGAATAGAGGAATCCATGCCGAAATTCCACGGAGGTCAAGATGGGACAATATAGCTACAGTGCGCGCGACAAAACCGGTGCTATTAAAAAGGGCACACTGTTTGCGGCCGACCGACCGGCGGCTACGGCAAGCCTAGCCGAAAAAAAACTGGCGCCAATTTTGATTAAAGAAATTGTGGGCGAGAAGGGCGAGGGCATCAAGGGGCTACTCTCGGGAGGTATCTCGCTGAGCAACGGGGTTAAACTGCAGGACAAGGTTATATTTAGCCGGCAGTTTTCAACCATGATTAATGCCGGCGTGCCAATTGTGCAGTCCCTGAACATATTGCGTGAACAATCGGAATCAAAAAAGCTCAAGGACACGGTGGCCGATGTTTCGAAGCAGGTTGAAGGCGGCGCGACTTTGGCCAGCGCCCTGGCGAGCCATCCCGAAGTCTTCAACGCTATCTATGTGAACATGGTAAAAGCCGGCGAAACGGGCGGCATTTTGGACCAGGTACTCGACCGACTCGCCACTCAACAGGAAAAGGACGCCGAAGTGGTCTCCAAGGTGCGCAGCGCCATGATTTATCCGGCAGTCATAACCACAGCGACCGTTAGCGCATTTTTCTTCCTCATGACGGTCATTGTGCCAAAACTCTCGAGCATATTTGAAGATGCCGGCGCTGCCCTGCCCTGGTATACCAAGGCAATGTTGGCAATTTCAGGCTTTTTGGTGCACGACTGGTTCATTGTAATCGGTGGGTTCGTGGTGGCAGTAATTGCCTTCACGAGGTGGAAAAAAACCCCACGTGGCAAGCGAATAATTGACCGCCTCATGCTAAAAGCACCAATAATTGGGCCAATTCTGGTAAAGGTTAACATTGCGCGGTTTGCGCGAACCTTCGGCTCGCTCATGGCCTCGGGCATCT
The DNA here is from genome assembly GCA_038245115.1 of Candidatus Saccharimonadia bacterium. Classification (GTDB taxonomy): domain Bacteria; phylum Patescibacteriota; class Saccharimonadia; order UBA4664; family UBA4664; genus UBA5169. Next base: position 14,817 of record JBBRSS010000012.1, read on the forward strand.
CGGTGCTGGACGCCATTAACTCTACCAAAACAGCTCTGGGCAATTCGGTTTACCAGGATGAGCTGGCTGAGGTTGCCCAAAAGGTGAAGAACGGCCGCCCGATGAGCGAGCATATCCGTGCGTCCAAGAATTTCCCGGCAATTGTCGGCCAAATGCTCAGCGTCGGTGAAGAAACGGGTCAGATCGACTCGATCTTGCTCAAATTGGCGGAATTCTACGAAAAGGAAGTGGACACCGTGGTAGAGGGAATTACCTCGATTATTGAGCCTATTTTGATTATTGTATTGGGCGGAATGGTTGGATTTATCGTGATTTCAGTATTCGGGCCGATTTCGAGCATCGGCAACTCAGTTTAGCCATAAATGGTCACTGGCTCAAGTCGATCCAGATGAATAGGCCTCCCGACCCGTATGCAGATCGGACGACCCGCTTCGGACACACACCCCGAGGCGGGTTTTCCCGTTTAAGCTCATCATTAACACACTAATCGAGTTGACAGATAACCGTAAGAACTTTATGATTTGAGCTAAATAGAGCTTGGCTTTATTCGTCCACAAATATTAAGGAGGTGAGCACTCGTGTCCATAAAATCATTTAAGAAGCAGGGCGGATTTACACTCCTCGAGCTGTTGATCGTCATTGTGATCATCGGTATCTTGGCACTGTTAATCATCCCGAACATTACTTCGGCCCCAAAGAAGGCTCGCGACACCAAGCGTAAGACCGACATAACGACGGTTCGCAAGGGTCTCGAAGAGTACTTCGTGAACAACAATGTCTACCCGACGCTGTTGACCGACCTCCAGAGTGGATCGGCTCCGATCATTAAGACGGTCCCGACCGACCCGAAGAACACCGGTGTGTACGTATACACTTACACTCCCGCCAACACCAACTCGACTTACACGCTCAAGGCATGTCTCGAGAACGATGGCGACAACAGTGCAAACACCGCGACGGACGCCGCCTGTGGCAGCGCAACCGCCAAAAACTTCACGGTCGTTAACGGCAACTAGCCCAAACGACTGACCATTAAGAACCGCGGCCTATCTGGTCGCGGTTTTTATGTTGGCAATTTTAAGCACAAGAGTTATATTTAGATTAATTAAATTCATGGTGAGCACTATTATGTCTATAAAATCATTTAAGAAGCAGGGCGGATTTACACTCCTCGAGCTGTTGATCGTCATTGTGATCATCGGTATCTTGGCACTGTTAATCATCCCGAACATTACTTCGGCCCCAAAGAAGGCTCGCGACACCAAGCGTAAGACTGACATAACGACGGTTCGCAAGGGCCTCGAAGAGTACTTCGTGAACAACAATGTCTACCCGACGCTGTTGACCGACCTCCAGAGCGGATCGGCTCCGATCATTAAGACGGTCCCGACCGACCCGAAGAACTCCGGCGTGTATGTATACACCTACACTCCTGCCAACACCAACTCGACTTACACGCTGACGGCGTGCCTGGAGAACGATGCCGACAACGGCCCCAGCACCAACACGGACGCCGCCTGTGGCAGCGCAACCGCAAGGAACTTCCAAGTAGTCAACGGCAACTAAGACTACCCGAGAACGAAAGCACGGGGCTACATTACGGCCCCGTGCTTTTTGAATGAGAGTACTTATTGTTTGAGCAACATAAGCGTTATAATACCAATATGAAACGAACTGCCGAGGGTGGGTTTACGCTCGTTGAGCTTGTGTTTGGAGCTGTAATTATGGCCCTAATGGTGGGCTCTATAGGCACGTTGTTTATTGATAACCTGCACACCGTGACTCTCGCGAAGGCCAGGTCAATTGGTCTGGGAATTGCCAATGAGAAGATGGAAGCGTTACGCGATCTACCCTACGATTCGCTGGCCACCCAAGGTGGCGCAATTTATCCTCCCGGTGTGTTGCCCGATACGGAAACCGTCACACGCGACAACTACAAGTTTAATATTCGAACCGAGATCAATTACGTGGATGATGCTTACGATGGATATATTACTTGCCCGTGCGCCAGCGGCCCGGCGGCGGGGAAGCCGAAGGATTTATACCCATATGACTACAAGAAGGCTCAGATAACGGTCACTTTGGCATCAAGCGGGACAGTTGTTTCGACATTGACTACTGACATGGCCGGGAAGGCAGCAGAGACGTCGTCCAGTACGGGTATCCTGAGCATTACGGTGCTGGATTCGACGGGCAATCCGGTGCCAAATGCCAACGTGACAATAGTAAATACCGTGCCAAATCCAGATGTGAATATTGCAACGACGACGGATAATAATGGCCTGGTAATTATCCCCAAGTTGCCGCCGGATGCTAATAATAAATACCAGATAACTGCCAGCCTACCGGGGTATTCGACGGATAGAACGATTCCAGACCCGGCCGGGTCGACGACGGCAGTGCAGCTGAACCCGAACGTTATTGCGCAACAGATAACCAGCGTAACGCTCAAAATCGACCGTATTTCAACACTATACATTCATGCCATTGATACTGCAGGTTCGATCATTCCGAACCTGAATATTACGACAACTAGCACTAAAAAGGTTGAGCTCACACCGACTAAATACAAATACCCCACACCCAATACTACCTACGCGACAACCGATGCGAGTGGGAATATTACGCTTTCGGGGATGGAGTGGGATACCTACAGCTTTGCGGTGCCGAGCGGATACTATATCGTGGCGGTATCGCCATATGCGCCGGTCGCATTAGCGGCCAACTCTTCAACTACTACCACTGTAACGGTGAGCACGTCGAGTGCCTGGCCGAGAGTTACTACATCGACTCCCCTTACGCAACAAACTGGCACGAGCTCATTCTCTATTAAACTTACTGGCGTTAACCTTAGTAGTGGCACATCTGTAAAGCTGAAGCAGTCTGGACAGAGCGACATCACCGCCACTGGCTGCGTTTCGAGCAGCAACAGCACTATTCTGACCTGCAACTTGAGCCTAACGGGTGCAGCTACCGGAGCATGGGACATTGCGGCCACGGTGAGCGGCAACACCGTGACGCAGCTTGGGGGGATCAATGTCACTCCCTAATAAGCTGCGGCTAGATGAAGCGGGCTACAGCTTGATTGAGCTGCTGGTGGTGATGGTACTAACTACAATGATTGCAATACCGCTCGTGATCTTTACCTACAAAGGGCTCACGTCATACGAATTTCTACAAGCTCAATCCAATACATCTATAGAGCTGTCGACACTGTCCGAACGTATCGCCAAGGTGTTGCGCGGCACAACCGGGATAGTGTCGGCTGGGCCTAACACGCTCACAATCTACGGCTTTTTCTCACCCGCCGATACAGAGGTCAAAAAAATACGCTACTTCATAAGTGGTACTAACCTGAATATTGGTGTCACCAAGCCAGATTCGGCCTCGCAGCCTTATACCTACAACAATTACGCCGAGGTGATTACGACAACTAGGGTCGACCTATCAATGGGCGCAACCCCAATGTTCGTCTACTACGACGACTCGGGTAATGTACTCTCCAGCGGGTTCGCGACTAGCCAGATAAGGGCCGTTGGACTGTATGTGGCGGCTAACCCCCGAACCAAACAGCTGAGCGTCCCGATCGCGGTATCGACGCGGGTAACATTGCGTAACTTTAAGACGAACCTATGAAAACCCAACGTACATCCGGTTTTATTATGCTGACGGTACTAATAATGGCTATGATCTTGTCTTCTCTAGGTATGACGGCAGCGCAACTGATGATCTCCAACGCCCGTTTTGGCCAATACGAAACCCGGAGCGCATCTGCCCTTAATGCGGCGGAGGCCGGGGTAAACTACTATCTCTGGCACCTCTCGCACAACCCAACTGACTACAAAGACGGCGGCACAACGCCCAGCACCGCACCATACGGACCCTACGTCCACAACTATTACGACAATGACGGAAAACTGCTTGGCACTTACACGCTGTATGTAACGCCGCCGAGCGGCGGGTCGACAGTAACCACCGTGAAGGCGATTGGACAGGTACCGCACTTCTCAGGAACACGCACCGTCTTGGCACAGCTAGGGCAGCCTTCGTTTGCCAACTATGGGTTGCTCTCGCAAGCCGAAGTATGGTTTGGGTCTACTGAGACCTCAAGCGGGCCGGTGATGTCGAACGTGGGCGTACGCATGGACGGGGTGAACAACGGGACCGTTAGCGCAGGCCAAAAGACTTATAAACCGTCTACCGCGGGCGGCGGTGACGGTGCTAACCATTGCGGGGTATGGGGCTCGGGCGGGCCGGTCAGCCAATGGGTACCGCGATGCAACCCACCCGATACGGTGGATACGCTGCCGGCCGTGACGGTGGACTTTGCACAAGTTTCGGCCAACCTTGTAACACTCAAAACCAATGCCCAAAGCGGCGGAACTTATTTGGCCGGGAGCGGCTCGAAGGGTTATTCGATTACACTAAAAGCTAACGGTAAATACGATCGCTGCAAGGTTACCAATGAGACTTTTAGCGGTGCCCGAGCCACCGGCATTATAACCTCAACCTGTTCTAGCGATATAGCATTGCCCGGTAACGGAGTGTTGTTTGTGGACGATAATGTCTGGGTAAGCGGCACGGGCTTTCCGGGGCGGATCACTATTGTGGGAGCCTCGCCCGGTGGCGTTGCACGGGACATTAACATTACAAATAACCTGACCTACTCGGCCAAAGACGGTACAGCAGCAGTTGGGTTAATAGCTTCTAGCGACGTGATAGTATCGGATTATGCGCCGAATACGCTCGAGATCAACGCCGCTTTATTGGCTCAGGCGGGACATGTATATTCCACAGGGAATGCGCTGGTTAAAACCGGAACTCTGACGTTTTACGGGGCTATCGCTACATTCCAATACTGGACATGGGGGTACGTAAATGGCTCAGGAACGCCCACATCAGGGTGGGGCACCACATCAACGGGCTTCGATTCCAATCTCATTTATGCTCCCCCGCCCCAATACCCTACAACTGGCAATTATTCCGTGCTGAACTGGCGCGAACAACTGTATAACCCGTAAGCGTAGTGAGGTGATACAATGGTCATAATGGCTATGGTTATATAAAGCATCATGAAGATCCCTCTGGTATATAAAGAGCGGCCAATATTCGGGTTCGACCTGGGTACCCGCACGGCCAAGATGATACAGCTACGACCAAACGGCAAGACCATGGAAGTGCTGGGCTACGGCTACGCCATGTTCCCGGATGATGCGATTGTCGAGGGCATTATTGTTGACCCTCAGGAGATTGTAAAATCTATTAAGCCGTTGCTGAAAAAGATGAGTTACGGCAATATTACTGCTACCAGAGTGGCGGCTTCCCTGCCGGTTTCGAAAGTGTTTACCCGAGTGCTCGAGCTGCCGCCAATGAACCCCGCCGATCTGGGCCAGGCAGTGCGGCTGGAGGCGGAGCAGTACATTCCCGTGCCGTTGCCGGATCTGTATATTGACTACGAAATTATCGAGACCGGCCCGGAGCGCAATGAAGTATTGATGGTGGCGGCGCCGCGGGCAATCGCGGATAGCTACATTAAATTGTTTGACTTGCTGGACCTTGAAGTGGCCATGATTGACTCCAGTATGGCGGCGGCGACAAGGGCGATTGTGGCCTCGACTCAGCTCAATAAGACCACTTTGGTGGCCGATATTGGCTCAACCTCAATCGACCTGTCGGTTCACGATAAAGTTATCCGCCTCACTGACACTATTGCCATGGGTGGCGACGGCCTTACGAAGCAGCTGGTAAAAGATCTGGGGGTTGGCTTTGAGCAGGCCAACGAGATTAAGTATAAATTTGGGCTGGGGCCTTCCGGTCTGCAGCCAAAGGTTATGGATTCACTGGGTGGTCCGCTCAATAAAATGTGTGCCGAGATGCGGCGAGTTATTAAATTTTATCAAGACCGAAGCATCCAGAAGCGCAAGATTGAAGCAATTATTGTGGGTGGCGGCAGCGCCAGTATGCCCGGGTTTTTGGAATACATGGCAGCTCAAATCAATCTGCCGGTGGTGGTGGCTGACCCGTGGGCGGGACTCGAGATGAAGCATATCGAAAAGGTATCGAAATTTGACGCGCCAATGTATACGACCGCCATAGGTTTGGCGCGCATGGAGGGTAAACTATGATTAACCTCCTGCCGTCAGATCTAAAAGAGCATATCCGTTACGCCAAGTTCAACAAACTAGCGATTCAGTACGTGCGCGTAGCGGTAGTAGTGGTGGTGGTTTTGGGGCTGATATTTGGTTGGAGTATCTACCAGCTGAGTCAAGACACCAAAAGGGTGGCGGCGGACGTAGCCGAGAAACAGGCAGTGATTGCAGCGCTTAACAAGACATTCACTCCGAAGGCAAAAGATGCGAGTGACCGACTGGACGCTATTAAGTACGTACTGGCGACACAGACGCGATTTTCCGGAGTTGTTGCCGATATTGCCAAAGTGGTGCCGCAAGGTGTATCGATTAATTCAATGACTTTGACCGGCGACGATAAAACGGCGGTACGGATTTCGGTGAGCGCCAGCAGTTATTCCGGAGCGTTGGCGTTTCGTAACGCCCTTATTACCTCCCCCCGAATTGCGGGCGCAGACCTTGAGACTATAACATCGAGCAATGGCGTGAATTACGACACCAGCGTAGTGGTGGCGTTTAAACCCGGGATGGCGAAATGAAACCGAAGCAATTCTTTCTGGTTTTATTGGGTATCTTTGCCGGTACGATACTGCTGGCTGGGGGCGGGTTTTACATGGGGATGAAACAACTCAAAGCTGATTCCACGAAGTTATCAACCAGTCTGGCCGAGCAAGTGGCAGCGGATGCCCAGATTGAGAACCTTAGCCGGCTTAAGCGCCAGTACGACCGTGAGATTACCCCTATTTTGCCGATGCTGGATGAAGCCTTGCCAAGGGATAAAAAACAAACCGAGATACTAGCCCAGCTTCAAAGTATTGCAGCGCAGGTGGGACTGCAAATTACCAGCGTAAGTATGCCAAGCCCGGTCGGCCTGCCGACCTCGGTGTCCCAGACAATTAAATCGGGTACCGTGTTGGCGCTGCCAATTAGTTTTCAACTTTCGGGTTCTTACGAACATCTGCAGCAGTTTACCGCCAAAGTGGAGAGCCTTAACCGATTTACTAACGTTACCAACCTCGCCATCAGCAGGCCCGATAAAACGAAGCCAATAGTATATTCTATTGCACTAAACGCGTATATAAAGCCATGAAAGATATGAAACTCGACCTGGATTATAAAAAATGGCTGCCAATTCTGCGGCAGCTGCAGCCTTACGTTTTTGGGGTGATATTAGTGGCAGTATTTGCCTACACGGCGCTGATTGTGAACACAGCGCTAAATCCTAAGCCCGATGCGACCGCACCTGTGGCAGTAGATCCGGCGGCCAAAATACGCTTCGACAAGCCGACAATTGACGCGGTTAAGAAACTCGATGTGGTACAGGGAACGGTGCCAACTGGGGATCTGGGCAAGAGCGACCCGTTTAAATAGGGCTAGTTTGACGGCGGGTTCTAAACGGGATTTTGCTTCGCCCAATCTGAAGTATGGTGGCGCCAGCTGCCGGGGGTTTCGACTGATTTGCCGGTGGCCTTGGCTTCGAGCTGACGCAAGAGTTGGATCATATTCTGCTTAATAGTTTCGGCCTGCTGAAGGTTTTCAGCTAGGTCATCGGTATCAATTTGAATCGAAACAGGCTTCATTATCCCTCAACATTCGGCAGACTAAGCCCGAGATGCGCGTAAGCTTTGGGGGTGACGCAACGGCCGCGGGGGGTGCGCTCGAGCATGCCAATTTGCATAAGGTAGGGTTCGTAGACGTCCTCGATGGTACTGGTTTCTTCGGAGCAAAGGGCGGCGAGGGTGGCGAGTCCAACCGGACCGCCGGCGTAGTGGGTGATGATGGCAGAGAGGAGCTGACGGTCGGAGGTATCGAGGCCAAGATCATCAATTTCGAGCAAATGAAGTGCAGCGCGAGCGTCTTTGCGAGTGATGGTATCTACTTGATGCACCTGGGCAAAGTCGCGCACGCGCTTGAGGAGGCGGTTGGCTATGCGCGGGGTAAGGCGGGCGCGCATGGAGATCTCCTCTGCGGCGGAGCGGTCGAGCTTGACCCCCAAGATGCCGGCTGCACGCTCAATAATCTCGATCATTTCGGCCGGCGAATAAAATTCCAGGCGATGAACGTGACCAAACCGATCGCGCAGAGGGGCGCTGATGGCTCCGGCGCGGGTAGTGGCGCCAATAATGGTGAATCTGGGTAAGTCGAGGCGGATGGATTTGGCGCTGGGGCCTTTGCCGAGCATCACGTCGAGGCCAAAATCTTCCATGGCCGGGTACATCACCTCCTCGACAGTTTTGGGCAGGCGGTGGATTTCGTCGATAAACAGCACATCGCCGTCGGCGAGATTGGTGAGAAGACTGGCGAGGTCGCCTGCTCGCTCGATAGCCGGGCCGGAAGTAACGCGCAAGTGGGTGCCGAGCTCGGTGGCAATCACGCCGGCCATAGTGGTTTTACCGAGGCCAGGAGGTCCGTAGAGCAAAATGTGGTCAACCGGCTCGCCGCGATGTTTGGCGGCGTCGATAGCTAGTGACAGGTTTTGCTTGAGCAATTTCTGCCCGATGTAGGCAGCAAAGGTCTTGGGGCGCAGAGTCTCACCGAGAACCAGCTCTTCGGTGGCTTCGGTGGGGGTTTCGGTGGCTTCTGGATTGACGATACGTTCGATCATAGGTGTTGGGGTGCTAGAGTTTTTCTTGCACGCGCTCCAAACGGGTGATGCGATGATCGTGGTCATCTAGCCGGGCGAAAGAGTCGCGCTGGAGCAGCCCAATGGCCGTAACCAAACGACTCTCTGTGCGATCTAGGTCGAGCTTCGTAGCAAGGCCGGCAGTCGCCTCTTTTAACTCTGCCTTGGTGGCTAGGCCCGAAACTACCTCTTTTAGCTCCGCCTTAGTGGCTAACCCCGAGACCGCGCTGTCGATATCGATTTTCGTGGCCAAACGAGCCTTGGCTAGTTCCGCCTTGGTGGCCAGGCCAGCCGTAGCATCGCCGACGACACCAGTGACGACACCGGTTACAACATTAGTTACGACGTTGGTGACAACCGTTGCTACGATAGCCTTGATCTGAGTTAAATCATCTGTTGTTAGAGACATAAATCTACCCCTGTTGCTTGTAAGTATATCGCACCCATTGATAGCATTATACCGAACATAAAACGAACAAGCAAGATCGCTTCATCGGTGCCGCAATTCTTTGATTAACTGATCGATGGCCAATGGGTCGGGCTGCATCATGGGGTAGTCGGGGTATTCGACAGGATCAATCCAGACGAAATGATCGTGCTCGTCGCTGATTTTGACTTCGGTGGTGTCGGTGTGGCACCAAACAAAGGTAGCAACGATGTGATATTGAACGCCGAGAACCATCGGCCGCCACTCGCCGAGGAAAAGCGGCTTGATGGGAGTAACGACGAGGCCGGTCTCCTCTTTGACTTCACGGGCTAGGGCGTCAAAAAAGCCCTCGCCGGGATTGAGACGGCCGCCGACGATTCCGTAGAGACCAGATTGGGAGTTGGTAGCTTTTCGGCTTTCGCGGACCAATAGCAGCCGCCCCGCGCCATCGATGATAACGGCTTTGGCAGCCACCTGGAGTATTGGTGCTGATGCCACTACTTAACACCCTTGAGCGCAGCCTTAAGGCGCTCTTGGTCGCCGGTGACGACGTCGGGGATCTGACCAACGGCCGTGGTGGCTTGAGGCGGGGTGTAGCCGAGGGCAATCAGGGCCTGGTAGGTTGGGTCGGTAACGGGAGCCAGACCGGCAGCGCCTGCCTCCACTTTGCCGCGTAGCTCCACAATGACCCGCTGTGCCGTTTTGGGCCCGACGCCGGTGATGCCCTTGAGCAGATCGGGATCGCCCGAAGCGATGGCTTGGCGCAGCCGGGCTTCCCCCGCTGCCGAGAGTATCTGCATCGCCATTTTTGGGCCCACTCCGCTGATACCGAGTAGTTGCGCAAACAGCTGCTTAGATCCCAACGTCGAGAAACCATACAGATTGTGCGTGTCCTCGCGAATCTGCTCATAGACGTAATATTGGACCTCGGCGCCAAGCTTGGCGCTCCCCCACTCCTCGATCGTAAGAGCGAGCTCATAGCCCACGCCAGCCACCTCTAGGATGATAGTGTTGTCGAGCTTTTCGGCCGGAATTCCGCGCAGGGTAGCAATCATGAGGCAATTGTAGCAGGTATGGGGAGGGGGAGATTTGCGGGGCAAGGCCTCGAGGGATTAAAATGGGGTGCAAGGGGCTCAATCAACCCATTTTCTAATGAAGGTAATAGCGTATGAACATTCTCATGATAGCCGGGGAAGTGGCCCCGTACGCTAAAACCGGCGGGTTAGGTGAAGTGATGGCCGCGCTGCCCAAGGCGGTACGGCGATTGGGCCACGACGTACGGGTGTTTATGCCCCGCTATGGCGTAATTGATCCGCAGAGGTACCCGCTGGTACCAATCGGCAAAACTATCAGCCTTAATGTGGGCGGCGAGCGAACGCCGGTGAGCTTTGGTGCCAGTATTTTGGCGCAGGAAGTACCGATCTACTTTCTGGATTCGCCGTTCTACTTTCCCGGCACTCAAGCGGCTATTTACGACCCCAAGCGGGGCAACCTGCCGTTTTATGCCTTCAATTTGAGCGTATTTCGACTACTGGATACGCTAGACTGGATACCCGACATTATTCACGTTCACGATTGGCACGCGGGATTGATCCCGAATATTATTAAATATCTGCCGCCAACTTCGAGATTCGCTCAAATTGCTACCGTGGAGACGATTCATAATAGCGCCTACGTATCGATCGCCGACCAGTGGGCCATACCCGAGGAGGAGCGCGACTGCGGCGAGGGTGTGCCACCGACTGATACCAAGAAGATGCAAAATATTAACTTTCTCAAACGCGGCATAGTAAACGCCGACATTGTGACGACCGTGAGTGAGCAATACGCCAAAGAGCTGCTCCAGCCCAAAACCAGCCATGGGCTAAGTGACGCGCTGATACCCCGCGCCAGGACATTCTTCGGGATTCGCAACGGGGTGGATTACTCCTATTGGAACCCGATGTTTGACCACAATCTGCCGGTAAACTACGACTTTGAAATTATGCATCGCAAATACGACAACAAAAGGGCCCTGCAACACCGCTTGAACCTGCCAATATTGGACGTACCAATTCTGAGCATGAACTCGCGTATTACCGAGCAAAAAGGCTTTAGCCTGGTATTTGAGATCTTCGATGAGTTGATGAAAACGGGCATACAGCTGGTGGTGGTGGGCGATTCTACGTCGGGATCGTTTACCGAGTTTTTGACCGAGAAAATGAAGCTGTTTCCAAACCAGGTGTCGGTTCGCCCCTACTCCGAAGAACTGGGCAGCTTGGTTTACGCGGGATCGGATATATTTTTGATGCCCAGCCTGTTTGAACCTTCCGGGCTCGGTCAACTGGTGAGTTTGCGATATGGTACGATTCCAGTGGTGCGGCGCACCGGCGGATTGGCCGACACCATCAGCGACTACAACCAGCACAATCATACCGGCAACGGGTTCGTATTTGACGAATACACTGGCGAGGCGCTGGCTGAGGCCATCAAACGCGCGCTCAATTTGTGGGCAGAAAAAGACAGATGGTGGAATCTGATGCTCAAGAGTATGGCGCTGTCGTATTCCTGGGAGATCCCGGCCAAAAAGTACGTGCGGATATATAAAGCGGCTACCAAAGAGAAGGCCGGCAAGACGTGGTCGATTCCGAAACGATGGTAACAAGTAACAACAGATAAGGTAATCAATAATGTTTTGGGCTAATTTAATTCATTTCTACCAACCCTACCGCCAAAAACGCGAGATTATTGACGCGATTACGGCTCAATGCTACCGACCGGTAGCGGAGGGTATTCTGGCCAATCCTGACGCTCGGCTGACGATAAACTTTACCGGCGTATTGCTAGATCAAATGGCAGAGTACGGCTACAGCGACGTTATTGAAATGTACGCCGAGGCGGCGCGGCGGGGGCAAGTGGAATTTGTGGGTTCGGCCAAATTCCATACCATACTCCCCCTTCTGCCCGCCGCTGAGGCACTGAGACAGATCGAGATCAACGATGAGACAAACCGACGATATCTGGGTGATGCCTATAGGCGGCGCGGAATATTTTTGCCCGAAATGGCGTATCACCCCAAACTGGCCCCCTTATTGGAGCGGGCCGGATTTGATTGGGTGATGGTGGATGAGCTGGCCTGCAATGGCAAGATCGGCGCCGTAGACTACACCAAGCAATATGTGGTTGAAGGAACGAAATTACGGGCAATTTTTCGTGAACACCGGCTGAGCGCATCCATAATGAGCGCCGGCCCCCGCGACACCGAGGCGCTCAAAACGGCGGTGGGAGCGACATTGCATGAGCGAAGAATGATAGTAACAGCCATGGACGGCGAAACGTTCGGACATCACCGCGTGGGGCATGAGCAATTATTATTTGGCATGTTTACAGACCCGGATATAAATATGGTGCGGGTGAGTGATCTGCTGGAGGAGTTCCCCCAGACCAAAACGGCCAAGACGGTGGCATGCACCTGGGCCTCGAGCGAGTACGACATTGAGCATGGTACCGAGTTTGTGTCGTGGGAAGATCCGAATAATCCCATCCACCAGCTGCAATGGGAGCTGATGAATCTGGTGATAAGTGCCGTGCGCTCAGCCGATAAATCGGCCCCCGGATACGAGTCTGCCCGGAACAAACTCGATCCGGCGCTGGCATCTGATCAGTTTTTTTGGGCAACTGCGAAACCATGGTGGATGATCGAGTATATCGAGGGCGGAGCGTTCTATCTGCTAGATACGTTGCGGCATGTGCCGGGAGTGAGCGCAGCCGATGTTTCGCGCGGGCTCGACCTGTATCAGCAAATTCTGTGGATGAGCTTCGACTGGCAGCGCACGGGCAAGATCAACAAGGTGGTGTCCTCGGGCGAAGACGACAAAGTGCGCATACCGCTGCGCGAACTGACGCTCGAAAAGGGCGGGGCAGACGCCGCGGTGTGGGACGCGTATATCCACCTGATGAAGACCGAAGAGAGGGCTGCCGCTAAGCGCGAAGACTATGAGGCTGCCATACTGTGGCGTAACGGCATATATAAGCTCGAGCACAAGCTCGATATCTACGATGCCTGGTATGTGACCGATCTGCTGAAATCGAAGCTCCCCAATGGGCACATTGAAGAAGTAATTGCCGAGTATAAAGCCAAATACGACCATATTCGCGGCGGACAGGTGGAACAGCGATCAAATTAGTTTGCTGATGAAGACATGACAAGGCCCCGAGCGGTGAAGGCGAGGGGCCTTGTCGCTGCTCGGGGCAGGTGTTGGTCGGCAGGCAATGACCCGACAGACCGGAGGGCTACATCAGGGCTTCCAGCTTTCGCTGGAGAGCCGGGAAGTCCACCTCGATGATGCGTGGCATGAAGGGCGGCTGCAGGTCGCGGCTTGCCGTCCAAGCCTGTTTCAGAAGCGCCGTGCAGAAACCGGCCTCATGAGCGACCTTGAGCCAACGCTCCTCGTCGTCGACGATGAGGCCGAGCGTCGGGTCGAGATCGAATTCCGCGCTGAAGGCCTCGAAGAGGTTGGCTTCAGCACCCTCAGGGCCCTTGACAGCGCCGAGGTCACGTGAGGTAGCGAACGTCTTGAAGAAGCCCATGAGCCCAGACTCTTGCTGGACCTCGCGGCCAACTTCGGTAACGTTCGATACCAAGATGAGCGCGATGCCTCGAGACTTGGCCCACTCGAGAAACTCCACCGCGCCCATGAGCACGCCGTAGCCGTCCGTGAGATCACGCTTCTCCGCGGCCCGCAGAGCCAGTACCAACTTGCGGTTTCTGGCCGGGTCAGTGTTGGAAAACAGCCCCAAGGCTGCAAGCCAACGTGCATACCGCTCGTTGGTGTCGATATGACCAAGGAAGTCCTCGATTTCGAGAGCTCGATAGGGCCGCCAGATCTTTTCGATGTCGATATAGATCCCGTGATCGTGGAGTACTGTCCACGCGGTTTTGGGCCCATCGATCAGCGAGGTGCCGTAGAGAGTGTTGAAGAAATCAACACCGAGCCACCGCACGAAGTTGGGAATGCGACCAAGCGTCGAGAATCCCATGATATGCCTCTTTTCTGTCGTCGAGGTGCGAGTTGTTCAGAACAAACCTACAGGATACTATATACTAGTTTTGAGGAGATTGCAAGTCTGGGAAGCCGGTGCGATCGACGCCGCGCTGCCAGAAACCGGGCAGTTGGTCGACCCAGATTTGAAGGAGCCCGATGTTGGGCGGGAGATCACTGTAGGCCAGATCGCTCAAGCGACGCAGGGTTTGCAGAACCAAGTAAAATTTGAGCCGTTCGGGTAGAGTTTCGTCCTCGAACTCATGAACATACATGTCGACAATGCCACCCCAAAAACGATCGGCCACGTCTTCTTTTCGCTCAGTTCGCCAAAACTTGCTTTGCTTGTAATGCGGCGAGGTGTAGTCCATCATCACTCGGCTAAAGGCCAAGTCTTCGGCGTAGTCGCCGGTTTTCATGGACTCCCAATCGATCAGAAAAATATCGTCTTTAGCAACAATGATGTTGTCCCACCAGAGGTCATTATGAAGTACAGAGCTGCCAACGCGCATGATCTTGGCGTGTTGCGCGAGCCATGTCCGGACATTACCAATAACGCCAGCAATAAGTTCACGGCCGGATGGTCCGTATATGTCGCCGGCTTTCAAGGCCCCCTCCTCGACGTCATCCAGGGCTCTGCGGAGCCCGGATATCGCTACCTTGCGAGTACGGCGGAGCCGGTGGAGCTCGATCAAATGCCGGCCCATTTTTTCCTGAACCCAGTCGAGAAGATACTCCGAATTGAAACTGACTCCCTCCGGGACTTCAGTGATGACGAGATCGTGACCGAGGCTATTTTCATTCTGGCGGCTGGTCAGAACAATCCGAGGCGGCCAGATGAGGCGACGCCGGTTGCGCTGCTCGCGCAGAAATGAGGTATGAGAATAGTAAACTTTGAGCACATGGTACTTGCCATTGATAAGTAACGAGAAGACCGTGGAACTGGCCCCGCGGCCGATGATACCTATGGGCTGAATCTGTTCGACCGCAATGCCAAGGCGAGTCAGGAGCGGGAGCAACCTTTGCTCAAGCTCCTCAAGGAGGGTGTAGTCTAGCTCGATCACGGCGCTACGGGAGCAGCTAAGACAGCGTCGATGACGGCAGCGGTGGGCTGATTTAATTGATTATCATTCATGGGGATGGCCAAGACGTCGCAGCCAAGGTAGGCCGCCACAGGAATGCCCGGGTCATCGACATCGTGGATGGCGATAGTTTTAATGTTGCGGTTGATGGCAGCGCCGGCATAACCATGATCGGCAATGACCAGCTCTGGCTCTTGTGGCAATTTGGAAAGAAAAATTTCAAAACCGGCAGAGTCATGCGAGTGGAGCAAGCCGCCCTCATCAGTCAGCACATGAACGCCATCAACCGAATCTATCCATCGGTATGGCGCGATTAGCACCGGGGCGGAGGTGCTAGCCAACGTACCACCGCGAGCTACAATGGCTTGGGCAAGCCGCAAATAATACGTGAGGAGCGAGCCGGGATGCGAGGTAGCCAGCACTATCTGCCCGCCATGAATAATCGTATCCTCTATGGCTTCCATCATCTCATTAAGCCGCTGAGCGGTAAGATTGGTATCAATGAACCCCGGACCCGGTTGTCTGAATCGATCAGGTGTGATGCCGAGCGAGGCAGACGCAATCTCAATCAGCTTCGGAATGGTAAAGGCATGATTTTTCGCAGCAGTTTCAACGGCAGTAATGCCGAATGTGACATACGGATCGGACTTTTGCAGACGCTTGAGTGACTCGAGATTAGTTTGAGCACCGTGGTTTCTGATTTCGCCTGTGACCTTACTCGAAAGTAGGGTAGAACGGACGGATCGATGCAATTTGAAGACTTTCAACATAGCTCTCATCTTACCAGACTACGGTATGATAATCATATGAAGACAAAAGGAGCCCTATGACCCAGCCGAGCGTCGCCTATTTTTCGGCAGAGTATGCCATTGCCGATGATATGCCGATTTATGCCGGTGGCCTGGGAGTATTGGCCGCCGATATGGTGCTGGAGGCGGCGGCTGAAAACCGACCATTTAATGCGGTCGGCTTAGTGTATCACCTGGCGTTTACCGGCGACGATCCGGATCAGCGATCGATGCCTGAACGTTTGAGATCTAATGGGTTTGAGGTGGCAAAGAATGCTTTAGGAAAGCCGGTATTGGCTAAGGTGCATATTGCTAAACGGGCGGTTGTGATGCAGGCCTGGGTGAAAACATGGGGCAATACCAGGCTGATACTGCTAGATACCAACCTGGCAAAGAACGCACCAATCGACCGGGCAATCTGCGATCGGTTATATGCCGCAGCCCCGAACTTGCAACTGGCACAAGAGATTTGTTTGGGGTTCGGAGGAGTGGCGATGCTCAGGGAGCTGGGAGTGGCTTCGGACGTGTACCACCTCAACGAAGGTCACGCGGCGTTAGCTGGGTTGGCCGTGGGGCTGGAGGAGATGACGCGCAGGCCCGAGCTATCTCTGAGCCAAGCCGTAGCAGCTGTGCGCGACCGCCTGGTGGGCACCAAGCATACAATTTTGTCGGGGGCAGGAATATTGCTCGACTGGGGAAGCGTAGCCAGCCAACTAGGTCATATGCTGACCGCGCAAGGCGCTACCATTGATGATCTCAAGGAGTTTGCCGGGCTGCCAACTGGGGATTATTCAGATACGAAACTGTTAATTAATATAGTGCGGCTTGCGAATGGTGTGTCGAAAATTCACGTTGATGCAGAGCTGCATGACCACCCAACCAGCAAATTGATCGCCATAACGAATGGGGTATTTCGCAACCGCTGGGCGGCAGAAAATTGGGGAAATTCACCCCAAAATCTGACCGATAATGAGATGTGGGCTAGACATAATGAGAACAAGCATAGGCTATTTGAGCTGATCGAGACTCAAACTGGCGAACGGCTGGATCCGGATGCACTGACGGTGGTATGGGCCCGGCGTATGGCATCATACAAACGCCCGGAGCTGCTCATAAACGACCTGAAGCGGCTCGGCAAGTTGGCCCACCACTTATCACGGCCGGTGCAATTTGTGGTGGCGGGGCGGGCCAACCCCACTGACACTGTCGGATCAGATTTGATGAACCGGGTGATCGATGCGGCTGGGCGTCCGGAGCTGGAGCCGCGGTTCGCGTACTTACCGCACTACAACCCCGTGAGTGCCAAAAGCTTAGTGCAAGGGGCAGATATATGGCTAAACACGCCGATCCGCGGCTATGAAGCCTGCGGCACCTCGGGCATGAAGGCCAGCCTCAATGGGGCGCTGCAATTTTCGACCTCGGATGGCTGGATTGATGAGGTTCAGATTGGCACCATCGGGTGGGAAGTGCCGGAACACAACCCGGCCAGGGCCGTTTATGATGTGCTTGAACACAAAATTGCGCCATTATTCTATGAGCGCAATGCCGATGGATTGCCTGAGGCTTGGATTAGGATGATGCGGGCCAATATTGGGCTGATTGTGAATAATTTCACTGCTACCCGAATGCTTAACGACTACTACTCTAAACTTTACGATCCGGACGGGCGCTAAGGACCATTTGATTGGCGTGAGTGATGGCGATGGCTAGGCCGTCGGCGGCGTCGTCGGGCCGAGGGATGTGGGAGAGCTTGAGCAGAGTTTTAACCATTTCCTGAATCTGGGGCTTTTTGGCACCGCCGTAGCCGGTGACGGCCTGCTTAATTTGCATAGGAGTGTAATCGTAGGCAATAAGGCCGGCCTCGGCGAGCGTGAGCAGGATGACTCCCCTAGCCTGCCCCACCGTAATGGCGGTGGTAACGTTGGTAGCAAAGAACAGCGACTCGACGGCCGCTTGCTCCGGTGAGGTCTCGCGAATGATCTGAGCGAGCTCGGTATGCAAGGTGATGAGGCGCTCAGGCATGGGTTGGCCGGCCGGCGTGGTGATAACGCCGGCGTCCACGAAGACAAAGCGACCGTGATTGTGCTCGATGATGCCGAAGCCGGTGGTGGCGGTGCCGGGATCTACGCCGATGATTCTCATGGTGTTATCTTAGCATTGCGAGGCCCCCACGGCTTTTGCTTGCGGGATCCGTATGCTTTTGCTTGCGGAAGCCCTATGGCCTTGCGAGCGAACTCTTTCCGTTTGCCGGTTTGAGCCTGCATCTTGTCAGGCGCTCGCGGGCGGCCATGGGCTTTCCTCTCGCCGACCCGTATATAGAAGTTAGTTGCAGTAGCTAATCTAGCTTTTCCATGAGCTCGGGGGAGATGTCGAAATTGGAGTAGGTGCCGGTGACGTCGTCGAGCTCGTCGATGGCGTCCATCATTTTCATGAGCTTGCGGGCGGTGGCTTCGTCGGTGACTTCAACGCTGGTGTTGGGCTCGAAGGAGAGCTCGGCTTTGTCGATCTGGTGCTTGGCGGCCACCAGGGCCTTGCGCACGTGGTCGAGGTCGGTGGGAAGCGTATAGACGATGAGATGCCCTTCGGCCTCTTCTACGTCCTGTGCGCCAGCCTCAATGGCATCCATGGTGGCCGCGTCCATATCGGTAGCTGGGGTCACGATAACGCCGCGCTGGGTAAACTGGAATAGTACCGAACCGGCAACGCCGAGCGAGCCCCCATGTTTGCCAAAAGCGGCGCGAACTTCGGGAGCGGTGCGGTTGCGATTGTCGGTGGCGGCCTCTACGATGACGGCGACTCCGCCGGGACCATAGCCTTCGTAGGTGATCTCTTCGAAAGTCGCGGAACCGTCCTGGCCCGAGCCGCGCTTGATGGCGCGGTCGATGTTGGCGTTGGGCACCCCGGATTTGCGCGCCTGATCCAGTGCTAGGCGAAGCTTGAAGTTGGTATCGGGATCGGCGCCGGCCCGGGCAGCCACCGAGATAAGGTTGGCGAATTTGGTAAAGCTGGCGCCGCGGCGGGCGTCTTTGATGCCTTTTTGATGCTTAATTGAGGCCCATTTGGAGTGACCGGACATGGCGGATCCTCTCTGTTAACGAATAGAAATTACTGTAATTATACCATTTTTGAGCTCAATTGCAGGCTTAAGGGGTTTGGTGAGCGATATTTGGGAATACCCATGCAATTTTGAAAGCTCCTGCGAGAATTAGTGAGAACGGCCTATGATCACCATTACTCTGAGAGCATAATGGGCTCACTAAAAGCGGGGCGATATATGCCGAGCATTTTGTTGGTTGAGGATACCGAAACTATTCTCAGAATGTATACTTATGGGCTTGAGCGGGAAGGGTTTACGGTATTTAGCGCGAGCAGTGGTGGAGAGGCACTAGAGAAGTTAGCTGGCGCAAGATATGAAGTTGTAATTTTGGATTTGATGCTCTCCGGTATGAGCGGGCTCGACGTCCTGACCGAATACAACGTAAAAACTGAAAGCCCGCATACAAAACTAGTGGTTCTGACTAGTGTCGATAACCAGCATATTATCGAGCGCGCGGAGGCATTTCGCATAGACGGATACCTAGTCAAATCCGATTATGAGCCTGCTGCGTTGGCCAGATACGTCCGAAATCTTCTGAAACAGCCAGACGTATTGGCCAAAAAACCACAAGACTAGAGACGGACGGGCTCGAGCAGATGAGGACTAGGCTTTTCGGTGCGGCCGCGGCGGGAATTGGCGCGTTTGATAGCAATCGTGCCAGCAAGAATTACGCCATACATTATGAGCATGGCAGTGAGAGAAATGTGGTCGGTGCGGCCGGCCCAGGGCAGACCGGCGAATTCATCAATTACGGCCGTGATGAAACCGAGCACAATCATAGCGGGCCAAGCCAACCAGCCGGCAAACGCGGGGACAATCATTCCGGCCAGTCCGGCGACGAAGCTGACGGCCATGGCTAGTGGGACTAACGGCAGAATAACTAAATTGCTCAACGGAGCCACGATCGATAATTGACCGAACATGAAAAGGATCAGCGGCAGTGTGAGGATCTGGGCGGTGAACGATTCGATAAACAACCGCACGAGGATGGATTTGGGGTGGCCCAGGCGGGCCTCGACGGCCGGAGCCACTACCAGAATGCCAAAGAATGCCAAGAATGACAGCAACCAGCCCAGATCGGTGAGGTATTTTGGCTCGGCGGCGGCCGTGACGCCAGCCACAATGAGAATGAGGGTGAGCGGGTTAAAGCGCAGCCCATAGAAGCTGGCCAGGAGGGACAATACGCTCACCAGACTGGCCCGCACAATTGAGGCGCTGGCTCCGGTAACGATAAGAAAGCCCACGATAAGCCACAGCGAAATAACCAGCGCCACACCGCGGCCAGCGCGTTTGAGGGCACGATCGACCGCCGCCACGATGATGGTGAGGTTGTAGCCGGAAACGGCTACCAAATGCGACAGCCCGACCAGAGTTAGCTCGGCCTGCATGGCTTTGGGGATGAGCGCCCGAATGCCCACGAGCAATCCCAGGCCGAAACTGGCAATGGGCTCGGGCAGGGCGGTTTTGACGCCAACGAAAAAGCGCTGGCGAAAGCGCTCGAGCGGGTCCTGATAAGTCGAGACGATCTGGATTTTCGGAAAGCTCAGCTCGGCCACGGCGTTGCCGAAACCGGGCTTTATCGTTCCGGCGGCCTCCACCCTATAGCCACGCTGGAGGCGCACGGGATATTCGTGGACGCTGAGGGTCCCAGGAATTGGGCGGCCATCCACGCGGAGGCCGCTCAACTTAAAATCGACTTGGCCAGTGGCGCCTATGCTGGGATCGTCGGCCACCGAGCCGGCAACGATGACAGTTTGGCCAATGAGACCCGCGAGCTGCTGATTGTCGCCCACCCAGACAGTGGCGCGCCATAGGCCCAGCGCGGCGGCCGCCAGCAGCAAACAGGTAGTGAAAAGGCGGGTGCGACACAGTATGAGCGCAGCCAGCAGTGCCACAATGAGCGGTTCGGGGCCGGCTGCCAGACCGGCGCGCCCAAGCACCACGCCGCCAATGAGGGCCGTGAATATCAAGCTAAGCTGGGTAGTACGGCGCATTCCGCGATTATGGCCGTGCCAAGCCTGGAGAACAAGCACAGGCGGTTATAAAACCCAGCCTTGGCGGGTAAACTCCCGGTCTGGCTCGCGAACTCAACCCTCTTGCTCGTCAATGCGTTGTCTTGTCTGGCACTCGCTGGCGCCCGGGAGTTTGCCCTTGAGGCGCCGCAAGCCACAAGTTCAACTGTGGGGCACAGTGTTCGGCTTAGCACTTTTTGGATCGATTTTGCGTTTGCGATACTCAAATATCGTTAAGTAAACAACGATGACGTCGTAGATAGTAAATAGCGCCAAACCAATCGAGGGCGAGAAAATAAAGCGGTAGGTTTGATAAATTATAAAGCCAATCGTGAGGTAAATTAGCCCCAAATAGGCCCACAACCGGTTGCGCAAAATTTCCGCAACTAAAATAATTTTAGTAATACCGTGGGACAACAAATAGACGGCCGCAAAAATGAGAACGCCACGGCCGAGATTCTGGGTTGAATTCAAGATATGCGAGGCAATAAAATCGTGCGGATCCTCGGACAGCTCGTGTTGAGTAAAAAAGATGGCTATTTGATTGATAAATTCCGGTTTAATAAAGAGCAGTATAAGTCCGCCGATGATCTCGAGGATGCCATCGAGGCCCTTGAGCAAAATTCCGACCTCAAAGGCTTTGTCTAGCTTGGTTGTTGCTTTAAATTGCATATCCTAACCATAATATCAGCCCAGTATGAGGAGGTGGCAAATAAAGTTACAAATAATATCTATGCTTCGAGATAGTTTGTATTTTCTCGGTACGCTTTTAAGTAGCTTTTCATGACCCCGAACAATGGCGAAGGCAGGTTATCAAGCTCGTACCAATCCCAATTCTCAATCTTTTCGGGTTCCATGATCATTGGTTCACCCGAAATGTAATCGGCAACAAAACAAATGCCAATGTAGTGGATTGGCTTGTATTCTTCCCAATGCACCACACAGAGTAATTTAGGGTCAGAAATTTGGATTTCATCGCCACATTCTTCTCTAAATTCTCGCAGGAGTGCATCTTTAGGCGACTCCATATAGCCGAGGTTTCCGCCAGGGCCAGCATATGTACCAGGGCCATGTGCATTCTTGCGCTTACCCATGAGAATCTTGTTGCCCCTTACGATAAGCAGTCCAACACCAATTCTTGTAACATTCTCATTCATAGTTTCTATTATAACAAAAAGTAAATGTACGTCGTGTATGCGCACTCGCGTTGGTTCTTGTCGAGCCAATAACAAAAACCCCTCAGGCTGGAGGGGTTTTTGTTATGGAGGGCCCACTGGGGCTCGAACCCAGGACACGCTGCTTAAAAGGCAGCTGCTCTAACCAACTGAGCTATGGGCCCGTACGGCATGTTTTGAACCGCTAAATAATAGCTTATCTGGGGCAGTTAAGCAACGCAAGCGGGGCACGGGAGTGTTAATGAGACTTTTTTTCGCCCTTCATCAGGCCCATTAATAGCGCCGCGACGGGCAAAAGGCCCAAAAACCAGATATGAAATTGCTGCAGGTTGGTGGCCAGAAACGAATCGTTGTCGATGGCGGACATCTCGCTGGTGGGCAGCAGCCGCAGCGCGCTGGAGACAATGAGGGCGCCCGTGAGCAGGCCAACGAGCAGATTGACGATAAAGGCACCTTTGGCATGAGCTTTCCCGTGAGAAGAACCGACGAAGCCGAAAATGAGGATGGGCAGGCCAAACAAAAGCATACTTACTTGATCGGCGCCGAGCATTGAGAGCTGAGGGGCCACTATGCCGGCTAGTTGTTCGGCGAGCACTATGCCCACGTAGACGCTGAGGATAAGGATGCGCAGGCGCTGTTTGCCAGCCAAAAAGCCATACATCATTACCACTAGCATGATGGCGATAATTACAATATTAACGTTGAGGGCTGGGATTTGCATTGGCGCTTATGGTTTGTTTTAGTATACCACTCGGTATTCCTCGTGATACGTAGTATTATTCTAAGCAATAATTAAGATTGGCCTATGAAACCTCAAAATGCTTTTGGAAATCTGCCGGTAAACAAGCTCATAATTTTGGGTTCATTAGCCGTAGTTACCCTGTTGGTTATTGCCAGCTTGGTAGTGACGGTGGGAACGGGTAAGGTCGGTGTGGTGACTCAATTCGGACAGGTCACCGGCCGCGAGATGGGAGAAGGATTAAACTTCAAACCCCCGTGGCAGCAAGTCACCCTGTACGATGTGCGGGTGCAAAAAGAAGAATCACACGCACAGGCCGCTACCAACGACCTCCAGGACGTGTCTTCGGTGTTGGCCATCAACTACCATCTGGATCGGGGGCGCATTTCCGATATTCACCGCCAACTTGGGCCAGACTACAAGAACCGCGTAATTAGCCCGGCAGTGCAGGAAGTGTTCAAGTCGGCCAGTGCCAAGTTTACTGCCGCGCAGCTGATCACCAACCGAGCTGAGGTGAAGAGCGACACGGTGACAAATTTGAAGAATCGGCTGGAAAAGCGCGGCATCATAGTGGACGACCTGTCGATTGTGGACTTCCAATTTAGCGCAGACTTCGCCAAGGCCATCGAGCTCAAGCAAGTTGCTCAGCAAAATGCCGAACGGGCGCAATTTACCCTGCAACAGGCACAAAAAGACGCTGAAGCGCAGGCGGCTCAGAAAGCCAGCCTGACGCCGGAGATTTTGCAGAAATTGGCGATAGAAAAATGGGACGGACACCTACCCACTTATCTGGGCCAGAACTCGGTGTTTGGCATTCCGGCCAAGTAAGGGGCTCGGAGCTTAGCGTTTGAAGAAGCTCTTTTTGGAGCCGGATTCGGCGGCGAATTGCTCGAGGAGCTGGCGTTGTTTGGCGGAAAGCTTGGTGGGAATGTCGACGTTTATCTGGACCAGATGGTCGCCGCGGGTGTTGCGACCGTATACCGGCACGCCGCGGCCGGTGAGGCGCAAAACTTTGCCGCTTTGGGTGCCGGCAGGAACTTTAAGCGTAACCTTGCCATCGACGGTTTCGACCTCAATTTCGGTACCGAGGGCGGCGTCTGCCATGGGTATTTTTGCCTCGGAGTGGATGTCGCGGCCATTGCGCACAAAGCGGCGGTCGGGGCGCACACGGATTTGGACGTACAGATCGCCCTTGGCTCCCCCGCCCTTGGGCGCGGCGCCTTTGCCACTGAGGCGCATGGTGGCGCCATCGTCGACGCCGGCCGGAATCTTGATACTAATGGTCTTGCTGCGACGCATCACGCCGGCGCCGTGACAGACGGTGCAGGCCTTCTCGGGGATTTGCCCGCGACCGGAGCAGGTGGGGCAAATGCCGGTTTGTTGCATGGCGCCAAGGATGGTCTGCTGCACGCGCGTGACCTGACCGTGGCCCTTGCAGGTGGCACAGGTCTTGAGTTTGGTGCCGGGCTCGGCGCCGTTGCCCTTGCAGTGCTCACAGGCGTCGTCGAGGCTGAGCGTAATGTCGGAATCGGTACCAAAAACGGCGTCGAGAAACTCAATAGTTATGCCCACCTCAAGATCGCGACCTTGGGCTGGTCCGCGTTGAGCCTGACCACCGTGGCCGCCCATGAACTGGTTAAGAATGTCGGAAAAATCAAACCCGGCACCGTTGAAATCAAATCCCCCGCCAGCTTGCCCGGCTCCCCCACCGCCAAACGGGTTACCCTGCGCTCCTGCCTGGCCGTATTGATCGTAGCCCGCCCGTTTCTGAGGGTCTTTGAGCGTTTCGTAGGCTTGGCCGAGCTCCTTAAACTTCGCATCGTCGCCGCCGTGCTTGTCCGGGTGATGCTCCATGGCCTGCTTGCGGTAGGCGCGCTTAATCTCATCGGCGCTGGCCGATTTGGAAACACCTAAAATATCGTAATAATCGCGATTGGTTGCCATAATGGATCTTGAGCTCAATTATAGCACTCGGATGGGTGGAGTGCTAGTTGGTTGGTGAGGCTGGAGGCTTTGCGGCCGAGTCAAATATTTTGATAAGCTGCCCGTCTTTGTAGGTCTGCCACTCCCCTGCCTGTCGAGCGAGGCCCCAGTTGAGCTGGTCTTTGTGGGCCAGGTTTTTCACCCGGGCGCCCCGGCGTTTGGCCACTTCTACGGCTGGGAGCAGATCGCCATCGGAGCTCCAGATCACCAGAGTTTTGTCGGTATCGGAATCTACTACCAGATCAACTGCCAGCCGAACATCCACCCCTTTTTCTCGAAAGACCGGCTCGCGGTGGCCGCAATTTTTGCAGGTAATGCCGTCGCGGGCCATCAGCTTGCCGGCTTTGATAACCTCAATCCCCTGTTCGGTAAGATGGTTGACCCATTTGGCGGTCCAGGCAATCATATCGGCACTGCGCTTTTCCATATCTTCGTCGGTTTTGACGAGCTGGAGGGTGGTGGTGTAATACTTCACTTTGAAGTCGGAGGTGCCAACGAGCTGCTTAATGAGCTCAACTAAGTTGACATTGAGCAAATCTTCGCGCGTCTGGAACCGCCCACTCCGGCGTAGAACGTCCATGATTTGATGAACTACGTTTTCGCCATCGAGATAAATAATCATATTAACTCCACCATACCACTTTCAACGCCTCCCAAACAAAAGCCCCGCGAGGCTGGACTCCAAGCGGGGTGACTTGAATCCAGATTAACGATTTTGGGCTGGCTTGTCAACGGTGTCATTTGCCTTCGGCTTGGCGGATGGCGTGCTTGTAGAAAACTAACAAGGGTAGGGAGTATTCATGGGGTGATCATCTCATATGGAGGCGGGGTTTGATGAGTTGTCCCCGTCATTAAGTTGTATGGTTTGTGATTTGACCCGGCGTTCGACGCGTTTTACATCTTCGGTAGGCGGCAGATTCTCGGGCTGAATGCCCCGTTCGCCGAGCGCCCGGCGAACGGCCTGGTTATTATCCACATGCTCGTGCTTGATGGCTGGATTCTAATCCAAATCGCACCACCTCTTAAAAGCCTGCGCCGGTGTGCGGTATCCGAGTCGTTTTCTAGGTCTAGTATTAATGAGCTTTACGGCTCGGTCAACATCTGCTTGGGTGACATTGGCAAAACTGGTCTT
>JBBRSS010000013.1:0-34020 GCA_038245115.1 Candidatus Saccharimonadia bacterium
CGACCAGGCGTGGCTCCAATTGGGTATCTGAATAACGGCCTTGGCGAGGATAAGATTATTGTCGATCCGGTGCGTGCACCAGTCATTATTGAAATGTTCGAGAGAGTCGCCAAACAAGCGGCTACCGGGCGAGACCTCAAGAGATGGCTGGATACGAGCGGTTTTAAGACCAAGAGCGGGCAAGGATTGGTCTTAAGCCATATCTACCGGACACTAAAGAACCCCTTCTACTACGGACGCTTTAAGTACCCTACAACCATCGACACCTGGCATGAGGGTAAACATAAGCCATTGATCACTAAAGAGCTGTTTGACGAGGTTCAGGTGCAGCTGACGGTGGCACCGAAAGCTCCAGCCGGTACCAAAGAGTTCGGTTTCACTAGAATTATGAAGTGTGGTGCCTGTAAAACAGGGGTTACGGCCGAGGAGAAGCGCAAGATCTTAAAAGACGGTCAGGTCAGACGCTATGTCTACTACCATTGTGGCAGGGCAAATAACTTGGACTGCGAGCAGCCCTACATTCGTGAGGGTGATCTCATGATTGAGCTCCTCGGCCTGATTGATGAACTGCCAATTGATGAGATTGGTGCTCAAGAGAAGTTTAAGCAAGAGATCGCGCGCTATGAGAAATTTGCCAACGGGATACTAGGCCAGAGCCCAACCCCATCCAATTCACCAACCATTGATCTACGGGCTTACGCCAAGTATGTACTGCAAGAGGGCACTCGCGAAGAAAAGCGCGAGATTCTGAGCTATGTAACGGGCGAGATCTTCTTGAAGGATCTCAAGGTCTATGTTGAGAAGAAAACTAGACGCAAAAAAATTTAGCTAGGTCAGTTCGAATCCCCTCCCCATGCGAATGGGAATGATTCGAACTGGATAGTTTTGAGGGCTTATTTTGGGTTCAAAAATCCCGCCCCTTCCACCCTATATAGGGGTTAGGGGGACGGGTCGAAAAAGAAAATAATAACTGGCGGAGGGGGTGGGATTCGAACCCACGGACCCGTGAAGGTCTCCGGTTTTCAAGACCGGTGCACTCGGCCGCTATGCGACCCCTCCGGATATACGGACACGCATATTGTACACTGAGCGCTCCATGCGCCATAATGCTTGGCAAGAGGATAAGCATTATGAGCGAAGAGCTCAATCAACAGCCAGTTGAAGCCATAGTAGACGCAGAAGCTGAAGTCGTTCAAGATTCCGAATTGGATGAGCAGGCTTCGGCCGAAAATGTGAACGATGGTAGTTTTGATAATGCCGATGAGGATTTTCAGGAAGAAGCTGAGTATGAACCGGAGATTGCGTTTAGTTGGGAAGCTTCCGAGTACGTACATAATCATAAGTCAATGATGTGGTACGGGGTGCTAGGAGCGACCGTTGTGGTATTGGCCGGTTTGGCTGTTTTGTTGCATTTATGGCTTGAGATAGGTGTTTTCGTGACAATGGGGGGAGCATTGGCGGTGTATGCGCACAAGCCACCGCGGACGATGAAGTATGAGCTGAGTGACCAAGGGGTTCATATCGACGGGAAAATGCATTTGTATGAAGAATTCCGATCGTTTGGCGTGATACCAGATGAGGAATGGCACTCGATTGACTTGGAACCGGCGAAAAAGCTAAATATTCGGCGGGTGATTTTGTTCGATACTGAGGACTTCGATGAAATTGTGGATCATTTGGAGCTGCATTTGCCGAGGGAAGACCGCCCGCTGGACATAATTGAGCGGATTACTCGCTACGTGCGCTTCTAGGCTTTATTTTGAGCGTGAGTTGTGCTAGAGTCTGACGGTACTACATGATGGTATGCGCTCGTAGCTCAGTGGATAGAGCATCGCCTTGCGGTGGCGGGGGTCGGAGGTTCAAGTCCTCCCGGGCGCACCAAAATAAACACCTCACGTGAAAGTGGGGTTTTTATTTTGGTTAATGGCTACCGCGTGTAATGACTAAAATGTAGGCGAACTATTTTGATAAGTCTTCTAATATTTAGAATTCGTTAGCAAATTTACGCTCGAATGTCGGGGTCGTTTTCTAGAGTTTAGAATACCCCATTAATAGTAATGGGTTCGTTGTAATGTTTGGCGCCGGTAAAAATACTGCTTATCAGTTGTCTTGATTTGTTTTCGCGTGAGCAGAATGACCGGCGCTTGAGCTAAACCGAATTTTTTCGAGAAATGCGATATGGTTCGGCGCTTGAGCTGATGCAAATTTCTTAGCCTCAACAAATCAGGCGAAATATGCTACCTTAAGTTGGTTATATTTGTTTTCATTCCAAAACATAAGCGGAATGAAATTTTGGAGAGGTCGCATAGTGGACTAGTGCGCCGCACTCGAAATGCGGTGAGGCCGCAAGGCTTCCGAGAGTTCGAATCTCTCCCTCTCCGCCAAAGAAAAAGATCCAGCTTGACGGTTGGATCTTTTTCTTTGGCAGGTGTTAATAATCGGTTTTGAAAAGTTGCCTCAAAACGCTTATTTTCACTATTGAGTTACGGCGTACGTACGGCGCAACTGATACAGCTTATGGTTTTCCGGATTGCAGCTTGGTGACCAAAACGGTCTGAGCGGCGCTTTCGGAAATAAGCTGACGATCAGAATATATGCTAGCGAGAAGTTTATGGGACTCTAGATTGCTGGGGTTTAACGTAGTGGCGGTTTCGAGGTAGCTTGATGCCGAGATTAGGTCGGTCTTGCTGTGGCGGGTGTATAAGATGCGGCCAAGCAGAAGATTGCGCTCAAATGAGGTGGGTAGTTTCATTAGTAGAATTTTTGAGCTCTCTGGAAGCCCGCTGGTGTAGAGTTCAGTTGCTAAGGTTAACTTGTCCCCTGCCGCTCGTGAAATGCGCTGGGCGGCTTCTGGTGAGCTTACAAGCGGTATTAATGTGGGTATGTCGGCGGTACGTCCGCTGAGGGCATACGCGAAAGCCGTCAGTAGCATGACGGTGTCATTGTGGCCACGGTTGGCGATGCCAGCGGCTTTGTCGGCGGCATCATTGGTGCGGCCGAGTTCAATGAGAGTCCTCAGGCGTAATTCTGAAGCCTCACTCCCCTCCCCTGCCCGGTCGAGGGTAGTTAAGGCGGCTTCGGCTTGTCCGCTGAGGATTTGCGAGTGTGCCAGGCCGATGTAAGCGGCAGGGTTTGATGGGTCGAGCCAGGTTGCCAGTTTGTAATCGGTGGCAGCTACGGCCGGATTTGCACTCCCCGCCTCCCCCATCAGGTCGGCGGCTTGAGCGTGGGCAGCCTTAACGGCGTATGGCCAGCTGGCGGCGAGGGCGCTCGAGGAAGCCAAAACAACAAGCGTGGCGAGCACGAGAAACTTAATATTTGAGGTGGATGAGCTGTGCATAATTTGATTTGATAGTAGCATAAGAGGATGAAGAAACTCTTTGCTGGGGTGTGGTTGCGGGTTCGATCGATTCCGCAGTGGGTGTTGCCATGCGCGAGCCTGTTTGCGGTCATTTTTACGCTGTTTTGGGTGCGGTTAGATCCTGATTTTGGCTGGCATTTACAGTCGGGACGCAATATTTTAGCCCACGGGATTCCGGCTCATGACATTTTTACCTATACGGCGGCGGATTTTCCTTGGATTAATCATGAGTGGCTGAGCGATGTAATTATTGTGGGTATTTATGGGGTGGGTGGATTTGCAGGGGTGGCGGCGATGTTTGCGGCTATCTGGACCGGGGCTCTCGCAATAGCTTCACGATATGTGCGCTGGCCGGTACTGACAGTGGGGGTGGCGGCGATGATAGACATTATTACGGCGCGGCCAAATGCTTGGACGGCTTTATTCTTTGCGTTGTTACTGGTGGCGTTGAGGCGGAAAGTATATTGGCAGTTAGTGCCAATGTTTGCCTTGTGGGCGAACCTGCACGGTGGGTTTGCGATTGGGCTGCTGGTATTGTTGGCGGCCGGAGTGCGAGACCGGAAGTATCGGCGGGTGTTTGTGGCCTGCGTGTTGGCAACTTTCATTAATCCTTATGGTCCGAGCCTGTATGTGGAGATTTGGCGGACATTTTCGGATCCGAATTTGCGTAGCAACATTGTGGAATGGGGCCCGCTAGCGGTGGGGGTACTGAGTGGGTTTTACATTGTGCTGTATCTGACGGTCAGCTCGGCGATGGGTTGGCGGCGGCGAGTAAATATCTTGCCGATTCTGCTGTTGTTTTCGGCGGTGCTTTCGATGCGCCAGTTCCCTCTTTTTGTGGTCGCGTCATTGGGCCTGGTGGCTGTGGGATATGAAAAACTTGTGCAATTTTTGGATATTCAGCCGGGTTGGCGAACTTATTTGATGCCGATGGCGGCAGTTGGTCTAGTAGTGGCGCCGATGAGCAGGATAATCCCGAATCCGGATAATCAGTCCCCCGCTGCCCAAGTGGCTCAGTTGAGCGTGGATCCATGCCGCGGAAATTTATACAACGATTATGATTTCGGTGGGTATCTTATCTGGAAGCTGCCCCAAACGAAAATATATATCGACGGTAGAATGCCGTCTTGGAAACATGACGGGGAGGATTATTTAGCGAATTGGAAACGGGATATGACTAATGCAAAGGCTCGTCGAACTGATTTTGCCCGATATGATGTGGACTGTGTTTTGGTTCGGCCTAAACGGGCTCAGATAGTTCGTGAACTTAAGCAGGATGGTTGGCTGGTTACTTCGAACGATGCTGACGCTGTCTTATTGCGTAGGCCAAATTAACTTAGGTTGGCCAGTTGCTCTTCGAGTTTGGCGAGCAGTATCTGGGTGTCCGTCTGGCGCTGCCGTGTCTCTTCGACGATTTTCGGCGGAGCCGACTCGGTGTATTTCTTGTTTGCGAGTTTAGTCTCGAGAGATCTTACATAAGCTTGTTTTTCATGTAACTCTGCAGTCAATCGGTGCTTGTAAGCTAGTATTTCTTCTTCATAAACAGCCAAATACCCATTGAGTCCCAGAGAGATAAAGTGCGTAGTCTCACCTGCGCCAATGCTCTCCCCTACTTGTATTTGAACTAGGCCCGAATGGGTTTTGATTCGGTCTATCGGTATCCGAGCTAGCTTTGATATTAGTTCAAGCTGCCCCTGGTACGGATTGGCGTTCGCTAGGTGTAGTTCCGGGTATTTTGGTTGAATTGCAGCAATTTTTGAGCGTGTATTAGTAACGATTTCTATTATTTGCTCAAATAGATTAGTTTCAGATAGTACAGTTTTTGTTCGTGTAATGTCTACTACGGGCCAGGCTGTAGTGATGAGCTGATTGGGATGGTCGGGGAGCTCACTCCAGATGGCTTCGGAGACGAAAGGGGCGATGGGGTGGATGAGGGTCAAGATGGTTTCGAGGGCGTGCATTAAAAGATTGTGGTTGGGGGCGGATTTGGAGGCTTCAAGGTACCAGTCGGCGAAGTCGTCCCAGAGGAGGCTGTAGATCTGTTGGCCGGCGTCGGAGAAGCGGTACTGCTCGATAGCTTGGGTGACCTCGACGACGGCGGTGTTGAGCTTGGCCATGATCCAATGGTCGGCGGGGGAGTGGAGCTCGGGGATGGCAGGGGAATAGTCTTCGGGGAGTTGGCCGAGGATGAAGCGCGCGACATTCCAGAGCTTGTTGTTGAAGTTGCGGTAGCCCTCTATTTTGGCTTCGGAGAGCGCTCCGTCGTTGCCGGGGGTGATGCCGATGGTTAGTGCTAGGCGTAGGGCGTCGGTGCCGTACTTTTCTGTCATGACGAGGGGGTTGATGACGTTGCCCTTGGATTTGGACATTTTTTTGCCGTGTTCGTCGTTGATGAGGCCGTGGAGGTAGACGGTGCGGAAGGGGACTCCGCCCGTGCGGTAGAGGCCGAACATGGCCATTTTGGTGACCCATTTGGTGAGGATGTCGCGGCCGGTTTCCATGACACTGGTGGGGTAGAATCCTTTATCGAAGTCGTCGGTGGCCTGGAGAGTGGCGTAGGGCCACTGGCCGGATGAGTACCAGGTGTCGAAGACGTCGGTTTCGGCCCGGTAATTGCCCTCGCCGTAGTAGGATTTGGCTTCATTTTCGTCGGCAGTGACCAGATATGGCTCCTTGGCTGGGTCGTTGTTGGTCTTGTAGAACACGGGGATGCGGATGCCAAACCAGTTTTGGCGGCTGATGTTCCAGTCGTACTCGTTTTTAAGCCAATCGAGGGAGATTTTCTTGAACCGCTCGGGCACGATTTTGATGTCGCCTTGCTCGATGGCGGCGATGACTTTGGCGTTTGGGCCGGCCACGCGCATATACCATTGCTCGGTGATGAGGGGCTCGATGGTTGTCCCGCAACGGTCGTGCGTACCCACGCTGTGGTTGATGGACTCTGTGCTTACGAGCTTGCCGGCGGCATCGAGGGCGGCCACTACGGCTTTGCGGCCGGCTTCTACTGATAGGCCGGCGAATTCTTCTGGTACGTTGATGAGCATGCCGTCGAGGTCGACCACGCTGATTTCGGGTAAATTGTGGCGCTTGCCGATTTCGTAGTCATTCTTGTCGTGCGCGGGGGTGACCTTGAGGGCGCCGGTTCCAAACTCGGGGGCTACGTAATTGTCGGCGATGATGGCGACAGGGCGCTCGACGAGGGGGATAACGGCAGTTTGGCCGATGAGTTTGGCGTACCGCGGATCGTCGGGGTGCACAGCAACGGCGGCATCGGCAAAGATGGTTTCGGGCCGGGTGGTGGCAATTTTGACGGTGCCGTAATCGAGCGTGTAGATGGTGTCGGTGCGGTCGACGAATTTGACCTCGATGTCGGCGAAGCTGGATTGGCAGCTGGTGCACCAGTTAACGATGCGGTTGCCGCGGTAAATGAGGCCGTCGTCGTGCATTTTTCTGAAAGTTGCGTAGACGGTGGCGATGATGTCGTCATCGAGGGTGAACTTGAGGCGCGACCAGTCGGCAGAGAAGCCGAGGGAGCGCATTTGGTTGATGATTTTGGGCTGATTGGTGAGGGTGAAATCGAGGGCGGCGGCGTAGAATTTCTCCGGTCCGAGGTCGTAACGGCTTTTGCCCTGCTTGGCGAGTTCACGCTCGTAAACCACTTGGGTCTCGATGCCGGCGTGGTCGGTGCCAGGTAGCCAGAGCGTGGGGTGACCTTGCATGCGGCGGTAGCGGGTGAGGATGTCTTCGATCACGAACATAGCGTGGCCGAGGTGGAGGTCGCCGTTGGCGTTGGGCGGGGGCATGATGATGGTGAAGGGGGGCTTGGAGGCACGGGTCCTGTCGGCGTCGGTAATGCCAGCCTCGCGCTGACGAACGCTGTCCGTATCTTTGGTGGAGCCAGTAACAGAACCTACGCCAGCTTGTTCGTCGGGCATTTCTTGTGCGCCACCCACACGCAGGTGCAGATTGCCTTCGGGTTTGAAAGCGCCGGATGTTTCCCATTTCGCGTAAATGTCGGATTCGTACTTGGATGGATCGTAGGCTTTGTCGAGCTCGCGGCTCATAGGGTTGTCCTCTCAAACGTTGTCGTTATGTGGTGAGATGGTTTGCTGAGGCTAAGTGTAGCGGTTTGGGCTTGATTTGGGTAGGTTAAGCGGAATCTAGAAGGCAAAGGGCCGCCTTTCGGTGAAGAAAGGCGGCCGGTTGCTTGTAGCTTGTACAAGCGAGGCGTCCTTAGACGAATCTGGCGGCTCGAGTCATCTTAGCCCTTGCCAGGTCACCGTCGTGGACTAGGGTTGGGCCAGTGAAACCGAAAAGCTCGGTGAGCTCTGCGTCGGTGACGTGAGGGATGTCCCATACGCCGTTTGAGTTCGGGACTCCGAAGGAGGCAGTCCGCATAACGCGATTGCCCATCCAGACGAGGCTCTTGAGCAAGTCCAGAGTGCCAACGTGATGGCCGCCGACCCGCTCAACAGATTCTTTGTCTGCTACGAAGGTTGCGATGGGGGGCGTGGGGTAGGTCTTCCGGGCATCAGCCCAGGCCTGAGCGTCGGGGATGCCCTGGTCCCGGAGGTGGTTGGCGAGGGTGCTTTGGTTGGTGAGGGCCTCGTAGCCCGCGCGGGTGACAACGGCGGTTACTCCTTTGTTGGTGCATTGGAAGAGCTCAGTCATCGAACTGGACCTGGTTTCTATCGCTGAGGGCGCGCGATAACCGCTTATCTGAGTGAAGAACTCAGCTACAATGCCATACTACTTATGATTTGTAAAGTTCCTAGGACCAATATGCATGAAGAATTGGCTAAGTAATGTTGGGCAGCCTCTCAATTTTTTGAGGGGCTGCCCAACAATTATAGGCGAGCTGGCAAAGGGGGGAGGCTCAGATGGCCGTACTCCTTCAGCCAGAATTCGTGCGAGCTTCGCAATAGCTCGCAATTGAACGGGGGACAGGTCTGTAGCCACATACCCCGTCGGACAAGGGGGGTTTTCCGATAGGCGCGCAGTACATTCCGGGTGATAGAAGTGAACACCTCGGGAGACTTCATCGTCTCGGAGGCGGGAGATAGCACCCGAATGTGCGTGGGCGAAGAGGGTTCAAGGCGCATAACCCGCCTGCCTTCATAGTACTTCCGCCACTCCAAATGGTGGGGATGGGCGAGGAGTGGCCGGCCATTGATCAGCCGAGCAGCATGCCGGTAATTGTGCACGGTGCTGTTCGGGAAGAATGGCGGACGCAGGTATCGCATTAGGCCGGTAGTGACGTCGTAGTATACGTGGACGCTGTCTACGAGGGCGTCATACTTTCCCTTTGCCTCCAGTGCTCGGCTGACGGTGTCGGGGGCGATAATGTCATCGTCGTCCAACGGCAGCACATACCTCGGATGGCTCGTTTGGTCTGCCAAGTAAGAGCAGGCGGCTGCAGTGCCAAAGTCTACGTCGGTACTTCGGCGGCATTGGAGGTAACTGATTTGGTGTGGCAGGGGCTGGCTTGGAGGGTCTGGGCCGACCAGAAGTACTCGCCAACCTTCGCTTTTCTGCTGCAATAAAGCTTCTAAGTAGCGTTCAAATAGAAATTGGCGCAGTGGGCCTCGTCGCTCCAACTGCATTAGCCGAGTGATGATCACCAAGTCTTCCATGGTAACCCCTTCCGGAACTGGGTAGTGGTTTAAGGTGCAAGACAGTGAGGCCTGCCATGGAAAGTTTTAACACAGCCAAAATAAGAGATGCATTGGTTGATCAACCATAAATTTGTGGGCATCCCGTAGGTAGTGCAATGGATGAGCACAGTTTGGGTAGGTTAAGCGGAATATATCAGACGAGTGTGGGCCTGGCCCGCCGAATGAACCGGCGGGCCAGTGTGGGTGGGCGCGCACCAACTCAGCTGCTGGCAATTCTGAACGATGTGTAGCTGACCTTATCGGGGTTTAGCCAGTCATCGAGATAATGCGCGATACACCTGTTGATTGCGCCTGTTGCGACCGTGCCAAAGATACGAAATGTAACGACGTCGTGTTTCGGGTCGATGTGGTCAATACTGGGCTCACGGGTACAGATGCCCCTCATTTGCAGGAGACTCTCGAGATTTTCGCAGAACTGTTTGTCGCTGATGCTGGTCTCTAGGCCAACTATCATGATCTCGACTGTGTCGACTGTACCGGTGTTGTTCATCATTGTCCTTAGGCTCGGGTCGGGTGGGACGCGGTGGGATTATAGAGTATAGCGGCGATCTAGGGCATTGGGCAAAATGGAGAGCCGACTTTGAATTGTCTTGATTTGGTGGATTTAATGTCCTGAAATGCCGAGCGGCCCCTCGAATGTTCTCGAGGAGCCGCTGCCGTCACTTGGTGCCGGCGGGAGACGTTGGGGTGATGCGGAAGTGCGTGAGGATTTCCCTGAGGGCGTTCTTTGTCGTCATCACCGCAACGGCGGGGGCGCTGAGGCAGGCAATGCCCATAAGGGCGATCGCTGCTTCAAACACGAGCGTGACGGCAGATTTCTGATACGGCACGATCTCGCTTGGGGCGGGGTATTTCTTGTTCGTTTCGGTGCTCATGAGTTGCCTCCTTGGGCTGGTCGGTACGGGAATGCAATGAGAGATTCTGGCAAGCCGGTAAAGAACATGATCCTTCTGCCTATGTAGGCGTAGACGGAACCCACGGGATGTCGGGGTGCTTGAGCTACTGAGTTCAAAACTAGGGCTACAATATTATATCATAGGAATAATTACAAGTAAGATTGAGCATGTATTTAGAATTTGAGAACATCAGTAAGTTTTGGCAGCGTCCTTAAATGCCCAAGAATACTTCGGCAGCTTCGGAGGTGATGCGCGTGAAGTCGTAGGAGGTGGCGAGTTTGGCCTCTAGGTTGGTGGTGTCATTGGTTTCGAAGCCGATGAGCACGTGGCCGGTGTCGCCACCCATGCCGCGGTAGTGGAACAGACTGATGTTGTAGTCGTCGTTGATATGGGCGAGAAAGTCGCCGAGGGCGCCGGGGCGTTCGGG
This sequence comes from Candidatus Saccharimonadia bacterium, assembly GCA_038245115.1. Taxonomy (GTDB): domain Bacteria; phylum Patescibacteriota; class Saccharimonadia; order UBA4664; family UBA4664; genus UBA5169. The sequence continues at coordinate 10,360 of JBBRSS010000013.1, forward strand.
AAAGTTGATCTCGTAGAGGAGCTCGGTCTTGGCAGCTGGGGCCGGGCCGCCGACCATGTGGCGCAGGTGCTCTTTGGCGGCATCGTCGAGGGACAGATCGGTGAATTTATATTGGCTACGGGTCATTTTAGCCGTGAAGCCGGCCTTGTCTTTGGCGTCCGCAATGTTGATTCCAACGAAGACATGAGCTTTGGCGCGGTCGTGGAGGCGGTAGGCGAATTGGGTAATGTTGTGGCCGTTGACGACTTTCTGGCAGAAGTATTGCAAGGCGCCAGGCTTTTCGGGCATTTCGACCGCAAAGAGGGCTTCCTTGCCGCTGCCCAGCAGCGTGCGCTCAGCGATGAACTGGAGTCGTTCGAAGGTGAGGTTGGCGCCGGAGCAGATGGCGACGGCGTGGGATTTCGCCAGGTCGCGGGTGGCGGCGTACTTGGTGATGCCGGCGACGGCTAGGGCTCCGGCGGGCTCGACGATGCTGCGGGTATCTTCGTAGATACCCTTAATGGCGGCGCAAAGTTCGTCGGTAGTGACGGTGAGGGATTCGTCGACCAGATCGCGACAGATGTCGAAGGTGGTAGCGCCGAGCTGTTTGACAGCGACGCCGTCGGCAAAGATACCGACGTGAGGTAGGATAACGCGTTCGCCGGCCTCGAGGGAGGCCTGGAGGACGTTGCTGTCTTCGGGTTCGACGGCGATAATCTGGATATCGGGGCGCAGGGCCTTCACATACTGCGCGATGCCGGAAATGAGGCCGCCGCCGCCAACAGGAACGAAAATGTGCGTGGTTTTGGGGAGTTGGTCGAGAATTTCGCGGCCGATGGTGCCTTGGCCGGCAATTACGAGCGGGTCGTCGAAGGGGTGAATGTAGGTACGGCCAGTTTCCTCGGCGCGGGTGTGGCTGTGGGCAGCGGCATCGGAGTAGCTATCGCCGGCTAGTTCAACCTCGGCGCCGTAGGAGCGCACGGCCTCAATTTTGATTTCGGGGGTGGTGCGGGGCATCACAATGAGGGCGGAGAGGCCGAGCTTCTGAGCGGCCAATGCAACGCCTTGGGCATGGTTGCCGGCACTGGCGGTGATTACTCCTCGTGCACGTTGTTCGGCGGTGAGATGAACGATCTTGTTGTAGGCGCCGCGGAGCTTGAAGGAGTGGACCGATTGGAGGTCTTCGCGTTTGAGGTAGACACGGGTATTTAGGCGAGCACTGAGCTTGGCGGCGGATTCGAGCGGGGATATGGTGGCCACATCGTAAACGTTTGCCAAAAGCGTGTCGCTGACGGCGGTTTGGAGATTTTGGAGTGCGGGTTGGGTGGGCATCGGGTGGGGTCCTTTGGGAGTTATTTAATAAGGTATTCGTGAGTGGTCACGCTCTGGACGTCGATAAGCTTTTCGAGATGGCGAGTAATCTGGGGGGCATCGGACACATCGTGAGCCACAATAGTGATATCGGACCATTGATCCCCCGCCCGGGGTTTAACGTCGAGATAGCGAATGTTGCAGCCGCGGCGGGCGAATATTTGAGCAATGCGAACGAGCACGCCGGGTGAGTCGCGGACGGTGAGTTTAAAAGTGAAGTCGGTGGGCGGCATAAGGGGGTTCATTTTAGGTACTTCCGGTGGGTTTGGCGAGTTTGACGGTGGGCGGCTCGATGATCATGTCTTCCAGGCGGCCGCCGGCGGGAACGATGGGGAAGACATTGTCGGCTTTGACGACTTCGACATTGATGATAACGGGGCGGTCGGTGATAGACATGGCCTCGGCCAGCTTGGCCTCCATTTGATCTTCGGATTGGATGTGAAGGCCGGCCGCGCCGTAGGCCTGGGCTAGCTTGGCGAAGTCGGGATTGCCCACGAGGTCGGTGCCGGATTCGACACCGTCGAAAAACAGTTCCTGCCATTGCCGGACCATGCCGAGGTAGTGGTTGTTGAGGATGATTACCTTAATGGGGAGGTGGTGAATACAGGCCGTAGCAAGCTCAAAAAGGGTCATTTGGAAGCCGCCGTCACCCACGATGGCTACCACGGTTTGGTCGGGCCGGGCGAACTGTGCGCCAATGGCAGCCGGGAAGCCAAAACCCATGGTGCCGGCTCCGCCAGAGCTAATCCAGTGCTCGGGGAGCCGGGTTTTGTAGTACTGGGCAGCCCACATTTGGTGCTGGCCAACATCGGTGGTGACGATGGCTCCGCCGTCGGTGAGTTTGTAGACGGCGTCGATGACGGCTTGCATGCTGAGGCCGCGCGAGTTGGAGTAGTGAAGCGGATAAGCCTGTTTGTAGCCTGCGAGGTGAGAGTTCCAGCTTTGGCGTTGGGCCGGTTTGACGGTTGCTAGCAGGCCGATGAGAGCGTCTTTGGCGTCGGCGCAGACGGTGATGTCGGTGGAGATTATTTTGCCCAGCTCGGAAGGGTCGATGTCGATGTGAGCTATGAAGGCCGTTTTGCAGAATTCGCTGGCTTTGCCAACTATCCGGTCGTCGAAGCGGGATCCGACATTCAGCAGGAAGTCGCATTCGGTGATGGCTTTGTTGGCATAGGCGGTGCCGTGCATGCCGAGCATTCCGAGGCTGAGCGGGTGGGTTTCGGGGAAAGCTCCTTTGCCGAGGAGGGTGGTGGTAACGGGGGTGTTGGTAACGGTGGCGAGGGTTTTGAGTTGCTCGCTGGCGCCGGCAATGGTGACGCCGTGGCCGGCCAGTATAACTGGGCGCTTGGCCTTGGCCCAGGCGGCTGCAATCTGTTCGATGGCGGGGTTGTCCATTTGCGGAACGGGAGTGTAGGCGGGCAGGTCGAGGGTGGTGTCGAGTGAGCCGGTGAAGGGACCGGAGCTTACGTCTTTTGGTACGTCGATGAGGATGGGACCGGGGCGGCCGGTGGTGGCAAGGTGAAAAGCTTCCGCCACCACGCGGGGAAGGTCATTAGCTTTTCGGACGAGGTAGTTGTGCTTGACTACGGGCATGGTGATATTGAAAATATCGGCTTCCTGGAAAGCGTCCAGGCCGATCATGGGGGTGATTTGTTGGCCGGAGATCACAATGAGCGGAACGCTGTCCATATGGGCGGTCATAAGGCCCGTAACTACGTTGCCGGCGCCGGGGCCGGAGGTCACGAGCACTACGCCGGGCTTGCCGCTGGCGCGGGCGTAACCGTCGGCGGCATGGGCGGCACCTTGTTCGTGGCGGGCAAGAATGAATTTGATGCTTGTGCCGCTTGTCGCAAGCGCATCGAAAATAGGCAGTACGGCGCCGCCGGAGTAACCAAAGATATACTCAACGCCGTGAGATTCGAGGGATTTGATGAGAGCGGTGGCGCCGTCCATTACTGTTTCTCCGATGTATTTGAATCTCGGGTAGCAATAGCCTCAATTTCAACGAGTAGGGGCGTGTCGGCGCTAAGGCGCGGCAATTCGGCGACAGCAACGGCGCTTCGGGCCGGCCGAGGATCATCGAAATGGCGCAGATACTCAATATTCATGGCGGTAAAGTCTGACATATCGGTGAGAAATACGGTCACTTTGACGACGTCATTCAGGGTGAGCTCAGCTCCTTCAAGAACTTGCTTGAGATTGGCAATGGCACGGGCGGTTTGATGCTGAACGCTAGGCGGAGCTATTTTGGTGGCAGGATCCAGGCCGACCTGCCCCGAGATGAAGAAAAGATCGCCGGCCTGACGGATGGGCGAGTAGGGGCCATAAGCGGTTTGTGGTTGATTTGGGTTAGGGTTGGTGCTGGACACGATAGAGCCTTTCTTTATTAACTAGAAAGCCCCGCACTTACTGCGGGGCTGGAGTTTGTTTGTGAGTTCAACAACTAGAGCCGCGCAGGGTGCGAGGTAATTACCAGCTGAATAATAACGTTTGGCTTTGTCATATGAGGAAGTTACGCTTTTCGGGCGGTAAGGTCAAGGGTATACTGCTCCAATGACAAGTACGTACAGTTTTGAAGACGCGATTACCAGCCTGTTAGCCGGCGGGGTGGGCGTGATGCCGACAGATACGGTGTATGGTCTGGTGGCTCGGGCGGCCGATAAAGCGGCTGTGAAGCGGCTTTATGCCTTGAAGAAGCGCGAAAACAAGCCCGGGACGATTATTTCGGCCAATGTAGAGCAATTGGTGAAGCTGGGGGTGGCTGAGGCAGATTTGAGGCGGGTGGAGCACCTGTGGCCGAATTCGGTGAGCGTGATTTGCGAAGCGGGGGCTGGGTTGGAGTATTTGCACTTGGGGATGCGTTCCTTGGCGGTGAGGGTGCCGGCCGATGAGTCGCTGCGGCGGTTTTTGGAGGTGAGCGGCCCATTGGTGAGTAGCAGCGCAAACATGCCGGGCATGCCCGGGGCGGTTAATCTGGACGAAGCAAGAGCTTATTTTGCGGACGATGTGGATTTTTATGTGGATGGCGGTGACTTGCCGGGGCGGGCGGCGTCGACGATCGTGAGGTTGGCGGGGGATGGCCTCGAGGTGATCCGGCAGGGGGCCGTGAAGCTCTAGCTAAATGGCTAGGCTGGGGTTGGTATTGAGCGTGAGGGGATCGGCGGTGCGACGTGCGACGGCCAAATGATAGCCCATGGCGGCGATCATGGCGCCGTTGTCGGTGCAGAGCTCGATGGGGGCGTAATGAACTTCGAGGGGGATTTGCTGGGACACTTCTTGGCGTAGGCGCATGTTGGCGGAGACCCCACCGGCGATGACGACAGATTTGGGGTGGTATTGATTGTAGGCGCGGAGAAGTTGGCCGGTGAGGGTCTCACAGACGGTGCGCTGGAAGCTGGCGGCCATGTCGGCCTTTTGGGTGTCGGTGAGGCGGCCGGGGAGCTCGGTGGAGTGCGTGCGGAAGTCGCCGCCGACTTCGGTTTGGAGCACCCGTAGCACGGCGGTTTTGAGGCCCGAGAAGCTAAAATCGAGTGTACCTTCGAGGCGGGCATGGGGGAGCTGATATATGCGCTCGTTGCCGAGGGGCGCGAGCTTGCCGATTTGAGGGCCGCCGGGGTAGGGGAGGCCGATCATGCGAGCGACTTTGTCGAAGGCTTCGCCGGCGGCGTCGTCGCGGGTGGAGCCGAGGAGGCGGTATTCGAGGGGGGACTGGAAGAGGAGGAGGTCGGAGTGCTTGCCTGATGCGGAGAGAGAGAGGAGGGGGAAGATGTCTGGGGAAAAACCGGCGGTGGCGGGGATGAGAGCGTTGGCAAAGGTGTGGGCGACCACGTGATTAACCGCGTAGAGCGGCTTTTTGCGAACGTGGGCGATGGTGCGGGCGGTGAGGGTGCCGATGAGCAGGCTGCCAAAGAGGCCCGGGCCGGCCGTGACAGCAATGCCGTCGATCTGATCCCACGTGACGCCGGCGGTAGCAAGGGCTTCGTTGATGACCGGCAGAACAACCTCAATGTGGCTGCGGGCGGCAATCTCCGGCACCACGCCGCCGTACAGCGCATGAATATCGATCTGGGAGGCGACGATATTTGACAGTACGCGGTGCCCGTCTTCGACTACGGCCGCGGCGGTTTCATCACAAGATGTTTCTAGTCCGAGGATTAACATGCAATTCATTTTAGCAGAAATGAGCCGACCCACGGTTTCCGGAGGGGGAAACCGTGGGTCTATGGGTGGATGGGCTCACGCGATGTGGAGCCGTGCCTGGGTTGGGGTGGTAATGCCGAGGTGATCGCCGGCCGTGTCCAGAACTTCAGTCATGCCCCCGAAGAGGCCGACGTTGTTGCGCTGGAGCAAGATCCGGGCAACGCCGTCGTTGGTCGCCGCCAGCTCGTACAGCTGCCTCTCGGAGAAGTTGCGGTAGAGCTTGAGCCCTTCCTGAGTGGGCTTGTGGGCATCGGGCTTGCCTGACTCGTCGGGGACGAAGTTGACGAGGCTGTTGAGCCATTTCGTCTTTTCCGACTCGTACATGAGCTTGAGCCTGTGCCAGTCTGCCAGGGGTGAGGCAATTTCCGATTTCATCTCAACCTCCTTTGGGTTGCGATCAGATGGGTTACTGCTTAGGCGGGCTGCTGGTACAAGTTCCGACAGCAGCGAGCTTTGAGAAAGCCCTCCCAGACGGCTGTCAGCGTTATCATCTGGGGGTAGAGGTCGCCACCGGGATGATAGACAAATTTGCCGTTCGGGAGCGTTCTTATTGCTGCGCAAAGATCATGAAAGAACTCGGCGCCTTGTCCAAGAAGCACTTGGTCTGGCAGGACATATGCCAGGAGTGCTTCATCGAAGTGTCCTCGAAGCCGATGGTCGCTTCTAGCGACCTCAGGGCGGAGGAAGAAGCGCATCGGGTCTGGCTCGAGGCGGGTGCGAGGATAGATGGACGGAATGCGCGTGACGGTGATTTTGAAATCTACCGGTACAGCCATGATGCTCCTCTCGAGCTTCGACGGTTTTGGGTAACAAAGGGCTAGCTGGTTTATGCGATAAATGCGCGTTTAAATATTGCTCTGATATAGGTATATACCTAATTTTGAACTTGTCTAGCACTTTATTTTTGGTAATTTAGCACCTGGATTCCGAAAAGGACATGTTTTAGCAAAAATTGGGCTACACTGTCAATATGGAACTTGTCGAAATTACCGATAGAGCTACCTGGGATCAGTTTGTGGCTGAGAGTCCCTGGGGCCACCCGTTGCAATTGTGGGGTTGGGGTGAGACAAAGCGTCGCAATGAATGGGTGCCAACACGGTTGGCTTTGATGCATGGCGATGTTATTTTGGCAGGCGTGCAGGTTTTACTGTGGCGGTTGCCGAGATTGTCGTATTGGATTGTGTACGCCCCGCGTGGGCCGGTGGCCGAGCCTGGTAGTGATTTGGCTGAGCAGTTACTGGATATGTTAACTATGTGGGCGAGGGCAAATAATGGCTTGTATGTTCGAATTGAGCCGGCTTGGGTAGCGAATGCTCCGGGCGGTTGGGTGCGGGCGAAAAATACGCTGCAGATGGCGGCTACTTACACGATAGATTTGGCTGAGACCGAGGCAGAGATTCAACAGGATATGAGCCATAAGCATCGTCAATACATCCGCAAGGCGACGCGAGACGGGGTGAGTGTGGTGAGGGCCGAGAAGTCCGAGACGGCGGCGATGTATGAGTTGTATGTGGATACTTCAAAACGGGCTGGGTTCGGGATACACAGCAGTGCCTATTATGAGACCTTGGAGAGAGAACTAGGTGAGCGAAACTATTTGTACTACGCATATTTTGAGGGTAAACCGGTAGCTTTCTTGTGGCTGGCAGGAGCCGGGAAAATGGCGTGTGAGCTATATGGTGGCGTGAACGCGGTGGGGGCAGAGAAGAAGGCGAACTATGTGTTGAAGTGGGAGGCGATACGGGCGATGAAATCGGCGGGGTATGAAGTTTACGACTTTAACGGGCGTCTGAATGAGGGCGTGAGCCGATTTAAGGATGGGTTTGGGCCGGATGAAACGGATTATATTGGCACATATGACTTTCCGCTGAATCATCTGGGGTATCAGCTATGGGAGAGTTTGTGGCCGGTGGCGAAGCGGGTTGGGCGCGGGCTGCGGGGCAAGTAGGAGCTAGATATCGAGGGTAAGGCTGACCGGGCAGTGGTCGGACCCCATGACCGCCGGGTGAATTTCGGCCGCCGATACTTTGTCTTTGAGACTGGCCGATACCAGGAAATAATCGATGCGCCAACCGACATTTCTCGATCTGGCGCCGCCGAAGTTGCTCCACCAGGTGTAGAAGCCGTTGCCTTGCTTGAACAGGCGCAGGGTGTCGATGAAACCGACGTCGAGGAAGGCTTGGAAGCCGGCGCGCTCTTCGAGGGTGAAACCTTTTTTGCCCTGATTGGGCTTGGGGTTGGCCAGGTCGAGCTCGGTGTGAGCCACGTTGAGGTCGCCGCAGAAGACTACCGGTTTGGGTTTGTTGCCGAATGCTCCGGTTTCGAGGCCTTGGCAGTACTCGAGGAAGGCGGGATCCCAGTGATCGCGGCGCAGGGGGATGCGGCTGAGGTCTTCCTTGGCGTTGGGGGTGTAGACCGTGACGAGGTAAAAGTCGGCGTATTCGGCGGTGAGGACGCGGCCTTCGGTGTTGGGGTCGCCGTAGGCGTTGTCGGTCATGTCGTATTTGCTCTTGATCTCGTCGGGGAGGCCGTGATTTGTGCTGACGGGTTCGGTTTTGGAGAGGATGGCGGTGCCGGAGTAGCCCTTTTTGTCGGCCGAGTTGACGTAGGTGTTGTACTCGGGCAGGCCGGGGTCGATTTCGTCGGGTTGGGCCTTAGTTTCTTGCAGGCAAAGGATGTCGGGCTTTTCGGCCTCGATGAATGGTTTGAGGGCGTCTTTGCGGATGACCGCGCGAATGCCGTTGACGTTCCAGGAGTAGATCTTCATGAGGTTAGTTTAGCGTAATTTTCGGAGTGTGGTAATTATTGCGAAAAGTTGATGAGGCTTTTTGGGGAGTAGTCTAAAGTTTAGAATTCATTTAATAATTCACGCTCAAATCGGATGGCATTTTCTAAATTTTAGACAGGTCATTGAATGCGTGAGTCCGAAAGTTGGATTGCGCTCGCAGCTTGTAGAGTCAAGTACGGTACAATACTCCCATGAGACTAGCAAGCGAAGAAGAATTAACGCGCTGGGACGAGCTGATAGTGGCCAATCCGGATGGCGGCAACGCATTGCAGACGCTGGTCTGGGGCGATTTTAAGGCTCGCTGGGGCTGGCAGCCTCGCAGATATGTGTATCAGACGGCTTCGGGGTTGGTGGCTGTGCAGTGGCTTGTACGCAAGGCAAGCGGCCAGGGAGAGGTGTGGTACGCGCCGAAAGGCCCGGGGGTGAGTTCGCCTGCGGATTTGGAGGAGATTGTGCGGCAGACGAAAGCCGCTAATTTGGGCGGGGTTTTTGCTCGGTTTGAGTCGGAAATGCTGGAGGATGAGGCGGATAAGGCCAAGCTGCTTGCGCTCGGAATGGTGCGGGCGAACCGCGATCCGGGCTCAAAGTCGACGATTTTTGTGAATTTGAGCGGTGGCGAGGAGGCGGTGCTGGCGTCGTTCAACCAGAGCGCGCGGCGCAATATTCGCAAAAGCGAGGCTGGCGGGGTGAGCGTGGAGATGGTTGAGGCGTCGGATGAAAATCTCGAGGTGATGTTTGAGCTGATGAAGGCCACCGAGGGGCGGGCGCATTATGGGTTGCGACCGCGGGCGTATTTTTTGGATTACTGGCGGTCGCAGATCGCGGCGGGTCAGGCGCAATTATTTTTGGCGCGGCATGAGGGCGAGGTGTTGGCGGGGTTATTTGCGACATTCGTGGGCAAACGGGCGTGGTATAAGGATGGCGGGTCGTTTGATAAGAAGCGGGAATTGAACGCGTCGTATCTGATTCAATGGGAAGTGATGCGCTGGCTGATGGCGCATGGTGTTGAGAAATATGATCTGGTGGGCACGCCGAACCGCGACGCCGTGGGCACGGGCGATTCGCGCGACGGGTTGTACTCGTTTAAGAGTAAATTTAACCCGGAGATTACCGAATTTGCCGGGGCCTGGGATCTGCCGCTGAACGAGTTGAAGTACAAATTGTGGCGCAAGGCGGGAGAACGGGTGGCGGCGAAGCTGGCGAACCGGCGGCCGGAAAAGTTTTTGTACTAGGATTTGTTCCAGAAATGAAAGGAGGCCCGTAGAACACTCCTTTCAGGAGTAGCCTACGGGCCTAGTGGTGAGTTCCGTTGCCGACCTGGCAAGGGTTATCTGTCGCAATCACATGGTGTGAGATGGCGGTACTGTGTTGTCTTTCCGTCCTCGGAAACGGTCACAGCCCAGTGCCAGCCTCCAGAGTCGACTACCTTGTCGATGCGGGCGGGGGTTGAGGGCGGTTTGGTTCCTGTCTCGGCGGAGACGTGAGTCCCTTTAAGGGTGGGGCTGGGGATGACGGACGTTTCGGTTGTGTGGAGTAGCGCACTGAACATTTCAGTGAACATGACATCTCCTTGGTGGTACTTCTTTGGTAGTGTTTTCTTAGAATTGTTCATGATAACACTTAAGTTTAAATAAATCAATAGGCGAGGGTAGCGTTTCGGCGGGAGGCAAGGCATACTCGTAAGCATTAAGTTGGTGTAATGATGTTTCGTAAATTTGTGAAAGCGCTGATACCGAAGAGTTTATTTAAAGCCATCGAGCCGTACGGGCACTTGGCGGAGTCGGTGCTGTGGCAGACGGCGATGGGTTTCCCGGCTAAGGGCATGAAAGTGATCGGGGTGACGGGGACCGATGGCAAGACGACCACTTCGACGATGGTATATGCCATGCTCAATCATGCCGGAATCAAAACCGGCTTGATGACTACAATTGGGTACGGGACGCCGGAGCACTGGCGCGATAATCACGTGCATATGACGACGATGCCGACGCGGGCGATGTTGGCGCGGATAAAGGAGCTGCGGGCCGAGGGCATTGAGTGGCTGGTGCTCGAGACTACGAGCCATGCGTTGGCCCAGAACCGGGTGTGGGGAATCCCGTATAGCCTGGCGGTGATGACGAATGTGACGCACGAGCACCTCGACTACCACGGGACATTTGAGAATTACCGAGCGGCCAAGCGGCGGCTGTTTGAACATGCCGTCGGCAATAAGGCAGGGAGTTTGCAGGTGCGGGGGGTGATTAACGCGGATGATCCGAGCGCGGAGTTTTTTGCGCAGGTGATGGGGCCAAATTATTTAACCTACAGCCTGACGAAGGGTGATGTCCTGGCTACTGAGGTCCAGAGCGCTGGCGCCGGAAGTGAGTTTAAGGTCACGGTGGATGGCAGCGAGGCATTCCCGGTGCGGATTCATTTACCCGGGGTTTTTAACGTATCTAATGCTTTGGCGGCGGTGGGTGTGGGGCGAGCATTGGATTTGGATAACGATCAGATTGCGGCGGGGTTGGCGGCGTTGAAGTCGGTGGAAGGGCGCATGAATGCTATCGATGAGGGTCAAGATTACAGTGTGATTGTGGATTTTGCGCATACGCCGGATAGTTTTGAGAAGATTCTGAGCGGGATGCGGGGGATGGCCAAGGGTAAGTTGATTGTGATGTTTGGTTCGGCCGGGCGGCGCGATGAGGCCAAGCGGGCCAAGCAAGGGGCGAGTGCCGGGAAATGGGCCGATGTGGTGGTGGTAACCGAGGAGGACGACCGGGATATTGATGGTGCTGGGATTATGCAACAGATTGCGGGCGGTGCTGCTGGTGAAGGCAAGAGGTTGGATGAAGATTTGTTTTTGGTGCATGATCGGACTCAGGCAATTGGTTTTGCAATCGGGAAAGCGAGCAAGGGGGATACGGTGTTGCTGTTGGGCAAGGGGCACGAAAAGACGATGGAAAGTGCCGATGGCGAGCATGAGTGGGATGAGGCCGGCACCGCGCGCGCAGCGATACGCGAGCGGATGAAGCCAGCGAACGGGCAGGTGGGTCGTGGCTAATTTGGGGTCGGTTGGAATAATTGGCTTTGGGGTGTTTGGCCGGTTTATGGCCGAGCAATTGTCGCCGTATATGACGGTGGTGGTGAGCAGTAGGCGTGCGAATGCAGGTGAGGTGGAAGCCGCGGGGGCTAGGCTGGTGGATTTTTCGGAGGCGGCTGCGCAATCCGTGGTAATCCCGAGCGTACCGGTGCAGTATTTGGGGGCGGTATTGGAGCGGATGGTGCCGTATCTGAAGTCGGGGGCGCTGGTGGCGGATGTATCGAGTGTGAAGACGGTGCCGGTGGAGCTGATGACGCGGATTTTACCGGCGCAATGTGAGATTTTGGCGACTCACCCGTTGTTTGGGCCGCAGAGCGGGGCCGGAGGTATTAAAGGGCTGCCGATGGTGGTGTGGCCAGTGCGAGTGGCGGATGCGCGGATGGAGCGGATCCAGAAGTTTCTTACGGGTACTCTCGGATTGAGTGTGAGCGTGATTTCGCCGCAGGAACACGATAAGGAGATGGCCTATGTGCAGGCGCTGACGTTCTTCTTGGGTAAGGCGTTGGGGGAGATAGATATTCCGGACACTCCATTGAAGACGAAGACCTATCAGCATCTACTGGATGTAAAGCGGATTGTGCAGGGCGATACGCCGGAATTATTTGAGACGATTCAGCATTTTAACCCTTACGCGGCTGGCGCGAGGGAGTTGTTTACTAAGCGGCTGGATGAGATTGAGGCTGGGTTAAGCAAGAGCTCAATTATGCAAGAAGACCCTTCTGCCTCAAGTCGTTGAAGATTAAGTGGTCGACCGTGCTGGTGAGGGCTTTTTGATCGAAGGCGAAGAAGTCTATAGCTTCGATTTCGGAGCTGGCTTTTAGGGCGCCAATATATTCGCCGGTGTAGCAGGTCATCCGGACTATGGTGCCATCGGGCTTGCCATGTGCCTGGGCCTCGAAGGTTGCATAAGGCTTGATTGACTCAGGAATAAGATCGACGGCGAGTTCCTCTTTGACCTCGCGGATGAGGGCGGCGCGGTCTGATTCTTGGGGCTCGCGTTTGCCGCCGGGTATGTACCAAACGGTTTTACCACGGCTGAGGGTCACAAGAATTTTATGGTTAACGAGGTGTACGTAGGCGAGCTTGTCGATGTAGTTTGGGGGCTGCTGCATGGGATTATTATAAGGTATTTTTAAACATACATTCATAGAGACAGGTAATTTTGGAAGGAGGGTATCTCTAGAGGATGATTGGCGGGATAAAGCGGACGATCTGGTTTAAGCTCATGGCATTAGTTGGCGTCGAGGGCCAACGTTGTACAGCGGATGCCGCCGCCGCCTAGTTTGAGTTGGGAAATGGGCTGCGTGATCACGGTGAGGCCGCGGCGTTCGAGCTCGGCGGCGAGTAGCGGGCTACCTTCGGGCATGATGACAGTGGTTCCATCGGAGACGAGGTCGCAGGCAAAGTTTTTGGCTTCGGCGAGAGTCACGTCGATATATTCGAGGTCGGTGCGTGCACGCAGGAGCTGTTGGCTGGGCTCATCGAGGGCGGCCCAGGCGACGGCGATGAGGCCGGGTTTGATGGCACTAACGACGAGGTCGTCGTCGTACCAGGCATCGGAGATGGTGTGGATGGGAATTATTTCGTAGCCTAGGGCGTCGTGGATGAAATCGTCGGAGCGGGGGTCGCTGCGCCATTGGCGCCCTTTGAGAATGGCGCCGGTGCCGGTGGGAATGGCATCGCCCTGGCCGCTGAAGCGGAATGGGCAGTCGATGACTTCGAAACCGGCGGCTTCGAGCCACGGGCGCTGAAAGGCAATTTCGCCGGCACGCTGCGGCGGGAGGTTGCCGAGAACGGCCTTTTTGCCCCGGATGAGGGCTTGGTTGGCGGTGTAGGTCATGTCGGGCTGGTCGGGATCGGGCTCGAGGAAGCGTATGCGCCGGCCGGCGGCAAGGTGGGCGGCTACGATATTGTTGTATTCAGCATTAAGCAATTCAGGGTCGGGTTGAATGCTGGGGTCCATGTAGGGATTAATTTGGTAAGCAATCCGGAAGTAATCGGGGCGACACATTAGCAGGTCGCGGTTATACATGCTTGGTGATGGCCATGAACGAGGTGTAATTAAACTTAAGATCTTGGATCGAAGGCTCGAGGAGGGTGAGGTGATAGAGTTGAGCGGCTGCCACTGAGGCAATGATGGCGGTATCGGGGTCGAGTTTACCTTCGGCAAGATCCTTGGCGGCTAGGGCGGTGTCGGCATATTCGAGATGATCAACATTAGGCCATTCGCGGCGTAGGTAGAACTTACATTGTGCTAGGGCTTGATGGTGCGAAACGATCTTTTTGATGTCGGCGCGTTGGGTGCCGGGAGTGACGATCAGGTTTTGATGAACGTCAATTTCTAAGATTTTTTCGATGTGGTACAGGTAGTCTCCCGCGGCGTGGACGGTTTCGAGCACAATCCCGCCGTTGGAATTTTCGAGCGGAATGAGGCCGAAATCGGTACGGCCTGAAGCCACAGCATCGAAGGTGTCTCGAGCCGTGACGGCATAGATGATTTTGCCGTCGATGGCTTCGTCGTGTAGAAACTTGTTGGCGGCCTCTTCGGAGAATGATCCGGCGATACCGGAGATAGCGATGGTTGTCTTGCTCATAATTTTACAAGTTAGCAGAACTCTGGCGGTTTGGCTACCCAGCGGCCATTGGACTATAATGGTTTAATGAAATTTACAGAATCTATCTTCAAAGCGTACGATATTCGAGGTATTTCCGGGACAGAATTGACACCTGAGGTGGCCCTGGCAGTGGCGCGGGCAGTGGCGGATTACTTGCCTACGGCTGGGCCGGTGGTAGTGGGGCGGGACATGCGTACCGATAGCGCTGAGCTGGCCGAGGCGGTAATTGAGGGGCTCACTAGCCAAGGGCGCGATGTTTGGGATATCGGTCTGGTAACAACTGACATGGTCTATTTTGCGGCGGGAAGATTTGAGGAGCTGGCGGGTGGCGTGATGGTGACAGCTAGCCATAACCCGGGCAAATATAACGGCATAAAATTGTGCGGACGCGGCGCGCTTCCGATGGGTGCGACCAACGGGTTGCTGGATATTAAGCGGGCGGTGATCGAAGATGACTACAAGGCTAGCGTTGGTACTGGTACGGTAAGCCAGCGTTCGATTGTGGACGAATGGGTAGAACAGACGCTGACATTCGTAAACGTGCCGGCGCTCAAGCCGTCTAGGATCGCCGTAGATGCGGGCAATGGGATGGCGGGGGCGATTTTCCCGGCATTGGAAAAGAAGCTGCCGTTTACTGTGGACCGGCTGTACTTTGAGCTGGACGGGACATTTCCGAATCACGTGGCGAACCCGCATCTGACGGAAACTTTGATTGATATCTGTAAGTTGATTGACGAAAAAAAGTTGGATTTTGGCCTGGCTTTTGACGGCGATGGCGATCGTGGCGGCATAATTGACGAGCTTGGCGTGCCCGTGCCAGAGCCGATAATGGGCGCGATTTTGGCGGAACACTTTTTGAAACTTCAGCCCGGCGCAACGATTTTGTACGATGTCCGCACCAGCCATATCGTGAAGGATGTGATTGAGGCGGCCGGTGGCAAAGCGGTGCGGAGCAAGGTTGGCGGTGATGCTATTAAAGGCATGATGCGCGAGCTTGATGCGGTGCTGGCGATTGAGTTGTCGGGACATTATTACTTCAAGGATAATTATTTTAGCGATTCGGGCCTGATAGCGGTGATGGCGGTGGTAAGCGTATTGGCGGAGTCGGGCAAGAAGCTGAGTGAGCTGGTGGTGCCGTACCAAAAGTACGCTACGGCTGAGGAGCAAAACTTCAAGGTCGAGGATGCTAGGGCTAAGGTATTGCAGCTTAAAACCGCTTACTTGGACGGCATCCAAGACGAACTCGACGGGCTAACTGTGGAATATCCCGGCTGGTGGTTTAACGTTCGTATGAGCAACACTGAGCCGTTGGTTCGGCTTAATGTGGAGGCGGATTCTGAGGCAGTACTTCAGGAAAAGCTGGCTGAGTTAACTCGAGTAATTGAAACTGAGGAGTAAACCATGGGTGTATTGCAGTCGCTAAATTATGTTCCTGTTGAGTTGAGTTTTGGGACCTCAGGGTTGCGCGGGTTGGTGACGGATATGACGGATCTGGAATGCTACATAAATGCGGTAGGTTTTTTGCGTTTTTTGGCTGATGCCGGTGAACTCAATAAGGGTGATGAGGTCTACCTGGCGGGTGATCTTCGGGATAGTACGCCGAGGATATTGAGTGCCGTGACCAAAGCGATTGCGGCGGGCGGATACCGGACGGTTTATTGCGGGCTAATTCCTACGCCGGCGTTAGCCGCTTATGCGCTCAAGCGAAATGCAGCCGGCATTATGGTTACAGGCAGCCATATTCCGGCTGATCGCAACGGGATTAAGTTCTATAAAACTAATGGCGAAATATTAAAAACCGATGAGGGCGCCATAAAGCAGGCAGTGGCCGGGGTGAGGGCGGAGCAATACGCCGCTGATTTTGCGGAGGCGGGGTTTGATGTTGCCGGTGCATTGGTGAAGGCGCCGTTGGTGGGTGATGAAGTTATTGAGGCTACCACAGAGTACATTGAGCGGTATGCGAGCATATTCAAGGGTGCACTTGCCGGGAAAAAGGTGGTGCTATACCAACATTCGGCGGTGGGGCGCGACCTACTTGTGACTTTGTTTGAGGCTTTGGGGGCCGAAGTGGTGCCGGTGGGTCGGTCCGAAGTATTTGTGCCGATTGATAGTGAGAATGTGAAGCCAACTGATGCGGAGTATTTTCGAAAATTGGCGAGCGAGAATCCGGGAGCGTTTGCAATTATTTCGACTGATGGCGATAGCGACCGGCCGTTTGTGATAGATGAGACCGGTGAGTTTCATCGTGGCGATGTCTTGGGAGCAGTGGTGGCGAGTTGGCTGAGGGCCGATTTTGCAGCGTATCCGGTAAGCACCAGCGACGCGGTGGATGCCTACTTTAACGAGAATGGTATGGAATGGAGCCACACGAGAATTGGTTCCCCATATGTGATAGATGCTATGGCCGAGAAAGAGTCTGAGGGTAAAAAGCGAGTTGTTGGCTGGGAGGTGAACGGCGGGTTTTTGACCGGATCGGATATGGAGATACGGGGTAAGACTTTGACTGCATTGCCGACTCGCGATGCGGCTTTCCCGATTATGGTAGCGTTGGTGGCGGCGCTGGAGGCCGGCGTGAAGGTGTCGGAACTGTTTAGCCGGCTGCCGCACCGGTTTACTCAAGCAGGATTGATTGATGATTTCCCGGTAGCGGCATCCAAGGCCATTATGGCCAAGTTTGGCGAGGATACCTCGGCTGTTCGGGGTGAACTCGAAAAGTTCTTTTCGGCCGAGCACGGGTTCGGGGCGATCCGTGAAATAAATTCGCTCGATGGAGTGCGGATATATTTCGACAATGGTGATGTGGCGCACTTGCGACCGTCCGGGAATGCTCCTCAGCTTCGGATCTACAGTGTGGCGGATTCGCAGGTGAGAGCCGATCAGATTGTTGGGATGTCATTGGCAGAGCCCGACGGGATATTTCGGCGGATGGAGCAGGCTTAACGCTTCGGCCTGACGTAGATGGTGAGTTCGAAGTCGAGGGCGGTAGCAACGCGCTGAATTAGGTCGACAGTGGGATTGCCTCGGGCATTTTCAAGCCGGGCGATGGCGGCTTGCGAGGTGCCGACGATTTCGGCTAGCTGGGCTTGGGTGAGTTTGAGCAATCGGCGTTTGGTGGGGATTCGTAGGGCTAGCTGTTGCTGGATGGTCATGGGGGTGAGGGGCATTGGGTTCATTTCTTTTAAGGGGGTGTAGTTATTGGGTTTTTTTGTGATTTCGCGTATTTTTTGTATTTTCGGGTAATATTTCGTTAACTTCGGTGATCTGTATCCTTGGGCTGTATGCGATTTTATACCTTATAAGGTATCCTTTATATCATATATGGGTTAAAAATGCATACAGTCCCAGGGGCTTTGGCCCCCGGAGAAGCCGATCTATCCGGGCGCGCTTAAATACTCACGGAGCAAGCCTACACAGGGAGGGGGCTGGGCTGGTTCGGGGAACTTTTGGATAACATTTATCTCGGGGGCGCAATACTAGCACTCGGTACTTATGAGTGCTAAAGTAGAGTTTATTGTGAATTTAACTTAAATAAGGAGCAAAGCATGGCGCTACAACCATTGGCAGATCGCATCGTGGCTAAACCGGTAGAAGCTGAGTCCAAGACGGCATCGGGAATCTTATTGCCCGACCAGGCCAAAGAGAAAACGCAGGTCGCGGAAGTGCTGGCCGTGGGTAAGGACGTAAAGGAAGTGAAAGTGGGCGATAAGATTGTTCACACCGAGTACGGCCCGAACCGGTTCAAGCAAGGCACGGAAGAGCTATTGATTGTAAAAGAGGAAGACGTCCTCGCAGTGGTAAAGGGGTAAACAGCTATGGCAAAGAAGATTTTTTATGATGATGATGCCCGCGGGCGAGTATTAGCCGGAGCACGTGAGCTGTACGAGGCCGTGCGCGTAACTATGGGGCCCAAGGGCCGCAATGTGATTTTGAGTAAGTCCTATGGTGGTCCAACCGTGACTCACGACGGCGTGACGGTAGCTAAGGCCGTGGATATTGAGAACCGCAATGACGAAACGTTGGGCCGCAGCGTGGGGGCAGAGTTGGTGAAGCAGGCGGCTTCGAAGACGAATGACACAGTGGGTGACGGCACCACGACGGCCACGGTCTTGACGTACCACATCCTCAATGAGGCCAATCGCCTGATTGCGGCCGGGCACAACCCAATGGACCTCAAGAAGGGTCTGGATCACGCATCGGCTTTGGTGCTTGGGCACATTGCCGGATTGACCGAGAAAATTGAGGGCAACCGCTCCAAGGTAGCCCAGGTAGCCACGGTTTCGGCCGGTGATACCGAGATTGGCGAACTGATTGCCGATGTGATTGAGGCGGTCGGCAATGACGGCACCGTGACGGTGGAGCAGAGCCAGACACTGGGTCTCGAGAAAGAGATTGTGGAAGGCTTCAAGATTGACCGCGGTTACGTGAGCCCATACATGGTAACCGATACTGCCCGGATGGAAGCTAGCTACGAGAAGCCGTTGATCTTGGTGACAGATAAGAAGATTTCGAGCATTCAGGACATTCTGCCATTGCTGGAGAAGATTGCCCAGGGTGGCAAGAAAGAATTGGTGATTATTGCTGAGGATGTCGAGGGTGAGGCGCTGGCAACATTGATTTTGAACCGTCTCAAGGGCGTGTTTAGTACACTGGCCATTAAGGCTCCGGCCTTTGGCGACCGGCGCAAGGCATCGTTGCAAGATATTGCGGTGTTGACTGGCGCGACGGTGATTAGCGAGGAGCAAGGTTTTACATTTGAGAATGCCACACTGGATATGCTCGGCGGCGCCCGCAAGATTATTGCCGGCAAAGATAACACGACGATTATTGAGGGCTACGGTGACGTAAAAGACGTGGCTAGCCGGATTGCAGAGATTCGGGCTCAAGTGGAGAATGCTACTAGCGAGTACGACAAAGAGAACCTCGAGAAGCGCTTAAGTGCGCTGGCGGGTAAAGTGGCTGTCATCAAAGTGGGCGGTGCGACCGAGACCGAAATAGAGGAGAAGAAGTTCCGCGTGGATGATGCCGTGAACGCTACCAAAGCAGCCGTGACTGAAGGTATTGTGCCTGGCGGTGGCGTGACGCTAGTGGATTTGTCGAAGACGTTGACCGTGGAGCCGACCAAGATCGGATCGAGCGAAGAAGCCGGCCACTTGGTGCTCAAGCGCGCTTTGGTACAGCCATTCCGCGAACTAATGCGCAACGCCGGCCTTAACGCCGACGAGAAGCTGCCATTGGTGCTGCTCTCGAAGGGCGGCCAGGGTTTTGACGTTAATAGCGCTGACGTGCTGGTAGACATGAAGGTTAAGGGGATTGTGGACCCGGCCAAGGTAACGCGTGAAGCGATCACCAATGCCGTATCAATAGCCGGGACCGCGATGACTATGGGTTCGCTTATTGTTGAGATTCCGGAAGACAAGAGCGCACCGGCTGGCGGGGGCGGGATGCCCGGCGGCATGGGCGGAATGGGCGGCATGGACTACTAAGTCCGGCCCAGCAGCTTGTGAAAAAAAGAGGCCTTCGGGCCTCTTTTTAATTGGTATGGTGAGGCGCAAAATGCTAGGCTTAAGAAATGAATAACATGTTGCAGGCAGAAGACTTTTCTCGGCGGGCAAATGATATTTTGCTGCAGATTGAACTGCAACGGGGAAGGTTGGGGCTGCACGAGGCGATCAATCAGGTCGTGGAGCGGTTTGTAGATGATGAGAGCCATCCGGAGCTGAAGCGATTGGGTGAGGTGCTGGCGTTGGCACGGCGGCAGTCGGTGATTCAGGAGCAGCTCGATGTTGACCGGGAGGCATTGCATCATGGCGGGTTGAACCATGAGGAGCTGACGGAGCGCGGGCATCATTACGAAATGTTGCGGCATCAGGCTTGTAGTTATAATCATCTGCTGCGGGGACTTATAGAATCGTGCGGGCATCACTTTTCGCGTGATGAGCTGATGGATTGGCTGAGCGCGGCGAGCTCGGGGCGATCCGAGTGGGCGCGGGGCGAGATCACTGGGGCGGCGTCGGAGGTGGCGTTGCACGCGGCGCTGCAGGGGCTGCCCGAGCTGCGGTCGGTGCGGTACGGCTCGGTGGAGGAGGATTTGATTGGTTATGATTTTGTGGCTGAGTGGCAAGGGAGATTGCTGACGATTGACGCGAAAACCGGGTATTATCCGCCATTGTCGGAGATCAAGCATGGCCATCGGCACCTGGAAGTTTCGGTGCCGCGCGACGCGACCAAAGATTTGCAGATCAACCACCGCGGGCTGGCGCGGGTGAGGAGTGAGGTGCGGCAAGTGTTGCGGGGTGATACTGGGATAGAATTGCATGCTTCACATAAATATTTTCAGCCTGTACCTGCTTAGTTTTGGTTACGCTTGACTTAATAGGTTTTGTCGTGTTATAGTATTTGCAGTACCTTAAGTGAAAAGTCTATTAGATCGTGGAAAGAAAAGGGCAAACCCAGATGGGCGGCGACTCTATTCCTAGCGTAATGCTAGAAATGAGCACGTCATTTTTTGTATCCGGAATTAGCCGACATTCGCTTCTAGGGGGAGAAATGAAGATCATTGCTTTGACGAGCACTGATGTTGGCGGGCCTCCAGGTGTTGCCGATGTCGAAGTATGTGACGCTGCTTGTACCGAGCCTGGAACAGTTATTGTCCCGGTGATGTTTCGCGTTCAGAGCGGAGCTTTTAAGTCAGGAATGTTACTTTTCTGCCCAGATCACATGGATAAGTGCAGGAATGCTCTCGAACAAAGACGAAAAGGGAGAGAGCAACGCCGATGGAGGGCACTGTACGGAGATTGAGTTGAGGATTTGTCCTAGTCTAGCTGTCATCGACCAGAAAGGCTTGTGCCATGACCACTAACGGTTTGAGCGGTAATTCACCCACGGAGCTCAACAGGGTGGACCGATGCGACTACTGCATGACTCGTGCGATTGTTCGCGTGATACTGCCACCATCTCCAGATCTACGTGGTAATGGCGAGCTGCTGTTCTGCGGCCATCATTTCGAAGACCATTCGGTAGTTCTGGGTGACATTGCAATCGCCATCTATGACGAGCGCGTCTTGTTGCAGGTTGAGGCAATGGCCGACGCTCACTGAGGAATTGCCTAGAACCCGGCTGCGCGTGGTGGGGGTCGGTAACAGCCGAACCAGTGGCCTTTCCCGGCCCCCACCAATGCTCTCCTCGTTTACCGAGGGGAGCTGTTTTTTTTTGTTAAATAGATTTGAGGGCTTGAATGGGGCGTTTGCGGGCGGCTTTGATGGCCGGTGCGATGCCGAAAACAATACCGACTACTGCTGAGACGCCAAAGGCCAGGCCGATGGCTCCGGGGGTGAAGACGGGGGTAATGTTGGCAATTTTACCGGCTGCCGTGGCTAGGCCGATGGCAACCGCGATACCGATACCGCCGCCAACCAGGCTGATAACTACGGCTTCGATTAAGAATTGGCTAAGAACGGTGGAGCTGGAGGCGCCAATGGCTTTGCGCAGGCCGATTTCGCGAGTGCGCTCGGTGACCGACACCAGCATGATGTTCATGATGCCGATGCCGCCTACTAGGAGAGAAATACTGGCAATGGCGACGATGAAGGTGGTCAGGAGGTTGAGTACGGCATCGACGGTCGAGAGTATATCGCTTTGCGTAAGAACGCTGAAGTCTTCTTGGCCTCCGTGGCCCTTAAGTAGTTTGGACTTCATAACTGCCGCTACCGCGCTGACGTTATCGGTTTGGTCGACCTGGACAATGATGCGGGCAATCGGAGGAGCGCTGCCGGTGACCTTGACGGCGGTGTCGATGGGGAGATAAACGGCATTTTCGAGGCTGGGACCAGCCGAAATGCTGGAAGCGCCCGCGTCGGAGCTTTTGAGGGTGCCAATGACGGTGAAGCTGGTCCCGCGGATAATAACGGTTTTACCGAGGGCATCAGCGGTGCCAAACAGGTCGACTTTGGCGTTGCCGCCGAGCACTACTACGGCCTTGCCCTTGTCGGAGTCGTTCAGGAACCGGCCGGAGGCAAATTTGAGGCTTTGGGTTTTGCTGAATTCGGGTGTTGTGGCGAGCAGGAGCTCAGAATTGGAAACAACTTTGCCGGCCGAAACGTTGCCGGAAATAAGGCTCATGGGGGCCACAGCAACGACGTGACCAAGCTGGGAAAGGTAATCAACATCATTAAGGGTGAGCGTGGAGGCGCCGAGTGAGCTCGCGCCGGCGCTTTTGAGATTGGTTTTGCCGGAGGTAACAGCAATGGCGTTAGCATTAACTACGCCGGTGATTTGGTCTTGCACGGCTTTTTTGACACCGGCGCCGATGGCGAGGATAGATACCACGGCCGCGACGCCTATAATAATGCCGAGCATGGTGAGAAAGCTGCGCAATTTGGCGTTAAATAGGCTTACAAAAGCCATTTTGAAGTTTTCGTAGAACATCATGATGCGATCCTCCGGTGGTGGGCTGCGGCCGCGGGGGCGGGTTTGGGCTTGGTTTTATTGGCGGTGTCGCTGACGATTTCGCCGTCGCGTACAGTTACGGTGCGGTCAGTTTGTACTGCGACTTCGGGGTTGTGGGTGACGATAACGATGGTAGCGCCGGTTTCGCGGTTGAGACGGCGAAGCTCATCAATGATGGCTTTGGACGATTTGGTGTCGAGGTTGCCGGTGGGTTCGTCGGCCAAGATGAGGCTGGGGTGGTTGGCCAGCGCCCGGGCAATGGCGACGCGTTGAGTTTGGCCGCCGGAGATCTGGTGGGGCTTGTAGTTGGCGCGGTCGTGCAGCCCAACGAGGCCAAGCAGCTCAAGCGCGCGGGCGCGGCGTTCTTTGGCGCGCAGGCCGACGTAAATGAGGGGGAGTTCCACGTTTTGGGCCACGGTGAGGCGGGGGAGCAGGTTGAAGCTCTGGAAGACAAAGCCAATTTTATCGCGGCGGAGCTTGGCCAAACCGGAGTCTTTGAGGCTGGCAACCAGACTGCCGTCTAAGTGAAATTTGCCCGAAGTCGGGGTGTCGAGCAGACCAATAACGTTCATTAAGGTACTCTTGCCGGAACCTGACGGTCCGATGATAGCCACGAATTCACCCTTGGCGATAGTGAGATTGATATGGCTGAGGGCAACAGTGGGTTCGGACCGGTCGGTGAATACCATACCGATATCATTGAGTTCAATTACGTTCATTGTTAAATAGTAGCAGTTGAGAGGCTTTTAGGCTATGAAGCGCTTATGGTTTGTATCATTGTGGCTGAAAATGTTTCAAGCATAATGATGCAAGTGGGTTGCCCCGGAGAGGGACCGCGCTGTGTGCGCGATCCCTCCCGCGGGAGTTGAGGCGAGCAGGGCTCGCCTCTTGTTTGTTACTCGGCCCGCCAGTAGTTGGTTGGGCCTGCCTGGAGATTGGCTTCTAGCCTGGCCTCCGCCAGTTTTCGAAGTCTCTCGGGGTCGACGTCGTCGATGACGGCGATTTCAATGTCGGGGTCGGCAAACTTTTCTTCGCCACCCCAGTTGCTGAACCACCCTCACTTTTGACATAAGCGTCATCCAGGCACAAAAATAGACGGCAAAACCAATACTTCCTGGAAGGAAAACAAAAGTTATGCCGTCACGTCACATCATACCGTCCTGCGCCCAACTCATTCAACAGCA
>JBBRSS010000014.1:0-32114 GCA_038245115.1 Candidatus Saccharimonadia bacterium
GCCCACCATTTTAGACAACAGGCTAGAAAGGTTCCATAAATTATGGAACCTTTCTTTTTGTATGCCTGGTATATCTGTTGACGGGGGTTCGAGTCCTTTATCGGGCGATACCTCATAAGTCAATTCTAAATCAACTGATATAATCAATCGTATGAGATTATATCTATCCTCTTTTCGTAACGGTAACAAGCCAGATGAACTGTTGCGTTTGCTCGGTGATCGTCGGCGAACAGCAGTTATACATAACGCAGCTGATGCGGTAAGTATAGATGAGCGACAGAGTAAAGTTTTAGATGAAGCAGCTCGATTAAAGTCGTTAGGTCTTGAGCCAACCGAAATTGATCTACGTGAATATTTTGGTAAATCCGAGGAATTACGAGCACGTCTTGATATGTTTGATCTGCTCTGGGTTCGGGGTGGCAACTGTTTCGTTTTGCGTCGAGCATTTAAGATGAGCGGCGCAGACCAAATAGTCACGGATTTATTGGTTAAAGACAAAATTGCTTTTGGCGGATACAGTGCCGGTATTGACATGCTTACTCCTTCACTGCACGGAGCTGAATTAGTTGATGATGTTAACGCAATTCCTGATGGATATGAACCGGAAGTGATCTGGGACGGTTTGAACCTCGTCCCGTATGCAATCGCTCCTCATTACAAATCGGATCATCCTGAATCAGCTGATATTGATAAGAGCGTCGAGTATCTAATAGATAACCATATTCCGTTTATTGCGCTGCGTGATGGCGAGGCAATTGTCGTAAATGGTCATGAGCAGTTCATCGCAAGTTAGACTGCTTCGCTATTTTCTGTTGGTGAGATGATATTTAGATTTTTATAGTTAGCCGTAATTAATGATAGCTTTCTACTAAGCGCTGCCCGCCTCTTTTTGGCGCACCTAGTGTTCTGTGAATTTGGCGTGCCGTAAGTGTCTGCTACACTTTCACTATGGAAAAATGGAAAACCCTATCCTCGAAGATTACCCATGACAACCACTGGCTTAGAGTAAGACAGTCCGAGGTTGAGCTTCCCAATGGGACTAGACTAGACGATTATTTTACGTGGCTGGAAGGTGATGTTGCATTTGTCTTTCCCGTAACTGCCGATAACCACGTCATCCTCGTAAAACAATACAAACATGCAGCCGGAGAGATACTCATAGAGTTTCCGGCGGGGTATGTCGAGAAAAACGAGGCACCAGGTGCAGCAGCCAAAAGGGAGCTGCTCGAGGAGACAGGATACAGTTTTAAAAAGCTTACGAAACTATTTGTTAGCTACCCTAACCCCACAAAAATTGTCGGCAAGCACCATTTTTATCTGGCTGAGGATTGTTTTATACCCGCAGTTAATCTTAGCTATGCCGACGAAACCGAAAACATCGAAGTATTAATAAAACCAATCAAAGAAGTATACGAGATGTTGGTGACGAATGAGATTGAAGCATCCGGGAGTATTGCCCTTGGATTTATGGCTCTACAAAAACTTAATCTTATAAACTTAAATGAATAATATTTTCGTAAGTACACTTATTCCAAGATTAACGTCATTGTAGTTCTCCGTTCGGTACGGCACTAACAGCCACGATGATGCTCAGACATAGGAATTATCAAAATTGCATTAAAGCTTTTCTTCCTCTCGCGCTCCAGGAACTTGCGCATCATCGCTGGCCCTTCCACCTCGAATGGCCCACCCCGGCACACGAACACCTTGAGAGTTAGCGCCTGGACCCCGAAGCGGAATTGGCCCCGCCACCATTGTGGAATTTGAGGCTGAATTTGGGCTTGGACGATGCGGGCGCAGGAAGGTATGATTATTGGTGACGGCATGACTCTTGTTTTCCTAGAGAGTTAACTTTGGTTTTGCCGTCATTTTTGTGCCAAAAACACCGGTTATGTCAAAAGTGAGGGTGGTCCAGTTCGCAAAAGTTGACGTTACATACAATTTATATTATTATAATCCAGTTCATTTACGGCTTATCCAGCCCAGCGCCCATCAGGTAAGCCTTGTGTCCCGCCGATGCGGGATATGAGACGCGCCTTTAGCTCCCGAGGAGGGATCATGCCACACAAGTTCAAGTCCAAGCTCGTCAAGGCGGCCGGAACGGCCTCCGATAGAGTGAAATCTCTACGCACTCTACTGTACGTGTTCGCCTTACTGTTCTTCAAAAAGCCCGACGCAGCCACCTTTGCGCTCAACATCGATTACAGCAAGTCTTTCGTCGAGATGGTCGAGGCGGGCAAGTACGACAACATCAATCCCGACATCACCGCGGAAAACTTCCCGGTGGGTTCAGGTGAGGCGCGGGTCGTAGCTTCCCTCGTCCGCCTGCGCAGCAAACCCTCGCCCGAGGAAGTGCTGGCCGAGATGGATCGCCAAGGCCTGCGCCCGGCCACCATGGCCGAGGCCTTGGCATTTGGGGCCCAGTACCCAAAGATTCAGCTGGCATTCCCGATCGTGGCTTTTGGCTCTGTCTGGGCCGACCCGCAGGGCCGCACCTACGTCGGTTGCCTCGTGGGCCTTCCTGGCGACCGGTGGCTAGAACTCAGCGGGCTCGGCCGCGGTTGGCTAGCGGGCTATCGTTTCCTCGGAGTCCGCAAGCAGTCGTAGCGGCGACCTTGCCCCAGCCCAGGCACCATTCCTTCGGGAATGGTGCCTGGGGTACCGCCCGAGCGCTCGAGCACCATGTTTGAGCCTTCAGGCGGCATACTTGAGCAGAGTATACTTAAGAAAACACCCATATAGCCTTGTGAGTGTTTTTTTATTTGCTACAATCAACGCTATGAGCACAATCAGAGTCACAGAAGCCTCAATCGAGAAAGCAGTGGAGGTCAATCAGACTATCGTCGAATTTGGTGAGCCTTATGCCAAGAACTATTTTGAAGATCGCTATGGCGACCGTGAGCATCTTATAATTATCGGTTACGCAGATGAGCAACCGGCCGGCTACCTCATAGGCTATGACCGCGATCAAGACGGCTCGTTTTATTGCTGGATGGCAGGCGTTGATCCGGCTCACCGCCGCCAAGGCGTGTTGAGCGCACTTATGGCGTATCAAGCGGCTTGGTCAAAAAGCCACGGCTACACCAAGATCAAGATCAAAACCCGCAACAATCGACGTGAAATGTTGGCCAATCTGGTTAAGAAGGGTTATTTGTTTACGGATGTCGTCCCCAGCGAGGATGCGGCCAATAATCGTATTAGCCTCGAAAAGCCGCTATAAAATGATTAAGAGCAGAACCCTTTGGTTCTGCTAATATAAACCCATGATCAAAGCCATTGTTTTTGATTGTTTTGGCGTGCTAGCCTCGGACGGGTGGCTGCCGTTTCGTAAATCCTATTTTGGGGACAAGCCCGAATTGCTCGATTGGGTGACGACTCTGAATAAAAAGGTCGATGCTGGGATTTTGAGGTACGACGACTTCATTGAGGGGGTGGCGGCGCTGGCCGGTGTTTCGATCGGCGAGGCGCATCGTCAGATCGAGGGCAATGTTGCGAACCCGGAATTATTTGCGTTCATAAGTGACATACTGAAGCCAAAATTTAATATCGGCATGCTCAGCAATGTCGCCGCCAACTGGTTGGATAAAATGTTCTCGCCCGAGCAAGTGGCGCTATTTGATGCCAAGGTGTTGTCTTACGAGTTGGGCGTCATTAAACCCGACCCGCTCACCTACCGAACCATCGCCGAACGGCTTGGGGCGCGTCCCGAAGAGTGTCTGTTTGTTGACGATCAGATTCGGTATTGCGAAGGGGCGCAGGCTACGGGTATGCAGGCTATTTGTTACCAAAACTTTGACCAGTTTAAGGCTGAAATCGAACCGCTAATCACGCAAAATTAATATTCTTGCCGTGGGCACTGTGCTTACCAACATCTTGCGGTGGGCGGATACCGGCCAGACTTTATGAATTTGCACATAGACTCAGCTATCACCAAAGACTAAAGTCGACAGCACCTCTACCTTTGTGCAGGGGTACCACTACCAAGTGCAGGCTGTTTCGTCGGTTGTTTATGCCATTTTTGGTCGAGCAAACGATGTAAATGGTGGCCGTGCGAAATCTAGGCGACTTCGGTCGCGCCGGTTATGCGGCAAATGGCTACCCGTGTATCGTCACAGTAAAATGTTTCGATAGGCGAGACTGCAATCGTAACTATAGGCGCCAATGAGCAATCTGCGGCGTCTATGTTTGACTTAATTGAGCATGAAGACTCCTCGCGCAGTTAGTTTTGGCTTGGCATGGATGAGCCTACTAATGCGGTCGATTCTGGCTTTGTGCTCCGCCCACCTATAAGCGCCATCCCGCTTGTGCTACACTTACAGGTAATGAGTTGGCGAGTTGTTGGGGGACTAGCCCCATCTGGAAAACCACATCCTACTACCAAATGGAGCTTGCTCATGGCACTACTGGTAGTGGTAGTCCTTGGCGTACCCAATGTTGCTCGCGCGGGCCAGCCCTCAGTGCAGGCACCTACGGGCTCCCAGAGCGGGGGAGTGTTCAATGGGCCATTTACTTTCGTAACGTATATCTATTGCTCCGGCGGGTTTAATTTCTCAAGTTCGTACACCAGCTCGCTCGATGGTACCCATACTTTTTCGTTTTGGGGCTCGGCCGATGGTTCGTTGTTGGTAGGCATTGATGGTGGCGGTTTGCAGCTGATTACATCTTGTGGCGACCCACTTACCGGCCCAAACGTTAACGTCGCGAGTTATACCGTGAGCAAGAATACCGCCCCGCCGCCCACCCCCACCCCCACTCCGCCGCCGCCAACCCCGACGCCGACTCCCACACCAACCCCAGCGTCGACCCCCACACCATCAGGCGGTGGCGGCACCACGGGCGGCACCACCGGCCACACCGGCGGGGGAGGGAGTGCGCCTGCAGCCAGCTCGTCCGGTCAAGGTCAAGCGGACACTCAAGCTCCCAGCGTCGACGGCGCCCCGATAGCCTCAGTCGCCCCGCAGCCAGGTGCCGCCGCCCCTATTACAAAATCGGGCGGTCTCCCGGTGTCGCGCACCACACCCAAGCCCAGCGCCGGTTCGAGCACTACCGTTACGGCTAATTCGCATATATTGGTATTCTCTGCCATTGGCTTTGGCGGCCTCCTTCTGCTCGGGTTAATATTGGTGATTGTGCGGTCCCGACGGGCACGAGACTTCATTGAGACTATTTGGCGGCGCATTTACATCCGCCTCGAGCCCTTTATAATCCGCCTCAAGAGGGCTATCCGCGATATTAAGTTCGACATGGCCGCGTATGAGCCCAAGCGTCGTGGACTTAGCCATCATCACCACACCGGTAAGCTGATTGCGCACCACCACACCTCATATCCCGCCCTTGCGTTCCTGATTGCCCTGTCGGCTATCCTTGCCGCCGGCGTATCGGTGTCGACTCTTGCCGATTCGCAGCTTTCGCTTACCGTCCTCGGGCCGCCTCCCACCGTAGCGGCTACCATTGATCAGCCTGTGGATGGCGACCATTTTGCCGTCAGCAGTCAAACTGTTCGCGGCACTTGCCCGGTTGGGCTGATGATCGAAATCTACCGTAACAATATTTTTGCGGGTAGTACTCTTTGCGATTCTGGTGGGTTGTACAATCTGGTAATAACGCTAACTTCCGGCCAGAACGACCTGGTCGCGAGGGATCTGGACGGACTCAACCAATACGGCCCCGATTCGGCCATGGTGACAGTGTTCTATGATGCTCCCATCCCCACTCCAACGCCTACGCCGTCGCCTACCCCAACCCCAACTCCTGCAACTACATCTAGCTCGACCCCCACTCCCAGACCTACGCTCAAGGCTACCCCCAGGCCCAAGCCCACCAGCAAGCCCACCCCCGTTCCGGTCGTGCCGCCTTTCTATCTTGATACGGCCTCCCACTTTTTCCAGGGTGCCGATCCCAGCGTGCCGGTAAGCTGGCAGATTCAGATTCATGGCGGTAGCAACCCGTATCTGATCACCTGGGAATGGGGCGATCGTCAGCAGGATACTTCGACCAGCCAAACTGCCGGTCCTATCTCCAATTCTCATACTTATCAACAGTCGGGGATCTATCACATCACCATCCGGGCACGCGATAATCAGGGTAGAGAGGCCACTATATCCGTGTTGGCAATTGTTAATGGCTTTCCTGCCGGCTCATTTACTCGTCCCATCGAACGGCCGGGCAATTTGGTGTATATCTGGCCGTTGCTGGTTATGTCGAGCTTCATGGTATTAAGCTTTTGGCTTGGAGAAAGGCACAAGCTTAATACGACCGCTCGGCTAGCCTAGAAAAGTTGACAGAAGCTACAATACTAGTTACGCTTAACGCAAGCTCAGACATGGGCGAAACAAAACTCCAAAACGTTCGATAACCCAAAAGACAAAAATCCGTGCCAAAGTCATCATATAGATCGCGCAGGCGACAACCACAGAGGTTCAATTTCCACCATCGGCTATGGCTGCTTGGTGCGTTTATATTGGGGGTTCTCTTTATACCCAGCCTTAACATTCATGCCGCCAACCTGACGTCTGCATCCGTTGGTCTATCTGACCCGCGCCCCAATGCCGCCAGTTCCAACTACACTTTTACCGGATCGAGCGTCACCATCGGCGCACCGGGCACAATCAAATGCATCAAAATGCTATTTTCTGATACCGCAACCGGTTCAACTATTCCCTCCGGCATGTCGACAACGGGTGGCGGAGTTACCTTTGATACCACTAACTCCAACTATGTACCCACGCCAGCCTCCTGGACCTTTACCCATACCGTCAACGGCACGATGACATTGACTAATGCCGCCGGTGAAATCCCTGCCTCCGCCTCGTCCCGCAAGGTTGTTATTAATGGCATCACCAACGCCAGCACCGCCGACACCAAATATTGGCTCAAGATCAACACTTACAATAATACTGACTGTGCCACCGCACCCATCGATAACGCTAGCACTTTGTTTATTCTCACCAATGGCTCCACCCTGAGCCTCACGGTCGATGATACCCTTTCATTCACGGTTAATGCCGTCGCCGGCGGCCAGCCTTGCAACGCAGCCACCAGCACGGCCGCCAGTACTGCCACAACTATTCCTTTCGGCACGGTTACTACTGCCTCAAACGCCATAGTTTGTCAGGATCTCCAGGCGGCCACCAATGCCACCAATGGGTACACTATTTATACCCGTTACAGCGCGGCGCCCACCAACTCACTCGCCCAAACAATCGCCAATCATACCGGTACCAATACCGTTCCTACCGCTTTCCCTGCTCCCGGCACCGAGGCCTACGGCTACACCACCAATGATGCGACCCTCGGTACGGGTACGGCTGGGCGGTTTATCTCCAACCTTTGGGCGGGTATGACTACTACCAACGCCGAAGTTGCCTTCGAGGCGGCCGGTGTGAACGTTACTACTTACCGCGTCGGGCACGAAGTTGGAGTCTCTCTAATCACTCGCCCTGGTACCTACACCACGACAGTTATCTACACCTGCACCCCGACCTACTGATTTAGTCCTACCCATAGCCAATACTAGCTTGTGTATTTAAAGCACAAGCTTTTTAGGTTATACTACATGTGTCCGAGTGTGAAGGAGTTTCAATTAAATGCAGCGAGCTATCCGCGCTGCCCGTGTATTGGGTATTCATGTACCCGAAAAACTTGGGCGGCCAGTACGACTCATATTCGCCTGGGCGGTCACTGCCGCTATGGCACTATTGCCTGTTGGCCACGTTTTGGCTGCCGGGACTCTCACCAGCACCTCGGTAAGCCTGAGCGACTCTCGCCCCAGCGCTGCCAGTGTTAACTACACCTTCAGGGGATCATCGGTCGATGGCGCCACGGCCATTAAGTGCGTCAAAGTCGTTTGGGCGACCACCGCCTCTGGCGACACCGCTCCAGCCGGGTTCAGCGGCGCCTCCGGGTCGGTTACCGCCGCCTCGTCAACACTCATCAATTCATCAGCTACCAACTGGTCGCTGGCCAAAAGTGACGGCACATCATCTGCTGGCCAAAACAATATCTACCAGTACACCAATTCCGCCGCCGGGATAACTCCCTCGACCACCTCCGGCGCCACGTTTATTTTAGCCGGCATCACCAACCCATCTACGCCCGATATCGGCTATTTCTTCCAGCTGAGCACCTACACCAATACCAATTGCATTTCCGGCGCGGTCGATAATGCTACCGTACAGTTCATTAGCACCAATGGCTCGCAGCTGTCGCTAACAGTCGACCCCAGTCTGAGCTTTACGGTTAATGCAGTCGGCTCCGGCCAGGCCTGCGACGCTACCACGACCACCCAGGCCTCCACTTCGACTGCTATCACTTTCGGGTCGGTTACTCCCGGCTCAAACTCGGTCGTCTGCCAGGATCTGGCAGCTGCGACCAACGCCAGTGGGGGATACTCGATCTATGCACGATATACCGCCGCCCCAACGAGTGGAATCAACACTATCGCCGACCACACCGGCACCAATACCGCGCCCAGTGCTTTTAGCGCGCCCGGTACAGAAAGCTATGGCTACACTACCAACGATTCCAGCCTTGGCACTGGCACCGCCAACCGATTTACGAATCCTTCCCAAGGCTGGGCGGCTATGACTACGGCTAACGCCGAAATCGGCTACGAGTCGGCCAGTGTCACCAACACTACCTACCGCATTGGCCACCAAGCAGGCGTCTCAGTTACCACCCCCGCCGGAACCTATACCACCACCATTATTTATACCTGTACGCCAGTATATTAAGGGTGTTGTAAAAAAGGTTTGACAAGCAATTACATAACGGTTACGCTTCTTGTAGAATTCATTAAAAATGTGTAGTGGAGAAGATAAAGATGAACCGTGTCGCACGAGCGGCGGAGGTGTTCGGAATACGCCGGCCGCAAAACATAAAAGAGCATATTGCAAAGATCACCGCTGTTTCGGTGGCCTTAATGGGTCTAGGACTGAACGTTGGTATAGCTAACGCCGCAACATTATCTAGTGCCAAGGTAGCGCTGAGCGATCCCCGCCCGAGTACCACTGCCGTCAGTTACACTTTCACCGGCTCAAGCGTGACTTCGGCCAGCATCAAGTGCGTCAAGCTTGTTTTCGCCTCTACCGCTACAGGTGAAGCGCAACCCACTGGCTGGGACGGAACCGGCGGCACTGTTACCGCAGCTTCTTCGACTCTCGTGAACTCTAGTAATACCGGTTGGACCCTCGCAACTTCTGATGGTTCTGGTGCCGGTGCTGGCTCGAATAACGTCTGGAAATATACCAACGCCACGGGAATTACTCCATCCACGCTAACTGCCGCTACATTCATCGCAGCTGGTATCACCAACAGCTCAGTCGCCGATACCGCATACTTCCTGCGCCTAAACACATTTGACAACATCGACTGTGCTACGACCCCGCGCGACAATGCTACTGTTCAGTTCATTAACACTAACGGTTCCACGCTTTCACTTACCGTCGATAATACCTTGACCTTCACGGTCAACTCCGTCGCCGGTTCTCAGAGCTGCAACGGGGCCACTAGTACTCAGGCCTCTACCGCCACCACCATTCCCTTCGGCACCGTAACCTCGGCCGCCAACCAAATCGTTTGCCAAGACCTCACGGCTTCGAGTAACTCCACGAACGGGTACACTATCTTTGCTCGGTACACCGCCAAACCGACCAACGCGCTCACTCAGACCATCGCCGACTGGACCGGTACCAACGCCACTCCGACAACCTTTAGCGCCGCCGGTACTGAGGCCTATGGCTACACTACCAACGATGCCACCCTCGGCACCGGTACGGCTGGCCGGTTCGTCTCGAACAAGTGGGCAGCCATGACCAGCACCAACAACGAGGTCGCCTACGAAGCCGCCGGCGTCTCGAGCACCACTTACCGAATTGGCCACGAAGTAGGCATCTCGCTCACGACCTTCCCGGGAACCTACACCACGACCATCATTTACACTTGCACTCCCGTCTTCTAGACCGTAAGCTGTAAAGCATTATGACTACGACTGCCACCACTCTGCGCCGAATTGTTCAATCAATCATCGTCGCAGGCACCGGGGCAGTCGTAGCCTTTGCGGGTAGCGCTCATGCCGCCGCCACTCAAAGTTTCCAGATATCACCGCCCACGGCCAACTACGCCGCCGACGCCGGCAATAACGTCCAAGGTAGTATTAAGGTCACCAACCTCACCGGCGAGCCAATTGCGCTCAACGTTGGCCGCCAAAACTTTGTTGCCAAGGGTGAGGAGGGGGAGATTGAGCTGGTCGACAATGCCAACCCGCTGTACTCACTAGCCCCATGGTTTGGTGTCCCCGCCGGTGTTATCGAGATACCGCCCCGGTCGACCAAAGTAGTGCCCTACACTATCGATATACCCGTGAACGCCGAGCCGGGTGGGCGCTATGGGTCAATTATTTTCTCGAGCATACCGCCGAAGCTCCCATCTGGAGTATCCGGTGCCGCCATTCAACAAACCATTGCTGCCATTGTTTTTCAGCGCATCAACGGTGCGGCTCTTGAGAATCTCGAGATTGCGAGCTTCCTGCCCGATAAAAACTTTAGTGAGTATGGACCGGTCACTCTCTCGGCGCGCATCCGCAACACCGGCAACGTTCACGAAAAACCCACTGGAACAATCAAGATTAAGAATATGCTTGGTATCACCGTTGACACCCTCAAGCTCGATGAGCACTTTGTGATTCCCGGAGCTATCCGCCATCTCAAGAACAACTGGCCGGCGGCGGGTAAGCACAATTTCCTGATCGGACGCTACACTGCCGAGCTCAACGCCACCTACGCTGATGGCAAAAAACTTACCGCCACAACGTCGTTTACCGTCCTGCCCTGGAAGCTGGTCGCCGTGATACTCATCGTCCTGCTCATCCTCTCGCTGCTCTTCTGGAAGGGCCGCAAGCGCTTCGGCCGCGCCTTCCGCATTCTCGCCGGCCGAGAGTAACCGTTCAGTCAGCTGAGCTGCTATAATCATGCTAATGCTTGTGAAGATACGCCAATTTCGGGTGGTTCTGGCTGTAGCAGCAATAATGCTGCCGACAGTGGCTTCGGCCGACTTGCTCCAAAGCACACATTTCCGGCTCGATCCCAACGTGGCTGCCACCTTCGGCGGCAACACCGGCTCAACTTCGTACAAGCTCACGGATACCGGTGGCGAGGCTGTGGTAGGTGCCGGCTCAAGTCAGAGCTACAAACTTACCCAGGGCTACGTGAGCCAGTTGCCCCATTCGATGCAAATCAGCGTTTTGCCCACCGGCACATATGCCACCTGGCCGTTCGATAGCGGCGTCGGCACTCAGGCTTACGATGTGGGTATGAATTCAGATGATGGCACATTGGTGGCCTCGCCTGCTTGGACTACCGGTATCGTCGGTCGGGCCGTCACGCTCAACGGTTCGACCCAGTACGTCGCTACTTCCAAGCAGGTCTCAAACCCCACCGCCTTCACCCTCGAAATTTGGTTCAAATCCACCAGCTCCACCGGTGGTCGTCTCATGGGCCTGGGCGACGCTCAAACCGGCGCCAGTACCAACCGCGACCGGCAACTCTACCTCAATAATGCCGGGCAGATTATTTTTGGAACCAACCCCGGGACCTTCAAGACCGTCACTACGGCCTCCTCCTACAACGACGGCTCCTGGCACCATGTAGTCGGCTCGCTCGGCGCCGGGGGATTATTGCTCTACGTCGACGGCGTTCGCCGCGGTACCGATACCGGCACCACCACCGCCGGGAACTACAACGGCTACTGGCGCATGGGTTACGACGATCTCACTGGCTGGCCCGGTGCCCCAACTAGCAACTATCTGGCCGGCACCATCGATGAGTCGCGCGTTTACACCCGCCAGCTGTCCGACAGCGAAATCACCAACGACTATACGGCTGGCGCCAACGCCCTCCACGGGGCTTTCACCCTGCCCAATATTACTCCCGGTATTTCGCAGACCTACAGCGCCGACGCGGTTGTGCGCACCGATGCTGCCGGCTACGATCTGTATATTCAAGCGCCAACGCTGCTTACTCATACCGACACCTCTACTACTATCCCCATGATCGGCGCCAGCGTCGCCAGTCCGTCCGCCTGGAATGAAGGTACCACCAAAGGCCTGGGCTTTTCGCTCACCGCCTTCACGGGTGTTGATACCAAGTGGGGGACGAATCCCAATTACAATTATGCCGGCATCCCCAATGCGGCTACGGTTTATCATTCCCGCACAGGACTTAATGGCGGCATCCCCGAGCTCACCACCCTCCAATTTCGGGCTGATACCACCCCCAGTCAGAAGCAGGGGACCTATACCACGACCATCATTTATACGGCTACCATCCGCCCATGAAACGCGCCGCCATAATTGTCGCTTTGTTGGCCAACCTTATGCCGGTTTTATCGGTCCATTCCGAAACTCCCGGGCTCCAGCTCAATCCGCTCCAGTACGAAGATAACCTCACGACTAACTCGGTTCATCTGGGTTACGTAGACGTCTCAAACCCCAGCGACGCCATTATTACCATCGAATCCAAAGTGCAGGGCTTCAAACAAACCGATATTGCGGGCCATCTGGGCTTCTTCGATGATCCCGAAATCACAGGCGGCATCAAGGTCGACCTAGCCCGGTTCGACCTTGGCCCGCACGAGGCTATTCGCGTGGCTTTTAGCGTTGACCCGCAGAAATTGCCCAAGGGTGGCGTATATGCGGTGATATTTTTCCGCACCATCCCGCCGCAGCAATCCTCCGCCAGCTCATTCGTGGCCGAAAGTGCCAACATTGGTACGTTGCTCATGCTTCAAAATGGGGGTTCGGGCGCGCATGTTGGTAAAATTACGAAGGTTGATTTACCTTTCTTACAATTCGGCAGGGGGCTGCTCGGCACCTTCGACTACAAAAATATCGATCGTTCAATTACCGCTGTCGGCTTCAAGCCCGCCGTATCGGTCCGCGTCCTGCCCTGGGGGTCGTCGCCCAAGCTTGCCTCCGCGCTGGTTCTGCCATCCAGCGAGCGCCGCTTTGAGGTGGATCGCCGCGGCTCATTCTTCGGAATTTTGCCCGTAACCCTCACCGATACGGATTCCCATCAGCACGTCACTACCTGGGTATTTGCGCTTACAGGTTGGTATCAGCTCGTTTTGATCATTATCGTGTTAACTCTGGGAGCACTTGCAGGTGCCT
The DNA here is from genome assembly GCA_038245115.1 of Candidatus Saccharimonadia bacterium. Taxonomy (GTDB): domain Bacteria; phylum Patescibacteriota; class Saccharimonadia; order UBA4664; family UBA4664; genus UBA5169. The sequence goes on from JBBRSS010000014.1 coordinate 13,163, forward strand.
CATACTTGCGTAAGCGCCAGCCCCTATCCCAGCCCGACGCCGCCTTGGTCACAGAGCCAAAGTCTAAGGCTAAGCCAAAAACCAAAGCCAAGCCCGAACCGAAGACCAAAGCCAAACCCAAATCCAGCACAAAATCAAAGTCGTCTACCGCTTCGTCGACTGCACGCCCAAAAGCCAAACCAAAACCTAAGCGCAGGCCAAAACCCAAATCAACGCCCGAGTAAAATCTACAACACTAGACTTGATAAAAACATAAGCATAATGATACAATTTAACCTGTAACAAGGGTTGTGATGGAGTTACGCCGCCGGTTTCGCGTTCGGGCACTTATTGCCCTAGCAACAGCCGCGCAGCTTCTGGCAATCTCTTTTAGCGTATCAACATTATTGCACTCAAACCCCACCGACGCGGCCCAGCAAGTGCCTTACAAGGTCAACTTCCAGGGTCGCCTCACCGACAACTCCGGCAATGTGCTGGCCGACGGACTCTACAACGTCAAATTCCGCCTTTGGACTCTAGCCTCGGGTGGCAGCAACGTCTGGCAGGAAGATCGCGTCATCACCGGTACCGATAACCGCATCCAGATTACCAACGGCCTTTTCAATATCCAATTCGGCGATCTCACGGCCCTGTCCCCGGCGCTTTTTGTAACCGGCTCCGGCAGTCTCTTCCTCGAAGTCGAACTCCCCACGCCCGGCACCGCCTCTTGCGCCACTAATGGTTGCGCCGTCTTCACTGAAGGCGCCATGACCCCCCGTCAGCCGCTCGCTTCCAGCCCGTACGCCATGAACTCCGATACCCTCGATGGCATCGACTCAACCGCCTTCGGCCAACTCTCGGCCATCCAGTCCTGGACCGATACCAATACCTTCTCCAAGAGTGGGGGAGCGGCTCTAGTGCTTTCGGGCTCGGCCGCATCGGGTGGGTCAATATTGCAGATCGGCAGTTCACTCTCGGGCGGTAGCGGCTCGGGCACGCTGTTTGGAGCTAACACTTCCACAGCCGGTGACCTGCTGAACCTCCAAGTTTCGAGCGCCCTTAAACTTAAGGTCGACAACTCCGGCAACATTACCACGGCCGGCGACATCAGCTACACTTCGGGCGCTAACCACAACCTCAGCGTCGCCGCCACCGGCGCTGGCGTAGCCGGCAATAGCCTCACCGTTTCGGGCGGCGCGTCCGGCACCGGCGCCGTCAACGGCGGCGATCTGGTGCTCCAGGCCGGCGCCTCCGGGGGCTCCGGTACTTCTGGTTCGGTCAAAATTAAGGCCAACGGCACCGACACTGTCACTGCCTTCCAAGTCCAAAACGCCAGCTCGGCTCCCGCGTTCACTATCGATACCACTGCCAACAAGGTCGTCATCGGCGATGCCACCGGAACCAACACGGGGACCACGCTCCTGGTGGTCGATACCGCCACCGCCGACCCCGCAACTGGCTATAACGGCGCTCAGTATTACAATTCCACCACCGGCAAGTTCCGCTGCTATCAGGCCGGTGCCTGGACTGACTGCATCACTGGCACTATCACCGCCACTGCCAACTCCACCGCCAGCTTCGTCTCTGGTCTGCAAAACGTAGCCGGTACCGCCACCGGCGTTGCCGTTGAAACTCTGGTATTTACGAGTGCGACAGCCGTCTCCAATGTCGCTGGCGCCACAGGCTTTATCGCCCCTGCGGCTGGGTCATTCCGAACGTGTCTCACGAAAAACAATGCCATTATCACCGCCGGCAGCGTCTCGCTGCGCTGGCGCGTTAATGGTGCGTCGGTGGGCGCCGCGGCCTGCACAATGAATACTACCAATACCCGTTCATCCGCCACGGCGCTTGATACCGGAACCGTGACATTTGCCGCCGGCGACACCATTGGCATCGCCTATGATTCCTCGGGCTTGCTGCCGGCCGCGACCAATGACTTCACCACCTTCTGGTCGGTAGAATACAACGCTTCCTCCGGCAATGGCCTCACCCTGCAGTTCGTTTACGACAATTCATCGAGCCCTGCGGCTATTACATTAGCCAACTCAAAAGACTTGGTAGTCACCGCCGCAGATACCGCTGTTGATCCGAATTTCATTGTTAACCTGCAATGTACCACCTGCTCAGCCGGGGCCGGCCGCTTTGCTGTCCAAAATGCCGGCACCGACGCCTTTGTGGTCAACCCGAACAATGCGGGCATAAATCTCAACCAGACCACTACAGTGGCTGCTGGCAAAAACCTCGCACTAGCTAGCGGTTCAGGTAGCTTTACCCAGGCCTTCACGAACAATGTTGCCTCCAGCGCACATACCATCGCGATCGCCAACACCAATACCGGTGCTGGAGTGGCTATCCAGGGCCTCGACCTTACGCCCACCAACACCTCCACTGCCAGCTCGGGCACCAACACGCTCAACGTTGTCAACTTTGCGGCTGGCGGTGCGCTCGGCGGTACCGACACCACCAACGGCATCAACTTCGCTTCGGCTACCGGCTATACCAACTTCATTAATACGCCCAACTTTAACCTCAACAATCAGGGCGATGTCACCTCCGCCTTTACAGCGCTCAACGGCACTAGCACCACCAACGGGGCCGGCACTGCCTCCACCACACTTATTCTTACAAACGCCACAAACTTCGATATCGGCAACTACGTGCAGGTCAACGACACCAACTGTGGCGGCGCTGGTGTGAACCCTTGCTACGCAAAAATCACCAACAAAGTTTCCAACACGCTCACCATCACGCCGGCTCTTACCTGGACCACCGGCAAAACCGTCAATGAATATCACATTCCCGAAATCGGCGGCGTGGATCTCACGCAAAACTTGAGCAACCGCTACGGCCGCGGCTACTTCATTGCCGGCGTGGCCACGGGTAATGGTACTACCTATTACAATGAAGACTCTATCGACTCGAGCCTTACCACGTTCGATCTGCTTACTTCAAATGTTGCCACCCTCAACATCGGTACTGCCGCCACCAGCCTGACGATTGGAGGCAGTGGCACGGCCGTCACGATCCCCGGCAGCCTGACCGTCACCGGCACGCTCACTGCCCTCGGCCCAGCCACCGGCGCATCTGGTCACCTCACTCGTTCCGGCACCACGCTTTCGCCAACGGTGGGTGGTGATAACCTCACCACCAGCGGCAATATTTCAACCACCGGCTCGGGCACCATCACCTCTGCGGGTGCCATTTCAGCACCTACCCTTATAAACACCATCAACAACCTCATTATTAATAGTGGTGCCCTCTCAGGTGTCACAGGCATAACCTTTACCTCTGGCAACCTCACCACCTCGAATGGCACGATCAATGCCGGATCGGGCTCTATCGCGACTACGGGTGCCATCGGCGGCGGCGCCATCACCGGCACCAGCTTCTCCGCCGGATCCGGCACCATTTCCACCACCGGTACCAGTTCCGGCGGCATTATCAATGCCACTACCAAGTTCCAGGCCAATGGCACCGACGGAGTTGGCCAAGCCTGTGGCGTCGGTGCCGCTCTTACCAACGCCACCTTCACTACTGGGATTCTGACCGCAGCCGGTTCTTGCACGACCTTCCAGGCCGCCGGTAGCTACCTCGTCCAAGCCCCGGCCGGCACCACCAACACCATCACGGCCGCTTCCGGCGCCCAAGCCCTCATCATCAAGGGCACTAACGGCACTGCTACGCACCTCATAGACATTTATGACACCGCCGCCGTTCCCGCCCTCCAGGCCTTCTTCGACCAGAATGGCGCGCTCACTCTAAGCAAATCTCTGTCTGCCAATGGAGGGATCACAACCTCAAACGGTACCATTAACACCGGCTCCGGCTCCATCACCACCACCGGCGCCATTGGCGGCGGTGCCATCACCGGCACGAGTCTCTCGTCCGGCGGCGGCAACATCACCGCAGGGGCCGGGACCGTTTCCGGCGCCGTTATCAACGCCACCACCAAGTTCCAAGCCAATGGCGCCGACGGGGTCGGGTCTACGTGCGGTGCCGGTTCCGCTCTTACTTGCGCTACATTCACGACTGGCATCCTTACCTCGACGGGTGCGTGCACCACCTTCCAGGCCGCCGGCAGCTACGCCACCACCACCCTGAATAACCTTGGCGTCACCAGTATCAATGCGGCCCTGCTCTCGAGCGGCAACAACACCCAGTCCGTTGGTTCCGCCGCCAACGTTTGGCAGCACATGTACACGGGCGACCTCGACGCCGGCTCCGTCACCACTGCCCTCACGCTTGGTATAAGTAATGCCACGAGCATTCAAATCGGCAAGGTTGGTGTGGCCGTTAGTATGCCCGGCGGCCTCACTACTTCCAACGGCACCATCAACACCGGCTCCGGCTCCATCACCACCACTGGCGCCATCAGCGGCGGTGCCATCACCGGTACCAGCCTGGCCACGAGCGGCAACGGCACCATTAACTCGGGCTCCGGCACCATTTCTACCACCGGTGCCGTCAACTCTGGCACACACACCTTGTCGTCCAACGGTGCCGCGGCCGCACCAGTCCTCAACTTCACTGGCAGCCCCCTTGGTGGTATCGCCGCCGCAGCCACCACTTCACTGGTCTCGTTCGGTCCCGCCATTGCCGGTGGCAACCAAGCCGCCAACGGCGGGACCTACCTGGGACTCAACCTGCCCGCCGCTGGCGCAGGCAGTGCCGCCGACTTCCTCAACTTCCAGAAGAACGGCACAGTTGAATTCAAAGTTGATAACGCCGGCAACGGCACGTTGGGCGGCGGCCTCACCGTCGGTACTGGCTCCGTGGCGGCCTTCTCCACCGCCGGTCTCCTCCAAAACGCCGCCGTCGATTCGAGCGTTACCTACACCAATTTGCAAAAAGTCGGCACCATCAACACCGGCACGTGGCAGGGGACAGCAGTTGGCGTACTGTACGGCGGCACAGGTCAAACTACCTACACCGACGGCCAGCTCCTCATTGGTAACACCACCGGAAATACCCTCACCAAGGCTACCCTTACCGGTACGGCCAACCGACTCAGCATCAATAACGGTGGCGGTTCCATCACCTTAAACGTCGACACCACCCAGTTCCCCAGCGCCGCTGGGGCCAACACTATCCTCAGGAGCACCGGTGCCAATGCCGCCTCCTGGGTTGCCAACACCCAAACCAACGTCTGCTCCGATTGTGCGCTCACCACCCTCAGTAATGTCGGCTCTACCAGTATCGGCGCCGACCTCCTCCCTAGCGCCACTAACTCTCGGAGCCTCGGTGCCGCCACCAACATCTGGCAGAACATCTTCGTCGGCAACATCGACGCTCAGAGTGCTACCAACACTGCCCTCACCGTAGGTACCGCTGCCACCACCACCGCCATTACCATTGGCCGCAGCGGCCTGGCGGTCAGCGTTCCAGGGGGAGTTACCTCGGCCGGAGCGCTTACAACTAGCGGCAACATTTCTACTACCGGCTCCGGTACCATCACGTCCGCCGGCAGCTTCTTTGGGCCCACCCTCACCGCGACCATCAACGGTCTCATCGTCAACTCCGGAGCGCTGTCGGGGGTAGGCAATATTACGGGCGCCGGAGCCGTGACGTTGGCCTCAACCACCAGCCCGCTCACTCTAACATCGGGATCCGGCACCGTCATTCTAGGTTCAAACACCGTTCAGCGCGCCGCCGCCGGTCTCACGCTCGATGTCGCCAATGGCGCCAGCGCATCCACCCTCACGGTCACCAACTCCGGAGCCGGCGTGGCAAGCCTGAGTGTTGAAGGTGGGGTGGGCATTGGCACTGGCCAGGTCTTTAGCGTGGGTGCTACAAACGGATCGACGGTTTCCGCCTGTACTTCGGCTCAGTATTTAGCTAGCGCTGCCGCTACTGGTGGTCTTATCACCGGCGGCTCCTGCGCGACCAATGATCTTCAGACCACGTACAATAACTCGTCTTCGCCAGCTACCATTGGCCTCACCGACGCGAAAAACTTTGTCATCAACGCACCCGACACTACCACTGACCCAAGCATCATCTTCAACCTCCAGTGTGCTACCTGCTCGGCCCTGGGCGGCCGGTTCGCGGTGCAAGACAACGGTACCGACGTGTTCACTGTTAACCCCGTCGGCTCAATCGTCGTTGCTCCAGTTGCCGGACAAAATGTGACCTTCAATCTGCCTGGCTCCAGCAGTACGGCGTTTGTGGCCACCTCCGCGCCCACAGCCGATCAGGTCACCATCTCCAACGTCGGCCAAGGGGTGGCCACCGCCGGGGTCAGTGGCCTTAATATCACCTACGTGGGCGGTGCCGGAGCTATTGAGGCCAGTGGTGCCCGCATCGATACTACGCCCGGCACCACCAGTGGCTCCACCTGGAACGGCCTCCGCATAGTCAACTCCACCAACGCCGCTGCCGGCGTAGCCCTCAACGGTATCAAGATTGAAGGGCCAGGCGCAGGCGGCGCCGGCACCGACACCGGCCTCAACATCGCCACCGGCTGGGACATCGGCCTAAATATTCAGTCCGGCGGCATCCGCATGACCGCCATGGCTGGCGACCCCGCAGTACCGACCGCCGGCACCCTCGCTGTTTACGCCCGCGACGTCTCTGGCCGCAGTATGCTCAAATCCCAGGGCTCAAGTGGTGTCAGTTACGCCCTCCAGCCCTCACTCTTCCAACAAAACATCTGGATCGCCCAACCTGGTTCTGCCAATAACGCTGCGCAGTGGCAGTCACAAGGGGCGCCGGGCACGTACACCGCAGTACCAACCCTAACGACCGCCGGTACGCAAGCTTCCAGCTTTATGGCCAACTTCGCCACCACCGGCGTGGCGAATGCGGGTAATGGCTTTATGCAATCAACCAGCTCGTATTTCCGCGGCAACGCCGACAACGGCAACAATGGTTTCTTCGCCATGTCGCGCGTATCATTCCCGGGGACGCTGGCCAACTACACCAGCGCCACGCTTGGATCGCGCTTCTGGAGCGGCTTTACTACTCAGGCTGCCATCGCAACCATGGGCGCCAGCGACGGCCCCACCGGGGACTTTGCCGGTTTCCGCTTGTCTGGTTCTGCCGGTGAAACTACCTTCCGCTTCCTCACCAGGAATAATGCCACCACCACCAACCAAAACACCGCCGTTACTCTCGCGGTTGGCGACACCTACGACCTTTACATCTATTGCAAGCCGTACGACTCCACGAATCCCACCCAGAACGCTACTATTTACTGGCGCATCGATGACCTGTCAACCGGCGCCGCGCCGGTCGAGGGCAGCCAAACCGTGACGCTTCCCACCGCCACCACTGCTATGCGCTACATGACGACCCTCAACACTATTAACGCCGCCGCCAAGAGCTTGCGCATTCAGCGCATGTATGTGGAGACCGACCGCTAATGTTTGCCCGCCGCAACAAACGCACCCAAAGCACTCTTGACCTGCGTGAGGTCGCCAAAAAGCAGGCAAAAAACCGTCAACGGCGTCCCTTCCCGCGCTGGCTACAAATTGCCGCTGCTGCACTTTTCTGCGTGGCCGTGGCTGGCGGTGCGTATTACCTTATTTCGACAAAGCTCGTCCATCCTCGTAGTCAAAAAGACGCCATGCTACAGGCAGTGTCGCGTGTCGGCGAGCACATTATTCTGCCCACCGATGAAACGCCAACCTACGGTACCGTCGCCGACGCCTCAAAGCTCAAAGACCAGACGTTTTTTAAGCAAGCCGCCAATAATGATGAACTGCTCATTTATCAAAAAGCTAAGCTGACCATCTTGTATCGCCCCTCGATCGACAAAATCGTAAACATCGGTCCACTTATCATCGGCTCCTCCGGATCTGCGTATATTACATCGCGTTTCGCAATAAAAAATGGCTCCGGCAAGCCGGAATCTTCCGACATGCTGGCATCGCGGCTAAGGCAACTGTATCCGAATGCCACCATCAGCTCAATCCAAGCAGCCTCGCGCAGTTATCCCGGTACCATCGCTATTGATTTAACCAAAAAGAACCAACCGCTCGACGAGCAGGTCGCCGATTCGCTCGGCATTAAAGCCGGTCAACCACCACTGGGCGAAGCTCTGCCCGCTGGAGATATTCTCATCATCATCGGCACGGACTTTAAGTGACGACATCGAATTAGTATCACATATAGCGTACAATAGCGCTAATGCTTAAAATACAAAAAATGTTTTTTGTTGCGGCTGTCTTGGCAATGGTGTCGGGTGGCTACACTCTGCCCGTTGCGTACGCCACTTCCGGCTGCAACGCTAACGTTTCGCCTAGCGCAGTTGATCCCGGCAGCGAGGTCGCGGTCCAGTTTGATCTCGGCAATACCGGTAGCGAAGACATTCTTTGGATACAAGTTCAGCGGCCAACTGTAAGTTATTCTGTCAACGGTATCACCCAGTCCGGTTGGGTTGACGCTACCGACGACAACGGAACTACCCTCACGGCTTCGAGTATTCCGGCAGGGGATAGCTACAGCTTCCAGCTGGCCATGTTTACCGGGCCTTCGGAAGAGGCCTCCGGGCCTTGGACTGTGCTGGTATCTGCGAATGCCGACGGTAGTGGTGCGGTTGCATGCAGCGGTTCGCTCGAGACCTCAATTCAGACACCTACTGCGCCACCTGCGCCTAATGGCGAATCCGGTATCGGACTCACCAGCGTCACGCCCACTACTGCCACTGTAGCCTGGACAAGCGATGTCCCGTCCACCTCGTATGTTTACTACGGGCTGGATGCCACCTATGGTAGAACTGCTACGGTCGCGGGCAGCGACAGTACGCATTCCGTTTTGCTCACCGGCCTCAGCCCAAGTACCGTTTACCACTTCAAAGTTGCCGGTTCAGACGATTCTGGCAATAGTCTGTTTTCTGGCGACAATACGTTCGTTACGCCGGCCGCACCGCCGCCCGCACCATCATCTCCAGGTCCCGCCGCCGGGGTCCCCACTCCATCCGTTGCTATCAATGTGCCTGGGGCAATCATTAAAACCGTCCCTACCGAAAAGACACCGCCCACCATCAGCCTGAGCACCGATCTCACGCAGCCGTTTCGCCTGGCGCCCACCATCGAAGGGATCGCCGGCGATAATGAGGCGTTGGCCAGAGTTGAGTATTCGGTTGACGATGGTAAAAACTGGCTGCCCGTGGACAAGGTTGTGGCGTCGGACAAGGCGGATGCCACCAGCACCCGGGCGATAGCGTTTAGCTTCACTCCCATCCTCTCCGAAGACGGCAACTACAAACTCCAGGTTCGTGCCACAGATACATCCGGCAACGTCGCCGTTTCACCTACCCTCACTCTCGTCATAGACCGTCTCCCGCCGCAAGTAGGGGAGGCGGTGATTTCGTTTGGGCCGGAGGTGTTGCCGGTCGGCACCGGCGGGCTCACTACGTTAGTGGCTCATACCGACTATCGCTTTACTACCAGTTCAATCGGCGGAGCTACCGAGATTACCGTTGAAGCCCGGCGTCCCGGCGTCAGCACTGTCGAGAGTTCTTATGCCTTAACGGCCAATCAAGCTAGCGGGCTGTGGTCGGGCGTGCTCAGTCTGGCCAAGCCCGGGATTTTTGAACTCACCGCCAACAGCCTTGATGGCGCCGGTAACCGTACTGCGCGCCCGCAGGGCAGTGTCGCCGTTATGCCTGTCGGGCGGACCCTGGACTCGCATGGCAAGGCTATCGACCAGTCTAAGGTTACGCTCTACTATTTCGAGCCCGCTAGTCAGGCTTGGGTTATATGGGACGGCGCGCCCTACGGCGAGATTAACCCTCAAATTACCAAGCACGGGCAGTACAGTCTGATGGTTCCGGCCGGTAAATATTACTTGGAGGCAACTTCGGATGGCTTCACCAAAACTCTCACTAGGAGCGTGAACGTGAACAAGCCCACTAGCCTCGCGGCCGACATTACGCTTGGTTCGGCGCCGCAAATTAGGATTGGGTCATTTAGGCTGGTGCTGCCATTCATCTCCCTTGCCCAGCAGCCTCTCGACCTCAACCAGGTTAAATTTGTACCGCGTTCAACCTCGCTGGTCGGCCAAACGCTGCCCGATTTCAACTTGGCTATGCTCAACGGCGGCTCCCGCCGGGCTGCCCAACTCAACGGCCGACCGACCGTGCTCACCATGGTCAATCTGTGGTCACCTTCGAGTACCGACCAATTGGCAGCGCTCGCCAAATTGCAGCGCAATACCGATATTGGTGTAGTGCCGGTATTTGCCCAGGAGAATGCCGCCTTCGCTAAAAACTATCTGTCGACCGGCGGGTATACCCTCGACGGCCTGGCTGATCCGGACGGCGTTCTCGTTGGTCCGCTCGAGCTGGGTACCGGACCCAAGCATGTCTTTCTCGACCGCAGTGGTCATATCAAAAAGGTTATGGTTGGTGTATTGTCAGAGCTAGATCTTAAGCATGAATTGGGTGGTTTGTAGCCGTGGTACCTATGCAATTTTTCGCTCAGAATGCCCATTTTGCGGTCAGCTTGATAGCTGCCCTAGCTGCTTTTTCCGTATTTTGGCTGATTTTTGATGCCTGGCTGGAGCGCCGGCGGCGGGTTGAGGCGCTCAAGTGGGCCGGTTTTGGTCTGCTAGCAATCGGTTTCTTGGTCAGCGCCGCTACCTTGGAACAGCGCAGCTTGATCCCTGGAGTACTCGTTGCTCAAGTGGCAAATATTGCCTTTGCACTGCGAATAATTGGCTATATACTGATCGCGTTCGGCCAAATTCTCGATCCGCTGCAGCTGCGCCCCACCCTCGACGTGCCCAGCGAGCCGGCACCCATGCCTGTGCCGGACGCCACCCCCACCCCCGCTCCAGCCATCGCCAAACCAAAGAAAGCCCGCAAGCACGCTGGTGTCTGGGGTGCTGGCGCTTCGGCCGTTAAGCTCACTCTGCTCCCGTTTCTGCCATTTCTCGTGGCCGGGCTTTACCTGCGTCGGGCTACCAAGGGGCTGGAGCGCCACCTGCGCCCCGTGGCGATTGCTTTCGTCTGGATCGGTCTGTACGAGCTTGCGAGCGATGCGCTGGCCCTGCAGGCTACCACCAACCCCTTGCTGTATCGCTTTGTCGCCGCTTATGGTCCCATCTGGTGGTTTGCCCAGTTGTCACTGCTCGTTGGCGGCCTATTGCTTGGGCGTTGGGTCTGGCAATATCTCACCAAGCGGCTCTTCTCGCAGCTTTTTATCGTGCTGGTCACCTCAACCGTCCTAATATTCTTCATTTCAACCGTTGGCTTCAGCTTTTTGTTAATGCGCAACATCCAAACCGAGGCGCTTTCCGAACTTTCGACTTCTAGCCGCGTATTAAACTATGCGGTGGCCAGCCGGCAGGCCGAAGCTGCCGCCCAGGCCGAGGCCGCGGGCCAGAATCCGGCCGTGATTGTGGCCGTCACCGCCCGTGACCGCCCGGCGCTTACGGCGGCTCTTGGCGGCTATCTGGCCGACCATCAACTTAGCAGCTTAGTGATTACCGACGCCTCCGGCCAAGTGCTCTTGCGCGCCGAAGATCCGGCCCGTTGGGGCGATTCGCTCTCGGGCGACAGCCTCGTGCGTCGCGCCCTCATTGGCGAGGCCACCAAGAGCGTCACGGTGCGCTCGGGGGTCATCGCGCCCTCCGTGGCATTAGTCGCCGCGCGTCCGCTGCGCGATGCCGGCGGTGGCGTCATTGGCGTCGTGATGGCCGGCCGGGCAGTTTCCAATAGTTTTGTCGATGGCATCAAGGCCGGTACGGGGCTCGACAGTGCCGTCTACGGCGGCGATATTCGCGCCGCTACCACCCTCTTAGCCTCCGACGGCGTCACCCGCGAAGTAGGTGTGCGCGAGACCGCCGCCCCGGTCCTTAAAACCGTTCTTAAAACCGGGCACGACTACAGCGGTACCACTCAGTTTCAGCACCGAGCCTATCTGGCGGCCTACAGTCCGCTCAAAGATGCAGATGGCAATACGGTGGCCATGGTACTGGTGGCTCGCACCCAGGACCAGCTGCTGGCCGTCGCCGGGCAAACCATCCAGCTTACCTTCCTGATGGCCGTCCTCCTGCTCTTGGTCTCCATCCTGCCGATCTACCTGATTGCTCGTCGCCTAGCGGGGCAAATGCGATGAGCGAAGAACTTCCAATCACCAATACGCCTTCGACCGGCCGCAAAAACCAACTCGATATTGCCCTTGCCATGGTCAGTATCGGCACCCTTGCTGTTCTCATACCCGTGATTATTCCAATCGTGCCCGAAGCGTTCGACCTCAAGTTCAACGCCTATGCGCTTATTTCGTTGGCAGGGCTAGTGCTCGATCTGAGCCTGCTGGCAATTTTGTTCCGCCGCCATAGCCATTCCGAATCAACTCTTTGGTTTGCCCTCTTTATCATCATCGGCATCCTTTGGAGTGGGAGTGAGGCGCTCGAGCGAATGGCGACTACCCCTTCGGGGGCAGTGTTCTGGGGAGATATTATCTCTGGAGTTGTTTGTTTGATGCCGGTCTTTTTCCTTCTGTTTGTGCGTAGCTACACAAATCGATCGAAATATCATATTCCCCTATGGGTGCCAGTCTCCATTATCGGTTCGGGGCTGGCCATGATGGCGCTCCTCTCGGCCAACAGTGTCTTTATGATGCCGTCTGTCTCGGAGCGGGCGCCGTGGGGGTATGTGGGTCCATTGAGTAATGTTTCCATAGTCTTTATCGTGTGGGCTGCCGTACTCACGCTTGGTGCCATATTCAGATTAATTGCGTTCTTACGTAGTTCGACTTCGGTGACGGATCGCCGCCAAGCGATAATATTTATCATCACTGCCGCGGCAGTCCTGCTGACCTCAGCTGTCACCGAGATAATCTTGCCATTGATTGGGATTCGGTCAGTCCCGCCGCTTGGGGTTCTCACTAATTCGTTGCTGGCATTAAGCGTGATCATTGGTATATATAAATATGGCAGCTTCTCGGTCGGAATTGATGAAATAGCCGAGACCGTTCTCTCGACTATGGCTGACGGGGTTGTGGTGACTAATGCAGATTACCAAGTGGTTTATTGTAATGTCAGGGCAGCCGAGCTCCTGCCAGAGCTCGGTAAGCAACCTATCGGCGTAAACCTCATTGCAGTTTATGGCAACACCATGGCACCGGTACGGGTTAAGTGGGAATCAGACTTGAAGCTTCAGAGTGCGAGCATAATTAATAATCTTCAAATAGACCAGTCTGCCGAATCACTAACAATTAACATGAGCATTACAGCACTAAAAACCGATCAGCCAGGGTGTATTTTTGTGATTAACGACGTTTCGGAGCTTAAAAGAGCTAGCGACGCCATCAAACAGCAGTCGGCCAAGCTCGAAGCCTCCAACCGGGCATTTCAGCAGTCGCAGGTTGCCATGCTCAACTTGCTGGAGGATGCGCGGGCACTGGAGATTGAGCTCAAAGACGAGAAAGCCGGTATCGAACAGAAGATTACCGAACGCACCAACGAGTTGCAGACAGAGCGCGAGAGCCTCAAAGCCATCATCAACGGCGTCGATTTTGGCATCTACGTGCTTGGTCCGGACCTCCACGTCAATATGGTGAATGATCCCATGCAAAAGTTGTACGCCGAGGGGCTAGATAAACCGTATACACTCAAGGCTTTCGATGCCGATGCTCAAAGGTTTGTGGAGCCGCAGGCAGACATCAAAGAGGCGGTTAGAACCCACTCGCCGGTGAGCCGCCCCGAGTACACACAGGGCAGTCGAACCTTGCGCTCCTTCCGCAGCCCTCAGTACGAGGCAGGAAGTAATCCGCCGAAGTTACTTAGTGTGATCAATGTATTGCAGGACATTACCGAGACCAAGGCCGCCGAGCGATCGCGCGATGAATTTTTCTCAATTGCTTCACACGAGCTTCGCACGCCTTTAACGGCTATTCGCGGCAACACGTCAATGATTATGGATTACTTCAGTGACGCCCTCAAAGACCCGGCGCTCAAAGAGATGATCGGCGACATTCACGACTCCAGTATTCGCCTAATAACCATCGTCAATGACTTCCTCAATACTTCGCGGCTGGAGCAGGGCAAAATTGAGTTTAAGCTTGAGCCCTTCGAGCCGGCCGATCTCATCGATGAAGTTATCAAAGAGTTTAAGGCCGGCGATACGGGCGCCAAGGTGCCAATTGAGCCGAGTATAGTGGCCGTCCCAAGCGTCGTGGCCGATCGTGACCGCCTCAAGGAAGTACTCATAAACCTCATCGGCAACGCCGTAAAATTCACCGATGTCGGCTCCATTACCGTTAGTTTGGCGCAAGCTGGCGACAAGATAAAATTTAGCGTTACCGATACTGGCAAGGGCATACCAAAAGAAAGCCAGAGTCTGCTCTTCCGCAAGTTCCAGCAGGCCAGCAACAATATTCTCACGCGCGACTCCACCCGGTCTACTGGTCTTGGGCTGTATATTTCAAAATTGATGATTACCGGCATGGGCGGCGAAATATTATTGGAAAAATCAGCTGCCGGTAAGGGCGCAACATTTGCGGTTACATTACCCGCGGCAAAACCGGCCAAAGTTAAAGCAGTCCTAAACAAGGTGAAAGCATGAAATTTAGTAACCTCCGCACCAAGATTGTATTTGGTAGTTTACCCATACTGCTGTTGGGCGGTTCGGCTCTTTATATTGCAGCCAGCCTTTTTATCACCCCCGGGTTCCAGAAGATCGAGAATGAATCGTCTATCAGGAATGCTGCGCGTGGCGTTGATGCACTCAGCAACTCCGTCGAGCAGTTAAACCTGAAGGTGAGCGATTGGGCTAGTTGGGACGATACCTACCGATTTGCTAAAGATCAAAACAAGCAGTACATCATCAGTAACCTCGACAATGAAGCTCTCGGGAATTTACAGATCGATTATATGCTGTTCTTTAATGCCAAGCATCAGCTGATCTATGTGAAGCACGTTGATACTGATGATCCGAGCCTTCCGTCATTGCCCTTAGACCAGGGGGTGAAAGATCTTTTCAAGCCCGATTCGCAGCTATTACAGCACTCAACTATTTCTGATGTTCACAAGGGAGTTGTTCGAACACCTGACGGCCTCATTGTGTTGGTGTCTCGGCCTATTTTAAATACCCAAGGCGAGGGTCCGATTAATGGCAGTATTGTTTTTGGCAGATATTTGGATGCTGCTGACCAACAGGGGCTGGCAGATCTCACACATCTCAATTTAACGTATCTTGATGCCACCGATGCGTCGGTTGCTCAGTCCGTACCGGATTATCCGAGCAAAACAAGCAAGGGCAAGGAGTGGGTCAGCGTAATATCAGATTCAAAATCACGAGCCTTTGCCACTATCCCGGATATATTTGGTAAGCCCACAGTTGCCGTTCGGGTCGAGCTTGATCGCACCGTCACGCAACAAGGTCGGGATAGCATGAGGGCGTTCTTGGTTGCCTCCCTCCTGATTGGTCTGTCCATTATCTTTACGACCGCCACAGTGCTCAACTGGTTAGTAGTAAAACGAATTTTGGGGCTCTCGAAGCAGATGCAAAATATTAAGGATGCCGAGGACTCAACTCAAGTTATCGCTGTGAGCGGTGATGATGAACTCACTCGCCTTGGAGTTGCCATTAATGACTTATTGGTGCGTTTGCATAATACCTACGGTTTGCAGAAAACTAACACAACTCTGGAAGAAAAGGTCAAAGAGCGCACCAAAGAATTGGATGAGCAGCTCGATCAAATGAAGCGTACCAACGAACTTATGATCGACCGTGAAATTAAAATGAAGGAATTAAAGCAACAAAATGCCAAATTACTAGCCGAAAATGGTGATGATTCACCATGATATAGGCATGGAGTCAGCATTTACACGTTATAGAATATAATTTTAGGGGAATACACTCACATGGCAGCCAAAATTCTTATTACCGAAGACGATCCGTTAATGTCCCGTATGTATCAAAAAATCTTTACTTTCGAGGGCTTTGAAGTCGAGATGGCCGCCGATGGCCAGGAGGGCCTCGATAAGGCTCGGGCAATCAAGCCAACCATGATCCTTCTGGACGTCATGATGCCCAAGCTTAATGGCCTGCAGGTACTCGAAAAGCTCAAAGCCGATCCGGAAACCAAATCTATTCCGGTGGTAATGCTCACCAATCTCGCCGGCCAGCAAGATGCCGAGAGTGCCCTCGCCAAAGGGGCCATTAAGTACATCGTAAAGAGCGAATACGAGCCCAAGCAGGTCGCCGATATGGTCAAAGAGCTCCTGGCCGCCTACACCCGCGACGTCGTCCCCGGCGCCTAAGCCAACTCTAGCGGCGCAAGGTAACCGAGTGCATCCTTGCGCCGTTGTATACTCGGTTTTGTTCGGTATATTTACATGTGTGTGCGCTATATACTGAAATTCAAAGGAAGGGGACTGCCGTGGCCAACGTCGATTTTACGCTCGAAGATATCAAGGGGTTACTTACTGACACCATTGTAGGTGAGCGGGTTCATACTCAAGGGTTGATCGACGGGTCAACCCGGGCCTCGGAGGCGCGCGTCATACAGCACATGGATGCTCGCTTCGAGGAATCCAACTTAGCTACGGTTGAGCTGGTCGGCACTGTGCTCGATCAAATTGATGGTCTCAGTACTCGGATCGACAGTCTCGATGTTAAGGTCGGCAGCCTCGATGTTAAGATCGACGTCCTCGATGTTAAGTTCGATCGCATCGAAGGCGAACTAAAAACTACCAACCGGATGGTGCGTAAGCACTCGCTCGACATCATGGAGCTGCGCGCTGCTTGAAAAAGGCCCGCCGCTCGTGTACTATTTCGGGGTACCTTTTATGCCCTAGCCACAAAATCGGCCGTGGCGAGATAGCTCAGTTGGTAGAGCAGTGGCTTGAAGAGCCTCGTGTCCTCGGTTCGAGTCCGAGTCTCGCCACCATTTTAAATTTCCGGCCCAACACCATGCGGGTGTAGCTCAGTTGATAGAGCGCCTCCTTGCCAAGGAGGAGGTCCAGGGTTTGAGTCCCTGTACCCGCACCAAAAGAAATACACCTTCCGCCGAAGGTGTATTTCTTTTGGTGATTGCAAAAATTTGCTGTCGAGATTTAAGCTTGACATTTGTTTAACTATGTGGTAGCATATTCGGGACCTTGACCAACTCTTCTGAGTTCTAGTCATGCAGTCATCCTACGATACAGGATTGGAGTCCACTCGTGACTCGACAGAACCGCACCCGACGGATTTGCGCCGGTGTTGCGCTGGCTGTGCTGGTTGGCTTGTTGTCCAGCTGCGCCCTTGTCAGCAAAGATGTCGATAACCTGGTAGCCCTGATGAAGGGCCGCTCGGCAACGATCGTTACCTACAACGTGTACGCCCAACAGCTCGACCGGGTCCATGGCACATCTGTGGACATCCACCGGGACGGCACGTTCGACTCGACCAACGCCGACGGAACCACGAACGCGGACTCCTCGGTGCTGGCGATCAGTGTGGGCAACAACAACATGACGCACGTCGGCTCGACGATGATCATGGCGCAGGACGGGATCGTCGACATCACCGGGCAGCTGCCCGCCACCGTCGATCTCAACAACACCGAGCACGGCACACCACTCCTCAACTACCTCCGCCAGCAGTTCCGCAACACCTGGAAAGGTACGAGCAGGACCGTCCTGGTCCGTTCTCAGAACGGATCTCCGATCGCCATCTTCGGCGGCAACGAGGTGGAGTACTATGCCACCGACATCCCCAAGAGCACGCTGCTGCGTATCGACGGCAAGTACCTCCTGATCTATCGGAGCGACTACACCATATACGACAACATCCTGCTCCAGTAGGGAAGGGTCCGGGGCGCGCAACAACGCGCGCCCCGGGCTACCCCCAATAACTTGTCTAGTTCCGCTCAAAAACCCTGCATTGACTGGGTTCTTTTTTGTTTAAATGACAGCCTAACCCTTACATTTGTAACTGATGGTGCCCAGAGTGCTAATTCTCAGGCCAAACAAGCCGCGGGCGATAAGATTGTTCAGGTAATAGGCCGCGCCGACACCATTCAACAATGCCTGAATTCTGGGCTATGCAATGAATTATGGATAGATGTTATGCCCGTTCTCCACGGAAAAGGCCTAAGACTATTTGAAAATATCGACACGGATAAGATAAAGTAAGAAAGAATTAAATTAGAAGAAACGACCCCTATGAGGACAAGTGTTATATTTAGGGTTACACTATCTCATACTCGATAAGGTGTGAACCTCTACCCCCCTGCAACATCAATATTACACAAATATAGCCCCCTTCAGTTGCTTTCAGATATGACGCTAGTCTAGTATAGCCTCATGTATGGTTATAAAGATTTAACTTGGCACGGTAGGAGTAGAATAGGACTTGCAATTTTAATTGCTTTAATCATTCTTGTAGCTTTCGGCGTATGGTTTGTGAAGGTAGAGATTTTGAGCGCCGAGCAATATGTGGCAATTGCGGTAGGTCTAATCACAGGTGCGGTTGCGCTTAGCACTATATTTTTACAGATACGAATTACGCTACGAAGGAAGCTGGAAACAGAGGCAATTAGTGATATCCTAATTTCTCTCAAATTTTTTGCCGAAAATGCTACAACGGCAGTTACGTTCAAAAACGACTTCGTGGTTAAACCGCTTCAAATGCCAGCCAACTTTTGGCCGGACAAGGCTTACGAGAAGTTTGATCAGGTAGCTAAAGCTAACCTTGAAATACGAAGAAGTTTTGGGGCGTTCTATGTTGCTTTAGAAACTCATGAAATATCTATAATTCATCTTGAGCATTACTATAGATTCCTGACACTAAAAATCGGAGACTTTATAGCTAAAATTGACGAGCGTAACTCACGGTTACTACAAGTGTCGGGGGAGCCCAATTTTGATGAGAATGCATATAAACTAACGGTGAACGCTGTCAAGTCCCCGATTCCTGCAGCACTTTGTCTGAGACAACTTCCGCCACAGATCGTTCAGCATTTATTTGTTCATACGCCAGCCGAAACTTTCTCGGGCTGGTTTTTAGTTTGGTGTGAATGCGGTCGAGGTTGTAGTA
>JBBRSS010000015.1:0-30552 GCA_038245115.1 Candidatus Saccharimonadia bacterium
GGAATGGTTCCACGGATCCGGCTCATCCCAAGAAGCGCCGGAGTTGGCATCGCCAATTCTTTGAGGCCATGCAACGGGAGTTTTACGCCCCGATGGCAGATCTGATTACGGGAGGGTTGTGAAGTGAGGGTGGTTCAGCCCTGCCGGGAATTATTCGGCTCGATTAGACCATCACCGACGTCGGGCGTGATTCTAGGTGTTGCCGGATCAATAGCGCAGCCGTAGCTCCTTCGCCAACCGCGCTTGCTATCTGCATGGTTGCCCCCGACCGGACATCGCCTACCGCGTATACGCCCGGCATACTCGTCTCAAACCGCTCATTGGTTTTTACGAGACCAATTTCATCAAGCTCGACCGGGGAGCCCTTGAGAAAAGCTGTATTCGGCTTCAGGCCAATAAATACAAACAGGCCGTCCAGCTCAAACATTTCCACGTGATCGTCCTGGGTGCCTTTTGCGTGCAGCTTTGTTACCCCCACGCCATTTCCCTCAACCGCAACCGGCGTAACTTGCAAATGTACGGTAATTTTGTCTTTGTGCTTATCGAGTTCATGCAGGAGAACATCCGATGCCCGCAGCTCAGATCGAACCAGCAGATCAATTTTTGACGCGAATCGCGTTAAGAAGATAGCTTCCTGCACCGCCGAATTTCCGCCCCCGATCACAACAAGATGTTTATCATGGTAAAACGCACCGTCGCAGGTTGCGCAGTAGTGCACTCCCCGTGCGTAATATTCCGCCTCGCCGGCAATTCCAATCTTTTTGTGATCACTCCCGCTAGCTATAAGAACTGCCTTGGCGCGGATTTCTCCGCGGGTTGTCATTAAGCGCTTCGTTTCGCCCTCATCAATAATCTCGGTAACTTCTGTCATCTCAAACTTAGCCCCGAATCGCTCGGCTTGGCCTCGCATCTGCTCGGCGAGCATTGAGCCCGAAATGCCATCTATAAAGCCTGGGTAGTTATCAATCCAATCGGTCGTCGCGGCCAGCCCGCCGATTACGCCTTTTTCCAGCAACACAGTATCAATATCTTCGCGGGTAGTATAAATTGCCGCCGATAGTGCCGCCGGGCCCGAGCCGACCATTACTATGTCATGGATGATAGTTTGCTCAGACATTGGCGTCCTCATTTACGATGTTTTTACAGTCTTTGCACAATCCGCTAATCACCAGTCGGCCGCCGATCTCGCAATCTGCAATCGCTGCCCGGATAATTGGCGCCACTGCCTTGCGGATGTCGGCGTCACGCAGGATGTAGCAATGGTGGCACTGGAAATGATCATGAGACTGCGTGTTGGCGTCATATCGCATTGCACCATCCCTCCCGAGAGGGGCAATGCCCAACTGGCCGCGAGAGGCTAATCTCGCAGTGGCCCGGTGAACGGTCGTGGCGCTCAATTTCGGGTAATCTTTTCGCAGCTCATCCAGAATCTCCAGATTGGTGGCGTGACCGAGCCGGGCGATAATTTCCTCGATGGCGGTGCAATATTTTGATTGGCGGGGTTTGATGTCTGTAATGTTCATTGAAGACAGTATAGCGAAAAGTCTTGTTATTGTAAATGATTTACATTAGTATACTTTCAATAACAGTTTACAAGGAGATCTATGGAACAACCGAAACGACTAATTATCGACGTCCGCGAAGGTATGGAATTTATGTTTGGCCACGTTGCCGGCGCTATTAACATCCCGCCCTCAAAACTCACGGCGGGCGCCAAGGAACTAAAGGACGTGCCCAAGAACACCGAGCTCATTCTGTACTGTGCCTCAGGCAGTCGTTCGGCTATGGCCATAAATATTCTTAAGGCACAAGGCTTCACTAATCTCACAAATGGGATAAACAAAGATCAGGTGAAGGCCAACCACCTCAATAAGTAGCCGGTTTGCCGCGCCGCAACCCCAGCCGGTCACTCTGACGCTGGGGTTTTTGCTTTCTCGATAGCCAGCGTGCGAGCTGCCGTAGCGCCGCTGGTATACAGTGCATAGAGTACAGCCAATACTGCGACGTAGATGAGCGTGTCGTGGATCTGCTTACCAACCTCAGCCGCTGCTCCGGCAACAAATAAGCTGGCGATAGGCGCAATAATTGACGTACCGCAAGATACGCAGCCCACGCCGAGCAAAGCTGCAGCGCTCGCCAGAAAACTACCGCCCACCGCCTGCCGGCTTGTCGTAGCTTGCCGGCGCAAACTATATACCAACACGCTGATTACGACCCCCTGCAACCCAACCAAGAGCAGGGTAGCCCCACCCTGGACTAAGCCGGATTGAATAATGCCGTCTAAGGGGCTCCCAAGTATGACATGCAGTTTATCGCCCAACGATAGCCGCTGCGCACGAATTAAAAACCACAACAAGTTTAGATTGAGCGACCAAAACAAAAACAGGAAAAACCCGATGGCCACGGCTCCCGCCGATAATCCATATTTCCACTTGCGCAGAATCGTCCAACTAGCCCGTAGACTTACGATAATCCTGAGCCACCACAAGGCAAAGCGGTTCATGCTACAGTGCCGCCTTAATTGCAGCATCCAGCATATCGAAGGTGGGAACACCGTTGATCGGCTGCCCATTCACCACCACGTATGGCGTTCCTCGAACTCCTGAATTCTGGGCGGCCAAGGTCATCGACTGGATGTCTGCCAAATGCGCGTGGTTTGTCATACAGGTGTCGAATTGCGCGTTGTCTACGCCAGCCGCCTGCGCCACTGCTTTCATACCGCCATCGCGATAAAGCGTGACCAACGACGGATCGATGCCTTTACTGAAATAGCCCTGCCACACCGCCGTGTAGGCCGCGTCATGATATTGCCAAAATTTTCCTTGATCCGTGGCACACAGTGCACCTTCACCCGCTGGAGTGGAGTCCTGGGCCACAAATGCCATCGGTCGAAATTCAAAGCGCACCTTGCCGGGCTTGACGTATTGCTCGATAATCTTCGGCATCACTCCAAGGCTCACCTGTGAACAACCCGGACACAAAAAGTCTGAGTATTGGACGACCGTCACTTTGGCATTTGCGGCACCCACTGAAAAGGCTTTAGTAAACTCTGCCGACAGCACAGCCGGCGTGCTCGTACTCGCGGTCGGAGTAGGGGAGGACGAAAGCGACGCAATAGCCGCGATTCCAGCCCCCACGATCCCCCCGACCAACCACACGAACTTGTTTTGGTACCACCTCACCTGCATGATCTTGGTTGACACTATTTGGTGCGATTCCGCGCTGCCGAACCCTTAAACGCGCCGCCAAATATAGGAGCGAACACACAAACGTCAAAGATCCCCGCCAGTAGCGGCACCAAGCCTACCCCGATCAATACATATCCGGTCGTGGTCCCAGCGAGCCCAAGCCAGCCAATACCAATAAGTGCCAAACCTGCGACAATTCGAATTGCCCTGCCGGTTGTGCTTGCCATAAACTTTGCGAATTGCATGGTACTGATTACCTTTCGTTAGTAGTTTCAGTATATGTTAATCATTTACATTTGCAAACATTTAACATATGATCTGGATCATGAAGAATACACCCCAAACCAAACAGGTGCTCGAGAGCCTCAAGACGCTTGGCCACGCCACCAATAATGAACTGCTCGTTGCCGTTCACCCGCTGCTCTCCGATCTCACCATTACCTCCGTGCACCGGATTACAACCCGGTTGGTCCAGGAGGGCTTAGCCGGGCTTGCACCGGTAAGAGAAGGTGTAGCCGTCCTTGATGCCAACCCGGAGCCCCACCATCACTTTGTTTGCCGCGACTGCGACAAGGTCAAAGATATTACACTGCCGGCAGATATGATCATCATGATCCAGTCACAGTTACCGCGTGAAATGATTAATGGGGGGCTGGCGGTTTATGGCTCATGCAAAGAATGTCCCGGCGCTCAGCTGAATTCAGCTCAATAATCACTAAATATGGAACAATAATGTCACAACCAACCAAAATCCGCGTCTACTCCACTGCCACTTGCCCCTACTGCAAGATGGAAAAAGCCTGGCTTGAAAAAAATAATGTAACCTTCGATTTTGTGCTGGTTGACCGGGATCGAAAGGAGGCGCAGCATATGATTGATTCCACCGGCCAAATGGGTGTGCCCGTTACCGAGCTGCAATATGATGGCCGCCAGCCCGAATTCGTTATCGGCTTCGATCGCGCCACGCTGGCACAGCGTCTCGGTCTCGAAAACGCATAAATATATACTAGTCAGCTAATCATTGGAGGGTTTCGTAAGTGAGCAGTATCAAAAACAAGCTAGGTATGGCAGCCATTGCAGTCGCAGTCGTCGGCTCGGGAGTTGGCATCTACAAGGTCAACCATCCGGCGCCCGATCCTATCGTGATGGGCGATATGGCGAACCCGACTACCAAAGCTATCTCAGAAGTCGCCGCCGGCAAAGCCGTCCTGATCGATGTCCGTACGCCGGCTGAGTTTGCGAGCGGGCACGCCAAAGGGGCGATCAACTTCGACAGTGTTAACGTTGAAGCCGGGCAACTGCCAGATGTGGCCAAGAATGCCAAAGTCTACCTGTATTGTCACTCGGGGCGTCGCGCCGGTATTGTACTATCGATTATGCAAAAAAATAATTTCACCGACGTGACTAATCTCGGCGCCCTCCAAGACTGGCTTGATGCTGGCGGCCCAAAGTCCTAGAGTTTGGTTTGCATCACCTCACGAATAATTCAATCCGCCTATCCTAAAGCTTCAATTAACAAATTGAAGATTTGGGACAGGCCTGACCTTGAGCGCGGTGGGGCTCAAGGTCAGGCAGGGGAGGTGGGGTTAGCCGACCCACTCGAGGCACGCCGAGATGAGCTGCGAAGCTCGCTCAAGCGGGATAACTTCTAGTGGTGCTCCGGCTGGGGAAGCGTACGACTCGCGCCGCGAGAACAGAACTTCGCCGTCCCTGGTGATGAGAACGACAGTGAAGTCGGGATAGTACCCGGCCTCATTCGGCTTGAAGCCGTCGTTGAACACGATGACATGCAGCACCAGGCCGTCTGGCCTGAATCGGAGTACCGGATGTACCTGATACTGTGCCTGGCCCTGCGCGGGGAAAAACCCAACCTCAGCGGCGCCGTCGGTTTCGGCCTGCAGGCAGGCATTAAGTACGTCGTCAGATGTGAAGACAACGTTTCCAAGACCAGCAGCGAGCTGCTCGTCATCAAAACTCAGTTCCGGCATGTCAACGCCTCCTAATCAGAGTTCGGCTGCCGACGGACCGGCAGCAACGTGGCTGGGGTGCTGAGGGCCAACTGGGCCGCCGCGGAGCGTTGGCCCTAGCGTTCGCATCCCACTGGAAATCGCAACGCCAGAAGCCGTAGCCTCTGCATGAAACACTCCGCATGCTACTCATGATTCCCCCTCGAAGTCGCTTCCATCTGCCCTGATGCAGGAGGAGAACGATTACATATTATACTTCGTAACACTGCGTATGTCAATGACAAGTATTATGGAATATATATTAAGCCCCAGTCTCTGCGGCAGTTCTAGCTGTCGAGTACGGACCGGATGGTACAATAACTGAAAGTGTTTGCACTCCGTAGGAATAATATATTAATGAGCTCTAGGAGAATTTATGAACGAACGACTAGAAGGCACCAAACTGGCCGGCTTTGAGCCAAAATCAGCCGTAACCGAGTTGGAAATTATTGATCTGACCCCAGGTACCGGCGATGAAGTTCGGGCCGGCGCCACCATTACCGCCCATTACACGGGTGCATTGGTTGCCGATGGCACCATTTTTCAGAGTTCAAAGGATTCCGGTCGCCCTGCGACTTTCGGATTAAACCAGGTCATTGCCGGCTGGACCCAGGGCGTACCGGGCATGAAAGTTGGCGGCACAAGGCGCCTGATTATCCCGGCCGTTAGCGCCTATGGCTCGTCTTCGCCCGCCGCCAATATCCCGGCCAACTCGGATCTGGTCTTCGATATTGAACTTGTCGCTATAGCCTAGGGCTCACAGCTCTACCGGCCGCTGGAAGCCTGGGTTAAACGAAATGGTCTATCGAAATGAGCGCAAATTGGCAGTGAAATGGTCGAACCGCCTATCGTTAGTGGCTCTCGCGATATTTACCGTACTCGCCGCGAGCGTGGTCATGCATAAACCCATCTTCTTCGATCTGCCAGTGATGCATTTCTTCGGTAGTTTGCGCTCGCCCGGCCTAACCTTGGTGCTAGGTCAGATCACTAACCTTGGTGGTGTTGTCGCCATTGCGGTAGTTGTTGCAATGCTGGCTGCATTACAAATTATGAAGCGGCAGTACGTCGAGCTAAAATATATAATTACCGCGCTTGTCGGAGCCAGCTTCCTGAGCAGTCTGCTCAAACTAGTTTTTTCCCGCGAGCGGCCATCGTATCTGACTCATTTAGTCGCAGAGGGCGGTTATTCGTTTCCGAGCGGTCATGCCACCGGCAGCAGCGCCCTTGCTATTGTCTGCCTGCTCATACTCTGGAATACGCGGTGGCGGTGGGTGGCGGTTGGGATTGGCTCGGCCTACGTTCTGGCGGTCGGCATCTCCCGCGTCTACCTGGGAGTACATTATCCCAGCGACATACTGGCCGGTTGGTGTGTTAGCTGGCTATGGATTGGGCTCGTTTCGTACTTGTTTTTCACTAAATCCCGCCCAACAAACCCTAAGCTCTCGAGTCAAAACCCCGCTAAGACCTCCATCAAGGCTTAAGTGAAATTATTGATCATTATTTCTTTAGACTACTAAGCGTTTTTTGGTGACAAACTGCTCTCAGAGCACGTTAACCTTGACCGTCATGCCATTCTATAGTATAATTACCCCGTTGAACCTGACCCTGTGAAACAAAACAGACGCTTACGCGATTACTGCATGGGTCTGTGGGGTTAGAAGCACATCGAAAAAACGTAGTCGAGCAAGATGCTTGTCGCAGTACCCCGTTCGTCACAAGGATGAAACGGGGCCAATCGTTGCTGCTTCGAAAGAAGGTACAGCTATGAATGCACTTCGCATGACCAGGAATCACGGCACGGCTGTCGTTGCGGCGGCAACTTCGGCAGGGGTCAGCACCCTTGCCCTCGCACCCGCGGTGCCGGCGTCCGCCGTCGACATGGCGTCCTTCTACAGGGTACGGGCATCATACTCGTCCTGGTCACACATCTACGACTGGTATGGCTGGCGCGATTACAACTCGCACGGCGTAGACACGGCGATGCAGTCGCGCACCTACTACTATCCGCCCGCCAACAGGTTCCACTGGGCCAGGGTGGTCGGGCAGGTCAAGCTGTGTAACGGGGACAACTTCTGGATCAACAAGATCCCCGCCACGATCAGCATGACAAACTCCGTATCGGCCAGGTACAACAGGTACCGCCACGGCGTTCTGACGCTTCGGCCGAATACCTGCGGGACCTTTTCTGTCACCACGTACGCGCCCTATGTTCGGGGTAGTAGGTGGAATACCGCCACATGGCAGACTTGGGGCGATCACACGAGGAAGCGCGTGTCGGGTCTCACGGCCTTCCGCTGACGCACGACATCCGCACAATAGCGCTGCCCTGGACTCGTTCCAGGGCAGCGCTGAGCATTTAAACATGGTTTCATTAAGGCCAGAGCGGTAAATAAAACCCGCCACCCTCTGTTCATCAATGCCCCAGGACTCGCGAAGAGTCATGGGGCATCTTTCTGTTTGGGCGGCGCTGAGCATATAGACATGGCTTGATCCAGTAGTTCCCAGTCGGTCTTGCTACAGTATGAGTTAGAGCCCGGTAGCCGAATAAATTTGATATACTAAACTGCATGATTTCAACGGTTATCCTCGACGCCGATGGTGTTCTAATACATGGTAAGACCTTTTCTGAACGGCTATCGCGCGATTATGATGTCGATAAAGACAAAGAGCGAGAATTTTTTACCACTAAATTCCAAGACTGTCTCGTCGGCAAAGCCGATTTAAAGGAGTCGATTGGACCCTATCTAGCTTCGTTTGGCTGGAAGGGGACGGTTGATGAGTTGCTGGAATACTGGTTCGCCGAGGAATACATCCTCAATAAAGTGCTAATCGAGTATGTGGGGCGGCTGCGCCAGGCTGGTATTAAGGTTGTGCTAGCAACCAACCAAGAGAAGTACCGTACGCAGTATATGCTCCAGCACATGGGTTTTGACGGTGTTTTTGACAATATATATTCCTCGGCCCGCTTAGGCTTAAAAAAGCCGGATATTCAGTTTTTTTCGCACCTAGTTGAGGATATGAAAGCGCACAAAAGTGAAGTTCTATTTTGGGATGACGATCAACGCAATATCGATGGCGCCCTTGCTTATGGGATTCACGCCGAATTTTACAGCGACTACAATGTCTACATCAGGATAATGTCCGAAAAGTACGGTCTGTAGTGTGATAATATTTAGCCTATGACAACCTTTTATATCTGCCGACACGGCCAAACGCAGTACAACCAACAGGGGCGCCTGTCCGGCTGGACCGATACTCCGCTCACTGATGAGGGGGTGCGAAATGCGCAGTCAACCGTATCAAAGCTAAAGGGCCTCCATTTCGACCGTATTATCTCGAGTGATCTTGGGCGGGCATTTGTTACCGCCTATCTGATAACTCGCGGACTTGGCATTGATACCGAAATTGAGCGCAATCAGGCTCTGCGCGAGGTCAGCTACGGTGATTTGGCGGGTATGGAGACGGCCAAGGCCACGGCTGAGTATGGCGTGGATAAAATTACCGACTATATTGCCCCAAAGGGGGAGTCTCTGGCTCAGATGCAGGCAAGAGTCATCGAGCTCATAAACCGCCTGGCCGATCACAATCCGGGCCAGACTATCCTGCTTACCTCACACGAAGGCGTCATAAGCGCTATAAACACTTACTTTTCCGGTACTGATTTGGGCACCCATATGGACACAAAATCTTACCCGCATGATTACGTTGGCAAGTTCACGCTAGAGAATGGCCAGATTGTTTCGTTTGCGGACTACACAGGGGAGTAATAGGTTAACAATAAACGGATGCTGGTAAAATGAGTCTTCCAATTCAACAAGTAGATGAAAATGACCGCCCTATCGGATCGACTACCAAGCAAGAGGCTTGGGACAACGGACATATCCATCGGATTGTGCGGATTATGCTCGAAGATGGCCAGGGAAACGTTCTGCTACAGCACCGCGACCCAGCCAAGGACATTTTTCCGGACTGCTGGGATAACTCATCGGCCGGGCATGTGGACGCTGGCGAAGACTATGATGAAGCTGCTGCGCGGGAGCTACGTGAGGAGTTGGGGGTTACGAATGTCCCATTGGAAGTTCTCGGGACTTACCGCTCAGATGAGACCTGGAAAGGGCATCGATTTAACCGGTTTACCAGATGTTACCGGGCAACTATTTCCGGCACGCCCGATCCTCAAGAGCCTGGCAAAATTGATGGCGTCAGATGGTTCGCTCTTCATCAGATCAAAGCCTTGGTCCGTGATCATCCCGATCAGGTGTCGGATGGGCTCCGGCAGGTGGTCGAGAAGTACTATTAATGCAAAATTCCCATTCTATAAGCCGCCCATAAAAACTCTGTATTGAAACTTTTGTGACATATGTCATAGCTATGCAGTATGCCGTTGTGTTTTTATGCAGTAGGGTTAATTTTCGTGTGAGATTAATTTTTCGGTCATTCAGTCGCCAAATCACACACTAATAAAAAATATATCCCCATAATCAGAAAGCGGTTTATGATGCCAGACAAACCAACACCTCAAACCCGACAAGCGGCAATTATGTTGCGGGTCAAAAACGAGTCAGATGCCAAGCTCAGCAATGAAAAAAAAGTCGATATCGCCACCGAGCATACCGAAGACTCCGACCAGTCCCTGCTCCATGTGATGTCTTTCGGTTGCGAGTGCGATACTCAGGCCTGCGATGAAACCATTCAGATGTCGACAGATGAGTATGAAAACGTTCATCGCAAGTCCAACAATTTCGTTGTGGTACCAAGCCATGTCAAGCTAGATATCGAGAAGATAGCCACTACCTTTAGTAATTATTTAATTGTCGAAAAGTTACCGGTACCGGACTAGGCAAATGGTACAATACATGTAATGAAGCTAATGTTGCGCCTCTCCATATTCATTTTTGCCCTGTTTACGGGTCTGCACATGGTGGCAATTATTGGTATGGAAGTGATGGCCGCGCCCGGGGTGGGTATGTCGATGACCGGTGAAGCTATGCCCGGCAGCTGCGAGACGTTATGTGTTCTAAGCTCGCACATCGGTGAAGCTGTAGCCTTGCCACAGTTAATTCACAACCTACTACCGCTACTTGTTGCCCTGGTGATCCTGGTACTGATTGTGCCGATATTGCGTCGTCTTGGACGAACTGGCCTTAGCTATATCGCAAGACCGCCGGATATAATTTTGCTCTACGGTCACTGCCGAATTTAGAATTTTCTCAACTTTTGCGCTAGCTAAAAGAGGAGATATTTGTGTATATAAACGATGACAATGTAATGTTTAGTTCGGGTGGCCAGAATGACTAACTTAGCTGTTGTTTTCCTCACCGGGCTCACCACCGGGGGTTTGAGCTGTTTGGCGGTTCAGGGTGGACTTTTGGCCAGCTCGGTGGCAGTTCAAGCCCAAGATGACTTCGCCCATAGTTCGGCCGATTCGATCGCAAAAAATGGCTCAGCCAAGAAGCATGTGGCTCTCCCCATCGCGCTGTTTCTAGCCTCAAAACTTGTGGCCTACACTATTTTGGGCCTGCTGCTGGGCTGGGTTGGCTCAGCCCTGGCCCTCACGCCTCAGCTGCGCGCTATCGTCCAGATAGCCATCGGTATATTCATGCTCGGCACCGCTCTGAATATATTGAAGGTTCACCCCATCTTTCGCTACTTCAATATTGAGCCGCCCAAGAGAATCACGCGCTACGTTCGACGACGGTCCAAGCATGGCGATGGGCGGTTGATTACCCCTATCTTTCTGGGGGCGCTCACGGTGCTGATCCCCTGCGGGATCACTACCGCCATGATGGCGCTAGCGATCGGCTCGGGCAGCCCAATAGCGGGGGCGCTCATAATGGCGGCCTTCATCATCGGGACCAGCCCGGTCTTCTTTGGCCTGGCCTATTTTGCCACCAAACTCGGCGAACGGCTGCACGACAAGTTTCTCAAACTCGCCGGGGCAGTGGTATTGGTGCTCGGTCTATATGCAATTGAAGGCGGGCTAAACTTGGCCGGCTCACCAGTGTCGTTCTCCGTCTTCGTCCAGTCTATGGCCAGCCAGCGGGCGGCCTCGCAACAAGCGGCCAATCAGGTGCCTACCCCAGCTACGCAAGACGCCTCAGGCTCCAGCCAGCAGCCCAGTTCGGCCG
The DNA here is from genome assembly GCA_038245115.1 of Candidatus Saccharimonadia bacterium. Classification (GTDB taxonomy): domain Bacteria; phylum Patescibacteriota; class Saccharimonadia; order UBA4664; family UBA4664; genus UBA5169. Next base: position 11,323 of record JBBRSS010000015.1, read on the forward strand.
GTACACTAAATATGATCGCTACCAGCCAGGCGTACTCACCGCAAGCAATCCAGGCCAAGGCCGGCCAGCCATATAAGTTGGTTATCGATTCGCAGAGCAACCGCGGCTGCGGCCGGGCACTAGTGATTCCGGCGCTCAATCTGCAGGCAACATTGCCCGAAACCGGACAATTTGTCATTGACCTGCCCGCGCAACCAGCGGGTACACTGCGCATTACCTGCACCATGGGCATGTACAACTCACGAATTCAGTATAAATAGGAGAATGAATATGACAACGCAAACGTTTGATGTTGCCGGCATGAATTGCACCGCCTGCGTGATGCACATCGAAGGCCTCGAGGATGAGGTGGAGGGGATTGAGAGTATCGACGTGAACTTTAAACAGCAACGTATGGTGGTGGAGTATGATGATTCCAAAGTAACACAACAGGACATAGTGCAGGCCGTGGAACGGGTCGGCTACGCCGCCACTGTTCAGGAAAGTGAGTGAATATGGGACAGTTATTAGTTCTACTAGGGTCAATCATCCTAATCATCCTGATCATCTGGTGGTTCTTCGCTAAACCTGCCGAAGATGCCGTGGCCGCTGCCAGTGACGGCAAAGTCCAGACAATCAATATCACCGTCAGTGGCGGATATACCCCGAATCGGGTGATTTTGAATAAGGGAGTGCCCGCCAAGCTAATTTTTACCCGCCAGGACGCCTCCAGCTGTTTCGAAGAAGTGGTGTTGCCGGACTTCGGGATCAAAGCCACTTTGCCGGTCAACCAAGATTACGAGATCGAGATCCAGCCGGACGCAGCCGGAAGCTACCATTACACCTGTGGGATGCACATGTTTAGCGGGGAGATCATCGTCAAATGACCATCCGTAACCTATTTATTTTTTGTTTAGCGCTAACTTTGCCGCTGGTCTACAGTATGCTCGGCGGCGACTTGCCCGGCGGCAACTACACCATGGCCGTGCTTGCCACACTGGTGCAGTTTGTTGGCGGCTCGCGTTTTATGCGCGCCGCCTGGAGTGCTTTCAAGCACCGCGCGGCCAACATGGACACTCTCGTGGCTGTGGGCACTTCCGTTGCTTATCTGTACAGTGTCTGGGCACTTGGATTCGGCGGCGAGGTCTACTTCGAAATCTCTTCTCTGCTAATTACCTTCATTTTGCTGGGGCAATGGCTCGAGGAGCTCACCAAGGGCCGAGCGTCTAAAGCCATCGAAAAACTGCTTGATCTCCAAGCCAAAGAGGCCACGGTCATCAAGGATGGCCAGACCGTGAAAACGCCCATAGATCAGATTCGGGCGGGGGACATCATTATGGTGCGTCCGGGCGAGAAAATCGCCCTCGATGGCGAGGTGATCGAGGGCAGCTCCAGCGTTGACGAATCGATGGTTACCGGCGAGAGCCTACCCATCGAGAAACGCCCCGGCGATACCGTTATTGGGGCCACTATCAACAAAACGGGTACTTTCAATTTCCGGGCGACCAAGGTCGGCCAAGATACGCTCCTGGCCCAAATTATCGAGTTGGTCGGTCGCGCCCAGGCCAGCCGAGCTCCAATTCAAAAGTACGCCGATAGAATATCCGGGTACTTTGTGCCTACGGTACTCATTTTGGCCATCCTCACTTTCGATGTCTGGTATCTGTTGCTGGGCGCCAGTTTATCGGCCGCCATGTTGTTTGCCGTGGCGGTAGTTGTGATTGCCTGCCCCTGTGCTCTAGGGTTGGCCACGCCTACGGCGCTCATGGTCGGCACCGGCCGCGGCGCCAAAATGGGCATTTTGATCAAGAGCGGTGAGGTCCTAGAGGCAGCCAGCGATATCAAATACATCCTGTTCGATAAGACCGGCACTCTCACCGAGGGCAAACCGGTGGTAACGGATCTGGTCGGCGATGATCAGCCTAGGTTAGTCCAAATAGCGGCCTCACTCGAGGCCGCCTCCGAGCACCCATTGGCCACAGCTATTCTCGAGCAGGCCGAGCTATTGCAGCTCAAAACCTTAAACGTTGAACGGTTCACCGCCATCGAGGGCAAAGGAATCGCAGCGTATCTGGATGACACCGAGGTGATAATCGGCAATCGGGCGCTACTGAAAGATCGGGAAATTATGCTGCCGTTTGAGTCTGAAATGCTCGGCCTCGAGAATCAAGGCAAAACAGTCATGGTTGTGGCTCAAGCCGGTGATGTACTCGGCCTAATTGCCGTCCAGGACACCCCCAAGGCCAACGCAGCATCCGCTGTCACGGCTCTTTTACAGATGGGCCTAGTGCCAGCCATGATTACGGGTGACAACGAACAAACCGCTCGCGCCATCGCTGGCCAAATTGGTATCAAGAAAGTTGTCGCCGAGGTGTTGCCAGGCGAAAAGGCCGAGCAAGTCACCGCCTTTCGGCAACGGGGCAAAGTGGCCTTTGTGGGTGACGGCATCAACGACGCCCCCGCCCTGGCCGGAGCAGATCTGGGAATTGCTATGGGGTCCGGGACAGATATTGCGATCGAGGCTGGCGGTATCGTATTGGTCAAAAATGATCTCGAAGACGTCGTGCGCGCCATCAAGCTCAGCCGCAAAACCTTTGCCCGCATCAAGCTCAATCTGTTTTGGGCCATCATCTACAATGTCGCCGGCATCCCGATTGCGGCCGGTTTGTTTGTGGGTGTAGGCCTTACCTTAAACCCCGCCATCGCCGGGCTCGCCATGGCCTTGAGCTCGGTCTCAGTAGTTACTAGCTCGTTATTACTTTCGCGCAGCCGAATCTGAACCTCTAAAACCCCAGGTTGAGATGCAGGCTAAGCCCAAGCATAAGAGCCGGCCACAGCATCACAGCCAGAATAAACGACAGTAATGTGGATACGTTGGTTATGGCGCCGTAGCCTAGGCTTATGGCCACCACTACGCCGATTAGAGTATAGATTAACGAAAAAAGTGAGCGAGTCATCTGTTACCGCCTAATTCATGAGTTGCTATAACGGTTACCATAGCGTTTATGGATCCATAGACGCTATGTGCGACCCTACAAAAAGTTGGGCACATATGTCGGCGTCTCAGCTTCAAATCAGGAAGTTTGCTATAATGCTCATATGAATCCAAAAAGAGTAGTGATGGCACCGCAGTGAACGTATTATGTTTCGACGTCGAAAGTAACGGACTTCACGGGGACGCTTTCTCTGTTGCCGGCGTTCTCATAGACTCCGACCATCAAATATTGAGCCAATTTGTCTCACGCTGCCCAATTATTGGACCGGTGGATACTTGGGTGTCCGAAAACGTCCTCGGACCAATGAAGGACATTGCCATCTCGGCACCGGATGCTCTCACTATGCGCAACCAATTCTGGCTGTGGTACCTCGCCGCCAAGGCCCAGGCGCAGATCATTGTCGCCGCCAACCCCTACCCGGTCGAGGCGCGTTTTTTGATCGACTGCCAAAACGATGACATGCCTGGCCGCGGCTTCGACCACCCCTTCCCGTTTTATGACCTCTCCTCCATGCTCTACACTATGGGCTACACCACCCCCTCCAAACGCCGGGCGTACGTCGAAAAAGCCGTCCGGGGGCTATCTGGCGATCCGCACAACCCGCTTTGGGACGCTAAGGCTACCGCGATGGCGGCCATGCAAGCCATAGCGAATTGAAATATTTCCGCAACGTTTACACGGTCGGTGTAATTGGATTTCTGCTCTTTTTTAAGGCGTTCTGGTCCCCAGACGTGCTTTTTCTGGTATTTTTAACGATCTTTGCCCTGTATGGTCACGGCAAAGAGTATGTTCGTAAATTCGCCCCCTTCGTGGCACTTTTAGTAGCCTACGATGCCTTGCGCGGGGTAGTGCCGTTAATTTCGCACCGGGTACATTTTACCGAAATGATCAACTTTGACCGCTGGATGTTTGGCGGGCATGTCCCTACTGTCTGGCTCCAGCAGGTTTTCTACCAAGCCTCATTGAACTGGTACGATTATTATTTTTATTTTGTCTATATGCTGCATTTTTTGTCCCCGTTCATAATAGCCGCGCTTATTTGGAGATACCGACCCAGCCGGTACTGGCAGTTTGCCGGGGCACTATTGCTGCTAAGCTATGCCGGATTTATTACCTACATTATCTACCCGGCCGCACCCCCGTGGATGGCTTCCGAACTGCATCTCATTGATCCCATTACCAAGATTTCGACGGCCGTCTGGTGGAGCTGGGGGGTGCACTCTGTGCCAAATATTTATGCTCACTTCAACCCTAACCCGGTAGCGGCGGTGCCGTCGCTGCATTCCGCCTACCCGATGTTGCAGCTACTATTCGTCCATAAATTCTTTGGCCGTCGGGCCTCGCTGCCATTTGCGATCTATCCGATATCGATGTGGATCGGGGTCGTATATTTGGGCGAGCATTATGTCGTCGACGTTCTGCTTGGTATTCTCTACGCCGTCGGCGCATTCTACGCCACTGAGCTCGTTGTAGCTAAGGGCTGGCACCGGCCTGTTATCCATCGGGTACGGCGCATGCGGCCAGGCTGGGCTGGCGGTGCGCCAGCCGTGGCGCTCGAGAAGTAAGGCCTATAACGCACCCTTTCGTGCAATATTGCAACTTCGGTGGTATTATGTGCCCCTGGTCAAACAAAGACTCGCACACCACATGTCCGGCTCATCTAGGGTGAATGCGTTCACCGGAAGCGGAGGCTCGTCATGAGCGATCCAAACCAGGAAGTAGAGGATCAGCAAGCCCCGAATTTGTCTCGTTTCAAGGGGAAGCTGTTTTTTCGTGACAGACCAAGTCGAGAGGCCATCGAAGCTGGTGAGCACTACTATTGTGCCGAGCATCCGATTTTCTTGCTTATCCCGCTTGCCCTCGCCGTTATTACCGCTGCGATCAATATCATCAGCGCAAAGAGTGGTACGGGATCTTCGGTGCTTGGCTATGTCAGTTTTGCTGCCACACTGGCCGCCCTTGGGTGGTTTATCTATAAGGTCCTCATTGTTGAGGCAAGCTACATCGTGGCCGATAAGGATCACATCTACGTCTGGAGCGGGATCATCCGGAGGCATGCAGTCGAAATACCGCAGAATCGGATAACGGACGAGAACTATGTCGGCCCACCGCTCGGGTTTAGATGGCTGCATTTCTTCAGCTTCACTGCGGAAACCGCCGGCGACATCATTAACCCAAAGGTTAGGCGGCTGCAATATATCCGGGAACTCAGTCAGATCTTGAAGGGGATCAACCGCGATAAAGTGACCCGGACGGAAAAAATCCAGGTAGATCAGCTCGAAGCACTGCGCTCGATCGAATCCCTACTGAGGGGGTTGGGGGGTAAGCTCAACAGGCAAAATGAACTACTGCTTGCGCTTAGTCCCAGATTTCACTCAGACCAGCCAACGATCGAGCTTCCTGCGATTCAACCCGAGTCTCAGCCGTCAACTGCAGCATCAGACCCCCCTTTACCGGACGAGACCAGCGATCCCGACTAGGCTCAATTCGAGCAATCACACCCACCGATTGCGGTGGACTCTCCGATCTGGGGGTCCACCGCAATTAAGGAATTTGCCATTTTAATCATTTGCATACATAACAGAGTAAAAAGCACCATAAGGGTCATATTGTTTCTACCATAATAGTAAGCGTACATGCATCAACAAAAACCCTTTCTCAAGCCAAAAAATAGAACTAACCAATCCGAGCGCCGAAATATTCATTCCACTTAAGCTTTGAACATCGGAGCTTAAGGTGTATAAGTAGGGCATATCTGGGCCGCACCCAATATAGCTCGAAGAACCGAAAAACAACATAAACACTCGCTGCCGCTACCTCGCGCTTACAGATATAGAGGAGCGGACTATTTGCTACTCTCCAGCGAGATTGCAATCTTTCAAAATAATGATCAAATTAGTTATCCGACTTTAGGCCTTTGGGAACCAATAGCCTGGAGCCGGGTCACTAGCAATGACGCCGGTATAGTCGTTACATCGTGCACAGCGAAGCAAGCGAAGTACCTGAAAACCATTTGTTCTAGTTTTCTCTACCGAAGGGAAGTAACGCCATGGCTATATACCGCAGCCGGCAATATGCTCGACGGATCAGCTCAGCGCTGGTACTCGCCGCAGTAATCATGCTGGCCACGCACAACGGTAGGGCTGCGCTTGCCCTCGTTGTTCTCTCGGCCCTCGTTGTACTCGTCGACTCCGGTTGGCGCTTGCTCAAAGCGCGCCAACCTCAACCCGACGATGCATTTGAGGTTGCCGACGAACCCGTGCGTACGGCGCCCAATTATGGGTTGCCGCGCTGGGTGTTCGAAGGGACTGGGGGAAGAGTTCGCTTTACGCCCAGAATCGTCACCGAGAACGCCCAACGAAGTCAGGTTGATCTGATCCGTCGTCATTATGGCAAGGGGACGATCGTTCTGGTCGTCGGTCCCAAGGGAGAGGCGGGTAAGACTACCGATGCCCTGGGTATTGGGCAGGCTCTCTCGGCCAGCGGTGTCAGCGTCATTGTGTTCGACCTCAACGGTGCGGGAAACCTCGCCCAGCGCGTCGGCAAAGGCGACTCTTGGCCATCGATCACCAAGCTCTATGACTGTATCAGGTCCTACTTCAAGGATGGTGAGCTCGTTCGGATGCTACCGCGGCACGTTTTCCGGGGTGGAGTCGAGTCGCCGAACCTTCTGTCTACAGATGTGGGCACCGACATTGTTGGTAGGCCCATGGAGAACGAACATCCGCTGACAACGAAGGAAACCCTCGAGGTCCTGGAGGCAGCTTGCAACCAGTATGACGTCGTGATCGTAGATGGCAACAACCGCCTCAAGTTCGCACTAGGGGCTGGAGATGGTCCCGATGGCGAGTCCAACGATGTCACTGACGTCATGCAGGGAGTCTTCGAGGTAGCACACGTGCTCTTGCATGCGGTCACGACCAAGAACGACTCGAAAGTCCTCGGCTTCCAACTCGCTCGGACACTCAAAAGAAGCGGTAAACCCGTAGTAACGGTGGTCAACGAAAAGGCGAGGTCGAGCGACGGTGTTTCCGAAACGGTGTCGCAATTCCTGAAGTACAGCACCGCCGTGAGGGTGATTCCATTTGCCGTACCTCTTTATCGTCGCGAAATATTCTGGTGGAGCAATCTCACCAGTAAGGAGCAGCGACGGTTCGTGTCCGTGGCCGCTGTCGTGGTTTCACTGGCACGCGGCGACAAGGTTGACCTGGTCCCACCGGGGCTGAAGTTCATTCACCTTCGCGTGCAGACTGCGACGAAGGCAAAGTTCGCGGCCAAGCCGGCCTCGGAGCCGTCTGCGCCAGATCCTGCAGACAAACCTGCCGAGCCCAATCCGCCGGCAACTCCGCCCGCTACTCCACCGGCAAGCCCGCCGGTGGTCCCGCAGGCTCCCGCCTCACCCAACGGTTCGGCGGCGCCTGTTGAGCCTCCTCGGCAGCCAGCCGAGGACCCGGTAGTGGTCGAAGAGGTTGTGTCTCAATCGGCACCTCCCTCCGATGTGCCCGCCGTTCAGTCGGAGCCAACTCCGCCCGCGCCAAGCGAGTGGACGCCACCACAGTCTCCAGAAGAGCCAGAGACTGCCCAGCAGATCGCAAATCGCGTTCTGAGAGCGCAAGGAATAGCACTGACTGGTGCGGCTGTTTGGAGCTACGTAGCCCTTCTCGCTCAGTCCAATCCTGGCGTTTTCGCTGACGAAGAGGGCGCCGTCTATCGCGCAGATCAGCTCAAAATCCCTCAGCCGGCCTAGCGCACCGGCAACCACTCTTATCGGAACCGGGTCATCCAATGGCCCGGTTCCGATAAGCAACATTAATCGACCATATATCTGGCATATAGTCCAGATATGCGGCCGGAGAATGTTATGACAACATTGTCCATACAACCCCGGGCTTCAGCACAAGCTGTTGCATGTTTCTTGACAACCTCACCAAGTTCAAATGAAAGGTGTGATTTGCCATGTGGTTACCATTCGGCTTAGGCAAGGCGACCGGTGGCAAACAGGCCACCGAGAACAAAAAGCAAGAGCCCGACCATGGAGCCAATCGGAAGCGCGATGCGCGCAGAAGACTGGCCGACCTCCGTTGGAGCCGACCTGCTCAGATTGTGCTCGCGGTATGTGTGGGCCTAGTTATAGGCTCCATGTTTCCGCAGCACCAAATGAGCGACGTCAAAACCGAGCAAAGTAGCTTCATTAGCAGCCAAACTCGGCATGCGACGGCGCTACAGCAAACGGTTGATCAGATCGCCGGCAGTTGTGCTAGCAAAGGCAACTGCAAAACGTTCCCACTCGCACCGGCTCAAGAGGCCGCCGATCTGTACGCACGCCAGTGCTTCACGTACTCCGCCGACGCACCCACGGGTGAACAGTCGAATCGTCTGAAGTACGCCAAGGGTCCAGTTGACTGCGGCTATCAAGGTACCGGAAACGGTACGGTCATGTCGACGTATCCCGACTCGCTCGCGCACAGTTCGATAATGGACAGTGCCGGGGTGCCTCGCGCCGACGTCGGAGTCGTTGGTACCACGGTGGTCATGGCGGGTCAGGCTGATCCGCTGCGATATGTCACCGTGATCAAGATCGTCAAGGGCATCCCTCAGATTGCGTCTCCGGGTGCGTTCTACTCAACTCCTCCAACAACAGCCATCATCGGCTGCCAGGAAGACACGAGTTACTCGAGTGACGACATTCTGAGGCGTCTTTCAAGCCTGGAGGCAGGTCGCGTGGGTTCACCAAACGTCGACCCCACCGACTATGTCACACCGGGGTTGAGGGTAGCAAGATTCGGCCCGAGTGTCACATCGATCAAGGTTACAGACGTCACGGTCTGTCGGGGCGGCGATGCAGCGCACCGCCAAGTTGTCGCCCACGAGATCTTCAGCGGGCCAGTCCGGGGTTCTCAGTTCCAGTTCACCTACGGTTACGACGTCCAGAAAGGTGTCGCTAACAAATGGTTTGTCTCCGGATACGGCCCCGTCCTGTAAGGGCAGTTCTCGACCCTCTAAGGAGGTGCTTGTCATGACAGAATCTCCAAACTCGGGCAGGCACGGCAAGATTATCAACCCCGAGTGGTGCGATCTTACGGACGGCGTTTTCTTCGAGAGGCGCTTTCTGAACAAGATTGGGCGTGGTTTGACTGTGTTCCAGGAGTTCATCGTGATAGGCGTCATGCTTGTTACGATTGTTGGCGCATCGCTGACTTCGTTCCTGCTGATCCAACCCAATCCGCTCGTATCGATCATGTTTGTCCTGCTCCTTACTCTTATATCTGGCATAGCCGGGCTCATACTCGTGAAGATGGTCGACTACAACAACCGAGAGATGAAAAAGAAGCAGGCTCAGTACGTACTCGACTATTTCTCGGCGCGCCGCAAAGGGCACTGGGTGAATGGTCGTCGGGTTTCCGGCCAGCCAAAAACCGAGCGCATCGAGCTCTCGGTCAGTTCCCTATATCCTCGGAAGGGGGGGTGAGCACGATGGGCGCAAGATACCGGCTTCAACGCAGGATTCAACAGCGCGCTAAAAAAGCGCTGAACGGGCTCAAGGGCTCGTTCGTCCAGGGCCTCGATGGTAATACCTACCTTGGCCTCGAGATACCTCTCATCACCGCATTCGACTGGCTGGAAGACGGCTCGGTCAACGCTGGGCACTCCAGGCACCATGAGTTGTTTGAAACCCTCAAGGAATCCAAGGGCTCGATCGATGTGCTACCGCTGCCTGTGAGTATTGAGGAGCGAGTCAGCAAGATTCGAGCATCTGAGCAGCCAACCCAGGAGCAGTTTGCCGACACCGTGTGGCAGAAACTGCGCCAAGAAGAGGCCGAACGCATAGCAGTGATGCTGTCCGAGCGGCCTGGTGGAGACACCGAAACCATGGGCCTGCTTTTTGTCAGCCTCGGGCGCAGATTCGAACCATCCACCATCACAAAGGGGCGGTTCTATGGGAGGCCAGAAGCCGATCGCTTCTACCTCGGAAACCATGCCGATGCCTACTTGCTGCAGCCAGCCGAAAGTATGCTGGCCAAAGTTGCAGCCGTCTGGCCGGGTTCAGTTCCGGTTAGACGACAGGCCCTCGATAAGGCCCTGTTGCAGATGATATCTCCCGGATTTACTCACCTCGAGCCACCAATTCGAGAGGAGGGGATCTCGGGATCCGACGACTATGTCCATGAATACTTTGGACGGGGCGACTACACCGATTGTCACCCTTACGAGTTCATGGTGGACTGCTATGGCCGACAACGTTTCGTTACGTGTTTGCCGATTCTGCCGCCCGCTGCCCGGGAATTCGAGGCCAACAACGGTTTCGAGTACGGGTTCCAGGCCTACCAAGGCCAGCGGGTCAGGTTCAGCTACCAGTTCGAAGTCACTGGCGGCCTAGCCCTCGCTACCGAGACGGGCAATAGCCTCCATGATGTGGAGAACCACGCTCAAAGCCACTTTGACGCAGGTGGCCACATCGAGGACATGGCTCACAGCATCGAAACCTCGAGGGCGCTGTACCGGCATGTCATGGACGACAAGCTGGTCGTTCAGGGCCGGGCAATGCTTGTGGCTTCGGCTGAGACTGAGGAGGAGTTGACCGTTACCCGGGAAGCTTTGCACACTTCGGTTCGTAAGAGCGGAGCATCCTTGGTCAACGACAACCAGATTCAGCGCCAGCTCCTTCGGGCAGCCTTCCCGGGTGCCAAGAAGTTCGACCGGTACATTCGGACGGTCGGGCTCAAACAGGCGGCATCGGCAATGCCGTATGTCACCAGTGCACCAGCCATGACCGGCCCGGACTTTTTTGGGATTACCATGGGTAAAGAGCACCAGCCGGTTTTCGGCGGGCTCGATGCCCAGTTGCGGCTCGGGGCAACCGAGGCGCCAGTATGGTGCTTCCATGGGCCCTCTCGGCGCGGCAAAACCACGGCAGTGGTTGACTGGTGTATCCCGCTCGCCAACCGTGGCGGGTACATTGTTCACTTGTTCGACCTGGCAAAGTTCGACCTGAAGCTGCTCGATGCGTCGAAGCTGCCTCCAGGAACCGTGGTCAACTTCGTGAACCTCATGGATCACCCGGGAGCTCTCAACCCAGTATTGCTCGCGGGTACCGATCCGGATCCGATCGCAATGGACGAAATCCGGGTGGCGGCAATGGAAATCCACCTCCGAAAAGTCTGCGGTCAAAACTGGAAAAACGAATGGGCTCCGGCACTACGCGGCGCTTGCTCGTTTGTCCTGAACGAGGCCTACCGGGCAAACCCCGGGATTCCCCGTGCTGAGGTAATTCCTGACCTGTTCAAGGTTAAGGACCGCCTCTACAGTCGTGAAGGTAAGTTCGCTCACGAAGACGAGCTTTCCGCATGTCTCGCGACTCCGCTTGCAGACCGCGATGGGGCCAGCATTTCATGCTCCAACAACTCCGTGCAAGCGTTGCTCGACAAGCTGGCAACTCCGGGCATTCACGTGATTCAGCAGCAGGGGTTTGCAATTCCCGACGCCTCGCTGCCGCGTGATCAGTATGAGGCTCGGCACAATCTCGGCATGGCCACACTCGACTTGGCCGGGCTGCTGAGCTACAACGTGGCTATGGCTCGCGAAGTTCGCGTCGCCATTGCCCACATCGAGTTCCACGTGACATCGCGCCTTTCCAAGGGTGCGAATGTGGCTGAATTCATGGCCAGGGTTGGTGCAGCGCTCCAGACCATCACAATCTACGACACGCAGGACGGGTCGAATGACATCGCACAAACTCTGCGCGACCAGATCACCGGTTGGGTGGGGTTCGCCCCAAACACCAAAGTTGGTGCGGCCAACAGCCTTGCAACTATGGGCCACGAGGCTACACCAAAGCGGATTGCTGACTTCATGGGCCTCACGAATCGGGGCTGGAGCAGTACTCTGCCGCCGGATGGTATCAACAAAGGAGGGTCTTTCTTCACCGCGCCGGGCTCGGTTCGCCAGATCGTCGCGTTGCAGAATAATCGTTGGTACATCAGCGAGGCTCTGGAAACAGACCAGAGCGCCCGACGTAAGCCGGCGTCACAGTCGGTTGATCCCGCCCAAAACGGCCGCCAACCGGTGTCCGTGTAGCAACCTTCAGGAAGGAAAAAGACCATGATCAAAAACTTCTTGATCGCCTTAGCCACTCTGGGAGCCCTCGGGACAGTGGCAGTTTTCGCGGTCAAATCGGGCTTCCTCGTAGGAAGGAATGGCTCCAAGATCTACAAGATGGCACCAGAAGTCATCGTGGTGATCGTCGTCGTCGCCGTTGGCGTCGTCGGCATCACGGCACTTGCCACGGGGTCACTGAAGACCGATTTCCATTTGAGCTGGTGAGGATCCTCCGACCCCGGGTCGCCATTGGCGTCCTGGGGTCGGAGACCCAACTCAAGCTTTGATATTATTGAATATCACGGTTTAAGTTGGGTTGAAGTACAACCCATGAAAGCTTGACAATCTGCATCACTTTAGGTTCAAACCAACAAGAAAAGGGAGGCTGATCGTAATGATCCGCAATCGCTTGAGAGCAGCCTTTGGCCTGTTCTGCCTGTTCGCGGCGGCGGCCATTTCGCTCGCTGCCGCACCCGCAACTGCTTCTCCGGTTTCGGCATCTGTTGGGACTGAATTTTCGCAAGCATCTCCAACCCTGGGCAATCCGCCCACCGGACTCAAGTCCGAGAATGCGGATGGTACCAACCTGAGCGTCTCGTGGAAGGCTCCGGCTCTAAGCGCCAATAACGTCACCGGATATATTCTGCGCCTCGACGACACTGTCGTGGCGCAGTATGGGATCCTCAACGGCGTTACGGCCACTCACGGCTTAATCCCAATTAGCCGTGTTACCAAGGGCGGCATCCTTACCGTTTCCGCCCAGATCAACCTACTTCAAGAAGGCCCTCGATCGGCTGGGATTACGCTTGCTCCAGTGAATCTTGCTGGGCCTGTTCCTCCACCCGGTACTCAGCCGGCCCCATTGGGTCAGTCGGGTCCGATATTCGGTGGCGGAATTCCAAATCCACCGATTTACCTCAATCAGACGAACCCTAACAACCCGGATGCCCTTGAGGCCTACGGAATGAAAGACGGATTCACAAAAATCATTGACACCTTGGGTAAATCGCCCGGGGATCTCAGTGATAAGGGGCCAAACGGTATGGCAGGTGGCTACTGGCAGGCATCAGTGTTTTTGCTACTTTCAGGCATGGTGTTTCTCGCCTGGACCATTTCACTCAAGACCTACGAGTTGCTTACGTCTGCAGTTCTGGTGTTGATAGCGTCATTCACCAAGAGTGACCTCTTCATCTACGTCGGTATTGCCGGCCTGGCAGCCTTTGCCTGGTGGGGTGCCTACCATCTCGGACGTGACAAGAGCAGGATATACAAGGCTGCGGCCTATGTTCTTGTCATCATGGCTGTAGGGACGCTTTACGTCGCCGATTCTGGCAAGGTTATCGAGAACACCATCCTAGCTCCTACCAAAGCTTCACAGGTCGGCATTGTGCTTGCTGATACCTGGAAAACAGAAGGGAGTAGCGAAGCCGATTACAACCTGAGCATCAAACCCACCTACAACGGGGATGCCCTAGAGCAGGGAATGCGCAGGCACGCCAACCAAACCTGGTTGCGCTATGGCTATTCCGGGTATTGCATGCTCAACTTTGGCAACGTCGAATGGTCTATCACAAACCGAGTGCCTGATAAGCATAAGGGGTGGGAGGGCTACACATTCTGCGAATATCTTCTTCGAGCGCAGACACTCCATAACGCCGCAGCTCTTGACCGGCTGAGAAGCCACGACGGCACCGCTGGCATCGGAGGAGACACGGGCTACGTTGAAGCTGCTTCCAAAGAAGTCTGGGAGTTCTATCAGGGCCATCAGCCCTGGACTCGACTGTTCTATTCCTGGGTGGCCTTCGGTTCGCAAGTCATGCTCACTCCGCTGACTTGGGGGCAGGGTTTCATGAACCTTACGGTCGAAATACTGCTCGCTTGCGATGCAGTCTTGTTGGCGGTGTGGTTGGCCGCGGGATCCTACCCCGACTTCCGCAAAAAGGTAATAAAACACGCCAAGAGCATGGGGCACAAGACCATCCTTCCTGCTATGTTGTCGGTGACTATTCTGGTCTTTCTCAAGATTCAGGATGCCGTCTTCTCGCTGATGGGCCCATCCTCATGGCTGTGGGGTTCAATCGTGCGGTCTGGCTGCACGTTCCTCGTCATAAGCTATGGGGTATGGAGGGTGGTCAACTTTGTGATTTCCAAGGTGAAGCAGAGTAGTTCACCGCAGGTGTCACACTCTGGCTTCGGCAACCCATCCCAGCAATCGGACTATACATCGTCCGGATCATCAGCTGGATCCACCCCGCAGTCAACCACCACGCCTCAGCCTATTTCCGGCAATTCAAGGAGTCACGCCGGGCGGTAGTTGTTGAGCGTCTCATGTAGTGATGCAGTTTGTAAGCGCCGGGGGCCGCTGCGAAAGCAGTAGCCCCCGGCCCTAACCCGAGCCGCGCGATAGTATGGCGCTATCGATTCTCGGGTTAGGGATTGTCCCTAGCTCCTTACAAACAGAATAGAGGTGAAGCGATGTTTCGCTATCTTCGCACTGCAGTACTAGCGTGGTTTCGTAACCATTCCAAATCGATAGTCATTGCCTTTGCTCTGTCTATTGGGCTGATCATCGGCATAGGCTGGGTATACCCAGCCTTGCAGAGCTGGAATGCAGCGCATCCTTCGGCACTCCCTGTCGCCACCATAGCTCCGGCCCCGGTCCAGGCAGTTGAGGGGCTTGAGGCGCTACCAAACGAGCCACCGCCCGGCAACGACGAAGAGGGACGGTGTCACAAGCTCCTCGGAACTTCCTGGGATACCCGTCTTGTGCCTGCAGTTAAGGCATACTTTAGTTTCCCCACCCATGAACCCGTCCAACCCAAGCTGGACTTGCTCAAGAGGTACTTCACGCAAGAGTTCTATCGAACGACCGCACAGACCTGGGCCGTCAGTACTAGCCCGCATTCGTGGGTGACTAATGTCGCAGTTGAAGGCTGCCTACTGGGCAGACGCTACAACTTCGCACAGGTAGTGGGCGTGTCTGTCGACATTACATTCATTGATGCCCAAAAGGTACGCGCTCACAGTTCTGCGACCTATGATGTTCTGGTCGTGCAAGCTAACGGGTCGTTTTACATCGGCAACATCCTGTTGCCCGGATCGCTCAAGGATTAGTGAAGGAGGTGGATGATGTGTTGTCTTCAGCAACGAAAGCGATCATCAGGGTCGTTATTACGCTGGTACTGACGGTTTCCCTGATCGGAGGGTGCGCCATAGCTTCCGGTGTGTTTCTTATCTTCGCACTTGATGGGGGCGCCACAGGCTCCGCCGCCCAATCCCCTGGCTGTAACCCGACAGCTACCGATTTTCAAGTTCCAGGGGGCGCGACTGTGACCGGTAAGCTTCCAAAGGCTGTTCCAGAACCGTACAACGGGATAATTACCGCGGCCGCTGCTGTAAAGGGGGCGGACCCCTATCTACTAGCAACGTTATTCTGGAAGGAGCATGGGCGAAGCTATCCGGCTCCACCGCCTCCGTATGGACACGGCCACCCATGGGCAAAGTCCTATGCCTCCGCCGAGGGTCCGATGCAGTTCATCCCTCCTACTTGGGCTATCTACGGCTTAGACGCCAACCACGATGGAGTTGCCGACCCGAACGATCTGATAGACGCGATTAACTCCGCCGCGGTTTACACGGTTGCAATCGGCGGCAAGGCCGGAACTCCCCTTGGAGATGTTGGGCATCCTTACCAAAAGGGGACCGTCGTCAATGTCATGGCGACCTACAATGGGGGCCCGACGGGAGATTTTTCCCGGAATAACGGGCAGACCTGGAGCTACTACCACGATGGAGCTCAGTACTATGCGAGCCTTACTAATGGAACAGCTCCGCTAGCCTCCGGAGGTGGTAGCCCAACCTGCACCGAGACCCCCGCCGCCACACCTGGCGCAGGTCTTCAAAAGCCACCCAACATTGGGGGCCCGGGCATCGACGGCTACTACACCATGCCGCCGTCGCTCAATGGAGCCCTACACATCAATAGCTGCCAAGCTCACCGTACCGGAAGTCTCGAACAGATTTCGGTGCTGTACACGGTAGCCGAGAGGTGGAAGTCGGTTCACCCGAAAGGGTGGATCAACCTTGGCGACATGAACGCTGCCGGCCACTTGAGCCACAAGTGGGGAGTCGCCGCCGACATCGAAGCCACCACCAATGGCATTGACAAGGTTGCAGATTTCATACACGGCAACTACAACCAGGCTGCCACAATTGAGCTTGGCGAAATGTTTGTCGATACCGGCAAGCTCAAAAGCATCTGGTTCAACGACGAGGTAGTAGATCACGCGGTTACCGCTTACGCGCGGTCGAAAAACCTACCGCTCGAACAGATGATGCCGCAACTGCATCACGATGATCACTTCCACACGAACACCAACGGCCCGCGTGGGCCGCTCTACGAACCACACTGCTAGCGCAGCTCGGTTCACCCCACCTTCGAGCTCCGGCTCGAGGGTGGGGGCACATCCCGAGCGCTGAATTCAATCACAATTCAGCTTTCAGGATTTGCTACTTAACTACTTGCGTAATCTCATTGCCGTTCTCAGCCCGCGGTGCACTCAGCACCAGCTGCCCGTCAGCGTTGCGCCCGATCGTATACCCCGAACCATAACGATCGTGCCCGCCCACCGGGTCGCTCGGTAGCGAAGCAATATCACCGGTGGAAATCAAAAAGGTTAGGTCTACCAGCCCGGCGGCCTTGCAGTTCGCCGCCGCCGCCGAGCATATCCCGACCTGGCGGCTCGGTATGACCACGGGATACTTTTTGCCCGCGCTTGCGTAGCTCGTAAGTGCAGCCGCCATTAGTCGCAGATTGGCTTTGCGCGTATCGTTGCGTTGGGCGGGGGTGTTTGTTTGGGCTTCGGCAGGTTTGCCGAATGGCTTAGCGATATTCAGGAACGTGCCTCCGGCAATTACAGCCACAAGAACAATTCCAACCGTAAGCAACTTAGCTCGGTTGCGTGATCGTTGACGTTTCATTGCCCTATTATCGAGCATAAGTAGTATTTGATCAATGTTTAGCCGTCCGACCCAATTCGTCGCCCCTACGGAGCCAGCCGCTTGGTGTCGCGCGGGAACAGGCTCGCTTCTTTCACATTGCTCAGCCCGATCAGCTCCTGCGTAACGCGCTCCAGCCCCATGCCAAACCCGCCGTGGGGCGGCATGCCGTACTTAAACGCACTCACGAAGTACTTAAAGCCGTCGCTTTCCGGGTCGCCGCCCGCCACTTTCTTGAGCTGTGCCACCAATTTGTCGTACCGGTGCTCGCGCATACTCGTAGTCACAATCTCCACGCCGCGGAAAATCAGATCCGCCCGCACGGCAATCTCGGGGTGCTCGTCATCGGCCAAGTGGTAAAATTTCATTTCCGCCGCCGGCCAGTCAGTCACAAACACCGCCTCCGAACCCAGCTCTTTGGCCGCGTATTCACAGATCCAGCGCTCTTCGGCCGGGAACAGGTCTTTCTCGCCAACCGCCTTTTCGCCGGTCGCTTTCTGGTACAGCTCGTGGACCTCGCTCATCTTTAGTCGCGGAATTGCCTTGGGCAGCACCGGTTTCACCGCGCCCAGCAGCACTAGTTCGGCCTCGTTGTGCTCCCAGGCGTACTCCGTCATATGGATCAGCAGTCCGCCTACCATCGTCAGTAGCTCATCAAAGTTAATAAATCCCACCTCCGCATCGAGCGAAATATACTCACTCATGTGCCGGGTAGTCACGCTCGGCTCGGCCCGGTACACCGGCGCCATCTCAAACACGCGCTCAAACACGCCCACCATCATTTGCTTATAAAATTGCGGCGATTGCGCCAGAGTAGCCTTGTCGCCAAAATAGTTGGTCTCAAAGACTTCAGCCCCGCCCTCGGTAGCTCCCGCCAGCAGTTTTGGCGTATGTATCTCTACAAAGTCCTGCTTCTCGAAGTAATCCCGGAACCCTCGCCCCAAGGCTGCTTGTACTCGAAAAATCGCTCGCTCGTTGAGGTTGCGCAGCCCCACCACCCGGTTCTCAAACAATACGTCAAAGTTTTCGCTCTTGTGGTCGAGCGGTTTGTCGATCTCAATCGGCATCACGTCCGTTACCGGCGAAATTATCTCCACTGCCGGTTCGTGCAGCTCAACTCCGCCCACGGCTCGAGCCTCTTCCACTACCATGCCCGAAATCCGCAATACAGTACCGTTTTGCAGCCCCGCCAGCTTTGCCTGCTGCGTCTCGTCCTTAATAATTGCCTGTACTAGCCCGGTGCGGTCGCGCAGTACCACAAATACCATCCCGCCCAGATCGCGCCGTTTGTGTAGCCAGCCGCGTACGGTGGCCGCGTGGCCCGTTTTGGTTGATAATTCCGCAATCGTCAAATCGTTCATGCCATTTACTCCTTATAAAACAAAATAATCCCAGCAAGTTAACCTGAATCTAGTTCAAGTTACCTGCAAGGACGATACATATCGTGGTGCCACCTTGCTTTATCCGGAAGTTGCCAACCGGACCTTGTTTGTATGCTGTAACGGGCATTCCCGAGGAGTTCTAATCACCAAGCTTGGCTTTCTTCTCCTGGCTCGGCAGTGTCGACTGCGTCGCGGCCTCTACAGCCATATTTAGCACAAATCGGTCCGTGTGGCAATCCACTCATTGACCAATCCAGGTAAAAGGTGAAAGATAGCTTGCGTGTCAAAGCAGCCTTATATCGGAAGATGTCCGGTAGGGTATATCCAGAGAGCGGGCCAAGTATGCCAAGTAAGCCACGTATAAATGAGAACTTCGGGGATGAGCTCAGTCTGGGGGATTATCTCGACGATCAAGACTCCGAGTCTTCGTCGCCGAAGGGTAGCGCTGCTACCAACCCTGCCGAGGAGTCCCCCAAGAAGCCGACAACCCGGAAGCCCCGCCCCGGCAAGCAGTAGCTCGCTGAGCGATCTCCGCCCGCCCGCTGCCTTAGACCTTTTCGGTCTCGGGCGGCGGGCCTAGTCATTCCAGCCTGAAAGTTCAATCAAATGATTCAACACTCGGGTTGATGGGCCGAAAGTTCTGAACCACCCTCACTTTTGACATAAGCGTCATCCAGGCACAAAAATAGACGGCAAAACCAATACTTCCTGGAAGGAAAACAAAAGTTATGCCGTCACGTCACATCATACCGTCCTGCGCCCAACTCATTCAACAGCAA
>JBBRSS010000016.1:0-29524 GCA_038245115.1 Candidatus Saccharimonadia bacterium
ATTGCTGTTGAATGAGTTGGGCGCAGGACGGTATGATGTGACGTGACGGCATAACTTTTGTTTTCCTTCCAGGAAGTATTGGTTTTGCCGTCTATTTTTGTGCCTGGATGACGCTTATGTCAAAAGTGAGGGTGGTTCAGTGCTTGGACCCAAAATAGGCGCGTTTATAATATCGGTTGGCACAGTGCGTTGTAAAAAGTACTTGCATTGCGGTTGTGCTGGGGGTATGGTGAATTTAACAACACTTAACATAAATACAAAACACTATGCTAGAACTGTTCATTACGTCGAAAACACGACGAAAAATTATTGTTATTTATACTAAATATCCCGATTTCCGGATGCATGTTCGTGGTCTGGCCAAGATGATCAAGGAAGATCCTGGCAATGTGCAGCGAGAGCTCAAACGGCTCGCGGAAGTCGGTTTTGTGACGGTCACAAACGAGGGCAACTCCAAGGTTTATGCGGCAAACCCGAAATTCCTGCTCTACCGTGAGCTTCAGGGGTTAGTGCTCAAGAGCCAGGCCAGACGGGGGACGAGAGCGATATGAGACGCATACTCGACACGATCTTAGTTCGCAATGCCCGCCGACCCGTGTATCGACCCCGCGAAATTTGTCGCGCACCCGAAACTCCGCTGGGGTTTGTGCGCCGCAGCGATCCGAATTTTTTCTTCCTGGCGCGTAAGTTTTAAAGGATTTAGTGCCCTGATGAACAAGAAATTATCAATCTTAGGGTTTACCGCTGTGATCGGTATTGCGTTATTTGCTTTTGAAATGTGGGGTCAACCTGTACCCGTTACCAGTGATCCGGATATAGGGGCCGGTATCTTGGGGCTGCTAAGTATTCCGATTGCCATCTTTGGTATCCTCGGATTCGTGCTCGAATTAGGGAAATCTCTGAAAGGTCGTGGCAAGTAGCATCGACGGAGTTGGCTGGTATACTGGGGGGCATGACAGAAGTAGTTCGCAATCGAGTAGAAGAGCTGAACATACCTGAGATTGTGGCTGAAATTTTGACGGCTAGAGGGATGACGCCCGAGCAGATGGGTGTTTTTTTGTATCCGGATTATGAGCGTGATTTGCACGATCCGATGCTGTTGAGCGATATGGACAGGGCAGTGGAGCGGATTTTGGCCGGGGCGAAGCGTAAAGAGCGGGTGGCGATTTATGGCGACTATGACATCGACGGGATCACGGCTAGTGCGGTGCTGATGGAGGGCTTAAGTGCCTTGGGATTGGAGGTATCGAGCTACATTCCAGATCGGTTTGAGGAGGGATACGGGATAAATCAGGCGGCGCTGGAGAGATTGCAGCTGGAGGGGGCGCAGCTGGTGATTAGTGTGGACTGCGGCATTACGAGCGCCAGTGAGGCGCGGTGGGCCAAGGAGAATGGGCTGGATTTAATTATTACGGATCATCATGCAGTGCCGGAGGAAATCCCCGACGCTATCGCGGTGATCAATCCGAAGCGTCCTGGGGATCCGTACCCGTTTAAGGATCTGGCAGGGGTAGGAGTGGCATTTAAGCTGGTGCAGGCGCTGCAGCGGGCTGCAAGCGTGCCAGAGGCGGGTCAGGAGAAGTGGCTGTTGGATTTGGTGGCCATGGGGACCATTTGCGATGTGGTGCCGCTGGTGGGGGAGAACCGGGCGTTGGCGAGCTATGGGCTGAAGGTGCTGCGCCGAACGCGGCGGGTAGGGCTGCGGGCGCTGGCGGAGGTCGGCGGGGTGCAGATTGGCAAGCTATCGTCGCACGAGGTGGGGTTTGTGCTGGGGCCGCGGATGAACGCGGCCGGGCGGTTGGAGCATGCGGCCAGAAGTTTGGAGCTGGTGATGACCGGTGATGCGCAGCGTGGGCGGGAGATTGCTGGTGAGCTCGAGGAGCTCAACCGCCAGCGGCGGGCGGATCAGGCAGCGATACTTCAGATGGCTAACGAGATGGCCGAGGAGTTTCGGGATGATCCGGTGTTGGTACTGGCGCATGCGGAGTGGTCGCATGGAGTAGTGGGTATTGTAGCCTCAAAACTGGCCGAAAAGTGGCACCGGCCAGTGCTGTTGGCGCAGATTCTTGACGACAAAGTGAAGGGGTCGGCGCGCAGTGTGCCAGGTTATAACATGGTGGAAGCGCTGAGGTCGGTGGCGCCGCTTTTGAGCCGGTTTGGCGGGCACTATTTTGCGGCGGGCTACACGCTCGATGAAACGAAGCTGGATGAGCTGCGGCAGGGGTTGAACGCGTACTATCTTGAAACAATGGATATGGAGTCGGGTGAAGATGAGCTGGTCGCGCCGGATATTGCCTGGGGCGATTTGGCGAAGGTCGATGGTTCGCTGCTTGAAATGTTGGCGATACTGGAGCCATACGGAAACAGTAACCCGCAGCCGGTGGTGGGGTTGAACGATATGAAGCTTACCACGGTGCGCAAAGTAGGGACTCAGGGTCAACATTTGAGCCTGAAAATGCGTGATAATGAGGGTAAAATGATGGGGGCGATTGGGTTTGGGCTGGTTGATAAATATCCGGCGCTGCATGAAGGGCAAACGGTGGCCGTAACGGGTAAGTTGAACACAAATGAATTTCAGGGCAAAAGTTCTGTCCAAATGGTATTATTGGAAATAACACATGAATAAATTACGTATTCAATATGATGATTCTAGGTTTGAGCCAGCCGAAAACGATCTGATCGGGCGGGCGTTGAAGTATGCGGTTAGCTCCCATGGAGACCAAAAGCGGGCCTCGGGCGGCCCATTTGTGGCCCACCCGATTGCCGTGGCGGAAATTGTGGCGCAGTGGGGTCTCGATAGCGAAGCGGTAGCGGCGGCTTTGCTGCATGACGTGGTGGAGGATACCGAGGTAACTGCTGAGCAGATCGAGAAGGAGTTCGGCTCGAAGGTGGCGGAGCTGGTGAGCGGCGTGACGAAATTGAGGCTTTCGAGCTCGCCGCGGCCGGCGCTTGATAGTGCTAGGTTGGACGCTAACAACGAAAATTTGCGGCGGTTGCTATTGGCGACAACCAAAGATTTTCGGGTGATTTTGATAAAATTGGCCGACCGACTGCATAATACGCGAACCTTGGGGGCCTTGCCCGAAGAGAAGCGGACTCGAATAGCCTGGGAGAGCTTGCAGGTGTACGCGCCGTTGGCCGACAGGCTGGGGATGGGGCAGCTCAAGGGCGAACTAGAAGACGTGAGTTTTGCCAACGCTCAGCCCGAAGAGTATGAGAATCTACGGGCACAGGTGGAGGAGGTGACACAAAATTCGGCGAGCTACCTGACGGGGCTGAAGCGCGCTATTGGGCGGCATCTGAAGGATGCCGGTGTCGAGATGATAAAGATTGAGGCCCGGCAGAAGCATTATTACAGTATTTATAAGAAACTCGTGAAAACGCAGGGCAATATTGATAAGATTTACGACTTGGTGGCGGTGCGGATAATTGTGCCGGATGTGGCCGCATGCTACCAAACATTGGGGATATTGCATCAGAATTATAAGCCGCTGATATATCGGATTAAGGATTATATTGCGGTGCCAAAGCCAAATGGGTACCAGAGCCTGCACACGACGGTATTCGGTGAAGAGGGGCGGATTTCGGAAATTCAGATCCGCACGCCCGAAATGCACGAGGCGGCTGAGTTTGGGGTGGCGGCACACTTTTTGTACGATGAGCACAAAACTACGGCGGCCTATGCCAAGCGCGGTACGGCGGTGGCAACCCGCGCAAACCTGAAGTGGGTGACTCAGCTGGCGTCGATGCAGCAGCAGGCGCAGAACGGACAGGAGTTTGTAGACGGTGCGAAACTGGAGCTGTTTGGCGACCGGATATTCGTGTTTTCGCCTAAAGGGGATCTGTATGAGCTACCGGAAGGGGCGACATCGCTGGATTTTGCTTTTGCGGTGCACTCGGATTTGGGGCTGAAGGCGTTAGGGGCAAAGGTGAACGGGCGGTTACTGCCGCTTGATACTCAGCTCGAAAACCGCGATGTGGTAGATATTATTAAGCGGCGCGAGGCGGCGCCAACTCGGGATTGGCTAAATATGGTCGTAACGACGCACGCCAAAAGCCGCATTCGAAGCTGGTTTCGCGCCGCTAGCCATGATGTGAACGTGGCCTCGGGGAAGTCGGCGATTGAGACCGAGCTGCAGACCTGGGGGATAAAACGGCTTGAGGATGTGCCCAAGCGCACTATGACGGAGGCTATTGATGGGCTGCATTTGCGCAGTCAGGAGGATCTATTTGCTCAAGTCGGCGAGGGGAGCCTGGGCTTGTTGGCGGTGATTCGACGTTTAGTGCCGGAAGCTCCCAAGCCAAAGAGTGTCGAAGTAGTGAAACATACTGCCCCGACAGGACGAGTATTGGTGGAGGGCAGTCATTTGCCACACACATTGGCGGTTTGCTGCAATCCGGTTTATCCGCAGCCGTTACTCGGATATGTAACCAGGGGCAAAGGGGTCACGGTGCACGCACTTGATTGTCGTAATATTCCGACAGATGTTGAGCGTTACACCTCGTGCCGCTGGGAGACCGCTGAGGGGGCAGAACTGTTGGCTTGCCGGCTGCTGGTGGAGGGTCGCCGAAGGATTGGTTTAATGATGGATATAGCCGGTACGGTAGCCAGACAGAATCTCAATATGGGCAATATTGTCTCGAAGCTGGATGAGGATACGCAAATATCAATTATCGAATTTACGGTGGAAGTGCCAGATCTGTTCGTGCTTTCAAGGCTGCGTCGGGAACTTGAGCGGTTGCAGTCGGTGGAGCGAGTGCGGCGGATAGACTAGGCGGAGGGATTTGCGAGGGGCAGTCCGCCGTGTTACTCTCCAAGAAGAAAAGGAACTAGATGGGAAAGCAACAGATTCAGAGCTTGCGGGGGATGTATGACTTACTGCCGGAGCAAACGGCTGAGTACGATAATATTCTGGCGGCGTTTCGTGAGGTAGCACGGTCGGCGGGATATGGGCGAATAGAGACGCCGTTACTCGAGGATAAAGCCCTGTTTGAGCGGGGTGTGGGCGCCGATACCGATGCGGTGTCGAAGGAAATGTATGCGTTTACGGATCGTTCCGATAACGCCGTTGCACTGAGGCCCGAGTTTACGGCGGGGATAGTGCGGGCATTTATCGAGCATGGTATGAATTCGCGGCCGCAGCCGGTGAAAATGTATTCATACGGGCCATTATTTAGGTACGACCGGCCGCAAGCTGGTCGGCAACGGCAATTTAACCAGGTTAACGTGGAAGTTATTGGCGAGGCGGCTCCGAGCATAGATGCGCAGGTAATCGTATTGGCGCAGCGTTTTTTCCGCCGTATACACCTGACGAACATTACTTTGCAGCTCAACAGCATCGGCGACGCGGCGTGCCGGGGCAAATATCGCAAAGCGTTAATTGAGTACTTTGAAGCTAACGCCAAAAAGCTGGCGGCGGTCGATCGGGAACGCTACGAGAATAATCCGTTGCGGGTGCTGGATTCGAAAGAGGCCAGTACGCAGGCGGTGTTGGCGGATGCTCCGCAGACGCTAAACTATCTGTGCGAAGCCTGCCAAACGCATTTTTCCGGGGTACTGGAATATTTGGACGATCTGGGCGTGGCGTATGAGCTTAACCCGCTATTGGTGCGTGGGCTGGATTATTACACTCGGACGGTATTTGAATTTTATGGTGAACGTGAAGGCTCGCAATCGGCGCTGGGCGGCGGCGGACGGTACGACGCTCTCGTGGAGAGGTTGGGAGGTCAACCCACGCCCGCGATTGGTTTTGCCTTGGGTCTGGAGCGGATTATGATTGAGATGGAAGAGGCGGGAGCTAAGGCGGCGCCGGTTGATGCTAAGCGCGTGTACGTGGCTTCGCTGGGCGAGCCGGCCAGACTGGCGGCGTTTCGGTTGATTGAGCAGTTGTTGGATGGCGGCGTGGGGGCATTGGGTGCGGTTGATCGCGACGGTATCGGATCGCAACTGGCGCGGGCGGATAAGCTCGGCGTGCCGTTGGCAATTATTATTGGTCAAAAAGAAGTGCGGGAAGAGACAGTTTTGCTGAGAGATATGGCTTCGGGAGCACAGGAAATTTTGCCGCTGAGCGGTATTGTGGCTGAACTGCGTTCACGGTTTGGCATTGTATAGGCAAAGAGCGCATAATATCTTCTGATAAGTGATTGGAGATAATGATGGGTTTTATGTACTTTCTGATTACATTAGCGGTAATAGTAATAGTATTTGGACTGCGAGTAGTGCAGCAGTATGAGCGTGGGGTGGTGTTTAGATTTGGGCGGGTAACTCCGCAGCCAAAAGAGCCAGGTTTGAGGGTGATTATTCCGTTGGTAGACGTGATGCGCAAGGTAAATATGCGCATTGTGACGATGCCGATTCCGTCCCAGAAGGTAATTACCAAAGACAACGTCTCGATCGATGTGGCGGCGGTGGCGTATTACCACGTAGTGGAGCCGACGAGGTCGTTGGTGGCAATCGATAACGTGATGATGGCGATTAACCAGATCTCGCAAACTACGGTGCGTAACATTGTGGGGCAATACCCGCTGGACGAAGTGTTGTCTTCGACCGATCAGATCAACAAGAAGGTGATGACGATGCTGGAGAACACGGTGGAGCAGTGGGGTGTGGAATTGACTCGGGTGGAGCTCAAAGACATTCAGCTGCCGGACACTATGCAGCGGGCCATGGCCAAGCAGGCGGAGGCCGAGCGCGAAAAGCGGGCAAAGATTATTGCGGCTTCGGGTGAATACGAAAGCGCGGAGAAGCTGGGGCAGGCGGCGGACATTATTTCGGCGCACCCGATTGCTTTGCAACTGCGCAACTTGCAGGTGATGAGTGAGATTGCGACGGAGAATAACTCGACGATAATTTTTCCGGCTCAGTTTATGGATACGGTGACGAGTGTTAAGGACTTTTTGGCGAAGGAATCGAAGTAGCTTAATTTGTTTGTGCGTTCCTACTTTCGCACGCCTCTAAGGCAGAAAGGTACTCTGTCTTGTCGGGCGCTCGCTGCAGTTTGCGCGTTTTCACGTTCGCACGCGGGTAGGGGCTAGCGGACTAGTCTGGGCAAAGTTAGGGCATTGGGTGACTTTTTGAGCGCTAATGGGGCTACTTTGAGGCCAACGATAATGGCGAAGCTGACCGCGAATCCGCACATTATCGAGGGAACGGCAATTCTGGTTGAGGGGATGAGAAAATTGATAATAAACGTGGGTAAGCTGAAGGCTAGATAGGCCATTATTATCCAGTTGAGGCTGCTTCTTCGGGCCTGTGAGCTTTTGCCCGTCAACGGCAAACGTGCGAGCCAGAGGCCGGCTATGACGAGGCTAAAATAATAGATTTGGTAGAGATGCCCGATAGATTCAGACAAGATAAAGATGACGTAATTACCCGAGCAAACGCCATGGTTGAGCCCGGTTGAAGAAAAGGCAAAAGTGGCAGCAAAAATGCCGCCGAGGGCGTAGCTAGCGGCGAGAAGTTTGGGCCTGGATTCGCGGCGGAGTTTGAGGACCAGGTGGATTCCCAGTGGTGGTAGGGCGGTGATGAAAATATATCCGAATCGTGACCAGAACAGATCAACCGGTGCCGAGCTGCAGACGTTAAACTCGGCGATCTGGAAGGCGGCCAGGCAAACCAACAGGGTAACGATGAGCCGCTTAGTAGTACTGGTAGCGTACCGGGCGATGACCCATCCGGCTAGCCCGAGCTCGATCGCTATCGTGGCGATCATAATCGGAGGGGAGAAGCATAATAGGGTGGGCTGGCGAAATAGCTTAAACATATACTTAAGCATAAGGATTATTCAGGTAGCAAGCAAGGACGACTACAGTCCGAGGCGGTGGGCGATGGTTAGAACATTGGCGACGTAGGTATTGGAATGATTGTAGTTATAGAGGGCGGTTTGATAGTTGCCCCGGGCGGCGCCACCGGCGCGGAGATAACTTCCCGCTGTGAGGAGGGCGTCGTCGAGGTCGTGGATGTTTTTGGTGCCGTCACCGTCGCCGTCGAGGGCGTAGTGGTTGAAGGTGGCGGGCATGAATTGCATGGGGCCGGTGGCGCCAGCGTAGGAGCTGCGGGCGGTGTCGCCGCTTTGGCCGGTTTCGATGCGGTGCACGGCGGCTAGGAGCTGCCACGGGGTGCCTGTTTGGGTCTGTACCGATAAGTAACTAGCGGCAAAGTCCGGCTTGAGGCCGGCGGCGATGAGCTTAGCTTGCGCAGCGGCTACGGGGCTGCTCGGGGCTGGCGTTGGAGGAATCGCGGCTGGGGCGGTAGTTGACTGAGGCGCCACGGTGACGGTTGTGGCGGTCTGGGCGGCGGCAGGCTTAGTTATCGGCTGCTTGGAGTTGGCTTCGGCCCAGTTGGGCGCAAAAGATGCTTGGGCTTTCTGGTTATAGCTGGAGGTGAATTGGAGCAGATTGAGCAATCCGGCTAGCGTTGTGCTGGCAATGATCGTCGTTTTCAGATTGAAAGGCATAAATATGGCCACAACATTAGGCAATTCGGTATTTTGGGCTTAATAGGGGTGTTAGTCAATCATAAGCGGCTTGGGGAAGGCAAAAAGTGTTCGAAAAGGCGGTTGTCTTAAAGTTGAGGTAGATTTGATTGAGCTGCTATACTGCGGGCATGAAAGATTGCATATTTTGCTCAATTGTTCGCGGTGAGACTGGAAAATTGGTTTGGGAGAACGACGTGGCGGCGGCGTTCGAGACGATCAAACATTTGGCTCCGATCCATCTTTTAGTGGTACCGAAGCAGCACATCAAGAATATTGATGCGCTGGACGACCCCATGCTAGCGGGCCAGTTGATTATGGCGGTACGCGAAGTTATCAAGCAGTACGGACTTCAGGAAGCCAATAAGGTACTTATCCAGGGTCTAGAAATAGATCACCTGCATCTTCATGTTATGAGCGATTCAAGATATAAGGCAGCGAAATAACCGTCTCGATACTATAGAGTTGACTTTTCGGCTGCATTAAGCTATAATAGTTTATCTCGCTCGAGATATTTTTCTTGAGCGTGGATGCTCGATGATTTTGTAAGTAGTTTTCGTCTTCAGGCCCCAAGGGGCTCAACGAAAGAGGGAATTATGAGCAATGGGCTTACCTTCGCGCAGATCGTCGCTACTGAGGTCGGGAAGACGGGCAAGCCAATGCCTCTCTCGCTCGACCCTGTGCCGTCGCCGGTGTTCGCACCGGCAGAGATCTCGCGTGGAAGGGGGAGGGGTAGTAAGCCGCCAAAGAGCCACCGCAAGCAGGATGCAACAAGCGCCGCGATCCACTGGATGCTTAAGGCATCGATGCGACCGATCGGAATCCCGAAGGCAGCGTCGTCTCCGAAGGAGACCTACAACCCGTCGGTCTACACGACCGGCAACTGGGGGCCGGTGACGAACATTCGTCCCGGTTCCGGCCGCCGTTGGTTCTAGCAATCATCGAGTCCCGCCTCACGTCTCTCCACTCTGGAGATGATCGTGGGGCGGTTTCTCGTGTAATGGCACGCTTTAGCCTTGATGGGTGAGCCTATTACTGGTAAGATACTCAGGTCAAATCGATTATGTCCCAACGCCAGCCGAGAGGAGGTGATAACAAAATGCTTCAAGTAACACGCAAAGACGACAAAGAATCGTTAGAGAATATGATTCGGCGCTTCAATAAGAAAGTGCAGCAATCTGGTGTGCTCGGAATTGCCCGTCGCGGCAAGTACTTCGAGAAGGATTTAACCAAACGCGCTAAGCGCGAGATCGCCATCCGCAAGACAGCCCGCAAAGCTGCCAAGGCCAAAGCCTATCTAGGCCACTAGGACTTTCGAGGAATTGAGAACCCCCTGAGATGGGGGATTTTCTTTGGTATAATAATCATAAGAATTCAGGGTAAATAAGTGAGTGTTATCGAACAATTAGCTCAGGACATGAAGGCCAGTATGCTGGCCGGTGACGCTGAGCGGACCGGGGTGCTGCGGTTATTGAAAAGCGCCATGAAATACGAAGAAATTAAGGCCGGCCACGAGCTTAGTGACGAAGAGGCTTTGAAGGTGCTGCAGCGTGAAGCCAAGCAGCGTCGGGATTCGATAGACGCCTACCGCACGGCCGGTCGGGACGATCTGTTGGCCATAGAAGAGGCGGAGCTGAGCGTCATTGCGACGTATTTGCCGATTGCCTTGAGCGCCGATGAATTGGCGGCGGTAGTGGATGGGGTCGCGACGCAGTTGGGTGCTACCGACATTAAGCAAATGGGCCAAGTGATTGGTGTGGTGATGAAGCGAGTGGGGGCTACGGCCGACGGCGGCGCTGTATCGCAGGCGGTCCGCGCTAGGTTGGGTTTATGAGCGAATTACCCGACATTTCGGTGGTCGTGGATGATCACACGCAGCGAGTCCATCCTTCGTCGCAAGGCGGTTTTACTAGCGGTTTAATGCACGCGATCCATGGCATAATGCATGTCTTTGAGCACGAGCGCAATGCGCGGATTCATTTGTGGTTTGCATTACTGGCATTTGTGCTTGGCCTGCTGCTGAATGTCTCGGATGTGGAACTTGCAGCCGTATTTTTTGCCGTAGTTCTGGTGTTTTTGACCGAGATTATTAATACCGTGATCGAGCGGACATTGGATCTGATCGATATCCAAGAGAACCCACGGATTAAGCTGATAAAAGATATGGCGGCTGGGGCAGTGCTGGTAGCGGCGGTAGCGGCGGTAATGATAGGGGTGGTGATTTTTGGACCGCATATGCTGAGGTTGATATGGCCGAACTGATAGTGCTGATGGGGCCGACCGGTGCCGGGAAATCGGTCCAAGGTGATTTGTTGGCGACAGAGCTGGGAGGGGTGCATTTATCGAGCGGTAATTTATTGCGCGAGAACAAGCATGCGGCAGAGTTGATAGCCAGCGGGGCTTTGGCACCCGCAGCCGAGGTTGAAGAAATTGTGGGTAGAGCGGTAGATGCGGTGTCGCCGGAGAAGCCGATTATTCTCGATGGTTTTCCGAGAACTATGAGTAACGTAAAGTGGCTCGATGAGGAGCTGCCCGGCCATAAGCGGCATCTGAAGGTGGTAGTAGTGATCGAGCTTGACTTTGAGACTATTCAAAAACGGCTGGGACTGCGCGATCGAGCTGACGACGCCCCAGATGCGGTTCGTGCGAAGTGGGATTTGTACCATCAAAAAACCCGGGAAGTGATTGACCACTACGAGGCTATGGGCCTGGTGAAACGAGTGGATGGCCGCGGCACGATTGCTGAGGTACAGGCACTGGTGAAGGTCGCAGTCTCATGATGAATCAGGTTAAAACTGCGGAAGAGATCCGGCGGCTGCGGACTAGCGGCGGGATTTTGGCTGAGGTGTTGCGACGTTTGTCGGCCAACCTGGAGCCTGGTCATACGACCGGTTATCTGGGTGAAATGGCGGCTCGGGAGTTGGCTGCGCTGGGCGGGGAGCCGGCATTTTTGCATTACCGACCGGATAAATACAGCACACCTTTCCCTTCGACGATTTGTATTTCGATTAATGATGAGGTTGTCCACGGAATACCTGGACAACGAGTGATTGCGGCTGGAGATTTGGTTGGTTTGGATTTTGGCGTAACATTCGAGGGAATGATTAGCGACGGGGCCGTGACGGTGGTAGCCGGAGGCGGTAAGACGCCACCGGGCGTACAGCGTCTGCTGAACGCCACTCGCCAAGCGCTGGATGAGGGCATTGCCCAGGTGAAGGCCGGGGCGCGCGTGGGTGATATTTCGCACGCTGTCGAGAAGCGATTGCGACTGGACAAGCTTGGAGTGATCGAGGAGTTAAGTGGGCATGGCGTGGGGCATAGGCTGCACGAGGACCCGCTGATTCTAAATTATGGTCGGGCGGGGACTGGTGCCAGGCTGAAGGCGGGCATGACAATTGCCATTGAACCCATGGCGACATTGGGTGGCATGGATATATTTGTGGATGATGACGGCTGGACAATCAAAACGACAGACGGCAGCTTGAGCGCTCAATTTGAACACACGGTTTTGGTAACGGAAGACGGTTTTGAAGTTATGACAATGTAACCAGTTTATGAATATATTTTGTATTCATTAGCTGGGTATGGCGCGTTCTCTCCGAGAGAAAGTTAGGATTATTCAGTATTGTACACACGGGTTCATAAGAACTATAATAGTTTGCAGTATGGAGCTGAGAAATCATTTGGCCGCAAAATCTGTTGAACAAATTTATGTCGGTCTGGATATTGGTAGCACCAAAGTTTGCTGCATTGTTGGTCTACACGAAGAGGGTGCCGCGCTACCTAGCGTGATCGGCGTAGGCGTTGCGCCTACCAGCGGCATGCGCAAGGGTGTGGTGGTCGACGTCGAAGAGACGGTGTCGGCCATTACGGCGGCCGTGGACGAGGCGGAGCGGATTTCCGGTATAGCCATTGATCAGGCGACTATCTCGATCGACGGGGCGCACGTGACGAGTCAGAACTCCAAAGGCGTGATAGCGGTGGGTCGGGCCGACCAGGAAATAATGGTAGAGGATTTGGTACGGGTGGAAGAGGCGGCGACGGCGATTCAGTTACCACCAAACCGCGAAATTATTCAGGTATTCCCGCGGTCGTACTCGGTAGATGGCCAAACGAACATTAAGGATCCGGTAGGCATGCACGGGGTGCGGCTGGAAGTGGAGTCGCATATTATTAGCGGCTCGGTGCCGGCCATTAAGAATCTGGATCGTAGCATTCATCAGGCTGGAATTGCCATCACCGGTCAAATTCTGGTGCCGTTGGCGGCGGCAAGGGCGGTTTTGACGAAGCGTCAAAAGGAGTTGGGGGTAGCATTGGTAGACATTGGCGCAGGAACTACGGGCATTGCGGTGTACGAAGAGGGTGACATCCTGTACTCGAGCGTAATTCCGGTAGGTGCCGGCCACATTACTAACGATTTGGCGATCGGGCTGAAGACGAGCGTTGATACGGCCGAGAAGATCAAGCTTAAGTACGTGCGGGCTCATACCAGTAAGTCGAACATGGCTGAAAAGATTCGAATTGAAGAACTCGATAGTGAAGAGAACGTAATTACGCGGCGTGAACTGCAGAACATTGCCGGAGCAAGGTTGGACGAGATATTCCACATGGTGCGGGCAGAACTGCGCAAGATTGGTAAAGACGTGATGCTTCCAGGCGGAGTGGTGCTGACTGGTGGCGGGGCCAAGATGCAGGGGATTGAAGATCTGGCCAAGGAAGCATTGCAGTTGCCGGTGATCATCGGTAAACCTGAGGGCTTTACGGGCATAGTTGATCGGATTAACGATCCGGCTTTCGCGGCACCAGTGGGATTGATGCTGGAGAATATGGCACATGCTGATATGGCTCCCGACCCAGGCGCTTCGATAGGGCAGACAGTTGATAGGATTAAGAAGACGCTGCGCAATTTGCTCCCGTAGAGTTGTTGCGTTTTGTGAACCTGTGTAAAACTTTTACGCTTAAAAAATATCTTACGAACCGGAAACGGTTCGTTTTTCTTTGTGTTTTACGGCTTCGGTAAGCGGAATTACGTGATAATCGAACATATAATGTGTACAACGGATATTGAACAATATTACCCGAATAAAAAAGTTGCATACATTGTTTGAGACAGTTATAGTCCATGTGTACTCGTTGGCATTATTAACGGCGAGACCTTGGTGGTAAGGAGTCTATTCAATGGCAGAAATAATGCCCGAAGTCGATACTTCAGCTCGAATTAAAGTAATTGGTGTCGGGGGCGGCGGTAACTCAGCGGTTAACCGTATGATCCAGTCCAAACTTCTCGGCGTGGAGTTCGTAGTTATCAATACTGATGCCCAGGCTCTGGTTCACGCCAAGGCACCCAGCAAAATTCACATTGGTCGCGAAACCACTCGCGGTCTGGGCGCCGGTGCCGACCCGGATGTGGGTCGGCGCGCTGCCGAAGAGAGTGAGAAAGAGATTTATGAAGCCGTAAAAGGTGCCGATATGATCTTTATTACGCTCGGCGAAGGTGGTGGGACCGGAACCGGCGCAGCACCGTTGATTGCGGCGGCTGCTCGAGAGGCCGGAGCGTTGGTGGTGGCGATTGTTACCAAGCCATTTACATTTGAGGGTGAGCGCCGTCGCCGGAGTGCTGACGCTGGGATCGTGGAGCTCAAAGATAGCGTTGATACCTTAATTACTATTCCGAATGATCGCTTATTGCAGATGATTGATCGCAAAACGTCGCTGGTGGATGCCTTTGGTATCGTTGACGAGGTGTTGCAGCAGGGCGTACAGGGGATCTCAAGCTTGATTACGGTTCATGGGCTGATTAACCTCGACTTCGCCGACGTGAAGGCGATTATGTCGAACGCCGGATCGGCGCTGATGGGTATTGGCCGAGCCTCGGGGGATAACCGGGCGGTAGAAGCTGCGCGCCAGGCGATTGATTCGCCTTTGCTCGAGACGAGCATTGAGGGGGCCCGCGGGGTGCTGTTTAATATAACCGGCGGCCGCACGATGACGATGCATGAAATTGATGAGGCCGCGAAGACGGTGACGGATGCGGTTGATCCTGATGCCAACATTATTTTT
This sequence comes from Candidatus Saccharimonadia bacterium, assembly GCA_038245115.1. GTDB lineage: Bacteria > Patescibacteriota > Saccharimonadia > UBA4664 > UBA4664 > UBA5169. The sequence goes on from JBBRSS010000016.1 coordinate 14,535, forward strand.
GGTGCCGTGCTTGATGACCAGATGGATGATGATTTGCAGATTACGGTAGTGGCAACCGGGTTCGATAACTCTAAGCGCTCCGTTCACGAAACATCTGGTCGGAGCCGCGACGTGCAGGTAAAGATGCCGCAGCTTCAAGCTGAACCAGAGCCCGAACCGGAGCCGGTGGCGGTTTACACACCCGAAGTCCTGCCGACGCCGCGCCAGCCATTCATTAATGAGCGCCCACAAGTTGATCCCGAGCCGGAAGTTGTCCCAATTGAGGTACCGGCAGTGGAGTCTGTACCGCCGCGCCGGTTTGCACCGTTGGCTTCTATTGAGCCTGCCGAAGAGGAGGAAGCTCCTCGACACAGGTATGGCCACGCCCCCGAGAAAGAACAGGCAGCACCAACAGCGCCAATTTATGAAGACAAGATGATTGATGAACCTGTTGGGGCCACGCAGCATCAGCGGCCGTCAGACCAAGATATGGGGCTGCCTCTAGGTGATGACGATTTGGATGTGCCGGCGTTTATTCGTCGCAAGGTTGAGTAGCGTACTTGTTTTGTGGCTACAACGCTAATGCTATACTTGAGGCATCTATGGTTACTTATGTACTGTACAACAAGGGAACTCTTGGCGAGCGTATTGCAACGCAGTTTCAGGATAGACTTAAATTGGAACAAATCGAGGTCGAACTTTTGGACGCCGACAGCCCTCATGGCATCGAAATAGCCGAAACTTATGATGTGATGGCTCGGCCGGCAGTAGTGTTGATGAAGAGCGATGGTGCGCCAATGAAAGTCTGGCAGGGCGAGGACGGTATGCCGAACGTCTCTGAATTTGCGTATTTGGCGCGTCAATGATTGCGTTGGTGATAGTGACATTTGTGGACTTATTTGTACCGTTGTTCTCGGCTGTATTGTTGCTTCGCGTGATTCTGGGCTATTTGATGAAGCCGGGAAATCGATTGCTAGAGGCGCTGGTTGGCATAACTGAGCCGCTGCTGGCCCCGGCGCGCAAAGTTATTCCGCCGACCGCCGGGGTCGATTTTTCACCGTTGGTGGCGCTGCTGTTGCTACAGGGTCTGCAGACATTAGTGGATAATCTGGTTCATTAAGGGGTAGAGGCTATAAGGTCGATTTATGAAATTACTTAAACAACTGCGGTTTGTTCTCGGAGGGATTGCCGCGTGCATTGCAGTTTTCTTAATCGAATTTTTTGTGTTTGAGATCAGCGGGGCTATGCCGTTTGGCAGGTTAATTAATTACTTTTTCCCTTGTATCGAACCGACTTCTGATATTGTAAGTTCCAGCTCTCTTCCTTGTTACGTAATATATGATTTGGGGTTAGTGTATATACTGGCATTTATAGCGTTTGTGCTGATGGTTATTGCATTTGTGAGGATCATTAAATATTTCGTGGATAAGCGGTAACGCGCATGTCGAGGGTATGCCCATAATGGGACACGGCTTAAAAGCGCTTTGAATAGTGGCTTCAGGAAGGCATAATTTATCCAGAATAGTTTGCGTGTCCCATTATGGGCATAGGTAGTGAAATTATGATTCAGCCGGTATGATAATACTGGCTAGGTAGTCGAGAGTCGGCTAACCTACGGGGGAATAATTTGAGCAAATTTTTCTGTCAGCGGTTTTGAGTGTAACGTATGGTATAGTAGGTTCACAATTTGTTAAGCACTCCTCGCAAGTGGGGATAGGCGGCTATCAACCGCGAAGCTGCTCGAAGAAAGGCTCTGTGGAGCTCATTAGACCGAGACGTTGGCAACTTATGATAATAGTTGAAATGAAGAGTCCATCTGGAAAGCAGGGTGGTACCGCTCGCAACTGCGCGAGTCCCTGCAATAGTCCGGATGGTTTTTATGTATTTAGGAGACAAACGTGAAGAAAGCCCAAGTTGCCGATTTTCCCGCTATCGAAGCAGAAATGCTCAAGGTTTGGAGCGTCGAGAAGACATTCGAAAAGAGTTTAGAGAACCGCAAGGACGCCAAACGATTTAGTTTTTACGATGGGCCGCCGTTTGCTAATGGGCTGCCACATTTCGGGCATACCTTGGTGACCAGCATTAAGGACTCGCTGGGGCGGTACCACACCATGCGCGGGGAGTACGTGGAGCGGCGTAACGGCTGGGACTGCCACGGGTTGCCGGTGGAGTTTGCTATTGAAAAAGAGTTTGGCGTGAGCGGTAAGAAGCAGATTCTAGAGTTGGGGCTGGAGAAATTTAATGAGGCCTGCCGGTCTTCGGTATTTAAGTATAAGGGCGAGTGGGAAGAATTCTTCCGCCGAGCCGGGCGTTGGACCGATACCGAGAATGCCTACGCCACAATTGATCGTGATTACACCGAGAGCGTGTGGTGGATGTTGGGTCAGGTGAACGAGAAGGGCTTGCTGCAGCGGGGCTTCAAGAGTATGCCGTACTGCCCGCGCTGTGAGACGCCGCTGAGTAACTTTGAGGTCAACGAGGGCTATAAGGACGATGTGCCGGACCCGAGCCTATTTGTGAAGTTTAAGTTGGTGGATGAAGATGCCAGCCTGTTGGGCTGGACCACGACGCCGTGGAGCTTGCCGGGTAACGCGGCCCTGGCGGTCAAGCCGGGGGCAAAGTACGTGTATGTGGAGGTCCCATATGATGGTGGTGATGTTGTTGACGGGGCCTTCCCGACTTCGGAAGTGCTTATTTTGGCCAAGGCTCGTCTGGAAGCGCTAAAAACCGAGTACAAAATTCTCAAAGAGGTGGCAGCCGAGGAGCTGGTGGGTAAGCATTATGTGCCGATCGTTAAGCTGACGAGTGGCGCCGAGGGCGATAATTTGTTCCAGGTGTGGGCCACGGAGGCGGTATCGATTGAGGATGGCACCGGGGTACTGCATGTGGCGCCGGCGTTTGGCGAAGATGACCTGAATTTGGCGGTGGAGCACAATATCCCGGTGCTTACTACGGTGAAGCCAGATGGCCGTTTGACGGATAACGTGCCGATCGAGGGCGCGCGTGGGAAGTTCTTCAAGGGGGCGGACAAGATTATTACGCAGCATTTGGCGCAAGAGGGTAAGGTGTACGCGGCCGAGACGTTCACGCACACCTATCCGTTTTGCTACCGGTGCGACAGCCCGCTCCTGTATTACGCTATTTCGACTTGGTTCGTGAAGGTTTCGGAGATTCGCGAAGAAATGTTGGCTACGGCCGAGCAGATCAATTGGCAGCCAGGGCATATTAAGAATGGGCGGTTTGGGAAATGGCTGGCCGGCGCGCGCGACTGGGCGATCAGCCGCAACCGCTACTGGGGTGCGCCGATGCCGATTTGGGTGAACGAGGCCGATGAGGCAGATTACTTGGTGGTTTCGAGTCTGGATGAGCTGGTGAAGCTGGCGGGGCTGGAGAAGGCGCCGGAAGATTTGCACCGACCCGGAATAGATAAAATAGTGATCGAACAAAACGGCAAGACGTACCGCCGCATCGATGAAGTCTTTGACTGTTGGTTTGAGAGCGGTTCGATGCCGGCGGCGCAGCATCATTACCCGTTTGAGAACAAGGAAGTGTTTGAGCAGTCTTTTCCAGCTGACTATATTGGCGAAGGATTAGACCAGACGAGGTTGTGGTTCTACGTGCAGCACGTGCTGTCGACGATTGTGTTTGGCCGGCCGGCGTATAAGAATGTGCTGGTAAACGGCATGGTGATGGCGGCCGATGGGCAAAAGTTGAGCAAGCGGCTCAAGAATTACCCGCCGGTGGAGGAAGTGTTTGGCACCGAGGGTGCGGATACGCTGCGGTTCTATCTGTTGGGCAACGATCAGGCGGTGGGTGCTGATTATATGCGGTTTAACCGAGATGCAATGCGCGACATCCAGCGCAATGTTTTCGGGACGTTATGGAATACGTATTCGTTCCTGAGTATGTATGCCGAGATTGATGGCTGGCAGCCGCCCAAGAAGCTGGTCCGGCCCGAGACTTCGAGCGTGCTTGATCAATGGATGCTAGCGCGGCTGGACGAGACAATTGTTGAAGTTACCGAAGCGGCAGATAAATACGAGCTGGCTCAGGCCCTGCGACCACTGCGAGCGCTGATTGACGATTTATCCAACTGGTATGTGCGACGCTCCAGGAGGCGCTTTTGGAAGAGTGAAGATGATGGAGATAAGGCGAGCGCATATGTAACCTTGCACTATGTGCTTGTGAGAATAACCCAATTGTTGGCGCCGTGGAGTCCGTTTGTATCTGATAAGCTGTGGCGCGAGTTGACCGAGGGTATGGATGAGCCGGTGAGTGTGCATTTGAGTGATTGGCCGGTGGCCGAGGTGACTTTGGATATGACCACTCTTATAGCGCAGATGCAGGCGGCGAGGGTGATCGTAACGGATAGTCTGTCGCTACGAGCTGATGCGGGCGTGAAAGTTCGTCAGCCTTTGCAGAGGCTGGAAGTGCCATCTGATTTTCGCTCCGAAATTAATGAGATTATTGCTCAGGAAGTGAATGTGAGGGAGATCGTGAAGGGGGAGAGCCTGAAACTTGATACCAATATTACTCCTGAGCTGAAGGCCGAGGGCATGATGCGTGACGTTGTGCGACATATTCAAACGGCGCGTAAGGCGGCCGGATTGGAGGTAGATGACAGAATTGTTTTGACATTGATGACCGAGTCTGCGGAATTGGCTAGGGCGGTTGAGACGCATTCGGAGGTGATTATGGCCGAGACTCTGGCGGTAGAAATGATGACAACCGGCGCTGGTGATTCTGTGCCGGTGAAAGTCGCCGGAGACGAGTTGTATATCGGTATTGCGAAGGCATAAGTGGGGCAGAAACGTAGAGCGACCCTTCGCCCCCGGTGAAGGAGGCGAAGAGTCGCGGGGCCGATGGGGAGCTGGGTGCAGTTGGGGCTAGAAGTCCCAGTGGGGGTGACGCTCCGGGTTGATGATCTTGGCCGGGCTCTTGGGGTGCTGTTCGTGCCAGACAAAACCAATGGGCTTGTCGATCTGCTTGCGCAGAGTTTTGGCAACCTCGAACAGCTCCTTGATGATTTTCATTCTATTTCTCCCCTAGACGGGTGAAACGGTAACGGTCGAGTTCGGCCGTTGTTGTTTATTATACCATTATACCAAAATAATATCAATACCCTAATGTAACTATGCGGTGATTTCAAAATAGAAGCGTATTAAGCTAGACTGGTTTCAGTAATGGTGGTCACCTGACTTAGTGCTAAAGACGCGGTTTTGGAAAAATTTTGATTGGATATTGTTTGGGGCAATGATGCTACTGGTGGCCATGGGGCTGCTGGTAATATATTCGACCTCATTTAAGGCGACTCAGCTGGGTAGCCTGAGCGATTTGTGGCACCAGCTGGTATTCGCGGCAGTGGGTTTGGGGGTGTTTGTTTTTATGGCGCGGATCGACTACCGTACCTGGTTTAAGCTGACGCCATGGCTTTATGGCTTCACATTGCTGTTTTTGGCGATTGTACTATTGACTTCTAAGGCAGTGTTGGGCGCGCAGCGCTGGATAGATTTGGGATTTTTCCAGTTTCAGCCGTCCGAACTCGCCAAGCTGGTTTTGATTATTGGGTTGGCAAAATTTTTCTCGAGTAATTACGACCAGATGCACAGGGTGAAGTATTTGGCATTGTCACTGCTGTACTTGGTGATTCCAATGGCTCTGGTCTTGAAGCAGCCAGATCTGGGCACGGCGCTGGTGTTTGTGGCAATCTGGACGGCGATGGCGTTGGTATCGAACGTGAGGAAGCTGTATTTGTTGGCGCTGTCGGTGGTTGGGCTCGGCATGATGCCGTTTATATTGCAGCACCTGAAGTCGTATCAGCGCGATCGGTTGACGGTATTTTTGAATCCGCAGGTTGACCCGTTGGGGGCTGGGCATAACGTGATTCAGTCGACAATTACGATTGGTTCGGGCCAGGTGTTTGGTAGGGGATTGGCGGCCGGGTCGCAGAGTCAGCTCAATTTTTTGCCGTCATTGGCGCAGCATACGGATTTTATTTTTGCTGTGCTGAACGAAAAAATGGGCTTCGTGGGCGGTGTATTGCTGCTGCTTTTGTATGCGATATTACTGTTTCGGGGCCTGCGGATTGCCTATACCGCGCAGGACCGATTTGGGATGTTTGTAGCGGTGGGCGTGTCGGCGATGTTCCTATTCCACGTGTTTATTAATGCTGGGATGAATATGGGCATTGCGCCCGTGACCGGGATTCCGCTGCCGCTGGTGAGCTCCGGCGGCACGGCGCTGATTGTGGCGATGGGGGGGTTGGGGTTGCTGGAAAGCGTGGCGACGCGGCGGAAGAAGCTGCAGTTTGAGGGGTAGGAATATCTTTTATTGGGGATGATCTCGGATTTATACTGGGATATTGTTTCTTGAGGGGTACGCACATCGCAGGGCATACCGCCAAACTGACATATTGCGAGCGTGTTTTGTGTCAATTTGGCGGTATGAGGCGTTAAGAGATGATAGAGAATTTTTTAGGTTTGGTATACTTGTGTCTATGCAAAATGATGAAGATATATACAAGGCTAGCGGCATAATTATTCGGGATCGAAAAGTTCTGGTGAGCAGGTCCGTCGGCAAGGATTTTTTTATCCATCTTGGCGGTAGGATCGAGGTAGGCGAAACGGCGAAACAGGCATTAATCCGTGAGTTGAAAGAAGAAATTCGGATCGACGTTAATGAGAATGATTTGGAGCTGTTTGATCGAAGCTCAGCGCCGGCCGCCAACAGCCCCGAGGTAGACGTGCATATGGAGGTGTTTTTGGTGAAGCAGTGGCAGGGGGAGATTACGCCTGATAATGAGATCGAGGAAATCCTGTGGTTGACGTCGGATGTACCGAAGGATATCAAAGTGGGCTCAATTATGGAGCACGAGACTATTCCGAAGTTAAAAGCGCAAAATCTGATCGATTAGAGCCGTCCAATTCGGGGTGTAATCTATAATATTAGCAATATTATTTATTTATGTTATAATAGTGCGTATGAAAAATTATGAGTACATTTTGCTCGATTGGGACGGAAATCTCGCGCAGACTATCGACCTGTGGATCGAGGCTTATAGGATAACTCTCAACGAAGAGGGTTATTTCCCGAAGGACGAGGAAATCTCCGGTGCATTCGGTAGGTTGAGAGAATATCTCCTCTCGTTGGGAATCGAAGATCCTGAAGCGGTGTATGAACGCGCCGATGAGCTCGGGAGGAAAAAACTGCCGCAGGTTGAGCTCTATCCTGATGCACTTGAAGTCCTGAGGTATCTGAAAGACATCAATAAAATGACCGGGCTTGTTACGACTTCGCGGCCAGAGAGCATCGGGCATTTGCTGGATAGGCATGATATGCATCAGTTCTTCGACGTGATCGTTACGTATGATGACGTTGAAAATCACAAGCCTCATCCGGAATCGTTGATTAAGGCGCTCGAAGCGTTGGGCGGCAATAAAGACGAGGCGATAATGATTGGCGATTCGGATACGGATCTGGGCGCAGCGGCGAATGCCGGAATAGATTCGTTGCTGTTTTTCCCGCCCGAGCACACTAAGTTTTATGACCTTGAGGCCTTGAAGCAGCTTAAGCCGACGTACGTTGTGGATGATTTTCGAAAAGTGATGGATATCGTGAAGCATAACGAGCTAGTATCGGCTGTACATCAAGGGTGAAATCTGGTATTATCGTTCGAGTTACGCTAGAACATATAACACAAGCACGCCTGCTACAACCAGGCACGAAAGGGGCTTTGTAACAATGCAAGCAGTCATTACTTCCGGAGGGAAGCAATATATCGTAGAAAAAGACCAGACGCTCGAGCTCGAGTTGCTGGGTGATGCCAAGAAAATTGAGCTTGATGCTCTGTTGGTGATCGACGGCGACAAGATCTCCGTTGGTGCACCAATTGTGGACGGCGTGAAGGTTCACGGTGAAGTCCTGGAAGAAGTGAAGGGCGAGAAGCTCAAGATCTTGAAGTTTAAGGCTAAGAAGCGCATTAAGCGTTTGACGGGTCATCGCCAGCACTACTCTTTGGTAAAAATTACCAAAATCGGTTAATAAAAAATCGCCCTACGGGGCCTTTTTTATTTGGTAAGTCACAAGCTTTATTGGACGACCCAGTAGTCAAAGGAGTAGCTGGTATTGGACTGGGCGTAATTTGTGCTGCCGATAGTGAAGTCGTTGGTCGTTTTTTGGACGTAATAGTTTAAGCTGGCGGCGCTTTGGCCGATGGGGGTGATGACCACGTGGGGGACATGACCAAACGGGGCGCTGAAGGTGACTTTGCCGAGGAGGCCACCAATATTTACGACGTGAGCGGGGATGGTGCCGGTGTTTATGGTGACAGTGCCCGCGGAGTCGTTGCCGTCGACAGTGGCGGTGGCGCCGGATCCAGCTTCCGACCCGGGTACGGCAGCGGAATTCTTACCGGTAATTAAGATATGCCCGGCGAGATTGAGATTGCCGGATACGGAGATGTCGCGGGTATTAATAATACCGGCTGACAGGGAACCGCCGAAGCTGCCGTTGCCCGAGACGGTGATATTGCCGTTGACGGTAGCGCCAGCTCCGAGGATGGTAGGACTTTGCAGATTGACAGGTCCAGAGACGGTGAGCGCTCCCCGGACATTGGTGACACCGAGGGTGCTGACTTTGTCGACTGTGAGATCGCCGAGGGCAGTGGTGCCGGACACTTGGACTCCGCCGACCACTTTGAGGTCTGAGGCAATGGCTACGCGCTCCTTAAATAGTGAGGATGAGCTGATCGTGAGAATTTCCGAGGTTTTGCCGGCCGAATTGCCTTGGAAGAAGGTTTGAAGCTTGCTGAGTTCGGCTTTGTCGAGAGTGGTGACGGCCGGCGCTTTGGCGGCGGGGGCTCTGTTGCGGGTAAGGTAGGAATAGACGCCAAAGATAGCGGCGGCTGCCACTAGGGCACCGACAAAGGTCAGGATTGTCGATAGGATATCGGCTTTGCGGTAGATCGAGGTGATGGAGGCACGGCCTTTTGACACGGATTTGTGGCTGGTACCCGTAGTGAGTACGGTAGGGATCGTGCCGTCCGGCAGGGGCTCGGCGGCAACTGTTTTTACGCTGGTTTCGGGGGTGGGGGCAGGGGCGGGGGCAGCTTGGTCGGTCGGGTCGGTTTGGGTGGCGGGTGCCTCCGGTTGCCCATCAACAGGAGACGGCGAGATGTTGACGCCGGACTGGTCGGGTGATTCGGGTGTGGGTGTTTCGGCCATTGACGTGCGTGTTGCTCCAGCTCACAGGATGTTACGTTATATGATACCGCTTGTGTTTGGTCGGCACAATGCCGGCCGGTCAGTTCGACCCCAGAGATGACAGTATGGTAATATTTTAAGTAATGCTTGTGTTTCCGAGGTTTAGTCATCATTCTCATACAGGTAGACTGACGCATCATCGAGAGACGTCGTATGCGTTGCTGACTTTTTTGACTCTGGCGGTGGGAGTGCTGTTGGCGAGCTACTCGGTGTCGGCTAAAGCTGCGACTTGTGGTGTGCCGTCTACGCCCGGGTGTTCCGGTTCGTATAGTGTGACCGCGGTGGTGCCGGGGCCGCGTCCGACTAAGCCGGCGACGATTACTTCGCCGGCGAACGGCCAGGCTTTTTCGGTGAACCCGGTGACGGTTGAGGGTACCTGCCCCGAAAAGTCTTTGGTGAAGATATTTACTAACGGCATTCTGGTAGGCAGTATTTTTTGCGGGGCGAACGGTCGGTTTAGTATTCCGGTTGATTTGGTGATAGGACATAATGATCTGACGGCGCTATCTTATAATGCACTCGATCAAGCGGGGCCAACATCGCCGACGGTGGGGGTGACTTTGAATCAGCCTCCCGGTGGATTTGGCTATTCGACGGAGCTGGTCATTCAGTCCGAGAATTATTACCGGGGTTCACAGCCTGGTGAAGAGATAGTGTGGCCGGTGGAATTGGTGGGTGGCCAGGCGCCGTACGCCGTGAGCGTGGATTGGGGTGATGGGACGTCGGATTTGATCACGCGTTTGGCGCCGGGGGCGTTCACGGTGAAGCACGTGTATCAGCGCACGGGCGGGTATTTGGGCAGTTTCCCGTTAATTATTCGAGCGACGGACGCAGTGGGGCATACGGCTTATTTGCAGCTGACGACGTTGGTGAATTCGGGCAAGGCGGGGGCGGCTGGAGTGGTCGTATCTACGCCCGCGCAATTTACCAGTATGTTCCCATATATATGGCCGCTGTGGGCCTTGTTGTTATTTATGATCGTTTCGTTCTGGCTGGGTGAACGCCGTGAAAAAGGCATAATGCAGCGTCAAATTGAGGCGCTGGCGTGAGAGATATGATGCATATAGTTCGGCCGGTGAGTCCAAAGTACGCCGCGCAGGTGCATGGTATGGCAGCGCCGGTGGCGGAGGCGGCGCAGGAACAAGCGGCCCAGCTGGTAGAACCGCATGAAGCCACAGTTTCGGACGTTGCGAAGCCAGCCGCAAGGTCGGGCCACCGGGTGGGTTGGTGGGTGTCGATGGTGGTGATCGGGATCGTCTTTGGGGCATTGGCGGTGGGATATCTGAAGTTTATTGATGGCCCGTCCGTGGGTACAGCGAATAATTCGCTCGAAACTGCCCGAGCGGCCGCGGCGCCCAAAGCGCCAACACCGAATATGCTGAGCGGTTTAGCTATTGAGTTTCAGTACCCGGGGATATTCGACGTTGTGAGCCAGGTAAAGACTGATAATCACGCGACCGAGCAATATAATATTGGCAGCAAATCTGATTATTCGCGCACAATTGCGGTGAGCGTGAAGCCATTAACGACGTATGATGATGACTCGAGCTACCGAATGCGCCAGATAAAAAAGGACGAGTACCGCGAAACAAACGACAAAATGGGCGCTGATCCAATGGTTTTGATGACTAAGCTGGACCGTTCGGAGCAGACGATGTTTTGGATTCATCAGAGCCGCGAAGTGACAGTGTCGATAACGACGAATAATCCCAAAGATGATGTGACCGAGATTATGAAAATGGTGAAGTCGACGTTGAGGTGGCGCAAATGAGCTCATGGAAATGGGTAAGTTCGCTTGTACTGCCCGTATTGATGGCGACGCTGCCCGCGAGCAGTAATTACCAGCTGAATTCCTACGGCTTTGGCAGTGGGGGCACGGCCGGCTCAAGCTCGACCAACTATAAGGTAAACGGAATTTCGGGCGAAACGTCGGGCAGTGCGTCCTCGACCAACTACAAAGCTGGATCTGGGGAGGTGTTCGAAAAGCAGGCTAACGTGCCGACGGTGACGATAACTAACGGCGGGAATTGGTACAACAAGCTGCAGCTGGTGGTCGGCCCGGAAAATAATCCGAGTGACGCGCTGTTTGCGGTGGCAATTTCGACCGATAATTTCGTGACCACTAATTATGTGAAGAACGACCTGACTATCAGCAGTACGCTGGCATTTACGGACTACCAGACTTTTGCGAGCTGGGGTAGCGGCACCGGGGTGACCATTCGGGGGCTGTCGCGTAGCACGGTGTACACCGTGAAGGTCAAGGCGTATCGCGGGCAGTTTACCGAAAGCGGCTACGGACCAACTTCGAGCGCCGCCACGGTGGACCCGCAGCTGTCGTTTGATATTGACGTGGCTTCAACCGATATAAGTACGAGTCCCCCATATCAGATTAATTTTGGGACTTTACCGGTGAGTACGGTGACAGATTCGCCGCAGCGAGTTTGGGTGAGTCTAGATACCAACGGCGAATCGGGCGGCAAGGTGTACTTGAGCGGCCAAAATTCCGGGCTTGCGAGTGCCGCGAGTTCATATACTATATCCTCCGCTACCGGTGATCTAAGCTCGCTGAATGAGGGTTTTGGGGCCCAGGGCGTAACGGCGACGCAGGGTTCTGGCGGGCCGTTTGCGCTGGTGTCGCCGTATGACGGCTCGAGTGCAAATGTGGGCGTGGCCGACAGTGTGATTCGGGAGATATTTTCGGCCGCCGCGCCGGTGACGGCCGGGCGAGGTTCGTTTATTTTGAAGGCTAAAACCAAGCCATTAACACCGGCATCGCCAGATTACACTGAGATTTTAACGGCCATTGCCAGCGCCAGTTTTTAAGTACTTTCGACTTGATTCGGACTTTTTTGCATAATATCTATTGACAGTCTTATTGGGGTTCTGTAATCTAAGCATAAGTAATTAAAAAACTTACAAAAAGTTCTAGCTCGGTCTCCTAAACAAAAAGTAGAAAACCAAAATGAAACTTCGACAGACTAAATATATTGTTGCTGCTTTGGCTGCTCTTACTGCGGAAATGATAGTTCCGATTTTTAGTGGTACCGTTTTTGCGGCCGCCCCGCCGCAGTTTACTCAAGCCTATTTGCGCTTGGATCGGCACAAGGCTATAACGACAACCGGCGGCACTGTTTGCGCTACGCCTGCGACGACCGCCACCGAAGCTGATGTTCAGGTGACTTTGCCGTCGCAACCATCCGGTACCGACTTCACGGTAAACTCGACGGCGGCCAACTGGGTCGTAGATGACGGAACCTCCACAGTTGGCTTGCCGGCCGGCTCAACGTTCTGGCCAGGTATGACCTCTGGGTCTACAACAGCTAGCGCAGTTTCCGGCAAGACAGTGACGTTTCCATCGGGTGATTTAACTGTGGCCACGCAGTACTGCTTCCATTTCACGGGTACTTCTACGCTGACTACGGGTTCGGCCGGCAACTCACTCGCCGGAGTCATCCACACCCGGACGAACGTTCCGGCGGTAATTGACGAAACCAACTTTGCTACGGCCATAATTACAGACGATCAGATTGTAGTCTCGGCCATCGTTCCGCCGACCTTCGTCTTCGCACTTTCCGGCAACACAGATACCTTCCCCGGTAACCTTGACCCTGCAGCCATACTGTCTACCGGAGGCCGGACGGTCTCGGTGACAACCAATGCCAAGGGCGGCTGGATTGGCTGGGTAAAAGACTCAGACCAAGGATTGTTCTCGATAGCAGCCAACTACAAGATCAACACTTCCGGCACCGTGAATGCCGCTCCGAACACACTATCGAGCGGGACTGAGGGCTACGTACTTGACGCCGACATTACAACTGACGCAGCGGGTGGCTGTACCGTAGCAATTGATCCCGAGTATGATGGGCTCACAACGTCTGCGGGCGGAACCCTATCGGCCAGCTTCCAACCCTTTACGGCCTGCACGGGCGCTGCGCCAGCTACCTCGAACGGGGACGTCATTAACCTCATTGAACGAGCCTCGATCGCGGGCGGTACACCAGCCGGTTCCGATTACTCGGACACTCTCACGATTGTGGCGGCCGGTAACTTCTAAGGACAATTAGCCTCTATACGCACATCTTCTAGCTCTGCGCTGAATAAAACTCTTGCATGACTCTTATGCTTTGAAGTACACTACTTCTAAGTAGAGTAATGAGTGAATTATTGAGGTGCAAATGCAGCGCTGGAAAAGTCCGTTAGCCAGTAGAATCATCCCAATCATCGGATTGGTTTTGACTATATCAACGCAGTTTGTGCCTTTTAGTGCAGATGCTGTATCGTTCACACAGGCCTATGCGAGGCTTGATCGTATGAAGGCCAGTACCACCACTGGTGGTTTAGTGTGCGCGAAACCGGTGACACTGGCTACTGAAGCCAAGGTTGTAATTGTATTTCCTTCAACCTATACCGTGAATGCAACTGCTGCCAACTGGGTAGTGGATAACCTCACAGTTGGTCCCACAGGCCAACTACCCGCTGGTTCTACGGCTTGGGTTGGTATGTCCGCTGGTGTAACTGTTGCCTCAAGTGCAGCCACCCCATCGAATGTAGTCACGTTTCCATCTGGCGACCTGACGGTTGGTACGCTATATTGTTTCCACTTTACTGGCACGTCCACGCTGACGACTGCATCTTCGGCGGCGGCTAGCCAGCAGGCATCTATTGAGACTCAAACCTCCGCTCCAGTTGCGATTGATCACACCGATATAGCTCTGGCGAACATCACGGACGATCAAATCGTGGTTACCGCGGTGGTGCCTCCGACATTTATCTTCGTACTATCGGGTAATACCGACACATTCTCGGCTAACCTAGACCCAGCCTCGATCAAATCGACAGGCGGCCGGACGGTGACAGTGACCACCAACGCCAAGGGCGGGTGGATTGCCTGGGCGAAAGATTCGAACCAAGGTTTGACCTCGGCAAGCGCAGTTTACACAATTCCAACAACGGGTACCATTAACGGCGCACCAGATACACTTGTGGCGGGTACGGAAGGGTACGTGCTCGATACCGACCTCACGACTGACGCGGCGAGTGGCTGTACCTTAGCGATCGATGCTGAGTATAATGGCCTTACGACTTCGGCCGGCGGCTCGTTCTCCGGTAACTTCCAGCCGATTGCCGCTTGTACCGGCGCAGTACCGGCGACCGCCAACGGTGACGTCATCACCTTGGTTGAGCGAGCCGCTATCGCCGGCGCTACTCCGGCCGGTTCGGACTACACCGACACCATTACGGTGGTAGGTGCGGGTAATTTCTAGACCGACCACACGACCAATTTACCAGAGAGCACGCAGTGTCATGAAACGTCCATTACTTATAGCAACTTTACTCATGGCGCTAGTACCGGTTGCTTTGATCGGGAGCGCCCACGCGGCCGACTCCAAGCCCCTTAGCCTCATAACCTCACCACTACCAATTAACTTGGTGGTGGATCCCGGTAACACCACGACCACCGCCCTGCGGGTGAAGCAAAACAGTGGGGGAGACGAACGTCTCAAGGTCAGCCTAATGAAGTTTGCCGCCTACGGTACCGAGGGTAAGCCCCGTTTGCTCGACCGGGCGCCGGGAGACGATTACTTCGACTGGGTAAAATTCGACAAGACCACCTTTGACGCCCCCAACAATGTCTGGCAGACCGTGAAGATGACGATTAACGTGCCAAAGACGGCGTCGTTTGGTTATTACTACGCAGTAGTCTTTTCCCGCGAAGGGGACGATGCCCGCCAGGCCGGCAACACTAACGCC
>JBBRSS010000017.1:0-28361 GCA_038245115.1 Candidatus Saccharimonadia bacterium
TACTACAACCTCGACCGCATTCACACCAAACTAAAAACCAGCCCGAGAAAGTTTCGGCTGGCGTATGAACAAATAAATGCTGAACGATCTGTGGCGGAAGTTGTCTCAGACAAAGTGCTGCAGGAATCGGGGACTTGACAATCGCCTCGATTACATCTAAACATTTGGCGGGAGTTGAGTGCGCGTAATCCATAAGACTTTCAAATATCTGCTCAGGATCTTCCGGATCATCGGGAAGACTCATCTGCAAATATCGCTCAATGGCATGTATCCGCTCTCTCGCAGGGTAATCAATTACCTCAAACCTGGTTTCCCGCCTGGTATCCCTCGTAAATCTCTTAATCCATGTATAAGCAGACCCCATCATCCATTGAGGAACGTCATCCAATAGGTTGCTTTCGTCTCTAATTGATCTAGTTGTTGCTTTTCGACCCATGCGCAAATTCTATCAAAAATTCGTCACAAGTGCGTATAGTAAAAAACCGGTCCGCAATTCTAAACAAAAATGCCCCATATTATTGGGGCATTTTTGTTGGGCTGCAGGAAAAAACCTAGATATACTTTTTGGCACCTATGAAACTTTTTACCCCTTTACGGGAATTTTTTGTTTGTCTATAAACTTCTCAATTGTGCCATCGTGATAATATTCGCCAACAATTCGAGAGATATTGACTTGCAACTCCGAATACCAGTACTCATTACCGTTCTCCTTATCGTGAACCGCACGCCTTGGTAGGGGCACAAAATACCTACCTCCATCAAGTGAAATGAACTCTTCAACCAGAACAATTTGACCATTAACTTTGACGTGGACCATGTTTGAAGTTTTACCCTGATCGGGGCAAGGAGGCATCCAATGCTCAGTCCGATCCCAATATCTACTATTATCATAATTGTCTTCCTGTATGACGAACTCAGGATGCCTGCTATACCTCCAATGAAAATTGGTACCCCTTACATCCGTGAACACCTTCTCCCAACCTTCGGGACGGCGTAAGTAGGCCTTAATGCGGATAATGGGGCTCACATAAGTGAAATATGCTAGGCAGGTACCGGTTATTGAAGCAATTAGCCCTGCGATGGCAAGAACCCAACCAAAAAAATCCATACAACTGCTTTCTATTTAATCTAGCTTATTAAGTCGGGAACGTATGAACGGGGCCCAAACAAAACTGAAAGTGGGGAGTAGCCCGGAGAAGACAAACCTCAATATGAGATACGCCAGGGGATACCACCAATGGACCCTGAAAAGCAGTACTAAAGCGACGATGAGCGTAAGCCAATTCAACCAAGCAACCGCTCCAAATATGGCTGGAGACAAACTGACCTGGATATTGATAATTTCTTTCTGATCCCGAGAATGGCTGCGAGCAAAGTCTAACGTAGCCCGTTGAAAGCTAAACGTAACGTAGAATATTGCAAAGTCGATAATTGTTAACAGGACGTATGCTTCCATCGTTGCTCCTAGTTTAGGAAAACCCGATTATCCTTAATGCAAGTAATTATATAACCTTTTTACTTAATAAGCCCGAACAATGCACTCAAACAAAAAGCCCCTCTCGGGGCTTAATTATTGCATTGGTGGAGCTGCGGGCAGTCGCACCCCGGTCCGGCAGGTTACTTGCTAGCGGAAAAACAGTATCGTAACAAAATACTTGTATAATCGTAACATTTTGTTACGATACTTGCATATGAATGCTACAATTTCAAACCGATCCGTAAAGATCCTGCGAGTTCTTGCCCGTAGCGGTTCAATGTCGCGCGCAGAAATCGAGGTAGCTATCGGCGAAAGCCGGATAAACACTATTCGCGAACTCGGCCAACTCGAAAATAACAACTACATCCAAAAATCTGGGGCTGCCAGAGCCACCGTCTATACAATTTCGGCACATGGCAGAACAGCAGTTATCTGGGATACTGAAGATTATCTCGCCCAAGAACCAGACAACAGGCACGCACTCTATACTCACATCGAGCCCGAACTCTTCGGCGCAGTCCGCAATATTATCACTCCAAACGACGTAAGTGTTGTTGTGAACACAGCAATAGCAAAGCGCCGTAATGCCGCGGATAGCCTTACCGCACGAAAAGAGCTTGAACGATTTGTAATCGAACTAAGCTGGAAAAGCTCAAAGATTGAGGGTAATACATACACGCTACTCGATACTGAGCGCCTCATTCGGGAGTCACAGGAAGCACCAGGACACGAACACTCCGAAGCAATCATGATTCTCAACCATAAACGAGCATTCGAATACGTATGGGAAAATCAAAAGTCTTTCGAAGACCTCACCGTATCCAGTATCGAAGAAATCCACCAACTTCTCGTTTCGGGACTCAATGTTCCTTACGGCATCCGCAATGCTCCGGTTGGCATCACCGGCACCGCCTATATTCCCCCCGCCAGCAAAGCTGAGATATCTCCGTACCTCCACGATATCGTGCAAACAATTAACAAGCTGCAATCAACCCTCGAGAAAGCCATGGCTTGCCTCACGCTAATGCCGTATCTCCAGCCGTTTGAAGATGGCAACAAGCGTACATCAAGGCTGACCGCAAACGCTGTATTAATTGCCGGCGGATATCCCCCTCTGTCGTACCGTAGTATCAATGAACAGGCGTATAAAGGCGCTTTAATTATTTTCTATGAGCAGGGATCGCTGGCAAATTTTCGCGAATTATTTCTCGAACAATTGGAAGACTCTGCAACCAGCTACTATTTCCCAACCAGCTCATAGGTATCAAAAACGCCCCAGAACTACTGAGGCGTTTTTGGTGGAGCTGCGGGGAATCGCACCCCGGTCCGTCAGGTTACTCGCTAGTGCACTACAGGCTTAGTCTGCTTACATGTCTTAGCCCATCACCTGTGAGCAAACCAAACGGTGACGAGAGCATCCTCAGGTCTTAGCTTAGGGGCAGAGGCCCAACCCTAAGAGCGTCCCGATGATTTGATACCGACGAACCCCTACCGGGAATCAGGTGTCGATAGCTTACGTTATTAGGCGTAAGCGGGTGCGAATGAAGGTACCGTAAAGGCAGACTTCACCCACGATGTAAAGTTGGCAGTTAAGCTAACTAATGGAATCTAACGTTTGCCTCCGACCTGCGCACATAGCTTGTAAAAGTCCCAACGTCGAGCCTGATCAGCCCCACGATTTACCCTCGGATTATAGCATTTTCAGGTCGATTCTTCAACCGGGACACGTCAAAACTGGCTAGCTTGCAGGTATATCGCGTCGGCATTTTGAGCGTATACTTGATCCCGTAATCGTTTAGCAGGCAAGGAGTTAAACTCATGAGTTCACTATCGCGTCGGGCCCAGGGCATTGCCCCGTCGCCCACGCTCGCCATCTCGGCCGCCGCTGCCGCTATGAAAAAGCGCGGTATCGATGTGATCTCGTTTGGCGCCGGCGAGCCGGATTTTGACACTCCTGAGCATATTAAACTCGCGGCCGTTGCGGCGGGCCAGGCTGGCTTTACCAAGTACACCCCCACCAGCGGGATCCCCGAATTGAAAGCCGCGATTATCGACAAATTTCTCAGCGATAACGGCTTGGTTTATCAGCCTTCGCAAATTTTGGTATCTAATGGCGCCAAGCAGTGCCTGTACAACTTGTTGCAAGTATTGCTGGACCCCGGCGACGAAGTGCTGATCCCCGTTCCCTACTGGGTGTCCTATGCCGAGATGGTCAAATTGGCCGATGGCAAGTGCGTGTTTGTACCCAGCAAAGCCGATTTCACGGTCGATAGCCAGCTCTTGGACACTTACGTGACGCCCAAAACCAAAGTCATAATCCTCAACTCTCCGTCCAACCCAACCGGCGCCGTCTACAGCGAAGCGCAGCTCAAAGATATCGCTGAGTATTGTGTAAAAAACAACATTTACGTGATAAGTGATGAGATTTACGAGAAGTTAATATATGATGATCGGCACTATTCTATCGGTGCGCTGGGCCCCGACATTAACGCCCTCACCATGACCGTCAACGGCGTCTCCAAAGCCTATGCCATGACAGGCTGGCGCATTGGTTACTGCGGCGGACCCGAAGATATTATTCGTGCCGCCAGCGCGCTGCAAGATCATTCAACTTCCAGCCCCAACACTATGGCCCAATATGCCGCCCTCGCGGCGCTCAACGGTCCGCTAGACACCGTTACGGCGATGAAGCAGAAGTATCGCCAGCGGCGGGATTATATGATCAGCCGGCTACAGGATATGCATCATGTTTCCGTACAACCACCCGCCGGCGCATTTTACGCTTTTGTAGATATATCGGCTACGTTTACATCCGACATCACCGGTTCCGAAGCATTTTGCGACCAGTTGCTACAACATTACCGTGTCGCGGCCGTACCCGGCAGCGCTTTCGGCGATGACCGCTACATCCGACTTAGCTTCGCCACCGGCATGGAAGCCATCAAACACGGGCTCGATCGCCTCGAAAGGTTCTTGGCTCAACTAAAATAAAACCAAGCTAATTAATGCCTCAAGTATGTTGTAATTAAAGCATAAGTGTTGTTGTAGAAATAGCGACACTATGTCCAAAAACTAATGGTTATTACTCACTTGTTTTTGGCTACCACCCCAATGCCAAACCGCTAGGCTAGGCGTAACATTCTAACCGTAATGTGGAGGTGCGAGTATGGACCGAGAAGAGTTCACCGATTACGAGGGTATGGATCCGGGGCTGAAAGAGAGCATATACGACGGGGCGGAGTATGAGCTCGATGGGTTCGGCGAGCGCATCGGCTCAGACGACACCGCCGAAGAAGCCATGAATGAAGACGAGGCCATGGCAGAGGACGAGATGATGCCAACCACCGCCGCCGAAAATATCGTTGTGGAGAATGGCTTTGGTGAGGCAATATCACCCCAAACCAATCCTCATCTCGAGGAGCAGCTCGATGACACCGATCTGCACGACGAGGCGGAAGCCGCTAACCCGTCACCCGAGAAGTCCTCCGACCAGTAGCCCCCAAAATCCGTGATGTGCAGGCACGTAACAACACCCCTGGCCACTCCAGCAAAATGAGTGGCCAGGGGTGTTTGCGCGGGTAATATCCGGCCAAGTGATATAATATTGCCAGGCAAATCCTTGGATACTACTCACAAGCATTCTCATACGATCTCCTACGGTGGGCTCCATGTACACTACTGGGAGAGTAACCCCCAAAACCAACATACTATCGTGATGTTGCACGGCTTTCGCAGTAGTCACCAGGGTCTAATGAAACTAGCTCATGAATTTCCCGATCACAGGATGCTTATTCCAGACTTTCCGGGCTACGGCCAGACCGACGAACTCACAGGCGAGAACAATCTTGTGTCTTATGCCGACTTTATTGCCGGGTTTATTAGTGAGCTCAAGTTGGACAATGTAACGCTGCTGGGCCACAGCTTTGGGGCTGTCGTAGGTTTGGCATACGCTGCAGACCACCCCGAAAGCGTGCTTAACCTCGTACTAATCTCGCCGGTTCCCAAAACCAACATCATCTACCGGGCAGGCAACCTCTACTACCTCATCGGTCGAGCTCTACCCTCCCCGCTCAACAAACAATGGCTCACCAACCGAACCCTCAATCAACCAGTCCGCAACTACATCATGCGCACCAACGATCCCGTGATTCACAGCGAGATCATGCGCGAAGGTGAACGCGAGCTCGATCAGCTCAACCCCAAGATTAACCTCGAAAACTACTTCAGCCTCAGCAATATCAACCCCGAAATATGGCTAAGCAAAATTGCCCGGCCAATTCTGGTTGTGGCCGGCGACTCCGACCGCATTGCCCGACTTTCCGACATTATTCATACCTACCAATCACCCCAAGTCACCTTCGAGATCATCGAAGGCATGGGCCACTTTGCCCCTGCCGAAATTCCCACCGAAATTGCCGCCAAAGCCCGAGCCTGGCTGAGTACAGACCCTAAAATTAAACGGGTTAATCCCCCGAGTGAGGCATCCCAATGACCATCGGAATATTTATTGACGACCGTTACCCTATCTCCGGCGGCTCAACCCGCAGCGTCGAGTTACAAGTCCACAGTCTAGAGAAACTCGGGCATACAGTTATCGTCATCTGCCCGAGTGCTTCGCAGGATCTGCCGCACGTGTATCGTGTCCCGTACTACAAACTGCCGTTCCTGCCGGAAGGCACCCTGCGCTCCTCGCACGAACAGGCCGTGGCTATCACTAAGCGCTACAAATTTGACATCGTGCATTCGCAGACCGAACGCGGCGCGTTGATGCTAGCCAAGCGAGTTGCCGCGCTCAGCGGTGCCAAGCATGTCCACACTTTCCACGGCGATTACGCCCTGCTCCTGCCCTACTACCCCATCAGCGGGCGCGTACTAATCATCCTGAATGATTTCTACGTCCGCAGGCTCCTCAAAGCCCCAGTAGTGACCGTGCCCAAGAGCCTCCCGGACTACTACAAACCCTATGAGTTCCTCAAAAAAATGAATATGCGCAGCCTGGCAATGGTCGCCAGCAGCGTTAGCCGCTACATCACCCCCATGCCCTACATTCGCGACGGCATCCTCAAAATTGCTCCGGCAACCCTGGGCACCGTCATTCCTACCGGTATCGATGCCAGTATTTTTAACTCCGTCTCGCGCCAGCGACCCGCCGACGCCCCGCTCCGAGTCGTTCATGTAGGCCGAATCGTTAAAGAAAAACGCGTGGTAGCCGCCATGGAAGCGTTCTTGATTGCCGCCGCGCAAGTGCCCGATCTGGAGCTAACCGTTATTGGCGGCGGAGCGCAGCTCAAGACCCTGCAGCGCCTAGCCGCAAATTCACCCTTTGCCTCGCGCATTCGCCTGCTAGGGCCCATCAACGACCGCAAAGCCCTGGCCCAAGAGCTGACCGACGCCGATATATTTATCACCGCCTCTTACCGCTACGAAACCCAAGGTATGGTCTTGCTCGAAGGCGCCGCCGCCGGCCTGGCGCTGGTCTACTGCGACGACCGTATCACCGTGGGCGTGAGCACCGCCAATGCCGTACTTACCGGACCCGAACCCGACTCAATGGCGCAAGGCTTAATTCGCCTAGGGACCAACCGCGAAGAAACTAGGCTTATGGGGCGCAGCAGTGTCAAAATTGCCGCCGAACTCTCGGCCGACAAAGTTGAATTACAAAATGAGGCCGTCTACACTAGCCTCATCTGAGGCCGCATCTACGATACTGACGTATATTTTGCAAATAATTTACGGTGGCGAGTTACTGTATGAGGCCAAATCCGTATTCGCCACAACGTCTTACGCACCGGCTCGTCCAAGCTACGCTTCGCAATGCCGACGCTCAACCTCGCGTCATACAGTACATCTCCAAATCTGGCGATATGCAGGGCCAAATCCATATCCTCATGTACTTCATGGCTATCATTGCAGACTTCATTTTTTACTTTTTCCCAAGCCAGTTTCGTAATTACGGTGCTCGAGCCGAACAGCGTCTGGTGCCCCAACATTAACCTGGAAAGCTTAAAGTAGGCCAAGTTAATTACCAGATCCCCCACCAATTTTCGAGTTGCCTTTATAGGTAAGTCGTACACGTACGCCGGACCGGATGCCGCAGTAATAGTCTCGGCCCGGCCATCTAGAACCTCATGCGCTGCCGCTACCCACCCCGGGGGCAATTGAGTGTCTGAATCAATCCGAGCAATCAATTTACTCGACGCTTCGTTGAAGCCACGATTACGCGCTGGTGCAATGCCCTGCTCCAGCTCGTTCACCACCCGCACAAACGAAAAAGATTTAGCAATCTTACCCGTACGATCCTTAGAGTTATTATCTACAACAATAACTTCGTCGGGCGCCACCGTCTGAGCAGCAATTGCTTCGAGACAATTACCAATGTACTTCTCTTCGTTATAGGCAATCACGACGATCGTCAAACTAGCTTTACGGTAGGTCATAAGATTAGAATATAGCAAAATACTCGGCCTTACCATGTATAATGAATTCATAGGGATGCACCCTAATCTTATGCAACACAAGACTCTCACCACACATACTGTCCAAATAAATGGTACCAAAACCAATTATTGGCAAAAGAATCCCAGAGCAACTGATAATGTTGTTCTGGCACTCCATGGTTTTATGTCAGATTTGCGCAGCATCCAACCCTTCATTGACGACCTGGATATCACTAATGATACCCGTGTTCTGTTGCCCGACCTGCCCGGTTTTGGATCATCCGAGCCAATCGCCGAAAACGCCAGCATCGATAACTACGTCGACTGGGCACGAGCCTTCATTAATCAAATCACGCCCCAAGCTCGTGAGATCACAATTATCGGCTACTCTTTCGGCGCCTACATTGCCATCAAATTTGCCGCCGAAAAACAAAATCTACCAATATCCAAGCTTATTCTCATTACACCTGTTGTAAAAATTGCACCACAAGTTCGATTATACTCGAATGGTTTTGATTTATTGGCGGCTCTTTCTATGCGCGCAGCGCACAAACTTTACGTCTGGCCTCTGGGCTTCGATTTCACAACCTACTATCTGTCAAAAACCAAAGATAAGCCCCTGCGGGAAAAACTACGGCTCTACCGGAGGCAAGAACTTGAGGCTCTGCGACCAGAAATTGTACTCAATCTATATCGCCGCCTCGTCGACATAGATTTGGTACCCTCGGCAGCTCAGCTAACCATGCCTGTTGTAATTATTATGGCCGAAAAAGACAATGTAGCCTTCAATTACTTCACCAAGAACTTCATGAAAAACATTCAGAGTAGCCTGATCCAACAAACCATAAACGATGCCGGCCACCTACTGCCCTTCGAAGAACCCCAGCGCCTGGCCGAGACCCTGAACTCACTCAGCATCGAGCTTTTGCCGCAAACATCTTAAATATTTGTTATGCTTAGTTCATCATGAGCGATTCAACCAAGCGATCTGCCAAACCAACTAAGCCAACCAGTGCAACTTCCGAGCTGCGCAAACACTATTTCCTCGATAGCTATGTAATCATCGCCCCCGGCCGCAACTCCCGCCCCAACCTTTTCTCTCACGCAGCCGAACCCCACAAGGCCCCAAGCGACCATTGCCCCTTCGACTTTCGCCCGGCACCCGGCGTCTGGCAGTATCCCCGCGGCGCCAATTGGCAAGTCAAAGTAATCAAAAACGACTTCCCCGCGCTCTCAACCGACAACCCCAAGGCGTTCGGCGCCCAAGAAGTTATCATCAACACTCCCGACCACAACGTAGAGTTTTCCGAATTATCTGTAGCCGAAATTCTGGAAGTTTTTAATGCCTACCGCCACCGCATCACCGAACTCTCAAAGCTCGAAGGCATCCGTTACGTACTAGTTTTCAAAAACGATGGTCCAGTAGCCGGCGCCAGCATTGCTCATGCACATTGCCAAATCTACGCCCTCCCAATAGTGCCACCCAAAATAGCCCGTGAAAGTGATGCCCTCAATCATTACTGGGACCAAAAAAACACCTGCGCGTACTGCGACGTCATCGTGTGGGAGACTAGCCAAAAAGTTCGCCTAATCGCCGAAGATAAAAGTTTCGTTGCGGTCGCCCCATACGCCTCCAGCCATGCCCTTGAAGTCTTGGTAATCCCCCGCCGACATGTTAGCAAGTTTGCCGAGCTCAACGGCACTGAGCTTCATTCACTTGCAACAATAATGAAAAGTATTACCGCCCGTCTTGATACATCAATGATAAGTTTTAACTATATCTTGCAAGAATCACTCGACAATCAAGACCACCATTTTGTCATAAAAATCGAGCCGCGCACCACCAAATTTGCCGGCGCCGAACTAGGCACCGGTGTTGAAATTAACCCCGTCACACCGGAATACGCCACCCTCTGGTATCAGGGGAAAATTCCAGCTACTCCCCCGCGTTAGACCGTTCAAGGCTTTCGGTATAATCCCAGGTCATCTCAAATATCACAGCCATCGCCCGTCCCATCTCTTTGTTGCGAATCTTCACTCCAATTGGGGTCTTACCGGCCATAGCTACCATTACCAACGTATCACCCGAAACGGCCACGTTACCGCTCAACGGATAGCGATCATACGGCACGTAACGCGCCACCCGCAGCTTATCAACTTTTGAGGCTATTGGCAGCGGACCCTTGGACGAAGTATAAATCACACGGTTATTAGTCCCCCATAACGGGTGCCCCACGCCCGCACGATCAACACTGTGTTCGGGCAGAAACTTATTAAGCTCATCAACATTATTCAAAAATACGATCTCATCAGCTGATCCCCTGGATGCAGTCGAAAACTCAGTTAACAGCCCCCGCACCGATTCAACACCGGAGTAATACTTAACTTCGGGAAGATCTTGTTGCGTGTTCTTTAGTGTCTCCAACTTTGGCAACATATCTTTCAAACTCTTAGTTTGTTCCATCAGTTCATCCGAACGTCGGCGCAACAAACGCTCCAAGCGCGAAGGAGCTTCGGGAACAAAATATGTCTTCTTACCTTTAACGCTCTGGCTAACCAGACCCAGAGCCATTAAACCCTCTAGGATTACGTAGGTCGTAACCCGTTTCACGGCTGCTTCATCGGCTATCGCCTGCACCGAAGCCATCTCCAAGCCCAAACAAGCCAGATAAACCCTAGCTTCCTTGTTGCTCAAGCCCAAACCTTCAATCTGTGGGACTAAATCTTGTACATCCATAAAAATATCCTAAATGTGGGCTAGATCACTATCTACACACAATGTCACAAAAAATTTCGGACTTTATTGTATATATAAAACAGTTTTCACTTCCGATCCATGTTCGATGTTTTTGCCCCACCAAAGACCCGCTTCATAATTCCACCATACAGAAAGTTATACAACAACACAAGTTTTTCTTTGTGTCAATTGATTCTCACGAAAAATAACACGCAATACCCTTGATAGGCCTCCTAACCGCGCACCTATATATTCTACAATGTCAGACTCACCCAACATATTCAGGGTTTGCATATTCGGTCTATGTTCGGTACTATTGCCCCATCAAGGAGACATTTTATGCTTTCAACTACCTACGCCCCAGCCATTATCGGGATCGACAGCCACCTTATTTCCATAGAATGCGACATGACCAATGGTCTGCCCGGATTTATCATGGTCGGCCTCGGAGACAAGGCTATCGACGAATCAAAGGAGCGCGTGCGCAGTGCCATCAAGAATAGCGGCCTGCTGTTACCTCCCAAACGGTTCACGGTTAACCTCGCCCCTGCCGACCTCCCCAAAGACGGTTCGGGCTACGACCTCGGCATTGCCATGGCCGTATTAGCCGCCAGCGGACAAATCGATTCGTCGATGATTGAAGGCAGCCTATTTATGGGCGAGCTAGCACTCGACGGCACAATCCGGCCAGTCCGAGGGGCCATTATTGCCGCCGAACTAACACAATCGAGTAATTTCGAGCGATTGTTCGTCCCAAGCGAAAACGCTGCCGAAGCCACCCTATCGGGACAATCCAAAGTCTTCGCCGTTTCTAGCCTGCTCGAACTCTACCAGCATCTGACTGGTCACGAGTTATTATCCCGCTTCGTCGCGCCGACAACTCCCATTACTGCACCAGCCGAACCCACCGTAGATTTCAGCCTTATCTACGGACAGTCAGCTGCCAAACGGGCTGTCGAGATTGCGGCCGCTGGCGGACACAACATCTTACTTTCGGGACCGCCTGGAACCGGCAAAACGCTCCTAGCCAAAGCCATTATGGGCATTCTACCCAAGCCAACCTTCGAAGAGTCGCTCGAGATATCCAAACTTCACAACCTAGCCGGCCAAACCGCCTCCGGCATTGTTCACACGCGGCCGTTCCGCTCACCGCACCATACCGCCTCCAGCGTGGCCCTTATTGGCGGCGGCACCAAACCGCGGCCTGGAGAAATTAGCCTCAGCCATGGTGGAGTTTTATTCCTCGATGAGCTGCCGGAATTTCCACGAAGCGTCCTGGAAGTACTGCGCCAACCCCTTGAGGACGGCTGCATTACTATTGCACGCGCCGCCAGCGTCATCACGTTCCCTGCTAGATTTATGCTTGTGGCTACGCGCAATCCCTGTCCATGCGGGTTCTCGGGCGACAAATCTGGCAGATGCCAGTGCGACCAGGCCAGCATTAGCCGCTACCGCAACAAAATATCTGGGCCCTTACTGGACCGAATAGATATAGTCGCCGAGGTGGCCCGTATCGATCAAGACGATATCATTAAGGCCACAGCCGCAGAATCAAGCTCAATAATTGCCAATAGAGTTCAGCGCGCCAGACTTATCCAACAACAACGCCGCTACGACTCCGACGGATCATGTAATGCTCACTTGAGCACGAAAGACATACAAAAATATTGTAAAATAAACAACGAAACCGCCAAAATTGCCTCTGATGCTATGCGCAATCTCGATTTATCCGCTCGCGCCTACAGTCGAATCCTCAAAGTCGCCAGGACCATTGCCGATCTAGCCGACTGCCCCACTATTGAGCTAGCCCATTTTACCGAGGCACTGCAGTATCGGCCCCGGATCGGACAATCTAAGACCAATCATATGGCAAACGCTTCGCTTGTCGCCTAAACCTTGACTAGGTTGTATATAGCCGCACCGGCCGGCGTATAAATAAGCACATAGTAAAGTGCCAGCTCAAGCGCGACCAATGCTCCGGCCATTATCCCTATCCGGCGCAAATCGCTCCCGACGTAACTAAAATCACGACCGCTCACACCCGCAGTGGCAGGCGACGTCACGGTCCTATTTAGTGCCCCGGCTGACGATTCCTGCATCAACGATTCAGGAGCCCGCGCCCCCGCGCCCGTCTCAACGTGCTTAAACTTGTGCTTTTTGGCTGTGTTCTTCTTTCCCATGGCTTAAATTGTAGCATATCGAGAATCGCCGACTCCAGGGTTATTTGCTAGAGATCAGCCCGCACCATATACTGATGACTAGAAAAGGGACGTAGGCAGTGATAATTGCGCTAGTAGTATTGAGTCTAATCGGCATTGGCTTGGCCGCTGCGGCCCTCGTACAGTTACGTAGCCTATCAGCCCGCTTCACCTCCTCTCTCGGAGGAGACCAATCAGCCGATTCACTCGAAGCCACTCTTTCGGCCCATATGTCCCGGGTCGAAGAGGTCAACCTGCGCCTCGCCACTCTCGAATCCGAATACGATCGCCTGTCTATCACCGGCGCTCTAGCGTCGCAAAAGATCTCTGTTGTGCGCTTCAACCCCTTCGGCGACACCGGCGGCGACCAAAGCTTTAGCTTGGCTGTGCTGGACGCCCACAACTCCGGCTACGTTCTCTCCAGCATCCACGGCCGCCAAGGTACCCGCGTC
The DNA here is from genome assembly GCA_038245115.1 of Candidatus Saccharimonadia bacterium. Classification (GTDB taxonomy): domain Bacteria; phylum Patescibacteriota; class Saccharimonadia; order UBA4664; family UBA4664; genus UBA5169. The sequence goes on from JBBRSS010000017.1 coordinate 13,302, forward strand.
TATGTAAAACCGATCGACTTCGGCAAAAGCAAATACCAACTCTCAACCGAAGAAGATCAAGCCCTCAGTCAGGCAATTAAACGCGTTCCTAAACTAAACTAGGAGTATCACAATGGCACGAAAAACTCATGATGACGCCTTTGGAGCGGCCGGCGCCGAGACAATGATCGGTGCGGGAGTTACCGTCCACGGCAATCTGGTCAGCGAATCGGACGTCACCATCGACGGCCAGCTCGAGGGCGACATCACTGCCGCCGGCGATGTTACGATTGGTGCCAACGCGAGGGTAAAAGGCGCTATTCATGGAACGAACGTAACTATATTCGGCCATCTCAAGGGCAATATCCAAGCCAGCGGCGAGGCCTCAATCCGCGAAACCGGCCAAGTCGAGGGCGACATTACATCAGCCGGAATTGCCATCAACTCCGGTGGTGTCTTTGTCGGCCGCAGCAAAATGCAAACCATCCCTTCGCTAGATATCTCTACCGAATCTAGCCCCAAGCAGATTGTGTCCCCTCCCACCGAAACTCGCTCCAAGCCCGCCGCCAAATCGAAACCTTAACCACCAACAAGCCACAACCTTATGTACTACTACATCATAAATCCGGCCGCCGGACGCGGACAGATCAAGAATTTGCAAGATCAGCTACGGGGCCGCCTCGATAAACTTGGCATCCGCGGCGAATGGGTCAAAACTACCGGCCCCGGCGACGCTACTCGCCTCGCCAAAGCCGCCGTAGCCTCAGGGCATACCACCATCGTGGCCGTCGGCGGTGACGATACCGTCAATGAGGTCATCAACGGCATCGAAAGTGACAACGTGGCCGTCGGCATCATCCCCATTGGCTCAGCCAACCGCGTTGCTACCCAGCTCGGTATTATCACCTGGCCTCAGGCCTGCGAGGCCCTGGCCGCCCGCCGCCTCACTTCGTACTCGCTCATTGCCGCTGGCCAAAAGTTCTTCCTCTCCACCCTCACCCTGGGTTTCGAAACCGATCTCGACAAAACCATCGATACCACCAAACCTGGGCTACGCGCACGGGCCAAACAGTACGCCCAAAGCCTCGGTCACGCCCGCCACTACAGCAGTCTCAAGTGCCGCATCGAAGTAGACGGCCAGTTCACCCTCAACTGCGACCTATTCACTCTGTCGGTAGCCAACCAAAAATTCCTCAATCCCCTGGCCGACAACCGCCTCATCGTGGCCCTCAGCGACCGACCCAAAGCCCGACTCAAACTCGGCGGCATCGTCTGGAAAACCCTCCGCAGTGGCGGCCAAGGCACACTGGATGACACCGCCACCACCCGCTTTCTCGCCGATCGCGTAGTCATCGAAACCGAGCCCCCCACCGGCATCATGGTTGACGGCAAAGTAGCCGGCCGCACCCCCATCGCCATCCGCCTCACCGACCGTCACATCCGCTTCATCACCGAAAAAATTGTGGCTGATTTCAAAAACGCCATCGGACCGCGAAACTAAGCCAGATTCAACCAAAACCACCCCATCAAGCATATGCCCAAACCCCGTTGACCATTCCCCCTCAAGCTGATATAGTACTCGAGAGCTTTTCAAGGAGACTTCCAGATCAACAAAATCCGTCTGAACCGTGAAATTACCGCCCAAACAGTGCGTTTGGTTGATGTTGATGGTACCCAGCGCGGAGTTGTGAGCCTCACAGAGGCGCTCAGCCTGGCCACCGAGGCTGGCCTAGATCTGGCAGAAATAGCTCCTAATGCCGAAACACCCGTAGTGAAAATCCTCGATTGGGGCAAATACCGCTACGAGCAAGGCAAGCAACTCGCCAAGAGCCGCAAGACTCAAAAACAAGTTGAAGTAAAGCAAGTCCGCCTCGGGCTTAAGATCGGTGAGCACGATCTTCAAGTCAAACTCACTCGGGTCAAGAAGTTCCTCGACCAAGGTGACAAGGTCAAAATTAGCCTCCTCTTCCGAGGACGCGAAATTACCCACCCCGAACTCGGTCGCGCCATTCTCAAACGAGTGATGGACCAAATCGAGGAGTTTGCCGTTCAAGAACAAGCCCCTCAGCTCTCAGGCCGTGATTTAAATATGATCGTCGGATCCAGGAAGGACATCAAGGATGCCAAAGCTTAAGACACACAAAGGAATGGCCAAGCGTATCAAAGTGAGCGCCACCGGCAAGCTCATGCACCGTCGTGCCTTCCGCAACCACATGCTCGCCCACAAGTCGGCCTCGGCCAAACGCGAGTACGTGAAGGAATTTCAGATTTCTGCTGGCGACAAAGCCAACGTAAAGACAATGCTAGGAAGTTATAAGTAATGAGAATCAAACGCGGCGTAACTACCCACGCCAAACACAAGAAACTAAGGGCACAAACTAAAGGCTATAGCCTAGTCCGCCGGGCCAGCGTCCGTCAGGCCCGCCAAGCCGTATTGAAGGCCCTTCAATACCAGTACCGCGACCGCCGCAACAAGAAGCGCGATCTCCGCGGCCTCTGGATCACCCGCATTAACGCCGGTGTCCACCAATTTGGTCTGTCCTACTCCGCCTTCATGGGCGCCATCAAGAAAGCCGGCATCACCTTGGACCGCAAGATCCTGGCCGAGCTGGCCGTCAGTCAACCCAAGGCTTTCGAAGCCGTAGTTGACGCCGCCAAAGCCGCCAAGTAAACCCTTCCGATCTTTCAAAAAACCGCCTCGAGTGAGGCGGTTTTTCGTGCCACCACATGATTTCAGCCGTACATCTTCACGCCAACACCAGTAACTACCCCACCACGACTAGTTTCCGAACTCAAAGCAAATCAAATTGCCAAACCACGCTCCCACCTTTTCAACTCCCGCCAAACTGACACAATCCATGCTCAGAATATGTCAATTTGGCGGTAGCTACCAATAATTAACTATGCTCGTATCTTGCAAGTAATTAAAGCAATAATAGTCATAATAATCACAAAAATATATGCACTAAATTACAGGATAATAACCCTTACTTAGAGGTAAAATCAGCTAAACTAGTTTCTACAAACTTTGCCATCTTTTCCCGAAATACCGCGCTATCAAACCGCTTAGCTTGCTTTCGGATGACCGCCTCATCAAACTTCATGCCCTCAAACCGCTTCACTGCTTCAATCAACGAGCCGGCGGTCTGCCGGTCAAACAACACGCCCGTCTGCCCATCAATTACATACTCCGGTGCGCCGCCTTGGTTGAATGCAATAGTGGGCGTCCCAGCCGCCATCGCCTCCAGCGGCACCATACCGAAGTCTTCCTCCGGCGGGAACACAAAACCCTTGGCTCCGGCGAACAACCGATCACGCTCCTCGTCACTCACCCGCCCCAAAAACTCAATATTCGCCTTGGCCCGGGGACGCTGCCGAGCAATCTCCTCCCCCGCCCCCGCCACCTTCAGCGGTAGTCCCAACTCATTAAAGGCATCAACGGCCACATCTAGTCGCTTAGAAGCCACCTGGCGACCCACAATTAGATAATAGTCGCGCCTACCCGCCATCATACCGCTCAGCCTACCCGTCTCTATCGGCGGATAGATTACTGTCGAATTCCGATGATAATACTGCTTAATACGACCCTGAATATGCTTAGAGTTGGCCACAAACACATCGACCCCTTGAGCCGCTTTATAGTCCACTCGCCTCAATACCCCTACGACCATCGGAAACACTATCCGAGCCAGCCAGTTCAGCTTCCCAAACGGCATGTTGTTCAACCGCCACTCATAATCGGTCCAATAATACCGCACCGGCGTGTGGCAATAGCAAATATGCAGCGTTTTATCACTGGTTCGCACGTATTTAGCCTCTGCCGCGCACGATGAAATCACCAAATCATACTGACTCATATCCAGCGTCTTAAACGGCAATCCCAGAAATATCGGAAATAATTGATGCTTGTACTTCAAAAATGGAATCTTATCTAGAAACGTCGTCCGTACATCTGCTCCAGCAAATTCAGGAAACTTTTTTGGCAAATATGCGGCTGTATATATTGGCGCCTTCGGGTACATTTGATGTAATTCATACAGCACTTTCTCGGCTCCGCCAGGGGAAACCAACCAATGATGCACCAGTGCTACTCGAAGCTCAGCCATTAGTAGGCACCTCGACCATTTAATATCGTTAGGACCGTTTTAAAGAGAATCTTCATATCCAGCAACAGCCCCCAGTGCTCTATGTAGAAGATATCCAATTTAACCCTATCGTCATAACTAATGTCGCTGCGCCCCGAGATCTGCCACAAACCGGTAATCCCCGGCTTAAGCGCCAGGAAGATTGCCCCTCTATCACCATAGTGCTCCAACTCCGCCTTAATAATCGGTCGCGGACCAACTAAGCTCATTTCACCCATCAGGACATTAAACAATTGCGGCAGCTCATCTAAACTCGTTCGGCGCAAAAACCGCCCCAACCGGCTCACCCGAGGATCATTCTCAACCTTTTGTGCAATCTTAAATTCCTCAACCAAATCGGGTCGGCCCATGGCCTTAAACGTCTGCTCTGCCGTTTTATACGGGCGACCCGGCCCGTCGCAGTACCGCCACAGCATCGTGCGAAACTTCAATACCGCCACCGAATTCCCGCTACGGCTCAATCGATGATGTCGGAACAACACCGGCCCCTTCGGATCGCGCAATTTGACCAATAGCGCCACCGCAAGAAATAACGGCGATAGTACAATGATGCCAAATAGTGATCCTGCAAGATCAAATATGCGCTTGGCTATGCGGCCCCAACCATCGAGCGGCGTCAGGCGAATCTCAATCAACTGAACTCCCGCCAAGGTGCCCAATACCGAATTTGAAGCGTACAATCCGAATTGGTTTGGCACGAACCGATACCCAATCTGATTGTTTGCCGCGTAATTTACCAAGTCCAAAATCTCCTCCGGGTCCAGCGCCGAATCGGCCTGAATAATCTCATCGATGCCGCCGCTCGATCCCACCGAAGCCAAAGCCTCCTCCAGAGTCATAAATACCGGCACCCCCTTCATTCTCCGGGCTGCCCCTTTCGCCGTGTCAACACAGGCCAACAACCGATAGCCCGAAAACGTCTGTTGCAAATCCGGCGCCATCCGCTGAGCCAGCTCACCGCTACCAACAATTATCGTATTATGCACGCCCACCCCAAATTGGAATAGCCAACGTTGTAATGAACGCACCAAAATACGCGAAGTCAACACGAATACCAACCCTAAACCGTAGGCGTAAAATGGCACAGATTTTGAAGGAAATAAGGATACAGGGCGGAGAAAGTCGAGCAATATCATCAACATCACCCCGCTCGAAACTGCCACAAACACTTTGCCAATCTCACCAAGCTTTCCGCGCAAGTTCGATTGCGCGTACAGCCCCGACAAGGCAAAAATTAGTATCCATAAGGGAAGTAAAATCAAAATAACTTGGATAAACTCAATACCCGGTACGGGATGCGCCACCGGCTTACCGTCAAGCTTCACACGAATAATATAGCTCAGCACAAAAGCACTGAGCAGCGCCAGGAAATCCAGTGGCACAAGTATTACGCTAAAAAATAATTCACTACGTTTACGCATAATTCGGGTGACTCCATTGTACACCGCCCGCTTAAGCTTGAATAATTGCAGCGTCAGATCAGTATTAAGCCGGATTCTGTCATGGATGATCATCTATCTTGGAACTATGTTGCCATAGCCCTCATGCGGCACGTACGCTCAAACGAGCGAGCAGCTCCCCTTGCGGGATGCTTGAGCAGCCTTGCAGCGGACGGGGTTTACCTCTCGCACCGGTCACCCGGATAGACTGTGCGCTCTTACCGCACTCGTTTCACCCTTACCTGTCTTGCGACAGGCGGTATCGTTTCTGTGGCACTTTCCCTACGGTCGCCCGCGATTGCCGTTAGCAATCGTCCTGCTCTATGCTGTCCGGACTTTCCTCACCGATGCTTTCACACCAGCGCGATCATCTCCTGATCTGACCCTCAGATTATGCCAGATTCACTCCCTAAGTTCAACCATAACAACTATATAGTTGTTAAAACTACATCGTTAGTCTTTAATCACACGCTCACTCACATCTATCTTCGCCGACCAAGCGTTCTTTTGCTTACGGTAATTTTGAAACTCCCCCGCCTCCACCAGATCAGCCTGCACCGGGTCGATCAGCCGGTCAATAAACAGCCGCCCGTTCACATGATCCACCTCGTGCTGCAACAAAACCGCCGCCCAACCCGTCACTTTGAGCTTAATTTCATTTCCCGACCTATCCAACGCTTCCACCCGCACCGTGGCAGATCGCCGCGTCCTACCCCAAATCGTCGGGAAATTCACGCACCCCTCGGCTTTTTCAATCATCGTCTTCGACCGCCACACTATCCTGGGATTCACTAGCGCATGTAGGTCATAATAGCCCCTGTGCCCAATCGACAAATCTACAACGCAAATCTGCTTCATCACTCCCACCTGATTGGCGCTCAAACCCACCGTCCCCGGCCGACTGCCATCCCGCTGAGCTCCAGGCACATTCTTATTGCCCTTGCCATAAACAAAATCCAGCAACTCATCTATTTCAATCTGCTGCTCCTTGCGTCGAAGTTCTCGTAAACTCAGCACCGAACATGTCTGCCGTAGCCGTTTGTCGTCTTCAGCCACAGGCTGCAAGGTCATACTAGATCCTCTAGCGCATCAAAAACCCGCTTCACTATCGGTCGCCAAAGCTCTATCAGACCCAATTGATCTGGGCCGGTTATTTCCACCCAACCTTGGCCCTCGTATACCTCCATATTGTCCAACTGCTGATCTTCGACTTTCGCATAGTAGAAATGTCTTCCCACCCACTCACCGGTCATCTCTCGCCACGATACATCGTCAAAAAAATGAATAATATCTGTTTTATTGAGTTTGAGATTCGTCTCTTCCTGCACGACCTCTCGCCACGCTGCATCATGAGGGTCCTCGCCTAGCTCAACCGAGCCGCCAAAGGTGCCTATTTTGCCGGGGCTATCAATCGTCGGCTTATCGTCTCGTCGTTGTCCTATAACCTGACCAGATCCGGTAATCAAAAACACACCCGCATAGTGAAGCCCAACGTTTTGAATTGAAGGCTGCTTCATATGGCAGTGTATGTCCAGCCCGGTTGCCACGCCCACGCTTCCGATACAACAACCTCCAGTGTCTTACCCAGTAAATGCTCCTCGAGTCCATACTGAGTCGCCCGGTGTCCAATTATCAAAATGGTTTGATTATCATAATTCGATCTCAAATCAGCCAAAAACTGACCCATCCGTCTCGAGGTTTCGCCGTAGCTTTCTCCACCAGCAAACGGCGTATGAATACATTTCGCCTTCTGCAACTCAACCTCGCCCTTAGGCGCCTGAGTTAACTCACCGTAGTCGCACTCCCGCAATCGTGAATCAATAATCATCGGCACCGATGTGTCTTTAAAAGCGATCGCCGCAGTCTTATAGCTACGCTGCAAATCCGAGCAAAAGACAGCATCGGGCAAATTATCCCGGTACCTATCCCCTAGCTCAGAAGACTGTTGCAATCCGAGCTCCGACAGATCAACATCGTTCCAGCCAGAAGACAGCTTGGCCTCGTTATCTAGCGAAGTTGAATGAGCCTCAAAAATTATAGTGATCATGTGTTGTATTTTACCAGTTTATGTTGTAATTATCGCAACTAAATCGATATCTAGTCTCACTTAAGGCTCTTAACCATTCGTATCAAATTAACATTCCCCCAATTTAAAATTCCGCCCGTTTCTTCGTAGCCATATTTCTTATAATACCCCTTGAGCCAGGGCGCAATCGACATATAGTCCAATTCTATAACCTCAGCATCAACCGCACGTGCATAATCTTCGATTGCCGCCATCAGTGCAGCCCCTAGCCCCTTGCCACGTAATTCGCCAGCCACCGTCAGAAGCCCGAAGTGTAGCCTTTTTGGCAATCTTTCGACGTAAACGCAACCGACCACGCTTTTGTTCAACTTCGCGACATAAAACTCGCATTGCGTCATTCGCCGACGTAACTCTTGGGCATTAATGCGCGGCCGACCTTTAGCCTCATCCTGGTAAGAGTACGCTTCATTTATCAACGCAACCGTTACGTCAATCTCGGCTTCATCCAGCAAATGAATGGATACATCCCCAAATTGAAAGTAATTTGCTAATTTCGACATATCACGATCTTAGCATCTACAACAAAAAGAGACTCTATTGAGCCTCTTTTACGTATTAACATATTGGTCGGCCATCGTGGTTGAAGTTAGAACCCTTATTGCAAGGTAGCATCAGTAAGTCGAATTATTCAAGTCCCAGCGCATCCGATACATGGCGCAAGCCGTCATCAAATGAATCCGATTCGTTGAAATCATCTCGGAGTTTTTTGTACAACCCCGGATCTATAGCATCAATCCTAGCAGCAACTTCCTTCAAACCATCTACATCATGGCGAGCTCTTACTAGTGCGGGTAATAGCAAGGGATCTCTACTAATTAAAGAATCCATTGCAGCTCCCGCGTAAGAAGCGGTCACGACATTCGGACTGCCATCAGCAGTTTTATGGAGGTATTTCGAGGGAACGGAAACCTGAAAATTATCTCGCGGATTTGTTGCGATGGATACTTCATTGGGCATATCTGCAAAACCGTGTGTTCTGCCAAGAACCTCAGTTACATATCTGCCACGTACATACTCTGCAAATCCCTCTTCAATGAATACTCCCTTACGCCCTTCATCGATAGGCTGAACACTTTGACCAAGCCTAGGCGTTACCGCAGAGATTGACGAACCACGCACTACTCCTCTTAAACTATCATGCTGTGATGATCCGTGAGCCAGCTCATGCACAAGCAAGCTTTCAGTGAACTCGCTACCATTTCTTGCCTCAAGCTCTCTGTCACGAAAAACAAAGGCCGTATCAAGCTCAGCATAATATACCCCACTCTGTTCGCGAGATTCTTCTAAGCCAGTTGCCTCAGATATTGCTTCAAATAACGCAGGTGAACGCTCGCTCCACAGCTGCACAGCCGGTGCTATCCGTAAACCAAGGCTATCCATAAAACTATTTACTCGATCTAGATTGAGTCCTTCTTCATCCGAAGGGAATTGCTCAATTAGCTTTCTTTGAGCTTCACCCAAAAATGCTATTAGTTCTGTCTCTTTCTCATCGGGCATCTCGACGGGACTAAATTGCTCAGTGTCCGGAATAGGCGTAAAAAAACGCACTTCCTTATCTGAGTTTCCTGGTGATTTTTCTGGCATGTGTTAATCATAGCAAAAATCAGACTCTGTAGAGTCTGATTTTAAACATAAGCAAAATGGTCGGGGTGACAGGACTCGAACCTGCGACCTCTCGGCCCCCAGCCGAACGCGCTACCAACTGCGCCACACCCCGATAACTGTCAAAGTATGCTTCAAAATGCCCCACATGGCAAGCGACCTACATTTAACCGCAAAAAACATCAAATAATTTCAAGCCTCCGTGACACCGTCGCAGTCTACCAACTTTTCCCTGCGTGAAGCAGGTGGGTGCCCTCAGTCACAAAGTCCACGGACTAGGACAATCTTGAGCTCCCGTTGGTAGTAGTACAGAGAAAAATCTATGAACTGCAAACGCATGGCACAGAGACACCTCTATTGTACGGGTCGTGCCATCTAGAACCAAGCAAATTACAGAACGCCACTCGAAGGGATCAGAAGTCTCACAATGGCAATGACCACCGTTGCGACTACCGGCGCAATAAATTGATAACCCAGCAACATCACCGCCATCAGCACCACGAACCCGGCCTGCTCAATCCGGTCCATCACGTCGCGCATACCCTCCGGAGCCATGGCGTACAGCAACCGCGAGCCATCGAGCGGCGGGAACGGGATCATGTTAAACACAAACAATCCGACGTTCACTAGGATCAACGCCCCAAAGAATGTCGCCGAAACCGGGCTAAACGGCAGTAACCGGTACCAGGCGGCAAAAAATACCGCTAAAAACAAATTCGTGAACGGCCCTGCCATCGCCACCAGCGCTGCGCCCCAGCGCCCGCCCCGGACAGCCCACGGGTTAAACGGTACCGGCTTGGCCGCCGCAAACACCACCGGCGAGCCCACCAAGATCAACAGCAGAGGCAACGCCAACGTGGCGAACGGATCGATATGCGACAGCGGATTGAGCGTCAAGCGCCCCTGGTCCTTAGCCGTCGAGTCCCCCAAATAGTGCCCCATCAGGGCATGCGCAAACTCGTGCAGAGTCAATGCCAGGATGAGCGCTATTACTTGTGCGGCAATTTGAATTGGATCGTGCATACACGCATTGTACTATAATCTGCACCTAGTAATTGACTTACCAGATTAAATTAGCTACACTAACAAAGTTGTTTTAAGGAATTCACATGTCATACGCATGCGACATCACAGGCAAGGGAAAGCAATTCGGTAATAACGTACCATTTTCCCAAAAGAAGACCCGCAAAGTCTGGAAGCCAAACCTTCAGCAAAAGACCATCCTAATCGGTGGCCAGAAGGTTCGCCTCAAGCTTGCGACTTCAACTATTCGAACTCTCAAGAAGTGGGAGCGCGAAGAGATTGAGCGCGCCGCCAAACTGGCCGCCAAATCCACCCCGGCCGCCGCTTAAATCCCCCGCCCCATTCAAAAACCGCCCTCTCGGGCGGTTTTTTAGTTTCGAATTACTTTTCTCAAATCAAACTCAACCTAGCAATCCTCCAGCGCCGTCCCTAAGCCCCGGCGCGCGTCAGCACCACTACCTGAGTTTCGGTGGGTACTTCCTTGGCGTTCACCCTCAACTTGCTCTCAGGCTCAGGATTTACGCCCATCTCCTTCAAAAACAGTTCTACGCCATCTTGCGGCATCGGGTACTTCGACACCCCGTCGTCATAGTGCACGGGCACCACATAGCCCGGCTCCAGCTGCGCCACCACAGCCGCGGCCCCTTCGGCATCCAGCGTGAGCCCCTTGCCGCCCACCGGCACTACCAGTACATCCACTTGGCCAAGATGTTCAACCTGATCCGCATCGAGCTTGCCAGAGATATTTCCAGCGACTACCACGTTCACTCCATCTACCAAAATGCTGTAAACAGTACTACGATATCCGTCTTCATCAATATGCAATCGCGCCGGCGCGCCGGTGATCATGGCACCCTTCACCTCGTACTCGCCGGGGCTGTAAATACTCATGGCTCCAGTCAAAACCGGCCATTCGCCAGCCTCAGACGGTCCCGAGAGCGTCACTACATCCGCCTTTCCCGCGCTGCTCACCGGGTCGCTAATCACGTTCAAATTTTTGCCCGACAACTTCACACTTCCCGCGCCTAAATAGGTAATATCCATTCCTGAGTCTCCTAATTAATTTTGCTGCGTGAACTGGCCGCGACCAGACGCTCGCTTTGTTTTAACTTCTATCAGCTCACCAAACTTCACATCACTGTGCGCCAGCGGCTTCTCTTGCCCGTCTATAATTACAATCTTGCGAGCCTCGAGCACCATGGTAATAAATCGGTCGTTCAAACTCAAGCGGTACTGATACTCATCCGGCGTAAGCGCCGAATAGTTCAGTTCTCGGCCCATTTCCTTCTCCATCTCCGCCACCACCTTCGCCAGCCTGGCCTTGTTGATGTCGCCCACCACAAAAATATCAACGTTCGTGCGGGTATCCCGCGCAAATGAGCCCGTCAGAAACGCGAAGCTAATTGATCCCGTCGACCGCAGCCGCTTAATGATCTTATCCTCTTCGCGGGTCTCCTTGACCACCGGGTCGGTCGACTTAGCCGGCATGCTCGTAAAGATACTTCGCAGCTGCTCATAGTATTCGTATTTCGGATTAACTTCATAGTACAAACGGTTGTTTGAACCGTCGCTACTGACCAATCCCACCGACAATAAATTAGCCAGTTCGCGTCGCACCGAATTAATTTGTTCATCAATTTTGCGCGTAATCTCGCGCACGTAAAAAGGCCGGCCCGGATTATTAAAAAACAGGCTCAACAGCTTTACGCGGGTTTTCGAACCAAACAGTTGTTCGACCATCTTATTTCCTCACGACCGTAGTCACTCGTTACTGCTAATAGTATAGCAAAGGGTTCAACCAGTAACAATCGACCACAATAGAGCCGCCGCCGCCGCTCCCATCACCGCAAACGCAGCCCATAAACCAAGCTTGGAGAGCCATTTACTTTTGTATTCACCCATTACATCCGGACGGCTCGAAACCCGTACAATTAGATAAATTAATGGCACCGCGGCGATACCATTGAACACCGCAGTGAATATCAAAGCCTTAATTGGATCTACCCCGATGAAGTTGAACACCAATCCGGCCAACGTACCAAAGATAATTACAAAGTAAAATTCCCGCGCCTGTTTGAACTTTCGAAACAGTCCTTCGTGCCAATTGAACGTCTCGGACAACGCGTATGACGACGAGCCGGCCAGCACCGGAACGCTCATCAAACCGATGCCGATTACCCCCACCGCAAAGATGACTTTGGCGATATATCCGGCGTTCGGGAAGTTATGAACCAGGGGCTCCAAAGCTCTCGCCGCGTCTGCCGCCGAATCAATATTGGTAACTCCCGCGCTGCCCAAAACAACCGCCCCCACGACAATTACGAACCACGCCGTCACATTCGAAAACAACATCCCAATGGCCGTATCTACTCGTAGACGCTTCAAATATGGCGCCGTCAGGCGCGGCACACCGCCACGCTGCGCCAACCTATGGGCCGCAATTTCGTCCTCTACTACCTCACTGGTCTGCCAAAAGAACAGGTAGGGCGAAATAGTGGTTCCCAATATTGCCACCAAAATGTAGAGATATTCCGGCGACCATACAATTTTCGGCAGCAGAGTTGCCTTCAATACATCGGCCCACGGCACGTTAACCAAAAATGCCGTAACCGGATATGCCAACAACGTAATTGCCAGCCATTTCAGTATCCGCACATATGTTTTGTAGGGCACGAACACTTCCAATAGCAGCATCACAATCGAAAAAATCACCGCCAACAACGCGAATGGCAGCCCCGGCACCAATAGCTGCGTGCTCGCCGCCATGGCGCCAATATCGGAGCCAATGTTAAGCGTGTTAGCCACCACCACCAGTGCCACCACCGGATACAAAATCTTTTTGGGGTAATGCTCGCGAATCACCGCCGCCAGCCCCTTGCCGGTCACCGCGCCTATTCGCATACAAGCTTCCTGCACCGCCGTCATCAAGGGATAAGTAAGAAACATCGTCCACAGCATTGAGGAGCCGAATTGCGCCCCGGCCTGAGAGTAAGTCGCCAACCCCGACGGATCATCATCGGCAGCGCCAGTCACAATCCCAGGACCAAAAATACGCAAGGCCCGCCCAAATTTGCGCTGCACCGACCGCCGCCGCGACCCAACCGGCGCTTTTGTGGTGGCTAATTCCGCCTCAGTGATAGCCTCATCGGGCAATAGAATCATAGTTCCCTAAGCATAAGCAAATTCGTGCTCAGTGTCCAGATAGCTCGGGCGAGCATTGCCGCCCGTTTCAAGTACCCACCACCAGTCTTCACGATACTTGACAATTTCACTAAAATAGTATAGAATTCTCGTGATGGCTGATCCCAGATTAGCTTGTTTTCCCCTTGACACAGCAATTCAGTGCCACAAGCCCCTACTAGGCCCTTTGGAGGCCCGCATGTCTCACACCGTCACCGCACAGAGCGTCATCCTGACCTTCCCCCTCAAGGGCAACGTTGTCGGCGGACTCGACGTCGGCGGGACCAAGGTGGACGTGTTGTTCACCGACGTCTCCACCGGTAGAATCGTCTTCCGCGCCCGCTACCGGTCAAGCGACTTCGTCTCGCTTGATGCACTCCTCGACCAGATCATCAGCGATCTCGGGTACCGTCCCGGTAGAATCGTGATGGCCATCGCAGGGCCGCGCCAATCCAACGGCGACGTCCAGATGACGAACACCGACTGGCCAATCATCGATGTGCGCAAGACTATTGCGCGCACCGGTATCCGCATTGAGACCGTAAACGACATGGTCGGAACGGTCTCCGGACTTGGAGTGCTGAACCTCTCGAAGCAAACGATGCTGAAGCGCGGTTCTGTCGACCCCGACGGACCCAAGCTCGGCATCACCGTCTCCACCGGAGTCGGCGATGGCATCATCCTCTCGAACGGTACCTCCATTCCGGGAGAAGCCGGTCACGCCACCTGGCAACCGCAGTCTCCGCTCGAGTTCAGATACCTCCAGTGGCTGCAAAACAAGTACGACACGTCCACGATCACAGTCGAGCTCGCCATCAGCGGTGACCACGGGTTCCCCAGCCTCTACCAATTCCTCATCGAGGACGGCTGGGGCAGTGAACTGCTCACGGAGACGCGAAACAACATCGCCAACTACGTCCGAGCCGGCGAGGGCTATGGCCCCGGTATCACAGAGGGGGCCATCGCCGGAGACAAGTTCTCCATGAAGGCTATGGAGATCTTCGGATCAATCCTCGGCCAGCACACCCGCAACCGCGCGGTCAGCACCCTGCCAACCGGCGGTATCTTCTTCGTCGGGAGCGTCATGCAGGCACCGGGGGTCACTCAGTACGTCATCAGACACACACCGTTCCTGGAGACTTTCCTGGCCGAAGGCGCCAAGCACATTGATCTCTTGAGACGGATTCCCATCTTCACCGTCACGGACAAGTCCGTCGCGGTGAAGGGTACTCTCGAGCTCGCCAAGGCAACACAAGGCAACAACTGAATAGCACATCAAGGGCGAGGGGGTGCGGCCACACGGCCGCACCCCTACCTTCCCTAGCCGATCAAATATTTGGTCGTTTGAGGAAGCCTCCCCACCTTATAAATTTCCTCCACAAGAAAACTTTTTCACTCCCCGATTCAAGCATGCCCGCTTGATAATAAAGCTCAAAAGGTATATAAACCTTGCCATAGCTAGACCCCTAAATTCACCCCCGAAGTGCAACTTTCACTTTCGTGATTTGGTCGCCGTTTGCCGTCAGTAAACCATTTTCATTCATCACTTGTAAAGCGGACTTATACCCCAGGATCTTCCTGGGTTTGTTGTTAATGGTGGCAATGA
>JBBRSS010000018.1:0-27805 GCA_038245115.1 Candidatus Saccharimonadia bacterium
AGATCTAAAACACACCCTTGGCCTCGTCCGCACGCATCTCATGAAGCCAGTTACGCTGGAAGTTTTGCTGTGGTTTTGTGGGCTCAGTTTTGTCCTGGCCTATCTGTCGGGCTTGCGCAATAAATCTACGGATCCGACTCATCCCAAGAAGCGCCGGAGTTGGCATCGCCAATTCTTTGAGGCCATGCAACGGGAGTTTTACGCCCCGATGGCAGATCTGATTACGGGAGGGTTGTGAAGTGAGGGTGGTTCAGGTCCAAGCAATTGACTTATCTAAGTACATATGCCAAAATAACTCCTGTCCTACTTCCACATCTACGCCCAAGGGGGCTGTACCATGACATCCCAACCCGCTCGTCGTCCATTCCAATGGTCGTACGTCATGGCGCCGATAGCCATACTGGCGATCATCGCTGCTCTCGTCTTCTCGACATCCGCGCAGTCTGCCAACCGGTCGAGTCGAGCCGCCAACCAGCACGTCAAAACCCTTCAGGCCCAACTCGACCACGCCAACGCACAGAACGCTGTCCTTTCGGACAACCAGCCGCAGGCCAACTTGGTCCACGACAACGACATGCTCATTGACAAACTCGCCGCCCAGCTTGCGGACGCGAGCGGCAGTCAGGCTGTCAGTCTCCGGGAGAAGTTTGCGACCGCGGTGTATGCCGCGCCAAACAATTTCACCTACGACAAGATCCCACCCAGTGCTTTTGGACAAACAGGAGATTTCCTGGTTGTCCACGCCGTCCTCGCCGGCTCGCCCGGGGTGGTCGTCTACCGCAATCCCGCCAAGAAGTAGGGTGACGGTCGGATGGATGCGCCCTGCGCATCCATCCGACCTACCCCAGCAATTATTCAAAAACTCCCAACCTCAGACGATTGGGAGTTTTTATCTGCCGATCAGAAAGCTTACTAAGCCTTATTGGGATTGAGCTTGGCCTTGGCCATTCGCTTGAGGCGGTAGTTATGCAGCGTCACCAATAGCGGCGAGGCATTAAAGATCGACGAGTAAGTTCCGGAGGCAACACCGATTAGCAGCGCTAGCACGAACATGCGAATTGACTGCCCACCGAATAAGAACAAGGCCGACAGCGTAAACAGCACGGTCAACGAGGTATTCACCGATCGGGCGATCGTTTCCAAGATCGAATCGTTCACAATTGTTTCAAAGCTCCCCTTCTCACGGCGCAGGTTCTCACGAATTCGGTCGAACACCACAATCGTGTCGTGCACCGAGAAGCCGATGACGGTCAAAATGGCCGTCACAAACAGGGCATCAATTTCAACCCCAAAGAAGTGACCCAGTATGGAGAACACGCCCAATACGAACAGTGCGTCGTGCAGCAGCGCCACAATGGCCATAATGCCGAAGCTCCACGGCGACACCGGCGGCGGCGCGTTGCGGAAAGCGAAGGCCACATAGAACACAATCGCCAGAGACACCAAGATCAAGCTCACAATGGCGTTGGTCGCGATTGTACTCGATACCGTCGGACCCACCGAATCAAACGACAACTCGGTTACATTCTTGGCAGCCAAAGCTTTCTTGAGTTTCTGATGGTTTACTTCGTGGTCTTTCTGCGGCGCCGGGTCGCGGAAGCGAATTTGAGTCTGGTCAGATCCGCTTTGAACTACCTTGATGTCCTGGAAGCCCAAGCCCTTGGCGGCTTCATCCACCGTCGCCGCACTCACACTCCCCTGCACCACCGAAAGCTGCCCGGAACTAAAATCAATCCCCAGCTTCAGCCCAAACATAGCCAGCGAAATAACGCCCGGCACAATCATCAACAAGGAAATCCCATACCAGATTCGGCGTCTTCCAATTAAATTCATCTCGCGTCCTCCGTCGTTTTAACGCCGTACCAGCGCGGATGCCGACCCCAAGATTGGCGGATCGTCAATCTCAGCAGCGTTCGGGTAACCACAATAGCCGTAAACAGCGACACCAGCACGCCTAGGCCCAGTGTGACCGCGAACCCGCGAATAATCGGCGTAGCGCTCGAGGTCAAAAACAAAATCGCACAGGTAATCAACGTCGACACGTTGGAGTCGCGGATACTCGTCCACGCCCGGTCAAACGCCGCTTCCACCGCCGCTACATAACTCTTGCCGGCCCGCAACTCTTCTTTCATACGTTCAAAGATCAAAATGTTAGCGTCCACTGCCATACCAATACTTAAGATAAATCCGGCAATTCCCGCCAATGTCAGTACTATCGTGTACCCCGGTAAGAACACGCTCAGCTTATACAACGTCAACGTAATGGTGGTGTAGATAATTAGCGCCAATACCGCCAACAGGCCCGCCAGGCGGTAATACGCCAGCATAAACAGTGCCACCACTCCCAAGCCAATTGCTCCGGCCACAATCGAAGCCCGCACCGATTCTTTGCCCAGCGTCGGGCCCACGCTGCGTTGCTCCACCAAGGTCACCGGTACCGGCAAAGCACCGGCAGTAATCTCTTCGGCAATCTTCTTGGCCTCTTTGACGTCCAAATTACCGGACAAGATGGCCGTACCATCGGTGATCGGCTCGGTCTTGGCCGGTCCAAAAGTTGGTTGACCATCTAGCATCGTCAGCAAATAATTGCCGTTTTGGCTCAGCTTGGTCGTTAAATCGCCAAACCGCTTGGTCGCGTCGCCGCCCTTGAGCTTTAACCTAACCACCGGCTGAGACCGTTGCGGATCATAGTCGGCCGTCGCGGAGTCAACATCTTTGCCGTCGATTCCCGTTGCGGCAGTCTGGTTGGTCTGCGAATTAACTTCCAAAAATTCCAGGTTGGCGGTTTTTCCGATGCGGTCAATCGCCTCGTTCACGTCCTTCACTCCCGGCAAGCTCACACTCACCTTGTCGCTGCCCTGACGCTGCACGATCACTTCGCTGGTACCGCCGAAGTTGGCGCGTTTGCTAATAACGGTAATTAGCGACTCCACAGCCGTCTGGCGTTGCGCCGACGGCGTTTTGCTCAAATCAGCCTGAAACACCAATTGCGCTCCACCTTGCAGATCCAACCCTTGTTTCACGCTCAACTTGGCATTCTTAAGACCTACAGCCTTAAGCACCACGTCTTCACGCGGCAACGCAATAATTGCCGTCACAACGGCAAGTGCACAGATTATTCCTAATTTCAGCCGTAAACTCATAACTGTCCCGAACTATATCTCAGATGATCTGGCAGCGTCAATCCAAAATTTTAGTTAAACCCAATGTGCCACCACATTATCAATCCGTTCAATCACGGTCGCAGGATCAATACTCGGCTCATCAGTGTAATAATGCCCCACCGAAAAAAAATTCTCCGGGATATACAAATAGTGCATCTCATCGACCATTCCATGAATGCGCTCAATTGCATTCGACGGCCCCACGGGTATTGCCGCTACTACCCGCTCCACCGACACTTTTTTCAGAAAATACATGGCAGCATCAAACGACATGCCATTTTTCACCCCGTCCGTCGCCAAAATAATATTGCGCCCAGCCAGTTGTGCTGGATCCGCCATGCCATGCTCACCTACCACCGAAGACATCTGGTATATCTTATGCAGCTTCTCTTCTTCCAAGAACCCGCGGAAGTCTTCCATATACTCCTCCATCTGGCCCGGCGATATCATGGAGTTGTAGGTAAATCCCCCACCCTGATCAATCGTGCCGATAACCAAGCTCTCTTCGCCAGGTGCCGTTATTTTCGAGCTCAACAGCATTGTCAGCGTACAGTGCAATCTGCAGGCTATTTGTTCACCTACCGCTACCCCGCCCGGCGATAACGCCAATACCACGGTATTCTCATACCGATAGTCCATAAGTTCATCGGCCAATCTGTCTCCAGCCTCTGCGCGATCATAAAAATACATACCACCACAATAGCAGGAACACTCCCCGCGCCGCTAGGTCAGATGCTATCCAGAGTATACTTTTAATCTATGGAAAACCGGCACTACTATCTCGTCACTCCTCTGGCATACACCGGCAAAACTACCGCGTTTACGTATCACAGCGACGGACCGACCCTGAACGTGGGCCAAGTGGTCGAAATTCCGATTGCCCGCCGCCAAGTCGTAGGTGTGGTGAATGAAGTGGTCGATTTGCCTACCTTTAGAACTAAATCCATCACGCGGGTACTGGATCTGCCACCCATCCCCGCCGAACTTTGTCGCCTCGCCTCATGGATGGCCGCCTACTACGCCTGCAGTCCCTCGAGCGTGTGGAGCACCATTTTGCCCGCCGGCATCACCAAGGGTCGCCGCGAGATCAAGCCGCCGCCCGTGCTTGCCGCCGCCGGACTACCCAGCTCGGAGCTTACGGCCGAACAGGCCAGCGCGCTGGACCAGATCCGCGGCTCTCGGCACTCCGCCCATCTGATTCAGGGTGTCACCGGCTCCGGCAAAACCCGTCTCTACCTCGAACTCACGGCCGATGCCATCGCCGCCGGCCGCTCGGTGATAATTTTGGTTCCCGAGATCACTCTCACTCAACAGGTTGTCGGCCAATTTGAGGCCGCTTTTGGCAATCTGGTGCTCACCACCCACTCCAAGCTCACCGAAGCCAAACGCCACGGCATTTGGACCGAGGCCAACACCGCCGCCACAGCCGGTCAGCCGCGGATCATCATTGGGCCGCGTAGTTGCCTATTTATCCCCGTCCACAACCTCGGGCTAATTGTGATCGACGAGTGCCACGAAACCACCTATAAACAAGACCAACACCCCCGTTATCAAACCCTCACAACCGCCGCCTATC
Organism: Candidatus Saccharimonadia bacterium; assembly: GCA_038245115.1. GTDB lineage: Bacteria > Patescibacteriota > Saccharimonadia > UBA4664 > UBA4664 > UBA5169. Next base: position 4,741 of record JBBRSS010000018.1, read on the forward strand.
GGGCCCGATTGAGTGACGCCCGACTCGTTATGGGCTCCGCAACCCCCGGTCTTGGCGAGCTCTATCTGGCCCAAATTGGCCGAATTGAACACATATTCATGACAACACGTGCGAACAAAATATCGCACTCCGAAGCCAAAATAATCGACCTTCGCAACAAAGATCTATTCACGTTGAGCAAATTTATTACTCAACCGTTAATCGAAGCTATCTCCTCTACTATCGAATCCGGCCGGCAAACCCTGCTCTATATGAACCGCCGCGGTAGCGCCTCCAGCCAAATCTGCGGCGATTGCGGCTACGTGAGCGTTTGCCCCAATTGCCAGCTGCCCCTCACCTTTCACGCCGACCTCATGCGCCTTGTCTGCCACCACTGCAACTTCCGCCGGGCCAATGGCGCCATCTGCCCCGAATGCAACGGCAGCAATCTCCGACTGCTCGGCGGCGGGACCAAACGCATCGAAGCCGAGGTCGCTCGCCTCTGGCCCAGTGCCCGCGTCGCCCGGCTTGACCGCGACAGCGCCACCCTGCCCTACATCAAAACCGTCTTCAAGCAATTGCGCTCCGGCGAGCTGGATATTCTCATTGGCACCCAAATGATCGCCAAAGGGCTTGATCTGCCCGCAATTGACACTGTCGGCATCGTCTCCGCCGACACCATGCTCCATTTGCCCGATTTCACCGCCGCCGAACGAACCTTCCAATTACTCAGCCAGGTCTCCGGCCGCGCCGGACGTGGCGACCGACCTGGCCAGGTGTTCATTCAAACCTACACCCCCTCCCACCCCGCCATTGTGGCCGCCTCCATTGGTGCCTACGACACGTTCGCCGCCACCGAGCTAAGCGAGCGCCAAGCCCTCGCCTATCCGCCCTACGTTTACCTTCTCAAGCTCACCATCGCCCTGAGCACCCAAGCCGCCGCCGAGGCCGAAGCCAACCGCCAAGCCACGCAGCTCCGCCGTCTGCCTAATCTGAGTGTTATCGGCCCCGCACCGGCTTTTATTGAGCTCCAAAGCTCCAAATACCACTGGATTATCACGGTTAAATCCAAGCACCGCCAGCCCCTGGTCGATATTGCCGCCAACCTGCCCTCCGACCTTTGGACAGCTGATCTCGACCCGATAAATCTGCTGTAATACCCTCGAAACTAGCCCACGCCGCTACATTCCTGTAAAATAACCTCGTAATGACCCTCAAAGACATCATAACCATTCCCAACCCCAAGCTTCGTGAGCGCTCCAGGCGCATCGGGCACATCGACGACGACACCCGCCGCCTCGCGCTCGGCATGATCGCCGCCACGCTCGACTGGGAGGCTAGCCGTGAGCACGAATTTGGCGCCGCCTTGGCCGCCGTCCAGGTTGCCCATCTCGATCGCCTAGTAGTCATCCGCGACGACTTCGATGACAAAGCCAACCAATCATTCAGCGTCTTCATCAACCCCGAAATCGTCAAAGCCGAAGGTGAGCCCACCGAAGAGCTCGAAGGCTGCCTGAGCGTCAAAGACATTTACGGTTCCGTATTGCGTTACCCCAAGGTTAAAGTAAAAGCCCTCAATCTCGACGGCCAGCCCGTGCGTGTCACCGCCACCGGCTTCTTGGCGCGTGTATTCCAGCACGAAATCGACCATACCAACGGCATCGTCTTCGTCGATCGAGTCGACAACCCGCGCAAGCTATTCCGCCTGGAAGCCGACGGCAAATTCACCGCCCTAAACCTAGCCGAAGTACCGGCCAAATCGTGAAGGTCAAGAAATTCCCCGATAACCCCATTGTCTTTTTTGGCACCGATGCCTTCAGCGTCCCTTCACTCGTACGCCTCCTAGCCGAAGGCTGGAATGTCGCCGCCGTTGTAACCAAACCCGACTCCCCTACCGGACGCGGACGAGTCCTCACCGCACCAGCCATCAAGCGCCTCGCCGAAGCTAACGCGGTTAAAGTATTCCAACCCACCAAACTCTCGGACATCGAACCCGAAATCAAGCACCTTAGCGCCGAAATCGGCGTCGTCGTAGCCTATGGCAAGATTATCCCCACCAGCATGCTTGAGCTCTTCCCTAAGGGTCTGCTCAACGTCCACGCTTCCATCTTGCCCCGCTACCGCGGTGCATCCCCCATCGAAGCCTGCATCCTGGCCGGCGATGAAGAAACCGGCGTTACCCTCATGAAACTCGAAGCTGGCCTCGACACCGGCCCAACCTATGATGTCTCCAAGATCCAGCTCGACGGCACCGAAACCCGCGAAGGACTCTACGAACGCCTATCCGAATTGGGCGCCGATCTTCTGGCGATCCAACTGCCCGCCATTCTGAGAGACCAAGTCGTCCCCCTCCCTCAAAATAACGCCGAGGCCACCACCGTTGGGCGCATCAGCAAATCCGACGGCTACGTCGACTGGGCCAAGCCCGCCATCGCCCTCGAGCGCGAAGTCCGGGCCTACCAAGGTTGGCCGACCAGCCGCACCCACATTGCCAGCATCGATCTGGCCATTACCGCCGCCCACACCAACACCGCCTCCGGCCCCGCCGGCACTCCATACACCACCGAATCCGGCGAACTCGCCATCTATGCAGCCACCGGCAGCCTGGTAATCGACATGCTCAAGCCCGACGGCAAGCGCGAAATGCCCGCCGCCAATTTCCTCACTGGCCACTCCCTAGATTAGCTATTCGTCTTGGCTACGATTCTGTATTATTTTAGCTTTCGTTCTACGCGTGTCTCGACGTCTTTGTTGAATATCGCGTGGACTTGCCGCTGGCGCACCATCATCACCAGCTCCTTCAGCCCCCTCCGGCCCCGCCTGTGCCTCAGCCGAATCTGTTTCGGGCCACGGCTTTATTCCGTAAACATACTCAGCGACCCGAGCCATCTCCCCAACGAACTGTCTTGACAGAGCTTCCAGGGCAGGATCCTCGGGGTGCCTTAAGGTCTTCACGCCTTCGAGCGAGTTAAGCTGCTCGTCGGCTAGCCCACTAGCAACCGCGCGTGCAGCAATTTCACTAAGTCGATTAATCCTCTCCCCATCATCATCGATATTTTGCAAGCCTTTAATTCCCACGCTTAGCGAGTTGGCTTCCACTATGAAATCATCCGCCATCGTCTGCGCGCCATTATCTATTACTTCAGGTTTAGACACCGAAACGGCCTTATCAGGCTCAACTGTTGACTTTGGTTTATTCAACTCTAATGTCGGAAATGCCGCCTTTAGCCGATCGGAATATCCCTGAGATTCATTCGTTCCCGTACTCCCCATGCCCAAGCGCGCTCGCGTATTCTTTTGCAGCGCCTTCGATTCACGTGCAGCCTCCAACAAAATTGTTAGCTTGTCTTGCAACGCAGCCTCATCAAGATCCGTTCGTCGAGATAAAGCCTCGATACTACTAATAATTTCTTCCCGCTTTTCACTTTCAGTATCAACAGTTCTCTCAGTAGCAGCCCTAGGAGACACATCAACAGACGGGACTTGCGGCGCTGTCTTAATATCGCTCGCTGATGATACTTCAGCCGCCCCAGGCTGTTCGACTGCTCTTCTGTTGGCTTCCCTCGCCGCCTTGGCTTGTTCGGCCCCCAGCTCAGTAGCCCATCTCCGCACAATCTTCAGCTGACTAGCTTCGTGCGCGTTAATTCGAGCCTCTACTGCATTCTGTGATGAGACTGTTGCACCCAGGTTGGCACCAAAAATTAAGTTATATTTTCGGCTCTCCTCAGATCGCTCCCTAACCAACCCCTCTAGCGCTAACTGTTTTCCAGGTGTATTTGCTACTTTGGCAAACTCCTCCACTTGTTCGTCAAGCAATTGTCCGGTTTCCGGAATCCCAAAATCAGGATTTAACTTCCGGACATCCTCCACCAACTCCAATATAGCAGCCTTATTATCACCGGACTTCTCCCCCGTATCACCCGCCTGTTCTGGCGCTACAGCCCCTGGAACTTCCCCAGTTACCTTTGGTAGCCCGTTAGTCGTCTCTACAGCTCTAAGCACCCCCGCTGTCAACCCCGCGTCCGATGTTTTGTCGCCCACATTCTTAGGTAACGTACCCTGCACATCTACATCTGGTGCATTACCGGCTCCAGCCGGTGCCAACTTAGGCTCTAGACCTGCATCCGCTTTTGCCTCTGCACCCGATGATTGTACCGAGTAAACTTCGGTATCTATTTTAGACGCATCGAGGTTATCCAGCCACCGCAATTTCGCCGGCGACACCTTTTCCTACTTCGGCGCCACCGAAGTAGACTGACTAGAACCTTGCTCATCTGCATCCTCATTGGCGCCACCACTAACCTCTATCGACGGCTGAGGCTGCAATGGCGGTTTATCCTCCCATACCGATCCAGACGCCGGACCTTGATCTGGCTGCTCAACAACAGCAACCGCCGGCAGCTCACCCTCAGCATATGGACTCTTAAGCTCAGTCTCCGCGCGAGACTTATGGGCTCTAATTTGATCAGACTCAACCAGTTTACCGGATTTTGTCTGCTTATATGCCCCATCCTCGGCCCTGATAAGCATCGTTGATGACAGACTCATCTCGCCGGCCCCCCCACCCTTGACTCCGCGCTTTCGCTTGTGCCAAGACTCCCTGATGATAGTCCCGTTACCGGCAGGGATATCCCGAATCATCAGGGTATCGGTCGGCAAGGCATTACTTGGAGCCAACTTCATTGTCCTGCCGACTATTTTCTCAATAATGCGTTCCGGCATTCCTGTAATCCCCCAAAAACCTTGCCGTATCTTGGCATGTGATCTAACAAACTCATTTCGTTCAGTTACAGCTTTATGCAAGTCCCGTTTCTGGTTACCCTTGCCACTCAGCCACATCTGGTCTGAATCGGCCCCAAGCACCTCATATAACGCCCGCCGCAACGCCTCATCCGGCCTATCTACCTCCACGAGCGAAATGCCCTGGTTAAGATGGGCGTGCACCCTTTGGTTCTCGAGCTGCTCGGCATATTCTTTGGCTTTCTTTGCCGCTTCGATGCCCTCGGGTGACGCTAGCTCCTCCTCCCGCTTCGCTCCAGCCGCCGCCGTCTTTGCCGACGCCGCCTCCACCGCCGCCCGAGCCTTTTCTTCACGACGAGCCTTTCGATCCTCTCGCCACTGCCCTATGTCACCCGGCAAACCGTCCACCCTGCGCCTCAGCCCATCAAGCGGCCATTCTTCTGCCGCCACTCGTTCCGCAGTCCTATGTCTATCAACGGCCATTGGGTACGATACCTCAAATGGGATAGTCTCATCGCCTGTCGTGTTCTTGTCCCCACCGAGAACCCCCGAATAAGCCATAGGCCTCTCGTTCCCAGCACCCGGGTTAAGCGTATTTATCTCTGGATCAAACCTATCCTTTTCAAGACGATCTGCTTCAGCCCGGCTCTGAGCCCACAAGCCCGGTGGATTCTCAATTTCCAATTTGGCCTTAGTACTCAAATTATTATAACGTTCCTGCTCAGCGAGACGCTCCTGTTCATCAGCGCCCACGCCAATTGGCTTCATAGTCTGCTCCCAATGCTTCCTAGCATCGTCTTGGTTTTCTGCCTTCGATCTGCTTTTATCGGGCTTAAACGGCCGCCAAATAGCTGGGTCATCTTCGTCTGGCTCAGCGCCCAACCCGCCGATACCTTCTTTTCGTCCCGCCAAATCGAATGCCTTCCGCCAGTCATCGGCTAAAGCATGTTTCCCATAACGTTTTTCTCCAGGCCCTGGACCCTTTTCCGACATAAAAAATGCCCCTTCTGTAGGGCAAATATACCATAAGCAAGATCAGGTTTATAGACCGCGCAGCAGTCGATCTATCTCAGCCGCGTATTCACCACCGGTATCGCGCTTAAGATGCAGCCGCGGAATAAATCTTGTCGTCAGCTTGGAGCCCACCGCCGCCTGCAGCGCACCTTGTTCTTTTTCTATGTTCAACCACAGCTTATCTTGCTCCCGTGCGTTGCCGAGCAAACCGATCCACACAGTTGCGTTGCGCAGGTCAGGCGCCGCGTCCACCCTCGTTACGGTCACTTGCGCGCCGGCCCGTTGCAACAATTCCGCCAGCTCCCTAGCTACCGTTTGCTGAATTACGCTCTCAATTTTTTGTACGCGTTGAGTCATTTTGAGCGCCTAAAGACTGCGGGCTTTAGTCTCAATGGTGTAATATTCCAGCGTATCACCCATCTCAATTGGGGTCGTAGTCGTCACGTTCAAGCCGCAAGTGTCACCTTCAAAGGCTTCCTTGGTAACTTGCTTGTCTTTTTGCAAGCCGGCCAACATACCTTCGCCCACCACTTCACCAGCTCGTTTGATGCGCAGCTTCATCTTGGGTTCAACTTTTCCGCTCGTCACGGTACCGCCACAAACCACGTTAGTTTTAGTCGTTTTAAATACACCCTTAATTTCGAGTTCACCCACCACCGTATCAATCACCTCGGGAGCCAACATTTGGCCCAGTGCCTCACGCAAATCGTCCGTGAGTTCGTAAATTACCTTGTACAACCGCACCTGAACCCGCTCGCGATTAGCCAGCGCCTTTAGCCCGGAGTTCAACGACACGTTAAACCCAATCATCAGCGCACCAGCGGTTTTGGCAAATTCAATATCCGATTCAGATATATCACCCACTGCCGAGGATACTACCTTCACCGCCACTTCGGGGTTGCGCAACAGATCCAGACTCTCGTGCAACGATTCCAACGATCCTTGCGTATCAGCCTTCACCACCACGTTCAGTTCCTGCACGTTGCCGGCCGAAATTGCGGCCGTCAATTGCGAGGCGTCAATCTTCTTTACACCCAAGCTCTTGCTTTGTTCACGGCGCAGTACGGCCGAAGCGGCATCTCGGGCCGCTTTCTCGTTTTCGGCCGGCTTAAACTGGTCACCAAACGAGGGCACAGCCTTAAAGCCCGTCACCACTGCCGGCATGCCTGGGTGAGCGCTGGCAATACGTTTGCCCCTAAAGTCGCCCAACGAGCGCACCTTGGCGTATGTCGAGCCGGCCACCAGATAATCACCGGTCTTGAGCTCACCATTGAGTACCAGTACTGTTGCCACTGGACCTTTACCGGCGTCCAAGTGCGATTCAATAATTGAACCTTCAGCCGGGCCGTCCATCCGCGCCCGCAGGTCCTCAATATCAGCCACCAACAGCACGACATCCACCAACTTATCAAGATTCGTACCAGCCTTGGCCGATACATCCACCATCACCGTGTTGCCGCCCCACTCTTCCGGAGTCAAACCTAGCTCAGATAATTCCTGACGCACCCGCACTGGGTCCGCGCCCTCTTTGTCGATCTTGTTAACCGCCACTACAATCTGTACGCCCGCTTCTTGCGCGTGGCGAATGGCCTCCTTGGTCTGCGGCTTCACGCCGTCATCCGCCGCCACCACAATAATAGCCACGTCGGTCATCCGGGCGCCGTGCTGACGCAGAGCCGAAAAAGCCTCGTGACCCGGGGTGTCAATAAATGTAATCCAGCGCTCGCCGCGCTTAATCTGATACGCCCCGATGTGCTGCGTAATGCCGCCGGCCTCTTTTTCGGCCACGTGCGAGCTGCGAATAGCATCCAGCAATGAAGTCTTACCATGGTCCACGTGACCCATCACGGCCACAATCGGCGGTCGGATTTCGCCCTCACCCTCAGCCAAAATAGTGCGCTGACGACCGGCATCCTCCTCAACCTCTTCAGCCTCAACCTCAAAGCCCAGCTCGCTACCAATGATGGCAGCCGTATCAAAGTCAATCTGCTCGTTAATAGTGGCCATCACGCCGTTCTTCATCAACTCGCCAATCACCCGGGTGACCGGCAGACCCAACCTGTTCGCGAACTCACCCACCCCAATAACTTCGGGGATTCTGGTGGGCTCTTTAATAGGTTGGGTTGGTTCTGCCATTAGTCTTCCTTATCTTTTCTTCGTCGCTTTAATCGTCTTTGGCAATATTTCAATACATTTCTCGCTGCAGCCATAGTAGCCTCTTCCCGGTGCCGTCTGCGATAGGTCGGCCAGCAAGTCGCCTTCCACTACCGTCCAGCGCGTCAGCTGTGCCTTAGGATGCGGCGTCCGGCAAACCCGGCAGCGCCGCATCGGCACGTGGGTCATTCCTTGTCGGCCTTACTCGCTTTGTCGGCCTTCTTCGGCGCATCGTCCTTCTTGGGGCTCTTCAGCGATAGACTAAGCTTGTGCGATTCAGGGTCAATCGCGATAATCCGGAACTTCTTGGTCTCACCAAGCTTCACTAGCGTCGACGGGTCTTCCACGTGCGAGTCACTCAGCTCACTAATGTGAACCAGTGCCTCGATTGAAGAAGTCACCTGCACGAACGCTCCAAAAGGCGTAATCCGGGTAATTTTACCCTCAACTTCATCACCCACCTGATACTTGGCGGCGTCCTTGATCCAAGGATCGGCCAGGAGTTGTTTCATAGAAAGCGACAACTTATCGCGGTCTATCGAGATGATCTTGGCCTGAACCTTATCGCCTACCTTCACATACGATGCGGGGTTATCAACGCGGTCCCAGGCAATCTCAGAGATGTGCACCAGGCCTTCGACGCCGTTAACGTTTACAAAGATCCCGAAGTCGACTACGCCGGTGGCTACACCCTCGACTACGTCGGCTACCTTCATCTTCGAGACCTTGCTCTCGGTGTCTTCGCGTTTAGCGGCTTTCTCGCTCAGAATGAGTTTGTTGTCGCGACGATTAAGATCAAGCACGCGAACTTCGAGTTGTTTGCCAACCAACGAGTTCAACCGGTGCAGAATCTCGTCTTTATCGGCGCCGGATACACGAGGATAATTCTCGGCCGACAGCTGCGATACCGGTAGGAACCCGCGAATACCGTCAACTTCAATCAGCAAGCCGCCCTTGTTGGCGTCAAAAGCGGTGACGCCAAAGACTTCGCCCTTACCAAAGCGCTCTTCGAGGCTCTCCCAGCCCTTCTCCTTGGCTACCTTCTTGAGACTCAGAATGGCGTAACCACGCTCGTCTTCCGGGTCGAGCACCGACGCCGAAATCACGTCTCCCGGGTTGATATCCTGAGAGTGCTCAATTTCGCGACCAACCACTAGGCCGGTTCCGCGGGCTCCGAGATCCAGCCACACTTCGTGCTTCTCGGCAGCAATTACCGTCCCCTCGATCACGTCGCCGATCCCCATAGCTGCTACAGGTGCCTCCGCGAGCAATTGCTCCATTGTTAATTCGGTTGTGTTTGCCATAGATGTAGTTTCCGCGCCGCCCACTTTCTAAAGGTGAGAACAATAAAGACGCGTACTTCTCCTTCCAAAAAAAGATTTCACTCTCGCTTGGCGAGCCACGAGTGATTAATACCGATTTTACCCTAAAATCGTGGCTAGGTAAAGTATCTCGGCTTGCCGATGCCCAACCTTAGCGACGAGTGCGGGCCGCCCTCAACATCGCGCGGCGCGAACCGCGAACTGCCATCACCATCGCCGTGATCGATCCCAACCCCAAAATACCAGCCATTTCCGGACCAGTCGTCGGTAATGGAGCGGCCTCGCCGGAGCCTCCGGTCACTGGAGTATTCGTAGAACCCGCAACCGCAGGAGTCGTAGTAGCTGCACTCTTGGAAGTCGATGATTGAGCGGCACTCCCCTGAATAGTATTAGATGCCGGCGTATTCACCGGAGCAGTGTTGTTAGTTGCCGAAGCACCAGCCGCCCCTGTTGCGCTTGGCTGAGCTGCGCTGGACTTAGCAGGTATTTTTGCAGTCTGCTGTTGTTTCACCTGTTGGTCGTGAGCCAGCTGTGCCTGGCGCTGAGAATTACCATACAAAAATGTCGCCACCACAATACCGCCGATAATAATGAGCCCCGCGATTGTCTTTACCGTGTCACGCTTCATGCCGAACTCCATCATAATTATCAACCATTTTTACACAAGCAAACCATACTACACAAGCATAACCATAAAAATCAATCTGGCCTTTGAACACAAAAATAGCCCTACGTTGCCGAGGAATGGTCACCATGGAGATGCCGAAACCCAAGCAACGTAGGGCTATTTTATTAGTATTTGGCGGGCCCGTACAAAATTCGATACGTCGCGCTGTAGGGGCATTGTCCACTATTCCAAATAGCAAGGAGGTGAGCACTCACATCTGGTACGGGTCAAGGCCCCAACACCGCTCATCACCCTCATGATCGATTGATGTAATTTAACACATTACGCAATCAATGTCAACAAAACTCTCGCAAAGCCACATCCGCAACGTCAGTTATTACCGCCACATTATGATGATTTGCCAAATATCGCTTCAGCCACCATCTTCGATTAACTCTCCACACCACCACCGGAATACCGGCCGCCTCCGCCCGCTTGCTCAAACCAAAATAATCAAGGGTGTAACTATACGACAAAAAATCGGCATGAGTCCGCATCAACCGGCGCATCGGGTTAAAATCCGACATAGGTATTGTCAGCAACTGATAATGATGCGTATCCCCTACCCCGAGGCCAACGCACACCTCTGGCGCCAATTGCTTTAATCTTTTTACTATCCCGTCCTCAAACGAGGCCATCACAAATTGATTTGGCGAAAAATAATGCCTTACCAGGGCCAAGATGTCTTCCTCGTAGCCACCCACATACACGTCCACATACACCATAACCCGGCCAGCCGCCAGACCTAACACCTCCTCCAGCTTGGGGACGTGCCGACCATACTTCCACAGCTTCAGCTCATCATAATCTAAACTACTCAGTAGGCGGCCGCCCAGCCGAGGGCCATGGTTGACCACCAACACCCCATCGCGCGTCCGGCGCACATCAAATTCGATCATATCCACACCACGCTCGATTGCCCTCTCAAACGCTTTAAGAGTGTTCTCTCTCGGCCCACCTTGGGTCAACCCGCGATGAGCGACAATCAGCTTATCGCGAGTCGATTTTGGCAGCGGTACTCTTGGTATTATCGAATGATTCTCGCTCCTAGATTTCCCACCCAAATATATTCTCTTCACAACCACGCTCGCCCCATTCGTTTATCTCCTGCAGAGCGTAACAAATAACAACTCCAACTAAAACTGCTTATGCTCGACACCGCATTTGCCGAAGACATATAGTAGATACAAGAAACGAATACAGAGGGTGAGCATGGAATTTCTGAAAAACTTTACCGATCAAACCTTCATCCCCGGTAGATTTTTTATGTGGTCCCCTAACACTCGCACTATCACCATCGATACCCGGCGCATAGACACCAACAACGGCCGCCTCGCCCTCCTTCACGAACTCGGCCATGCCCGCCTCGGCCACCGCATCTATAAGTACGACATGGAGCTTCTGCGTATGGAAATGGAAGCCTGGGACATCGCCCGCGATCTCGCGCCCAAATACGGCGTCAAAATTAACGAGGCCCACATCGCCTCCACCATCTCGTCTTACGACGATTGGCTTACCAAGCGCGCCACCTGCCCCGATTGCAATAATTTCAGCCTCCAACGCGGCCGCGATTCGTACGGTTGCTTCGCCTGCGGCGCCAAATGGGTCGTCAACTGGCGCAAAGACCGCCGCGTCAAACGGACCATCACCTCCCGCTTCGCCGGTCTCAGTTCCACCGCCACACCACAATAGAGCTACAAAATGAAAAACGAGCTTATTTTAAGCTCGTCACCCTTTTTCATTTCCCCTCTTCAGACAAAAAAGACCCTCTCGGGTCAATTTTTGTTACGCGGCTGCGTTGGTCTTGGTTCGGCGCGAAGCCTTGCCACCCTTGCGGCCAGCCTCTACGGCGAGATTGCGATTCATCGCAAATCCACCACCACGAGAAATCTTACCGCCTTTGCGGCCAATCTGCTCGTAGAAATTGAGGCCATATCGTTGCTTGTTCGTTGCAGCGGCCTTACGACCACCGTTTTGGGTACCTGCCATAGCTAAACTCCTGTCTAATTAATTGTAAAGATTTTCTCAAATCCTACTATTAGCAGCTTTAGCTTATCCACCAAAAAGTATGTCTGTGACCATAACTGTCTTGGGAGAATAACCTATTTTCTGCTAGTGCACAACATAGTAGCACATTGGGCTTATGCTGTCAATAGTTATTATGCTCTCTTCGCCTGTTAAGCTACACTAATGAACGCTATAACCCTGCGGCTTATTTTGAGCAACCTTCGCGGTGCCGGGAATGTTGGCTCCATTCTGCGCACCGCCAACGCCTGCGAAGTTGAGCTTGTTTACGTCTGCGGCTATACCCCCTACCCCAGGCTGCCAGTAGATGACCGTCCCCCTCACGTCATCACTAGCAATACTCGCTCAATCGCCAAAACTGCCCTTGGTGCTGAGCTCAATATGCCCATCCGACACTTCACCCAGACCTCAGCCGGAATTACTGAAGCCAAGCAAGATGGCTTCGATATCATCGTAATCGAGCAAGCTGAGACTTCGCTGAACCTCTTTAGCTTCATCCCAAACAATCCCAAGCTCGCACTCATACTGGGCAATGAGGTTGAGGGCGTCGACTCTGCTATATCAACTCTTGCTACGGCCATTCTCGAGTTACCGATGATCGGCAGTAAAGAATCCCTAAACGTCTCTAGTGCCGCAGCGATTGCACTATACCAACTGCGCTTCGGCAAACCATCCAAAAACTAATACCCCACCCTACCGCTAATTAATGACTTGAGCCAAAGTAATTCATTTTATTTGACCTAATTAATGCTTATGCTAACCTTACATATATATGCATGAGGCAAGTATTAGCAATGTTAGATAAATTCCGGCATAAAACTTCCCATACCAGGGGTAAATCATTGTTAAGTAATAAACTCGTTCTCAACAAGCGCAACGGGCTCATCTTCATCGCTATATTCGCCGTAGTGGGTGCCAGCTTACTGGTCATTACTCGTGCTGCCACCTCCCCCACCGCCTTTGAACCCGAAACCGGCACTCTGGCCGCCGGCGCCACTAGCGTAGCCAACGCCAACGCTTCGGGCGGGCGAGTCTTGGCTTTTGCGGGTGCGGCCACGCCGGCGCCAACGCCAGCACCCACCGCTACGCCCATGCCCACTTCATCATCCATGATGAACCCCCTGATTTACGGCACGGGGATCGGTTTCGACGTAAAGTCAAATGTTCGGGTCAACAGTGCACAGCACATGGCTGTGAGGTTCAAGGCCAGCACGTCCTCGACAATCAGCAGCATTCGACTCTCATGCCGCACGGGCACTAACTATTCCGAGGGTAATGGCGGGACGATGACCGTCAGCATCCAGGCTGACAGCGGCGGAAACCCTTCTGGCACCAGGCTGGCTCAGGGCACTGTCAGCCCTGGTGGTTCTACCAGCGACGTGGAGAAGCATCTTTCGGTAGCGATGACTACCCCGCCCGCCGTGATTGGCGGGAACATCTACTGGGTGGTAGCGGAGAATCCGTCGGCCACAAACTGGTTCAGCTGGAACCACGGCTACGTGTATCCGCCGAGCCCTACCTATGCACCGCGGCAGCCCATTTTTGACGACACCTTTGGGCTGAAAATCTTCACCAGTTCATGGCCGTCCGCGATGAATACTCGCTACCTGCCAGTTATCGACATCGTCTACGGGAACGGATTGCACGACGGGCAGTCGTATTACTCGGGCATGATCAACAACTACGCGACAATCTCGGGAACCACATCCAAGGGTCGAGAGGTCTTTACCGTGTCCGGCGGCAATCGCACCGTGTCTCACGCGTCAGTAAGGCTGCGGCGATCAGCCGGTACCTCCCCGCTGATAGTGACCCTCCAGACAGCGGCGGGGACGGTCCTCGGATCGGGGTCCGTCCCGGCATCCAGCATCCCCGTCGCTGTCCCCATTGCGGAGGGCGGTAGCGGCAGCGGTGGCTCGGCATGGGTAACCGTGACCTTTGCTCCAGTCACCCTCGTCAACGGCACTACCTACCATCTCGTGCTTTCGGTCGGCGTAAGCGGGACCACCTACACCACTGCGGCTATCCGCAGCGGTGGAGCGCTGGGGTACGGCTCCTACCACTTCGCTGACGGCAAGGGCCAATACACTACCAATGCCACCGCGGCGACCCCGACCTGGACAGACCTGTATCAGTATGACGCACAAGATTTACAATTCTATTTCAGCAAATAACCCAACACACAAGGACCCGAATGCTGAAATAAAATAAATTACTCAAACGCGTAAAGCAGCTATCGAATATGCAGCTGGCCGAGCTCATTGCGTATTTGTAGTCGTAGGTTTAATCGGCTATGCCCTCGTTGTGTCCCACGCTGCCGGAGCCTTCTTGGCCCTAGAAGCCGAGCAGAGCACTGGTAGCGGCGTAACTGTCGTTAATGACACGAGCGCTCAGGTGGCAAGGCGGTGCAGTTTGGTGCCGCACTAACCTCCACACCAGCGCCCATCCCCACGCCGGTGCCTAGCGGATATGGCATACCCGCCTGGTTGGGCGACTACCAAACTGGCTTCCTGACGGGTTACACCTCAGGACAACAATGTGTCCGCCCCACCATACAGCAACAGCGCGTCACCTCACCGACGCCAACAAGGGCGGGCTTTACCTAGACAGGCCGGTTCATCGTAGCCCCTGGCGACTACACTAACGGTGGCACACAGCAAGAGCGGTCTGAGGTCTACGCCACCCCCGCCAACTCAGGCACCCCGTGACGGCCCAACCGAGGCTAGTGTCTCCTACTAAAGTCAAAAGGTTAATCAACTTTGACCCCCATTAATGCTTATGCTAACCTTAGATGTATATACGTGGATAAATTTTAGCAATGTTAGGCAAATTCCGGCCCAAGACTACCGCCAAATCCGCCCATACCGGGGGTAAGTCATTGCTTAGCAACAAGCTTGTTCTCAATAAGCGCAATGGGCTCATCTTCATTGCTATGTTCGCCGTCGTAGGTGCTAGTTTATTAGTGATTAGTCGTGCCGCCACCTCCCCCGTTGCCTTTGAGGCCGAAAGCGGCGTCCTCACCGGCGGAGCGACCAGCGTTGCCAACGCCAACGCTTCGGGCGGCCGGGCGCTGGCTTTTGCCGGAGCGGCTACGCCGGCGCCAACCCCAGTCCCAACATCTCCCCCCATTGGCAGCGCACAATGGCTAGGCGACTACTCAACCGGCAACTTCCTCCAGTGGCCGAATCGTGAGTACAAGGAAGGCGGCACCGCTGCTGACCTAGCACGACAGCAACAGATCGTGACTAGCCCGGCACGATCCGGATTCAGATACACAGCCAGATTCGAGGTCGAAGCAGGCGACATGACCAGCGGCGACCCGAGCCGCAACCGCAGCGAAGTCGCCGATTATGCGGACGTATCTAAACTAAATGGCGGGACCTCCTGGTGGGCATGGAGCATGTACCTCCCGGCAGGTTTTCATGTCGATACGGACGCGGAATCTCCCGTGGGCAATGGATGGATGCTCTGCACTCAGTGGCACGGCGTAAACGACTTAAACCTAGTGTTCGGGTTGACCAAGGGTGCCGGTCCGCACCTAGAAATCGGCACCATGACGAAGGGTACTGCTCGAAGTAGCGATTGGGTTAGTCCCGCCGCGCTGCCCCTGGGACAGTGGGTTGACTTCGTTGTGGGCGTCACATGGTCGAATACGGCAGGGCACCTGACCGTAAAAATGAACAAAGCTACCGTAGTTAACATCAACACTCCCACCCTGGAAAGTGGCGCCAATGGCATGACCTATTTCAAGCAAGGCGTCTACCGGGCCCGATCTAACCAGGCCCAGGCTGTCTACTACACCGGCACCCGACGCGGACCCACCGAGGCCAGCGTCACTTACTAATGTCAAAATAGTTAATCTTCTTTGACCTTCAATACTGCTTATGCTAAGGTAAAATGTATATATACATGGGATAACTTTACGCAATGTTAGGCAAATTCCGACCCAAGGCTACCGCCAAGTCCGCCCATACTGGGGGTAAATCATTGCTTAGCAACAAGCTTGTTCTCAATAAGCGCAATGGGCTCATCTTCATTGCTATGTTCGCCGTCGTAGGTGCTAGTTTATTAGTGATTAGTCGTGCCGCTACCTCCCCCACCGCCTTTGAACCCGAAACCGGCACTCTGGCTGCCGGAGCCACCAGTGTAGCCAACGCCAACGCCTCGGGCGGTCGAGTGTTAGCTTTTGCTGGTGCGGCTACGCCCACCCCAACCCAAACTCCGACCCCAGCCCCGACCCCTACTCCAGGCGCCATGGGTACCCCGGAGTGGCGAGGCGACTACCAAACGGGCAACTTCAGCCAATGGCCTAGCCGGGAATTCAAGGACGGCGCGACCGCCGCTGACATGGCGCGCCAGCAACAGATTGCAACTACGTTTAATGTCGGCGGAGTTACTGTCCCTGCGCGAACTAGCTTCCCCTACATGGCGAAGTTCCAGGTTACCCGGACTGATCAGACTACCGGTGATCCAGGCCGTAACCGTTCTGAAGTTACCGACTATGGAGAGATCTTTCCGCGAGCGGAAGGTAGCACTAAGTGGTGGGCATGGTCTATGTGGCTGCCACCTGGGTTCCATGTTGATACTAACGCAGAATCACCTGGCGGCAACGGCTGGCTAATATTTGCTCAATGGCACTCCGATATAGGCTCGCCGCCTATAGACTTCGGCTTTGATAAGCCTGCCAACCACATTCCACACCTATTGATCGGGACCAAGAGTGATTCCAGAGATCGGGTCATGAGTGGCGCATACCCTCTGGGAGTCTGGAACGACTTTAGGGTGGGCATTACCTTTGGTACTAGCACTTCGACAGGGCACCTGACGGTGAAAATGAGGTCGAACTATGGATCTTGGGTTACTTTGGTTAATGAGAGTTCCGCCACCCTCGACTCTAGTCGAGTAGCTAATTTTAAGCAGGGCGTTTATCGAGCAACGTCTACCCGGACTGACGACTTTATTTTTACTGGCACAAGGCGTGGACCAACTGAAGCCAGCATTAGCTACTAATGCCAAAAAAGTTAATCTACTTTGACCCCAAATAATGCTTATGCTAGCCTTAGGTGTATATACGTGGAGTAAATATTAGCAATGTTAGACAGATTCCGACCAAAGGCTACCGCCAAATCGGCCCATAGCGGGGGTAAATCATTGTTAACCAGAAAGCTCCCTCTCAATAAGCGTAACGGGCTCATCTTCATCGCTATATTCGCCGTAGTCGGTGCCAGCCTCCTGGTCATGACCCGTGCTGCCACCGCCCCCGTTGCCTTTGAACCCGAAACCGGCGCACTCGCCGCCGGCGCCACCAGCGTAGCTAACACCAACGCATCGGGCGGCCGAGCGTTAGCTTTTGCGGGAGCGGCTACGCCGGCGCCAACCCCAGTCCCTACGTCTCCCCCCATTGGCAATCCCGCCTGGCGAGGCGACTACCAAACATCATTCCTGTCGGGATGGGAGTCCGAACAGCAGATGGTCCGAGCCGCGCAGCAAGCGCGCGTCACTGCTGCCAGTGTAGGCATTGCAACACGAGCCGGCTTCCCCTACGTTGGCCGGTTCATCGTGGCCCCTGGCGACTACACTAACGGTGGCACGCAGCAGGAACGCTCCGAGGTTTACGCCAGTATGCCAAACTCTGGAAGCCCAGCAGAGGGGGTGACAACGTGGTGGGCGTGGTCCGTCTACCTTCCGGCCGGATTCCAAGTCGATTCAGACGCCGAGTCCCCCGTGGGTAACGGCTGGCTCGTCTTTGGTCAGTGGCACATCGAGAGCGGGACCGGCGGCGGGGGTCTGGGTCTAGATATGAGTCTTACTAAAGGTACGGCAACCCCACGTATGATTATTGGCTCTGCTGGCAGCACCTGGGTTCAGCCCAACCCGTTCCCGCTTGGTCGGTGGGTTGATATGAAATGGGGGGTCACCTGGGGTTCAAGCAGCACCACGGGGCGACTCACCGTCAAGCAGGATGGTGTTACCCTACTCAACAATGTGCCAACCCGGACGTTGCAGCCAGGTCAGAGTGCCTATTTCAAGCAGGGCATTTACCGGTCCTCAAGCAACCGAACGCACACGGCCTACTACACCGCCACCCGTCGCGGCCCCACCGAGGCTAGCGTCTCCTATTAAAGTCAAAAAGGTTAATCAACTTTGACTCCCAATAATGCTTATGCTAACCTGAGATATATATGCATGGAGCAAAATATCAGCAATGTTAGGCAAATTCCGGCCCAAGGCTAAGGCCAATCCCACCCATAGCGGGGGTAAATCACTGCTAACCAGAAAACTCCCTCTCAATAAGCGTAATGGGCTCATCTTCATCGCTATATTCGCCGTAGTGGGTGCCAGCTTACTGGTTATAACTCGTGCCGCCACCTCCCCCGTTGCCTTTGAACCCGAAACCGGCGCACTCGCCGCCGGCGCCACCAGCGTAGCCAACGCCAACGCTTCGGGCGGTCGAGTCTTAGCTTTTGCGGGAGCGGCTACGCCGGCGCCAACCCCACCTCCGGTCGCTGGTGTCTATGGCGCAGGGGTGGGTATCGACGGCAAGGCCAACGTTCCTATCGGCGAATACACCATGGCAATCAAGTTCAAGGCCAGCACTAGTAGTGCGCTGCAAGGGGTAAGGTTTACTCAACGGTTCGGGCCGGTGTATTCGGGCGGCAATGGTGGAACGATGACAGTTCAGCTCCGCCCAGACAACGGCGCCGGCCAGCCACACGCGAGCACCGTGCTCGCCACGATGAGTTTCAGCCCTGGCAACTATGCGTCACATACTGAGATTTACGACCTCAAGACGTTCCCCTCTCCACCGAATCTGACAGCCGGAACCATATACTACGTCGTGTTCTCGAACGGGAGCGACACGAGCAACTACATCTCGGTCAACAATGCCTATAACGAGGCCCCCACCACTCCGCGCCAGCCTAGATTCCCGGACAGCGATTTCGCTGTCATGCAGACGGCAGGCGGCTCCTGGTCCTTCAGGACTGTATCTTCCTACACGCCAGTCGTCGACCTCGTGTACGCCAACGGAGCCATTGATGGTCAGTGCTACTACGAGTCGATGAACGAGCAGTATGCGAACATCAGCGGCACAGGTGGCAGGATTCGGGAGAACATGTTGGTCAGTGGCGGGAACAAAACCGTCAAAGGTGTCTATGCGAGGGTGCGGAGGACTAGCGGGACATCGCCGCTAATACTCACGCTCAAAGACTCAGCAGGCAACGCCGTCAACTCTGTGAGCGTTCCCAGCACCAGCGTCCCTGTCAGCTCTCCCGGCTCAGCCGCATCTGGGGCGGTGTGGGTCGGAGGAACCTTCAGCACTCCTGCGACGCTGTCCAGTGGCAGCCGGTATTCCCTTGAGCTGTCCACAGCATCAGGTACGACATACTCCACTTGGCCGATTCGGGCGAGGGGTAATCCCCAACAATACAACTCCTTCCGCTTTTCTGACGGAGTGTTCGAGTACGCCACTACTGGTACAAATTGGACTCGCGGGTACTACGACCCGTACCAAGTCAACATGCAGATGTATTTCACCCTAAACTAAAGTCCTCCCTATCGATTCTTAGCCGGGAGAGGCATAACACTATACGCTATACGCTTTTCTTCGCGTCCTAAAGCATCCGCATAGTGATATAGCTCTGGGTCAGGCCCCGTCGGCACTCTTTCCGCCTCTAAGCATGGGCCGACAGGGTTAAGCTGATACTACTGAACACTGTGCTCGCCCACGACCCAGGGATATTCACAGCCTCGAATGGCTCGGTTTATAGGCGCCCTAACGCGATTGCGTCGGGGTCGGGACGCGCTTTTGTGCGGCCAGAGAATGAGAAACCACAAATATGCCTATCAACACCATTAAACCCATCATACTCAGTAACATTACTGGGCTGAGCGCATTGTTTGACGCCAAAAAACGACTCTTGGTTGATTTCTTGAGTGATTTCCGTCTGACCCATGAAGTAAACATATGCTTATACCCTTACTCTCGCGTGTTCAAGCCGGTAACTGCTACTGCCGATTCTAGCCTTGCGGAGGACCATCTTCTGGGAAAGTCAGGTTTGTACGTACCCCATCGGTAGTTGCGACTTCTGGCTGAGCGTTCATTCTACGAGTCACGACAATTGCCGCAATGATCAACCCCACGACCAGCAAAACCAACCCAATTATTGGAGCGTTTGATTTAGCTGCCGCCACTAAACTCTGCCCGAACGAAACATTATTCTTAACTTCAATCTTTTGCTTCACTTCCTGAGTGTTGCCTTCGCCGTCTTTGGTAGTGGCCGTTACTGTATGAACGCCATTATCAAGCTCGGTAGTATCAACTACGTTCGAGTCTACCGCTGCGTTATCCACCGTATATGTTACAGGCTCGGTAGTGCTCAAAGCGGGCGTTGTTAGTCTTGTTGTACCCGTAACTACTATTGGCTTTGTTGAGCCGACTATCGGCGTCACAACCACAGGTTTTGGAGTCGGCGCAGGAGTTGGCGCAGGAGGTGCTACCGGAGTTGATGCAGGAGCTGGAGTCGCATTAACCGGGCTCGGCACAACAACCGCCAATATCTGAACACTTCCTGGAGTAGATTGATGGAGTATGTCGACTCCCACCGTTGTCGATATTATGGATCCGGCCCCAAAAGCTACAGTGGCGGTCCCTGAGCCGGCAATCGCCTTAAAGACTACCTTAGACACCAATTTATCACCAGTAACGGCTGGCGACCCACCTGCTACAGCCCGAGTGAGCTCCACAGTACCATTGCTAGCCGCGGTTATAGCACTCAGGGAGAAATCTGCACCGGCATCATCAACCCCTACGTACTGCAGCTTCGTCGGGTCGAAAGTTATGTTGGCTTGAACCGCATTCACGGAAGTACTGCCGGAATTCTCGCGCACAGCTAGCGTGAAATTGCCCCCGGTAGTTACGCTCGACGAACCCGGATTCATGTAAAGCGTTCCGCTCGAAGTCGGGGGCACTGGCACAGGCGTCGGAGTTGAGGTCGGTGCAGGAGTCGGTGTCGCTGCAACCGGCGTCGGGGTTGGTATGTGTGTCGGCGTTGGCGTTGGCGTGTGTGTCGGCGTTGGCGTTGCTGCCGGAGTTGTCCCCGGTGTAGGAGTAGCAGCCGCCGTTGGTGCCGGAGTTGCGGCGGGCGTTGGCGTCGGCACCACCGGCGAAGTCAGCGTATAGCTGGCACCAGCCGAATTAGCAAGGATATCAACCGCATCTGTACTGCGCACCACATGAGATCCGGCCGCAATCACAATTGCCGCCGTCCCCGAGCCAGATAAAGCCTTAAACGTTACCGTGGCAAATAAATTATCACCGCTTACAGCCGGCTCTCCGCCTCCAGTGGCTCGTGCCAACGCAATACTGCCACTCGAAATTACGCTAGAGGCCGATAAGCTAAAGGCCGAACCCACAGCATCCGTACTTTGGTATTCGAGCTTCGCGGGATCATACGTCAGGTTAGCCTGCACCGCATTCACCGGGTCACTACCAGAGTTAACCCGAATCTGAACAGCTATCGTATTGCCCACCAAGACACTTCCTGTGGCGGGGCTCAAGTACAGCTGCTCATTAGCTGCAAAACTAGTCACTACTGCAACCGATCCAACAACTACCGCGATAGCTACCGAAACTAGACCGCCAACAAACGATTTTCGACTGCTAAAATTCATCCGCGATCCAATTAAGCCGGTTTTCATTTTTGTTCATCCTGATTAATGGTCCGCTTACGATACATCATAGTCACTCTCATTCGATCTACTGCCTCAACCCGTCCATGCCGAGAGGAGGATCGATAGGTCGATAACATTTACTTTGCCGTCGCCATTGAGGTCACCGGTCTTACGAACGGGTGTTGGTACGGGTGTTACTGAAGGAACTGGGGTAACGGAAGTCGTTGGCACGGGAGTTACGCTTGGCGTAGGTGCCGTTGCACAGTTATCGCCTGTACCAGTTGGGACACAACTGGCAACGCTGGAGAAGACAATCCGGTCAACCATTACGCTTGCTTCGCGGCCGGTTAGGACAAAGGTGTGGCTGCCGGCAGTCAACGCCATATTGAGCTTAGTCGTCGTTACACCGTCCTGATAATCAACCCATGTAAGGCTATTAGCAGCTATCGCGGCATCGCCCACGTCAATCGCACAGCCGCCATCTACCTGAATATAAAACGAGTTATTTGTAGTATTCGGTGCCTGAATACGGCTCCAAACCCGGTAAGTTCCAGCAGTTGGTATGGTATACGTTACCGTAGAGGTACCGTATGTGGAGGCTGGGTTTGCACAACCCGCCGCAGAGACCCGAGATGGGCTCAGCACAACTGCAACATTCGCAATTAATGCCGTCAAAACTATAATTCTGGTTATTCTAGTCAACACTATAACGTTCTGCCTTTATACTTCTTATGTTCCATTATGAAGAGCTCATTGGCTATGTCAAGTCGAAATACGATTCTCTCCGCTTAGCCAGCCATATTAATGGTCAACCAGCACTTCCGCCACGCCATAATGGCGGGCTTTCGAGGTGATATCAATAAATTATTCAACTACTGGAACGCAGCGAGACACCATGTCATCAGCTAGAAAAACAAGAAATATGACAATTTAACGCCAAAAACCACCCTTTCGGGTGGTTTTTGAATAATCCGGCACCGTGCTACTTTCCCCATAAAGAGTATCATCGCCGCAGCGGGTCTTAACTTTGGTGTTCGGGATGGGAACCAGTGTATCCCCCGCGCTAAAAGCACCGGTCCGGCACGATTGCGAGGCCCGAAGGCGTGCACTGGTGCCGGATCGGCGCTCCTAGATGCCAGGAGTGCCAGATATTTCGAAGATGAATGGATTTTGCCTACTAGAGGCTACAAACTGCTAGTCAAACATTACTCTCACTTTAGCCAAATTGCTTGTAGCTAAAGAGAAAGTGTAAAAAAGTCTATCGACCGATTAGTACACCTCGGCTAAACGTATTGCTACGCGTACACCTAGTGCCTATCAACCACGTGGTCTACATGGGGTCTAATGGGGAAAACTCATCTTGAGGTGGGTTTCGCGCTTATATGCTTTCAGCGCTTATCCCGACCGAACATAGCTACTCGACAATGCCCTTGGCAGAACAATCGATACACCAGAGGTTCGTTCACTCCGGTCCTCTCGTACTAGGAGCCAATCC
>JBBRSS010000019.1:0-27386 GCA_038245115.1 Candidatus Saccharimonadia bacterium
AAGACCAGTTTTGCCAATGTCACCCAAGCAGATGTTGACCGAGCCGTAAAGCTCATTAATACTAGACCTAGAAAACGACTCGGATACCGCACACCGGCGCAGGCTTTTAAGAGGTGGTGCGATTTGGATTAGAATCCAGCCGTTCTGAAGATTTGATTTTTGAGGCGCTTTGATAGCTTTGGGCTCCTTAGTGAAGCGAGCTTTCAGGCGGGTCGCAGAGTGAATAAGCCGAAATGCTAGAGAGGCGGCCAATAATACCAGGGCGGCGATGGCGAGCTGAGTAGCAATATCGTGGAACACGGCGGTGATAAAGGGCGTGATGATGGCTTTGATGGGCTCGGTATCGGGTTTGTTGAGCGAACCCAGGATAATACTGGGCGAAATCCAGAACAGCGCGGCGGACAGCCCGAGGCCGGTGGCAGCCCCAAAGGCGGCGCGGGAGAGTACGCGCCAGCGATTATTGCGCGCCAGGATAATGATTAGCACTATGATAACGATAATGGCCAGAGCGGCGTACAGGGCGGCCGAAGAAAGGTGTTGTGTAATGCTGAGGACTGTAGGGTCGGAAACCCCGAAGTTGACCGGGCCGGACCCAAAGTCGGCCACTGGGGCCGGTGCGCCTTTGAGCAGATGGTCGATAAACTGCGGGAGAATGGTGTGGACCTGCTCTTGAACAAGAGCGGGGTTGACGTCGGGAACTTTGGCGGTAAGCAAGTCAAAGAGCTTGGTTTGATCGGCCTGGTGCTCGAGGTAGGTGGCGCTGCCGAGGGTGTGGCCGAGCGTCCAGAGCGTCACCGTAATTGAAATGGCGGTTGAGAGCAGCAGGGCCAGCAGGTGGCTGAGAAATTTCATCATTTGCCCGGAGCTTAACAATAATTGTTATGGTTGTAAACGTTAGTTGAGGAGCTGGTGCTTTTCGGCGAGCTTGTAGAGGCGCTGCCAGGCTTTGAGATCGAGCTCTTGGGCGCGGGCGGTGGGAATGAGTTTGGCGTCGGCAATGAGCTGGATGGCGAACTCGGACGATAGATTGAGGCTGCCGGCCAGAGCATTTTTGAGCTGTTTGCGTTTTTCGCCATAACCGGCCTTGATGAGGCGAAATAGCTTGGTGGGGTCAGCCGGGAAGGCGGGGCCAGTGAGGGTCACACGCAATACGGCCGAATCGACCGCCGGGGCGGGCCAGAATTTATGGCGTTCCACAATGCGCACAATTTCGGGGTGGCCATAATACTGCACCGATAGGGCCAGGATGGAGAGTTGGCCGGGCTTGGCGACGATGCGTTCGGCGACCTCTTTTTGAATTAAGACGGACATTACGGAGGGCGGGTTGGGGCTCTCAATGAGCAGGCGGAATATTTTGGAGGTGAGGTAATACGGAATGTTGGCGATGGCTTTGTAGCCGGCCGGCAGCGATGAGACGTCGAAAGTGAGAATGTCTTCTTCGACTACCTGGAGGTTGTCGGGGGCGTCGCGGGTGAGAATTTCGGCCAGGACACGATCGGTTTCCACGGCCACTACCTTGCCAGCGAGCTCGGTGAGTGGGCGCGTCATAACGCCCAAACCAGGCCCAATTTCGAGTACGGTGTCGGCTTTGGTGACGGCGGCGGCGTCCATAATTGCCTCAAGGCTAGGCTTGTCGACCAGAAAATGCTGGCCCAGGCCTTTGTTGGGCCGGATGCCAGCGAGCTTGAGGGCAGTTCGTACGTCTTCGGCGCGAGTTAAATCCATGACTGTATCTTAACAGATACGAAAATGGGGGGATGGGACGACTCGGAAGCCGTTCCATCCCCCCTTGTTTTTCACGGTCGGATCGAAGATCACGGAAGGGGCTGACTGGGGTGGCCACCGGATACATATTAAATCATGTTGCAGGCTGTATGTCGACTTATTCGGCGATGCAGGCTCCGGTGGTGGTAGGCGCGGCCGTGCGGGCGGCAGCGATGTCGGGCAGGATCTCGGCGGAGGTGAGGGCGTAGCCGACGTTGGGGTTGGTGGTGGAAGTGGCGAAGATTACACCAATAACGGTGCCGTCGGTGCCAACGAGCGGCCCGCCGGAATTGCCGGGGCGCACTACGGCCTGGAGCACGTAGATGTCGCGGCGGACAAAGCCGGCGTCGTAAATGTTACGACCGACGGCGGTTTGGCGCTCGAGCACGGCAGCGGCGCCGGCAGTGAAACCTCCCCCGCCTGGATAGCCCAGGGCGGCCGCGATGGTGCCGCGTGGCACAACATTCGGGTCTATGGGCAAAGGCTTGGCAGCTAGGCCGGTGGTACGCAGGACGGCGATGTCGAGATCGGGGTCAAAAAGGACGACGGTGGCGCGGTGGCGGCCGGCAGAATCAAAGATTACCGGAGAGTCGATGCCTGCCACAACGTGTGCGTTAGTGACCACGAGGCCTGGCCCAGCGACAAAACCTGAGCCTTCCTGAACTCCCCCGCACCCCGCGCCCTCAATCTTGACGGTGGCGCCTCGAGCAATGGCGGCGGCAGCGTTAACGGCGGCAGCGTTAGGACCGGTGACGGGCGGCGCCGGGGTAGGTTCGAGGCCCACGAACACGCGCGGGAATTTAGAGGCGCCGATGGCCCGCTCGAGGGCGGTCATAACTTGCGGCGCGGGCGGCAAGGCGCGGTCGAGGTTACGCAGAACGGCAGATGTCTGGATGTCGGCCGCCAGCGCCGGTCCGGCCGATCCGCCAAAGGTGGCGGCCAACAGCCAGGCTGCTAGTAATGTTGCCACGAAGCCAAATACTGCCCCGAGCGCACCATCAAGCGCGCCCAGGCGAGCACGTTCGATAATACTGGAGAGGTATGCGCCAATGGTCTCGCCGACGCCGCTAATAGCTAGGGCTATTGCAAAAAAAATAGCGACCACAATGAGCCCCCTGGCACCGGAAAGGGGCAAAAAGCTGGCCATCCAAGGTGCAACGGCGGCCCCGATAATGAGGCCAATTAAAAAACCACCGAGGGAACCGGCTTGGCGGACAAACCCCGACACAATCCCACGGACTGCGGCCGCAAGGGCAATGACGATAACAATGAAGTCAATAAAATTCACGCTATAAAGTATAACTCAGTCGACCGCGGGGCCGAACCAGTTACTTACACTGCCAAGCTTTGGTACCTTCGTGGGCCATCTTTTTGGCCGTCAGCTCAATTTGGATCGAACCGTCAAAAATATTGTCGTTGGTGCCGCCGGCCGAGCGCCAGGTGGAAGGCAGGAACTGGAACAGGCCGGTGGGGTGCTCGCCGTTAATCACGAATTGGCTCACGGAGGTGGCGTTGCCGTGGGTTTCGCAGTTCATAATTCGCAGCATCATGTTGGGGTCGAGCGCCCAGCGGGCGGCGGCGGCTTCGACGAGCGGGCGCCAGTATTCCACTGAGCCGGCGAACATCACCTTGGTACCTTCAACGATTACTTGATCTACCGGCTGAACCAAACTAACTACCTGAATAGCCTCGCGGCCGGTCTCGACACCGTTCTTGTAGTGAATTCGATAAGTTACGGTTTTTTGACCGTCGGAACCGGGAGCCTTAATGCTAGTTTGGCCTGCGAGGACGGCGGGATCGGCAATTTTCTTGACCGTGCGGGGTAGGGTTTGGGTGAGGGTAGCAACTGCTTCCGAAACCCGTGTAATGGATACGTCCATTCCGGGCGTCACCGAGTGGGCCAGATCAACCGAGACAGTGTCCTGAGCGCCCAGGGCAACGCCGACACCCTTGAGGGCGGCTCCGACGGTGGGGGCCTGAGTGCGAATTGCGCGGACTTTACCGTCGACATTGACGGTGACGAGCTTGGCGCGGGTAACCACAACCTGCTCGCCGATGGCCGATGAGTCGACAATATCGGAGATGACCTCGGTGCGGAATTGGTCTTCCGGGTAAATAATTAAGCCAGCGGCCAGGGCAAGGAGGCGCGGGCTCTGGTAAGCACTGCTGAAATTGTGAGTTTGGAGGCCGTCGACGACCTGAACCGGTCGGGCCCGGTAGACGTTGATGTTGAATTGACCCTTTGGCACCGGAGCACTAACGGCTGGCTCCACGAGGTCTTGCTTGGCCAATTTAACGTTGGCGCGACGCAGGACGTCACCCACGGTGCCGGCATCGGTCGCAAACAAGCGCTGCTGGCCATCGGCGTAGAGCGAGATAAGCGCCTGTGAATCGGCATCGGCGGCCGCCGACAAGGGCAGACGACCGGTGGACGTACCGAGACTGACAATCGAAATGAGGATGCCTATCGCCAGGAGGTTGCGCGGCTGCGCGGAAAGTTTCTGATAAGTGGCGACAAGTGATTTGTTTGGATTACGCAAAATAAAAAAGGTCTCTTACGTTATACGAAGCGACTTTTGTATTTGTGGGTGTTGGTTTTGTCGAACATGCTTATGTTACTGGACTATCTGGGAGGAGTCAAATTTTGGCGCCTAATTGATGAACCTTCTCGCGGACGCACACCGGATCGTTCACGAACTCGACCTCTTTGCTTATCATTGCGTTGTCTTGTCGGGCGCTCACTTCTCCGGCGCACGTTCACTCAAAGGCGCAGCTGGGGTGTCGGGCGCTCACTGCGATATTCAGTGAGCTCTGGCGGCGCGTCGCTTCTTAGCTGACTTTGGTGCCGATGTTTTCGCCCTGGATGACACGACGGATATTGCCGTTGGTGAGGAGGTCGAATATGACTATCGGCAGTTTGTTGTCCATGGCGAGT
The DNA here is from genome assembly GCA_038245115.1 of Candidatus Saccharimonadia bacterium. GTDB lineage: Bacteria > Patescibacteriota > Saccharimonadia > UBA4664 > UBA4664 > UBA5169. Next base: position 4,700 of record JBBRSS010000019.1, read on the forward strand.
GAGATAGCGGCGTTGTCCATGACATTCATGTTGGGATCGGTAAGAACTTTGTCAAAAGTGAGGCTATCGTGCTTGATGGCGCCCGGGTGGTTCTTGGGGTCTTTGTCGTAGACCCCGTCAACCTTGGTAGCCTTAATGACGAGTTCGCATTCGAGCTCAAGTGCGGTGGTGACGGCGGCGGTATCGGTGGTGACATAGGGGGTGCCGGTGCCGCCGGCAACCACAACCACTCTGCCCTTTTCCAGATGGCGCAGGCCGCGGCCGCGAGTAAAGGGCTCGGCGACTTGATCGGCGCGGACGCGGGTCTGAAGACGGGCTGGGACACCGTTGGCTTTGAGGATATCGACTAGTGCCATGGCGTTGATGAGCGTGGCGAGCATGCCCATGTAGTCGCCGGTGGCGCGCTCAATGCCGCTTTTGGCCACACTGGCGCCGCGCATAATGTTGCCGCCGCCGACAATAATAGCTAGCTGAACGTTGGTAGCGGCGATGGTTTCGGCGAGTTCTTGGGCAAGTTTGTTAACAAAAACAGGGTCAATACCATACTCACGCTCGCCGGCGAATTGTTCGCCCGAAAGCTTGAGTAGGACGCGTTTGTGGGTTTGGGTAGTTGGCATCGGTATTAATTATAATGCCGAATGAGATTTGTACAAGAAATGACGAAGCGCTCGTCCCCTCACAGGTTGCGAGAGAGGACGAGCGCTGGGAGGTTGGTCAGTGTCTGCGCTCCGCGATCACCCTACGAGGCTGATGATAGCGATCCGAGAAACGTCTTTGACGTCCCTTACCGACAAGCCAGTCATCCAAACTATTAAGTGCTCCGGGACCCCAGCCAGGTTCACTCAGCAGCGGAAGGATATCGTCGGGTAGGTCATCGATGGTTCTCATACCCCCATCGAGGAGCAGATTGCGCACTTTGGTTTTGAGGCCCTGAAATTCGTGAGTTGGCCACAATGCCGCCTCGAGCCTGGCGAGAGTATCCTTGTGCAGGTAACTTACCCCCGTATCGGTTCGGTTGACGATTTTGCCGATTTTCACGAATGACTGGTGTTTCGGATGGCCGTCGAACTGATAGTGCCACCTGAAAATCTCTCGATTTAACTCTCCGAGATTGTTCCAAGCCTGACGAAGTTTGGAGGGGATGATTTCTCTCCCCTGGCCGATGAGCGCAACCAAATCTGGCCGCGCGAGGATCTCGGCGACGTCGCCGTAGAGCTTCACTGGACTGGATTCCGGTAATGCCGGGCGATCTAGCTGAGCGGATTGGCTCAGTTTGCGGACGAGCACCTCGAGCGTGAGCTTGGCGTGGGTTGCCCTTGATGAGTCGGCCTGCAGCCGAATCAGCCCCTGAAGCTGTTCGCAGAGCGCCGCTATCTCGAGATCGATGCTACCGGTATCAGGGTGATGCGACATGCCGACCCCCATGAGAAAATGCTAGCGTCGGAGTGACGATAGACTCGGTATAGTATACGCTATCGAGATTTTAGTCGTCGCTTTTGCGCCGCTGAAGCATAACAATGGCTACAACCAGAAGAGTGACTCCCAGACCCGCCGAAATTAGGTATTTTGGTAAGGCATAAAAGAAATCCCGAAGTTGATATAGCACCTCGAGCACCAGGGTAACAACCCCCCCACATGGTTATGAGGCGGTACTTCAAACCCATACCAAGGAACACCAACGCTATGGCTTCAAAGATTAGCAGCAGGCCATAGCCTTGGCCGTTTTCGCCGAGGGCCTGACTGGCGAGCGGGATAGTTAGGATAGCAAGCGACACAACCACGAAACCGTCTAAGACTTCATGCCCGCGGTCGCGACGTCGATAAGCTAGATAGGCGACGTAGAGAGCCCAAGGGACGGTGTAGAGCTGAAGTTGAGTGACATCGATGATATTCATGAACCAATTGAGTGATAGGATCAGAACGCCCCCGGCGACCTCCTGGAGCAATGGCTGAGTTTGACGCTTGGCCTCGGCGAACAATAGGCCGCCGGCGACGGCCAGCGCTACGACGGGCTCAACGCGATGAGCCTCTTGGTCAATGCCAAGGAACGCTCCGATGAATGGACCAATCAGTCCGGAATACCTCATGGCGAGCGACCTGCCGGAGTCCTCTTCCACGGCGCCCAGCGCGTAGAGGGCTGCCCCGGCGAGCAGTAGGGCGAGAGAAGTGCTGGCGATGTTCCAATTATAGATAACTGCCAGCTGCGACAAGCCGAGGTAGAGGCTGGCAGCGGCACCATAGATAAACTCACTGCGGTGCTCCGTAATGCTAAGGGCATAAAGCATCCCGGCCACCGCGAGACCAACTCCGAACAAGGCGGTTGAAGAGGAGAAAGCGGCCGCACCCAGGGCCAATATCATGGCTAACAGGTAACCGGCAACGCCAACCGCTTCGCCGGAATCCGGCCAGCCCCGCATGCGTCGGGCCCACCAAACCAGTACGGGCACCTCGACCAACAGCATGGCCGCGACGGCACTCCATGGCCAGACTGGGGACAGGTACAAGCGTGCAAATACGAGGGGCAGGGCAATAAAACTAAGGTTGGCCAGTAGCGCCAAACCGGATTGGCGTTGGCGCAGAGCCAACTCGCCGTTGATAAGCGTAGCAGCAGCTAGAATGGCGACAATGGCTCCGGGATGGTCATATACAACGGCGATACCGGCCAGCGGCAATAATCCGGTCACAAGCGCCAGTAGTTGGCGCCATTGCTGGCTGAGGCGGTTGGCCAATAGATGCTCGGTCGTGAAATATGCCCCGCAAATAGCCATCACAATTACGGCGATGCCGGTTCGCGACATACTATCCCAGAGTCCGACGCCCAACGCCATCGGGAGGCTGATGAGGGCCAGCCCCCAGTACGCGCTGCCGGCCGGTTTGGCGGCATAACGCTCAGCCATAGCGGCATAGAACACACCGGCTAGGCCGATGGTGGCGCCGATCTGAGACAGACCGTTATCGCCAACCGCAAACAACGACAAAACCAACGAAATGGGCACAAAAATGTTGGCGCTGAGCATGATGGCATCGGCGGTGTCTTCCCATAGCAACTTAGTTCGGCCCAGCGCCAGCAGGATTATTGAGACTATCGCCATCCCCCACCCGAACCAATACACCGGCAGGTTAAACATTGAGACGCTCGATTCAAAAGTCGACAAGGCGGTAAACGACATCAGGTAGGCGATGTAGGTTTGACGCGTAACCGCCAGCGTAACAATGTAGGCGGCCAAAGTAATCATTGAGGTGGCAAACCAGGTGGCCGAAGCATAGTCGTGCAACGAGGTGAAGTTGTAGGCCGCCAGGCCGATGAGAGGCAGCAGAACAAGCCCAATGCCGGTAAAGGTGACCCCGGCAGGGCGGAGTTTGCTGGCGCGCAGGAAAAGAGCGAGGCCGACAAAGTAGAAAACCGCGGCAAACAGGCCCAGGAAGAGGGTTTTGAATACTCCGGAGAGAGTCTCGAAGTTGTAGCCCACAAAAATACCTGCCGACACCACTACCAGGAAGGCGCCGAGATACAAAATTACGTTGATGTTATCGAGGCTACGGGTAATGTCGCTGACGTCGATGGAGCTCCAACTGGAGGCCGAGGTGGGCGCATTGGAGGAAGCTATACCCTGCCACCCGCTGGCGGCGGCGGAGGTGGCGGGGTTCGCCGGTGGGCTCCATTGCCCAGGTACAAATTGGGCAGTTGTTGGAGCAACCTCAAACCGACCAATGATTTGGTTGAGCTCATGGGCGACTTCGGGTGATTGTTTGGCGGCAAATTGGCGCAATTCGGATAATACGGCCGGATCGGCGGGGGTATGGGCGGCGGCAGACATGGAGGTCTGAGAGGTGGCGGAGTTGCGGCCGCGATGCGAGAACCAGCTAATGGTCGCGAGAAGGCCAAGTATATAAAATACCGGGGCGCTCAGGGCAAGTATTGAATAGATTAAGATGTCCATGGATATTCCGCTTATGCTATAACCATAGGCGTCAGGGTAGGCTTGCGCAAGCTAACCGTTATCTATTGGACTTTTTCGATGGGGGCGAAGGACAGGCTGAGACGTTTGGGACCGAGGCCTTCGAAGGTAGCGGTGACTTCGTCGCCGGAGATAGCCGAGACAATCCCCTCGCCAAATTTGGCGTGGCGGATGCGATCGCCGGGGGCTAGGTCGAGGCCCAACATGGCTTCACGGTGGGCGGCGGCGGTGGCCTCGCTAGTGGGCAATGCCTTGGCGCCAAGCATCGGCTGGGCGCTCCAGCTACCGGCGCCAGCGCCATGCCCAGCCGAGGCGGTCAGGCCGCTGGACAGATTCGACCACTCGCTGCCGTCAGCCTGCAGTTCGGCCGGAATTTCGAGGAGGAAACGTGAAGGCGGGTTGTGGTTGGTGGCGCCGTAGAGCAGCCGCGAATTGGCGTAGAGCAAGAAGAGTTGCTCGCGAGCGCGGGTCATGCCAACGTAGCACAAGCGGCGCTCTTCTTCCATTTGCTCGGCGTCGAACAGTGAACGAGAATGCGGGAAAATCCCCTCTTCGGCGCCGGGAATGAACACCACCGGAAATTCGAGGCCCTTGGCGGCGTGCAAGGTCATGAGTGTGACGGCGTTGGAATCTTGCGAGTAATTATCGATGTCGGCGATGAGAGCAATTTCCTCGAGGAAACCTTCGAGCGTGAGTTCATTGTAGGTCTCGGCGACGCTCAGGAGTTCTTTGACATTTTCAATGCGATCGGCGGATTGAATGGATCCGTCGTCGAGGTGGGCAAGATAGCCTGAGCGCTTGATGGCCAGGTCGAGCAAGGGGCCGACGGGCAACTTGGCCATCTCGGCGCGCAGGCCGTCGATAAGCAACGCGAAGGCCTGCAGAGCGCTGACGGCGCGGGTTTGGAGGCCGGGGACACGGTCGGCTTGGCGGCAGGCTTCCAGGAGGGACATGGGGCGGCCCTGCGACCCGCCTCTAGCTGCAGGTTGCGCTCGGCGCCAGGTTTCGAGCTTTTGCAGGCTGACGTCGCCTAAGCCGCGCGGGGGCAGATTGATGATGCGGCCGAAACCGACCATGTCGTCGGGCTGATAAATGAAGCGCAGATACGCTAGGGCGTCTTTGATTTCCTTGCGCTCGTAGAACCGTGTGCCGCCGACGATTTTGTAGGGCAGGCCGGCACGCAAAAAGCCTTCTTCGAGCGAACGGGACTGGGCATTGGTACGGTACAATACGGCAAAATCGTGTAGCTCGCGTTTGTCCTCAATCCGCAATTGCCGGATGCGTGCCACGATGGTTTCGGCCTCCTGGACTTCGTTATAGACATTGATAATGCCGATGCCCGCGCCATCGCCGCGATCGGTCCAGAGTTTTTTGTCGCTGCGAACACGGTTTTTGGCGATAACAGCGTGGGCGGCATCGAGTATGTGCTTGGTGGAGCGATAATTCTGCTCCAGTTTAATAACGACCGCCGCCGGATAATCCTTTTCGAAGTCAAGAATGTTCTGGAAGTTGGCACCGCGCCAGGAATAGATACTCTGCCAGTCGTCCCCCACCACACAAATATTATTATGAGCCGCAGCCAGCATTTTGGTTATCTGATATTGAGCATGGTTGGTGTCCTGGTACTCGTCGACCATGATGTGGCTGAACTGCTGCTGATATTTTACGAGAATTTCCGGATAAGTTCTGAACATTTCAACCGTCCGAAAAATGAGATCGTCAAAGTCGAGGGCACCGGCTTCAGCGAGTAATGCCTGGTAGGCAGGATAGACTTTGGCGGCGGCGGTTTGAGCCCGGCCGTTGGCGAGCTTGGCATAGGCGGCTGGGCCGATCAGTTCATTTTTGGCACTCGAAATGAGGTTGTGGATAAGACTCGGGGTGAGGGTTTTGTCGTCGATACCGAGGGTGCGCATGGCTCGTTTGATAGCCGTTTGGGAATCTCCGGTATCGAAAATAAGGAAGTTTGAAGCCAAGCCAATTTCGGCGCTTTCACGACGTAATAATCGCAGGCAAACCGAGTGGAAGGTGCCGATGTAGGGCAAATAGCCGCGATTGAGAGGATTTTGGCCGAGCAAGGTGAGTACGCGGCCGCGCATTTCGCCGGCGGCTTTGTTGGTGAAGGTGACGGCCAATATACTGCTCGGGTCGATATGCTTTTCGGCCACCAAATAGGCCACACGATGCGTGAGGGCCTTGGTTTTACCGGAGCCGGCACCGGCTAGGATTAAGACCGGGCCGTCGGTGGTGGCGGCAGCAATACGCTGCTGTTCATTTAGTTCGGATAGGAGTGGATGCACAATACCGATAATAGCTCAGATCTGAGCGCTGGGCTATTTAACTTCGACGCAGTAGGGGGTGGGGTTGCCGTCGAGCAATACCTGGAGCGCGAGGTATTTGGTACCAGTGGGACCGGGGGTCTTGGCCGGGCCGGAGCAAACACCACCGGGCCAGTATTGAATCTGGCCGAGGGCGGTGGGAACGGCTTTTGAAATTACATAGGGTTGGCCGGTTGAGGGCTCAACGACGGCGACCGATACGGCGGGCGGAGTAATGGCAAAAAAGCCCTTGGTGGCAGTGGCCAGGTAGGCAGCCTTGTAGGCGGCTAGGCTCTCGATGCGCTGGGCATTGAGATTAGCGGGGACGGCTGGCTCGGGAGTGGGGGTGACTTCGGCCCCAAGCACCGGCGTGGGAGTTGCGGTAGCTACGGGTGAGGGGGTGGCTTTGGGAGCCTTGTAGCCGGTCAGCCAGGACATAGAGGCAGGCTTGGCGATTGCAGCGTAGGCGACGGCGCCGCCAAGAACCAGCAACGAAACCACAACGACCGCAATAATAGTGACGGCTTTAGTCGTAAGCGGACTAGGATGGGTGGTCGGCTGAAGGGGCGGCTTGGCGGCCTCGGAGCCTGGAGCAACCGCGGCGGGCGGAGTGGCCTGGGGAGCCTCAGTAGCAGCCGGGGCTGGGGACGTACTGGGGACAGGGGCATTTGAGGCAACCGGGGCCGAAATTTCCGGAGCAGGAGTTGACGCTCCGGCTTCAGGAGTGGGGGTCGGCATCGGTGTCGGCGTCGGGACATCTAGAGCGGATTCGTGCTGGACTTCTTCGGGAGTGGGAGTGGGCACGAGGGTAGGTTCGGGCGTAGGCGCATCTGGGGCGGCGGCTTCAGGTTCGACTTCGGCCGGCAAATCGACAGCATCAACCACGGCCGGGTTCGCGACAGGCTCAGCCGAAGCCTCGGAGGCGGTGGTCTCTGATTCCGGTTCGGATTCGACAGTCGGTTCCGGCACCGATTGAGGTTCGGGCTCAGGCGCTTGCTCGATTTCGGCAATTGACTCTTGGATAACCTGCTCGGGTGACGGGGTTGATGGAATTTCTACCACGGCCGATTCGGCGGCCGGCACTTCGGTAGCCGGAACTTCACCAACAGCAGCCAGGAGTTCATTATCGAGGGCTGGGACTGGAACAACTTCGGTAGGTTCCGCTTCTTTGAGCTCAATTTTGGCTTCTTTGCTGTGGTCTTTGTGGTGGGCTGTTTTGCGCTTGTGCTTTGATTTCGGCTTAGGATCTTCAACGGGCTCAGCCACTTTTTCGGGCTCAGCGTCAGCCTCAGGAGCCGACTCGGGATTGGTAACTGGAGTAGGTTCGGGATTTGGCACAACCGTAGACTCCGGGGCGGGCTCCGGAGTTGGCTCGGATTTAACTTCGGGCTCTGAAGCAGCTGTGGGCTCGGGATCGGAGTCGGGCTTTGGCGATTCTTCAGGTTCCGCGGGAACTTCAGAAACCGAAACATCAGCTTCGGCTGGCTCCGAAGGCTGGACCCCCTGAGCATCCGGCTCTGGAGCGGGCTCCAGTGCGGGCTCTGGGGCGATTTCGGGCTCGGGTTCGGATTCGGGCTCGGGTTCGGCAGTCACTTCTGGGGTAGCCGGTGGCGGTGGAGGAGAAGCAAGGACGTCCGTGGTAACTCCAGGCTTATCTTCTTCTGTGATCGTTTCGACGTGTCCGCACTCCACACAAAGCCAACCGGCTCGGGACTGAATCATATCGTTGCTGCAGTTTGAGCATTTCATGTTATTAAGCATACCATACCTCTTATGTTTGGTACGAATATATGCGAATAACTCCTAGTTGGGGCCTATTTCCAAATGATCCAGGCCGTGTTCTTCGAGCTCGAGACGGTATCTATCTTCGATAGGACGCAGCTGCAGCAGATCATCGTCGCGGTTGATTTGATCGGGTTCGACGCCGCGGTGCCGGGCAAGATCGCGCATGGCAAGTCGCTCAGTGAGCTCATCCCAAAACGTATGGTCGTCGTAATCGAGAATATATTCATCGTAGAGACGTTCAGTCCATTCCGATTGCATAAAGTGCTCGCCGGTTTCAACGTCGATATCCACATGAGGTATCTTGTGGGCGGCAAGTAATTTCTGAACCAGGGCGCTGGCAGGCTCGTCCTGAAACTCAGGATCATGCTGAGCATTGACCATCCACTCGCCCAAATAGGCCAGCTCAATCAATTTTCGAAATTCTTCAGTTGTAAGTTCTAGATTTATCACTGGGCTATTTTAGCTGAAGTTGAGCGATCTGGCGACTGCTAGAGCGCCAACAGCCCGATTGGTACGCCAGGGCCGGTCGGGCCGTCGTAGCCTAAACCAGCGGTACAAAGGTAGCTCAAGCTGCAAGTTCCGGCTTACTTCTCAAACTCCTGGGCGGTTTTAATAATCTTATAAAACGACTCGTAATTGAGGCTGGCATTGCCCACCAGCAGGCCGTCGACATACTCGGTTTCCAGATAGGCACGGCAGTGATCGGGGTCGGTACTGCCGCCATAGAGTAGCCGCACGTTAGCTAGGCCGCCCTCCCCGTAGAGTTCCTCGAGCGTGGTACGGATGGCGCGGTAGGCGAAGCGGATAGTATCGGGAGTGGAGTGCATCACATGTCCGTCACCGTGGTTGATGGCCCACACGGGTTCGTAGGCAATCACGATGCCGGCAACCTCGGCGGCGGTCAGGTTGGCCAAGGCAGCGGTGAGCTGATCGACAACGACTTTGGCGGCCAGACCGTGCTCGTGGTCGTGCAGCGTTTCGCCGATGCAGAGAATGGGAGTGAGACCATTGCGCACGACGGCGGCGAGTTTCTTGGCCACGATTGCGTCGGTTTCGCCCATGGCCCGACGCTCGGAATGACCAACGATAACATAATCGGCCAGACCACTGAGCATGGCCGGCGAAGTTTCACCGGTATATGGCCCTTCATCGAGGTAATGAACGTTTTGGGCGCCGAGCTTAAACTTTTTGCGATCAATCTCCCTGGCCACTGGGTACAGATCGAGCGTCGGGGGGCACAAAACCACCTCGACATCAGCATGAGCCTTGACCTTTTCGTCGAGACGCTTCACCAGCAGGCTGGCAGCGCCGGGAGCGAGGTTCATTTTCCAGTTGGCGACAATAAGACGTTTCATATTCAAGATTAATAATACCATAAGCTGTTTGTTATACTTCTTTGTATGGACATTATTGGCTACTGCGCGGGCCTTCTGACGCTCATCGGGTACTTACCGCAAACTATTAAGACAATCCGTACTCGTGAGACCAAGGCGCTATCACTGCCGACGTTTCTCATCATCGGGACTTCGGCTGTATTGTGGACAATTTATGGCCTGGGTATGCAAAAGCCAGCCATCTGGGTTACCAATGGCGTCGTATTGGTTTGCAGCGCTATAATTACTGTCATTAAACTGCGGGCTTAGTACTTTGCGTTACGCTGACGATTTTTAACCCATATACGGTATATTTTATACTTTATATGATATAAAAATGAGTACTGTCACGAGATGTTGGCGGCTCCGGAATAGATTATTATTAAGGCCATGAAGCAATTAGAGGTCCCGGAATACCCCAGCATAAGAGATGCTTTTTTCAATGAACTTACGCTGGCTGGGAAGGCCAGCTTGATGGTGTGCTAGTTTAGGGTAATACGAAAGGCCACGGCCTTCAGGGGTTACAGCAAGAAAGAATCGGGCTCGCCATTGAACGTCATTATCGGGAAACCCACCACCGAGATCTGGTAGTCTCAGTTGGTAACGATACGGTTTGCCTCACGGCATCCTTAGCCGCAAGGGATGTTGACCGGGAATCGGCAAATGTCGGCGCGCAAATATATAAACACTACAATGCTCTGGCCGAAGAACTGGGCTGGCAGACCTAGGCTTTGCAATCGAGCGAGGAACTATTCGCGCGATCGGCTTCGTTAGTAGCTGCTCAGTTTGCTGGCTTCTACAATTTCAAAGGCAAGCCCGCAAATCTCAGGGTAGTGATGCAAGGTAGCCTATTCTGGAACGGGTCTAACTACAAAGAGATGATTGAGACCGAGCTCGTGCAACTCGGAGTGCCGGCTGGGGCTATCGCGTTTGAGAAAATTGAACACAGTGATATCTTGGGCGCGGCTAAACTGCTGACGGGTGGGCTATAGCGTAGCTGGACTATTTATCCTGCAGCGCATCGACGCATTCGAGGCCCTTGCCGCTCATGAGCTCCAGGCTGGCGCCGCCGCCGGTGGAGACCCAGGTAAATTTATCGTGCATGTGCTCTTCGTCGATAAAGCCGGCTGTGTCTCCCCCACCGATGATGGAGATAGCCTTGGTGGCAATAATGGCGTCGGCCATAGCACGCGACCCGGCACGAAACTCGTCGACTTCGGTAATACCCAGTGGCCCATTCCAGATGACGGTGGAGGTTCCGTCAAAATCAAGAAAATCGAAGATTTCGGACTTGAGCTGGTCGCCATAACTAGGAGCGGCATCGACGATGTAATCATCCGCACCCACGGCGGCGAGCTTAACGGTGCGCAGATTCTCGGGCTTCTCCAGACTGGTCGAAACTACGACTTCGTCGGGCAATAGCAGATTAGTATTGGCATCAACGGCAATCTGGATGAGCTTCTTAACTTCATCAGCCATTTCGTGCTCGGCCACGCTCTTACCGATAGCGGTGCCCTGAACGAAGGCGAAGGTGTTGGCAATGGGGCCGGTGAGCAGCATAGCGTCAACTTTGGGAATGAGATTGGTGAGGATTTCGAGCTTGGTCGACACTTTGGCGCCGCCGATAATGGCCACCAGAGGACGGTTGGGGTGCTCGATGGAGCCGGAAATGTGATCGATCTCATGCTCGACCAGGAAGCCGGCCACGGCAGGCAGGAATTTGGAAATACCCGCGGTGGAAGCATGAGCACGGTAGGAGGCGAAGGCATCGTAAACGAAGATTTCGGCGAGGTCGGCTAGCTCCTTAGCAAACTTGGGATCGTTGGCCTCTTCTTCGGAGTGAAATCGCACGTTTTCGAGCAAGATCATCTCGCCGGGAGTCAAGGCCTTAACTGCCGCTTCGACCTCCGGACCAACGCAGTCGGTCGCGAACTTAACTTCGCGACCGAACAGCTCACTGGCTTTGGCGGCAGCCGGCGCCAGCGAAAATGCCGGATCAACCTTGCCGTCGGGGCGGCCAAGGTGGCTAGCGATAATTATTTTGCAATCCCGCGACCATAAATACTCGAGCGTTTCACGTGTAGCCTCAATCCGGAAGGCGTCAGTGACTTGGCCGTCTTCCACGGGTACGTTCCAGTCGAGGCGAGCAAAAATAGTCTTCCCCTGAACGTCGATATCACGAATAGTTTTTTTCTTCATGGCGAGAGCCCTCCTGCATTACGGTTTCTATAGCAGTTTAACCGATTTGGGCTCGCACGGGGAGAAGTTTATGCGGCTAGCTTAAGCTTCGCGGCCCAACTTCTTCTCGGTTTTGTTGATATCGATGGTGGTTTTGACGATGGTATCGGGTGCCAGCGAAATACTGTCGATGCCCTCTTCGACCAAGAAACGGGCAAACTCCGGATAGTCCGACGGCGCCTGACCGCACAGGCCAATCTTGACGTGCTTATCTTTGGCGACCCGGATAACCTGCCGAATAAGCTGCTTAACGGCCTCGTTGTTCTCGTTATAAATGTGGGCCACGGTGTGGTTATCGCGGTCGACTCCCAAGGTGAGCTGCGTCAGATCGTTCGAGCCAATAGAGAACCCGTCAAACAGCTCGGCAAACTGCTCCGCCAAAATAACGTTCGAGGGAATCTCGATCATCACATAGGCTTGGAACCCGTTTTCGCCCCGCTTTAAGCCATTTTTGGCCATAATGTCGAGGACTTTCTGAGCTTCGGTGAGATCGCGGCAAAATGGCACCATGGCCTTAACGTTGGTCAGCCCCATCTCGTTGCGGACCTTCTTGAAGGCCTTACACTCCAGCTCAAAGGCCGCCCGGTACTCCTTGGAGTAGTAGCGGCTAGCTCCGCGCCAGCCGATCATCGGGTTGTTCTCGACCGGCTCAAACTGCTTGCCGCCAATGAGACCGGCGTACTCGTTGGTCTTAAAGTCGCTAAACCGGATGATGACGTCGTTGGGGTGGAAGGCGGCGCCCAGAATAGCGATGCCTTCGGCCAGTTTATCAATGAAGTACTGGGCTTTATTGGTGTAGCCGGCCGTCAATTCGTTAATGACCGCGCGGGTCTGTTTGTCGGTGACTTCATCAAAGTGCAGTAGGGCGAGCGGGTGAATCTTGATGTGCGAATCAATAATAAACTCTTCGCGGGCCAAACCGACGCCATCGTTGGGAATCATCGAATAAGCAAAGGCGTGGTCCGGCGAGCCGATATTCATCATAATTTTGGTCTTGGGCCGCTTGAGGTTCTTGAAACTGGTGCGGTTGACCTCAAACTTTAAGGCACGAGCATAAACGTAACCTTCATCACCCTCGGCACAACTGACCGTAATCGGGGCCTTGTTGGCAATCTTGGCCGTGGCATCGCCCGTACCGACGACGCAGGGTATACCCAGCTCACGAGAAACAATGGCGGCGTGGCAAGTCCGTCCCCCTTTGTCGGTCACAATGGCGCTGGCCTGCTTCATAATCGGTACCCAGTCGGGATCGGTCATCTCGGTTACCAAGACATCGCCGGGCTTGAAGGTGCCAATATCTTTGAGGTCGAGAATTTTACTGGCCGTACCAACGCCTATCCGGTTGCCGACGCTCACGCCCTTGGTGAGCAATTTACCGCTGCCGGTAAGCTTATATTCCTCGACAACGTTCAGATCTTTGCGCGACTGCACGGTCTCGCCGCGGGCTTGGACGATGTAGAGCTGGTCATCGTCTTCGTCGAGCGCCCACTCGATATCCATGGGGTGGCCATAGTGAGTCTCGATCTCAATCCCCCACTTGGCCAAAGTTTTCACTTGCTTGTCAGTAATTGAATAACGCGCCTGATCGTCCTTGGAAACGGCAACATTTTTGGTCTTACTGCCGGCGATGGGAATCATGCGTTCTTTTTTGGCCCCGACCTTGCGCTTCAAGATAGCCAGTGTCGGCTTGAAAACGGTAAACTCATCGGGGCTCACGCGGCCTTGGACAATGTTTTCGCCCAAGCCGTAAATAGACGTAACGATCACCGCATTACGAAAACCGGTTTCGGTATCGATAGTAAACATAACACCGGCGGCTTTGGAGCGAACGGCGACCATCTGCTGAATGCCCACCGAGAGCGCCACTTTCATGTGCGCAAACTTATTTTCAACCCGGTAAGCAATGGCGCGGGCGGTGAAGAGCGAAGCAATACAAGACTTAGTGGCAAACAAGACGTCTTTTTCGCCCGAGATGTTGAGATACGTTTCCTGCTGGCCGGCAAAGGAGGCGTTGGGCAGGTCTTCGGCGGTAGCGGAGGAGCGCACAGCCACCACCAAGTTGTCGCGGCCGCAAATCTTGCTTAGCTCACGGTAGCCCTGGATGATCTCAGCTTCAAAGTCAGCGGGCAGTTTGGCGCCGGTGATGAGGGCCCGAATTTTGACCCCGCGCTTCTCGAGATCCCTGATGTTGTTCACATCCAGGCCAACCAGCATCTGCTCAATTTTGGCTTGAATGCCGGTCTGCTTTAAAAAATAATAATAGCTTTCGGAGGTCGTAGCAAAACCATTGGGCAACTTAATGCCTTTGGGCCCGAGGTGCCGGACCATCTCGCCGAGGGAGGCATTTTTGCCGCCAACCTGAGGAATATCAGACAGTGTGATGTCTTTAAAGAATTTGATGTGTCGATACATTAGCTACCCCAGGTTAATTCAGCGCTTTAATTATAGACATAGGCGTAATAAATAGTAGTGAGTTTAATCACAACCAGACGGAATATAGAATGTTAAAGTTTGGAGAAAATTACTCGACGACGCGGATAACCACTTTATTGGTGCCGCCAATAACGCCGGGTTGGTCACCCGAAGCCACTACGAGGGCGTCACCGGAAACAACGTTACCGGCGGCCTTGAGCTGAGCAATAACGTGCGCCGAAGCACCCTTCATCTCGGGCAAGTAGTAGGATTTACCGCCCCAGACGATGGCCATTTGGTAGTACACACGCTCGTCATCGGTAACCATAATAATCGGCACGTCAGGCCGCAAGGAAGCAATGTTGCGCGCCGTTTGACCGGAGGTAGTTTCGGCGATAATGACCTTGGCAGGCAATTGGCTGGCCAGCACGACGGCGGCGGCGGAAATAGCATTTTGGCGCTCGTGAGGACCAAATTCGAGTGAGTGGCGGGTTTCAGTGTTACCAAGCTGCTCGGCTTCGGTGTAGAGAATAATGCGTTTCATCATCTTGACGGTCTCAACCGGGAACAGACCCATAGCAGTTTCCCCGGAGAGCATGACGGCGTCGGAGCCCTCGAGGACGGCGGTGGCGACGTCAGAGACCTCGGCGCGGGTGGGTTGCTGTGATTGGATCATAGATTCGAGCATCTGAGTGGCCACAATCACGGGCTTGCGGTACATTTTGCACAAATCAATAATGCGGCGCTGAACCGCGGGGACGGCCTCGGGCATGGTTTCAATGGCCAGGTCACCGCGGGCTACCATGAGCACATCGGCGGCAACCACGATTTCTTCTAGATTCTTCACGGCGGCGGCAGTCTCAATTTTGGCGATAATCTTGGCGTCGGATTTGAGCCTGTCTAGGCGGGCGCGCAGGTGCAGAATGTCGGATGGAGTCTGAACAAACGAGTAGCCAACGTAGTCGATATCCAGCCCAACGGCAAATTCAAGATCGCGAATGTCCTTGGGTGTGAGGATTTCGCCCTCAAGGTTGGTATCGGGGAGGTTCATGCCCTGGTTGGAATAAACCAGCCCGGGAGTGAGTACTTTGCCAACAATAATGCCTTTCTGGATTTTTTCGACCTCTATCTGGACGTGACCGTCGCGCAGGAAAACGCGTTCGCCGGGCTTGAGGTATTTTGAAACGTCATATTGAACGGGAATAATGCCGGTAACGTCAAAATTAGCACCGTACTGGAAGCGCACGATGGTGTCGCGAACGAACGGTAGGCCGTCGGACGGCAGTGTGCCAACGCGAATTTTCGGGCCCTGAATATCGGCCAAAATGGCGACTGGTTTATGATTGCGCTTAGACAATTGCCTCGCAGATTTAACGATGGCGGAATATTCTTCATGAGTACCGTGAGAGAAATTGAGGCGGAACATATTGACGCCCGCGTGCATCAGTTCGTCGAGAACCTGAGGGGTGTTTGAGGCCGGTCCGATGGTGGCGACTATTTTTGTGCGTTTGAAATTGGCTGCTAACATAAGCATGAGTATAATCCTATAAATATAGTTTCACCAGTCTGATTTTGAAATTGCCGAAACCAACATCCCCGCAGCTGGCGATGGCGGGGATGTTGTGGTTATTCGCCGACCGCATCCTTGTCAATACAACCAAGCTGTGTCATAATATGCCGGTCCATCCGCCGCTCTTAGAAAGAGACTGCTATGCGCGAGTTTTTCTGGACTGCCCTCCCCGAGGACATGAAGTTCACCCTCAACCGCCGTCCGACTCCGCTGGGTCGTATCGCCAATGCCCTGTCGGGTTTGTCGATCTGCACGATCCTGTTCGTCGTCGGAACCGGATACATGTGGAACCGGGTCTACGGCCCGGCCCTGCACATGAGCGCCATCCCCGACGCAGCCATCTTCGCCACCTTCGCGCTGGCATTTGGCCTCGGCCTTCTGGCCATGCAGCTCTCGGGCTGCCTCAAGGACATTTGGAACGCAAGTGTCACTGACACTTGCGCCCGGATGATCGTTTGGTTCTACGCCGCTTCTCTTGTGTACAGCCTCCTCACCATGTTGATCCTGCTGGTGTACGTTCCTCGGTAGTACCCCGCCCCGCATCGTTACCCCCTCTCGGCCTCTGGCTGAGAGGGGTGCTTGTTTTTTGCCCCAATTGAATAATCGGCAGATGCCGGCCAAACATAGGATTCTAGAAGTAATTGAGAACGCCAGGTTTTCATCCTGGTAACCGGGGTTCGATTCCCCGTGGGCCACCATTCAATTCTACGAATATTTCGAGTGTAACTAATGTGAGCAATACCACAATTAAAATGGCAACGCTAACTACGGCAATGTTATTTGCCAATTTTGACAGCTGGATCACGGCGCTGGAGCGGGCGCGGGCATAACTGGCTGTACTAAAACGCAGATAAATGTTAGTATTTGCCAGTTAAAACACAATATGGTCCCATACTTTGTATGTAACTGCCTCGCTCGGAAATGCTCAAATGTGCAAGCACATTCGCATCTCACTCGCTCGTGGTCCCATCGTCTAACGGTTAGGACGCCAGGTTTTCATCCTGGTAACCGGGGTTCGATTCCCCGTGGGACTACCATTGCAATTATTTATCATAAGTGTTATAGTATGACGATCATCCAAATTGGGTGATCGTTTTGTCGTAATTACGGCGATTCGCGAGGCCTGAAAGGGTCACCATGTCCGATACCAAGTCCAAAGACTTTGACCAGCTCGGTTTCGCCGTGTACGCCTTGCAGGCCGGTGGCTTCGGCCGCTTCGTAGGCGGCGTACTCGTATTCCTTGAATTGCCCGACTGGTGTCCCGCCGAAGGTTTCGACCCCAATGTCGGCGACCCCGTTCCTAGCGAATGGGACTTCCAGCCGGCCAATGCCGCCGCTCAGAAGTGGAGGTCAGACGAAGAGTTTCCGGCGATTCAGCCGGCCCATGTCCGGGTCGACGACAAGCTCCGCTGCGCCTGCGGCACCTATGCCAACGGCAAGACCAACTTCCGAGGCGAGGCCGCCTGCTCAGACTGGCCCGAATGTTGCCTCGACTAACCCCGCCAGGGGGCAGTCACGTAACGGCACAGTCCAGATTTACCCCTCGGGGCACCAACCGCTCTACTAAGGAGCGTGGTGCCTCGGGGGTGCTTTACTTTAGAAGCTTGTGCTACCGCGCGGCATCTCTTCGACCACTTCGTTCCAAAACGAAGGCAGTAGGTCTACCAAGTTAATATTTTGGCTCGGCATGGATTTTCTATTTCTGCGATAAGTATCCGCTGGTGATAACTAAATAACCGCGTCTGGTGACGCGGTTATTTAGTTGGGGTTGGTGCTGACTACGGCTGGACGACGGTATCGATGATGTGCACGACGCCATTGCTGGTGGATACATCGGCGGTAGTGACCATGGCCTTGGCGCCCTTGGAATCAACCAAATACACCTTGCCATCCATTATCTCGACAGTGAGATTACTTCCCTGGACGGTCTTGATGACCTGGCCGTTTTGGAGATCTTTGCTCATGACACTACCGGGTACCACGTGGTAGGTCAGGATGCTCTTGAGCTGCTGGACGTTTTCGGGCTTGAGTAGCGAGTCCAATGTGCCGGCCGGCAAGTTGCTAAAGGCGGCGTTGGTTGGTGCAAAAACGGTGAAGGGTCCGGGGCCTTGCAATGTTTCTACGAGGCTGGCGGCCTTGACGGCAGTTACGAGCGTGCTTAGTGATTCAGTGCCACTGGCGGTGGCGACGATGTCTTGCTTATCCATAGAGCTCTCCTTTGCCACGGGGATGGCGGTTTGTGATTGATTAGTGTCAGCTGTCTTAGTGGAGTCGCGGTTGCTTAGCCAGACTACTCCTCCGCCGACGAGGGCTACGATGAGCACCCCGGCAATTATAGATCCCGACTTGTTGTTATTCATCTGCGCTCCTCTTGCGATTTGTAATGTGATAAATCTAGTATCGCAAAATGGGCGTATAGAGGCCGTATAGCTATATTTCGAGTGTGACGGTGGTGCCGCTGCCGACCGCGCTCGTGATGTTCATAGTGCCGTGATACAACTGAACATATTTTGCCACTATCGCCATTCCGAGACCGGTGCCGCCGGTGTGGCTGGCATTGTGGCCACGATAAAAGCGTTGGGTGAGATTGGGGATATCGGTGGCCGGGATGCCAATGCCGTGGTCACGTATGACAAGCGCCCACCCAGACGGTCTCTTGGACAGCGCAACTTCAATGGCTGGGGCATCTGGCGGACTGTATTTGATGGCGTTCTCGATGACGTTTTTGGCCATGTGGACGAAATGTTGGGGGTTAATCTCGGCCACAACCTCTTCAGTGTTTCGGGATAGTAGCTTGACGCGTTTGGTAATGGCTATAAATTGTAGCTCTTCCAGCACGTCGGCCAATAGGTCACTGATATTCACCGTTTGGGTGCCTGGATACTCCTGGTGCTCCAGAAGCAGGAGTTCGGTGGTAATGGTGGATAGTTGGCTGGCTTGGCGCGAAACGGCCGCCAAAACGCTGGGCAACTCGGGTGGTTTCGGAGGATGGTTTTGGGCTTGTTGGACGATGGAATTCATGGCCGCTAAGGGGTTGCGCAGTTCATGGGCGGCATCCTGCATAAACCGCCGCTGCGAGTCGTAGGACTGCTTGACTGGTACGAGGAGCTCCCGGGACAACCACCAGCCAGCCAGCCCGCTGAGTACAAACACTAAGCCAAGTACTATGGGCAAACTGGCCGTGAGATGGGTTTGATCTTGGCGCTGGATGATGCGGGCGATAGTTTCAAAATGGGCATGGCTCGGGGCTTGGCTGGCTAGGTAGGCGCTGACTTCGGAATTTCCTGCTACCAGCTGCCCGATTTGGGCCGCGGTAATGGTTTGCTTCAGCTGGTATTCGGCATAGGCATAGGTGCCGATAGCTCCGAGGGCGGCGCACAAAAAGGCCACGCTAACCGTTACGATGGTGAATTGGCGTCTGGCTTTGGTAAGGGCTGATTCCATCAGGCTTCGTCGCTGAGCATGTACCCGATGCCGGGTACGGTATGAATGATAGTGAGGTTGGTATCGCCGATTTTCGCCCGGAGATTGGAAATATGAATCCGGATCGGTGGATTGCTGGTGCTGGCATCTTCGCCCCAGCCGGCCTCAATGAGATCCAATGTATCAACCGTGGTGTGGTTTCGCTGCATAAGGCACTGCATGAGCCGAAACTCAACGTGCGTGAGCTTAACCGGCGCGCCATGCGCGTAAAACCGGTGCTGTTTTGGCTCGATCCGGAAGTGGGCGGTTTGGACCGGCGCTTGATCGTGGTAGTCCCCTTTTGTTCTAAGTTGAGCGTTGATGCGGGCGACTAATTCACGTAGATCAAATGGCTTAACCAGGTAGTCGTCCATGCCGGTGGCGAGACCGGTGAGTTTGTCGTCGATGGTGTCTCGGGCAGTGATAGCGATAATTGGTCCCTCAAAGCCTTGTTGTTTAAGAATCTCGGTGAGGCGAAGGCCGGTCATGCCAGGCAAGGCAATATCGATAACCGCCACATCGCTGCGGCTCGCGAGATCATCGACGATGGCCTTTTCGGCACTTTGGGCGGCCAAGACTCGGTAACCGTTGTCCTCCAGGAATGTCACAACGGCACCCAGCATATCGGGATTATCTTCGACCACTAATACGGTAGTTTGATTTGGCATAATCTTATTTTAACATTCGGTAGGTAAAGGGCCTGTTTAGTTTGAGGCGGCATTCGTTGGCTCATCGGCGCGGACGAAAGCGTGAACGAGGATGGTACAGATACTAAACACTAAAGAGGCGGCCAATAGTTCGATCTTGGTGAGCAAGTCAGCGGAAATGGCTAACCGGATCATAATTGAGGCCAAAATGAGCGCCGTGTACTCAAACAAAAGGACATAACTGCGATAGAATACCATGCTGAGCAACAGCAGGGCCACGTCAAAAAAGATGAAGATCGAGAATAGGTCTACCAAGTATTGGGCTCCGAGGAGTTGGTACTGCCAGTGTGATAGATCGCGCCAGAGGTAGTAGGCCGTGATGAGTATAAAACCGGTTCCCAGCAACCATGTCAGCTTAAGTTTAATTTGGCGAAGACCTGGTGGTTCTTGCCTTAGGTCCGCCCGGAGAAACCGTCGACTCACGCGCTGCAGAATTTCAACTAAGACATAGAGCAATAGGCTACCAAATAATCCCAAAAGAATTAATTGCAGCACATCGCCGGGTAGCGGCTGGCCGGGGTTGGCGCCATCGGCGATTTTGCTGAGCTGTTTAAAAACTTCCCGCAAAACAATCAGCGTGGCAACCTCGTACTGTTTTTGGAGAAACTCTACCAGTGTCCCCGGAAAGCTCAGCACCAGATGCATAATCTCGATAAGCAGCACGATAGTCAGCGGTAAGACGGCAGCGCTGATTATGCTGGAGGGGACGAATGAACCTGAAAAACTTGGTATGGCTTGGCTTACGCCATACATTAGGGCGCTCAAGCAAAACATACCAATGGCCAAAATGATCAGCCCAAGTTCAATCCGGCGGGTGAGCACTACTTATTTCTCATGATGAACTGCCCCTTGGTGGTAAACGGCAGGGCTTGCTTGAGCAGTTCGGCGAAGTGCTTAGGGTTTGAAACATCCGTAAATTGCAGTTCTTGGCCCAGGGTGGGGATGTAGACGGCAACCGAGCCAGCATTGAATGTGCGGCTAAGGATACCTTCGCGCACAATTACCGATTGCATGTTGTTGTAAGGATATGATCGCTCCTGCTTATTGAGGATACCGGTTCGCACGACTACCTCATTTTGCCTCAGCTCGTAGAACTCATTTGCCCAGCTAGCAAACAGGTACAGGACGATACCTAGCTGCAGTACTAGTATCACTGCCTGAACGATTGGTCCGACGTAGGGTAGCTGTAGGCCGGCGAACTGCTGGACATATTCAAGAGCGCTTCGGATCAACAAATAGAGTAATTCTGCGATAAGCTCAAGTATGACGAGCTTCAACCCCAGTAGCGGTACGCTGCGTTTGACGATAGTTATCTCATTACGATTGCTGGCAGGCATAGTATCCATGTGCTGTTTACCCGTTAATTTGGCCGCAGGGTTCCGGCAAATACTTGCCAGGCCAGGAGTGATTTTGCGACCAGACTCAAGATGATGTAGGTGCGCTCACCAAAGAGGTAATCTTTCCAGGGGCCGATTTTGCGATACTGCAGGACCATGTTGAAGGCAAAAGCGTTGAAGAAGAGAAAGATTGACGCAAAGATCCCGTACACAAAGGTTGGCGGTTGCGATCCGAAGGCGGTGGAGGCAAAGAAGTAACCGGTGATCACGAGCCACGGCACGATGCCGAGCAGACAGCCAATCCAGTAGCTCAGCCAATTGGTGGTTGGGGTGGTTTGGTTATGGACTTCCATCACTAGGCCCATGAGGTTCATACCGGCCGTGAGAAAGAATATCATGGCGAGTGATCCCGCATCGTAGACCCCAAAGAGGGTGGCGATGGCGACCATCATGGTGCTGGCCGAGAGCGCGTACTCGTACCAGCGGGCGCGGTTGATGCCGCGTGCTAGGTCGGACTCATAGCGGCGGCGGTAGACCGTGGCAATAATGAGGTGAGCGAGGGCCGATAGACCGAAAAACGTGACGATGAGCAAAGGGAGGGGTATTGTTCCGAGTTGATGCGTCTGAGATTCGAGACTGCGCGTGGCTTGGTTGTACACGAGATACGGCGTCGTTAACGGCACCGTAAAATCTTTGGCTAGCAATGCCACTGCTGCGGCTTGGGCCGTGTGAAGGACGGCCATCACCCAGTTAAGATTATTCAAACTCTTAAATGAAATTGTTTTTCTCATAGACCAAAGATATCATCAAATGCGTAAAGAAGCTGTTTAGTTCGCGAGAGGATGAGTTATTCTCATGATTGTGCTGAATTTTCGAACATGGTAAGTGTGCTCGAAAAACCCGCTTGGACACCAGCCCCATCGGTGATTGGGTTAATATGGTTCCATATGATATATGAGACCATTCGCCTCGGAAAAGCACAAATGCACGCATTCGTCTTTTCGCTCACCTTCATGGTCCCATCGGCTAACGGTTAGGACGCCAGGTTTCTAACCAGGCAGGTTCGGCGGAGCGAAGCGGAGGTCGCGATAGCGACATTCCCCGTGGGACTACCAAACAACTTATTTGAAAGAGGCTCGGTTGAGCCTCTTTTATGTTTCTCATTTGGTCTATTTATGTCTGCTACAGAGCGACTTCTAGGAGGGGCAACGTACGGCCCGGGATTGAACCGCTTGGCAAATCCCCTACTTTTTTCGCGCCCATATGGAGGTAGAATGCCTCGGCATAGGGATCAGAGTGTATATTCAGGCTTGTAAACCCTAAGCTACGGGCGTGCTTGGCTATAGTATCGAATAGGATGCGGCCCAGGCCTTTGCCCATAAAAGCCGGATTGTCAACCTCCGGTTTTTCCGGACACCTTGTCTCTTCCCCGGATAAGCGTCGCGGCGTAAGCCGCTGGACTCATCTTGAGGGCTGAATGAATACGTTTGGTGTTGTAGTAAAAGATCGCTAGGGCGACGGCTTCGTGG
>JBBRSS010000020.1:0-26624 GCA_038245115.1 Candidatus Saccharimonadia bacterium
AATTCTGATATGGTGTAGGTGCGTGTGTCGCTCATGGTGATAGTCATACCTCCATGCTACGGCGCACGCTTTTGAGTTCATGCTCATCTTGCGTTGGAAAGCGGACCTACGTTCATGCCAATCTTGTATTGGACAAGGCTCGCAATTGACATAATATAAAATTTATGCTATTATACATCGCATTCGATTCAAATCACGCTCAACTTCCACCTACCTGTCCCGAAGGGAACGTCATGAACGAAGCAACTACGGCCCCGTCAGGTGATTCGCCCGCCATTCCAATCGAAGACCTGGATCTGCCAGTGGGTACCTACAGCCGCCTCAAGCGCGGTGGGGTTCACTTCGTCAGCTCGCTCACGAGCTACTTTGATGACGAACTCCAGGGGTACTTCCACCTGACCCAGCGAGACATTGACGACGTGCAGGCCAAGCTGGTGCCGCTCGGCCTCAGCATCAAGCTCTAGCCATCGACCCGAAGGGAACATCATGAGCTTCATCGTTGTCAGTGGTACGGACCGTGACGAGCACGGCCGTACGCCATGGGAGGCCTACAGGCACGCTGCCGACCAGCTCCGCGTGAAGCTGGAGCGAAACGGCATCAACTACGAGCACTACATGAACGGTCTCATCGACATTGAGCGGCTTACCGACGGAAGTCTCAGCGCCGTTTATCACGGTGATGACTACTAGTCATCCGACCCCGACAGGGCCCCAGCCTCATCGGGGTCTTGTCATTTTTGGATCAAACTGTGAATATCATTCGCAAATGCAAAAATCTCCTTCGCTCGCAGGGTACGAAGCTTGAACTCACAATGTGCGTATTTTTGTGGGACTCTGCTAAAATACGCTTACAATGAAATCAACAACAAATACTAAAGGCGCTACAGCACTACTTGCAGCGGCTTTTACTTATGCCAGCTTCGGAGTTCTCATTCGAGTGATGGCCCAAATGTTTGGCAATAATGCTCAAGTGGCTTTCCGATTTGTGTTCGCGTTTGTGTTTCTAGCCATCTTCGCACTCCTGGTAAAACGCCCAATTAAGCTCTCGGGTAAGGTACTGATGAAAGTCGCCGTTCTGGGTGTTGCTTTCTCTGGTGTTGTCATCCTTTTCACCATTTCCGTGAATCTTACGAAGCTTGGTAATAGTGTCTTCCTGCTTTACGCAGGAAGCATCGTTACGTCGCTCCTAATTGGGACGCTTGTACTTAAGGAGAAGCTAACTTCTATCAAGGTAGTCGCCATTATCCTATCGCTAATCGGTTTGGCTATGTATTCGTCGGCCTTAGTGGCCCTCAGCCTTGGCGTAGTGACGGCGGTATTGTCCGGGGTACTTGATGGCGTGTCAAACAGTATTCGAAAAACGCTCAAGGGTATCGACCGAATGCATACTGTTATACCAATATGCATTCGGTGCCGCTATCACATTGCTCGTACTGGTGGCAGCTCCCCAAGATTCAATTCGAACGGTGAGCTTCTGGCCAATTGTAGCCGGACTAATATTTGCCGCCCTGCTGGTGGGGCTTGGTAATCTGCTACTTTATGGCTTTCAGCACTTCGACGTAAATGTAGGAACGGTCATTCTAGCAACAGAGCTATTTTTTGCTTCACTTTTTGGATGGGTCTTTTTTCGAGAGGTCGCAGCGCCCAACGAGTTGATTGGAGGAGCTGTAATATTCCTAGCCTCAATTCTGAGCGCCGTCGACCTGTCTGCGCTAAAAAAATGGGCAAAAGCTAGCTAAGGTAAACCGACCTAAGCCAACTATCGTTCACCATCGCGCATATCGCAGCGTAGCATTCAGTCCGAAACTCGTACCTCAGCTCGCCCCAGGAATTATCGTTATATAACGGCTCATAAGGGCCGTTATATCGCTACTTACGGGTCGATAAATACCTCTTGACACCCAGATTTAGCATCTGATATTATCGAAATTGGAAGACATTGGAGGATATAAAGAAGCTCCTAGATGTAGCATATCGAGTTAAGAATATAAGTTCTAAGTCCGTCGTTCGAGATCGATGTTTTGTTAGTTAGTAAGCTACATCATCGCGACGTCTTCCAGCTAGTTCACGAATAAGAGGCACACAGGTGCCTCTTATTTCAGTTTCTGCCTCCCTATCCTATAGTGCGTCTTGTCACCGATACCAGTCGCGGCTCATCCAGACAATGGCTTGTAGGCCGACGCCCAAGCAGATTGTGGCACCCGCACCTTGCCACTTTATGAATAATCGGTCGTTAAATAACGTCTGGGGCGGCGTCGTGGGCAGTATTCAGTTTTGCCTCATCGGATGAGACATCAAACAGCATCGAACTCAGACGTAACGGCTCGGTTTCCAAGGCCGCATCAACTATTTCCCGGCTGTGGGCACTAACGAAGTATCCGCCAGCTCCACTACCGAACACCCGGCTGCCGCTTGGGTAATAAATCGCAAAATGATGGCTGCCAATGTTTTCAAATACCTTAGGCGGTGATGAGACAACCGGAGCTATCAGTAGCGAAACTCCAGCCTTGGCCTCGCTCACCAGCAGGGGCAGGCGAGCCATGCCCCAGGCAAAATCGCCAGCAATGTCAGCCTCAGAAAATGACTCCAGCGGCTCCCCAAAAATTATTCGGCACTCTTGCTCAACCAGATCTATCTTTTGGCTCATAAGCACGATTGGGATATAGCTGCCTTGGCGGCGGGGATTGAGATCTATGGGCAGCAGTCGGCCGCGGCTGTCGAGCATGAAGTCCATACCGAATAGCCCTCGGAAGCCGGCTTTCGACATGTGGGCTCCTACCAAGTGTGTCATGCGACGCATTTCTCCCTGAACGGGGTGGGATGTGCTCCCGGGATAAATATTGCCTCTGTATGAGTTGCCGTCCAAGATCTGGTCCAGGATAGCGATTATGCGAATGTCGCCGTCCCCGGCAACCATTGCGGTGATAGTTGGCGAGTGGACGATGTCGGGTATAAGCTCAGAAACTACAAATTCGGCATCGAGATTTTTGGAACGCAGGCACTTGCCGAAACGAAGGGTGTCTTCCGGTCCGTGCAGAGCCGTTGATTCGGCCCCACTTGAGCTAAATGATGCGCTGACAAAGCCCGGATAGTTCGCGTGCGCCCGAACCAGGTGGTCATAATTCTCGTAGAACGCTACCTCATGGCCGAGAATCCCCAGCTCTCGAAACAGTCTGAGGTGGTTAGGCTTGCTCTCGTAGGGGCGCATGTGTGCCGGATCGGGGCCGAGTATACTCACCCGTGCATCGGGAAAATCGAGTGACGAGCTAGTGAGCGCCAGTACAAATACCTTTCCCTGTTTGTCCGCCAGCCGTCCTATGAGCTCGTTTATGAACGGCTCCCGGCTGGCAATTTCGTTCTCGTCGTCGTGCGAAAGCAGCCGAACTTGTCCATCCGGCAAAGGCTGGCGGTTAATCACTATATAATCATGCCCTCGGGCGAATATTTCGTTCGGCGCATTGTTGCGCAGGTAAATGGGTCGGAATCGCCTCCCAAACCGGCGCTCAAGAGCAGCCGACCACCGCTCGTTGGCGGAGTCCAGCCGATCATTCATTAGCGAAAGATAGAAGTAAGTATGAGGGTCGTTGAGATCTGATAAGATGGAAATTTTTTGTATCATAATGATGCAATTCTACTTAAATTTCCCCTATGCCAAAGGGTTTTATACACTAAGAAATAATTTATCCGTGTCAATTCTTTTGGACATTTGCAACTATACAATTCGCCGCCCCGGGATTAACAAGCACAAGCGTCATCGTAGTAGCGCCGGGTACCGAAGGATATCGATGAGGCCGTAATCTTCTGACCTATCGCAAAGCCGAAGCCAGCGATGCTCAAGATATGGGCGGGGTAAAATATGTCTGGTTCAACCACCCCGACGGTAATATGTGGGCCTCCAGCGGTAGCATTCCAGATATAGCAGGAATATTCTTTGGGCCTAGGGTCAAGTCGTAATAAAATCGTGCAATTCATCGCCGCTACGGTATCAACGTCGGCTGCATCATTCATGTATTGATAATAGCGGACAGGTACAAAGGTTGATGCCCCGCCAAATCAGCGGGACATCAACCTCTAGGAGGGTTGATGATGTAGCTGTGACGGGGCGGTTGATGTCGGCCAATCGGCCGAAGTCAAAATAAAAATGTACGAACCCGGACCCAACTAGCAGTGACGGACCCCGATCTGGTTCCCCACCTCCCACATGGGGACGTAGAGAGTGCGGCCTGTGTCGAAGATCTGACCCCACGCCCAGCGCTGGCCGGCGTTGTCTGTCCAGCAGTACATTTGGAACTTGGTTCCGTTTCGTGACCACTGGATGACGCTTGCGTAGGCCGGCACCCCGTAAAGAGATACGCTGTTGCTGTAGGAGTTCCAGACGTAGCTGATGCCACCGGCCTCAGCAGCCGGAGCGAGTGCTGTGCCGGCGACTAGAGCCACTATGAACCCGGCTGCAGCCAGAGTGGCGCGGAAACGACGCTTCAGACGGACGATACCTTGCATTGGGCTATTCCTTTGCTCGAGACGAACTCCTGCTTTTGGCTGCAGGAGGGGAGAAAACCTCCAGAATAAATATAATATGCACAGCATAGAAGTCAACATCATGTTAAGCCAGCTCGGTGCACTACATCTTTGATGAGATCATGTTGGGCAGAAACATTAAATCCTCAGCATTCTTAATATCTCAGCTATAGTTTCCGATAGTCAGGTGTGCATATAATTTATCCCTAAATAGGGGAGAGGATTATGCAAAAGTTCACACCGTTCATTTGGTTCAAAGGCAACGCCGAAGAGGCTATGAACTACTACGTCTCTACGTTCAGGGATTCTAAGATCACGCATATCGAGCGCTATGCCGGGGACCAGGGCATACCGGGCGAGGAGGAGCTACAAGGCAAGGTGCTGACAGGTATTTTTGAGCTGGGTGGCCAGCAATTTATGTGTCTGGATGGCGGCCCGCAGTTTGAAATGGCAGGAGGCATATCATTCTTATGGGAGTTCGATACCCAAAGTGAAATAGATGAAGTTTGGGATAAACTCATTGATGGCGGCAAGACTATGCAGTGCGGTTGGGTTACGGATAAGTTTGGAGTGACCTGGCAGATTACCCCCACTTCCATGGGTAAAATGATGAGTGACCCATCTGCTACGCCCGAGCAAAAGAAGGCGTTAATGGCGGCCATGATGCCAATGGTTAAGCTGGATATCGCCGAGCTGGAGGCTGCCTTCGACGGGGCAAAATAGCCCCGCCAATCGGTGTATCATAAACATATGGAAGCCAACAAAACCCAACCCACAGCCGAAAAAGTCACAGCATTCCTCTTAGCCATTCAGGACGAAGGCAAGCGAAACGATTGTCGCAAACTTATCGATATAATGGGCGATATTACCGGCGAGGGCCCGGTAATGTGGGGCGCAAGTATCGTCGGGTTTGGCTCGCTTCACTACAAGTACCCTTCTGGCAGGGAAGGGGATACGCCCCTTTTGAGCTTTTCGCCCCGCAAACAGGCCATCACCCTGTATGGCGTAATATTCTACGACAATAATCGGGGGCTGCTGGGTGAGCTGGGCCCCCATAAAACCGGCAAGGGCTGTATGTACATTAAGGCACTGAGTGATATTAAGCTCGACGTCCTTATCCGTATGATGAAGTCGGCCTACGACCACAAGGGCGACGAGAGGAGTTTTTAGTCCAAATTGCGATCTCCAACAGGTACAAGAAAAACTCTTGACACCCAGATTTATCTTCTGATATTATCGAAATCGGAAGACATTGGAGGATATAAAGAAGCTCCTAGATGTAGCATATCGAGTTAAGAATATAAGTTCTAAGTCCGTCGTTCGAGATCGATGTTTTGTTAGTTAGTAAGCTACATCATCGCGACGTCTTCCAGACAGTTCTCGAAAAATAAGAGGCACCTCGCTGCCTCTTATTTTTTTATGTTTAAGCCTTCCGTATGGTTTAATTAGCATAACCAAAAAGAGGGTCTAACCAAGTGCAAATTCTGACAAAGCTTAGTCGTAATAAATGGAAAATTGTTCTTTACGCCGTTGCCGCCGCTGCCCTTATGGCAATCGCGGTGCAGGGGCTCATGATCAAGCAGCTTTATTCTAGTAACGAACAGTTTCGGGTGGAGGTGTTCAGCGGTACTATTATTAGCGCTATCACTGGGCTAGATAGGGAATTGGCGGTTGATCCTCTTACCGGTAAACTATCCGTCCCATCTCTGCGCATCGTCTTCCCGGCAAGTCCTGCCTACCACTATTTATCTCGCGCAACGGGTACAGATTCCGCAATCTCATTTATTGATGCCGGAAATCAGTCCCAGTCCTTCTCGCAGATGCGTTCGGCCTCTTCGCTGGCTGACCAGTTTAATAATGTCGCAACAGCCCAAAATTGCAGCCGGCAAGTTACATTAAGCATTGGTAAGGTCAATTCCGAGGTAGGGATTGATAATCTCAAGCTCGTCACGCAAAAGGTTCTCAAGGATGGGCGATCTGCCTATATTTATCAAATTGATAGCTGCCCGTACCCTGCCACAAACCTGCTCGATCAAATCAAGCAGGTTGAGAGCCTCTAAGCCTAATCAAGGTAATTCCATAACGCTTATGCTAAAATATCCGAAAAGGATACTCGCCGCTTTATGAAACGCAAACAATTAGACAAAATTATTTCTTCCGCCGGGGTTCTTGTGTTCCTCGTATTGATTACAGGGGGCGCTTTAGCGACTTGGGGTGACAAGTTTGCCGAAACTCAAGTCCAGTCGCAATTAGTCCAGGAGAAAATCTTTTTTCCTCAGGCGGGTTCCGCTGCCCTGGACCCTAAGGAATTCCCGGGCTTGCAGCAATATGCCGGGTCTCAAGTGGATACTGGCGATAAGGCCAAGGCCTATGCCGACGAGTTCATCTGGCATCACATGATGAAGGCTTCGGGCAACAAGACCTACGCCGAAGTTAGCACGCTTGCCCAGACTACCGTTCCCGCAGATCCCAAGCTGACCGCTCTTAAGGCCACTCTCTTCCAGGGCGACATGCTCCGTTCCAGCTTGCTTACCGCTTACGCCTTCTCGCGCTTTGGCTTGATTGCCCACTGGGCCTCGGTGACCTTCTATGCGGGCGCCGTAGTAATGGCGGTGCTCGTACTGCTCGGGTTCGCCCATATGGCTGGCGCTAGCAACAAGCGCTCACGCTAATCTGGTAGATATCGTCTCATTGCATTATATAATGGTGCTATGAACCAGGTTGTTGCTCAAAAAATCGAAAATTTCTTTTCCCAGTACCAGACTTTTCATTATCGCAAAGGGCATATTCTGCTTCATGCCCAAGAAGATCCTGAGTATATTTTTCGCCTCGTCAAAGGTAAGGTCAAACAGTACGATATATCATATCGGGGCGACGAAGTGTTGCTCAATATCTTCAAACCGCCGGCATTCTTCCCGATGTCTGGCGCCATCAACAAAGGGTCTAACCGATATTTCTTCGAGGCAGGTTCAGACATCGAGCTGCAGGCCGCACCTGTAGGCGATACAATCGCGCTTCTCACGAGCAACCCCGATGTCCTATATGATCTACTGGGCCGAGTTTATATCGGCGTGGATGGGCTACTTGGGCGCTTAGGGCACCTGATGTCGGGCACCGCCCGCAGTCGGGTGCTGTACGAAATATTAGTAGAATGCCGACGTTTTGGCGAGACCAATGGCGAGTATATTGCCATATCGCTGAATGAGTCCGACATTGGTGCTCGTGCGGGCTTAGCCCGTGAAACGGTTAGCCGCGAGATGCATAAGCTCAAAGCATCCGGTCTGATCGCTATCGTTAACAACAAGATTACGGTCCATAATCTTAGCCTGCTCGCATCAGCTGCCGGCAATGAGCTATAAAATGATATACTTAAAGCATATGCGCTTCTTGTCCCGCTATGCTGGGTATTTCGCTTGGGTTATCGCTTTGCTGTCGATGGCTATTAGTTTGTACTTTTCGGATGTTCGGGGCTTTGTGCCCTGTAACTTGTGTTGGTACGCGCGCATTCTAATGTATCCGCTGGTCACAATTATTGGCATCGGGATTATTCGCCGTGATCGCAATTGGGTCGTATATGCTGCCCCATTGGTTGCCCTCGGCTGGGTCCTTGAACTCTATCACTCACTGCTCCAATGGGGGGTTATTCCCGAAGTCGTCACAAAATGTCTTATCAATGTACCTTGTACCACCAAAAACATCGATTATTTCGGCTTTGTAACTATTCCTTTTCTCGCCCTACTCGCGTTTTCCGGCCTTGCGGCCTGTCTGCTCGTGTACTGGTTTGGCAGTTTGCCCAATGAAAACCAGTAAATAAGCAAATACATTGTGTTTACGGCCTTCGCATATGAAGGCTTTGCTTTTTACATAGCGAGTGTTCATGGACAAAAAACTTATCACCGAGATTAAGGCAAGCCGGGCGATCCTAGGGAAAGCTTTGCAAAATTCGGGCGTTGCCGTGTCTCAGCAGGATTTAGACTTACGTTATACTCATTTTTTCAATACGCATCGCGGTATGGCGGGCAGGGAACTCATCGGTAAGACCGATGCCGATTGGTTGCCGCCCAGCGAGGCAAACAGGCTAACAGCCATAAAGAAGCGTGCCCTAGAAGGCAAAAAAGGCGTCCGGGAGATGTTTAAAAGTACTCTAACCGGGGGTCACAAGGGCGAAATCTACTACAACGATATTCGAGTTGAGCCCATAAAAGAATTAAACATAGTCGTTGGAATCTATACGGTAGCTATAGATATCACCGAGTTCCAGAAAGCCTTAATGAAATTAGAGGAACTAAATGGGCGTTTACTCGAGCATATGGAAACCTTGCTTGAAGCTTAGGTGCATGCAGATGCATGAGTTTACCCACCCGTTGCCGTGAGTGGTCTCGTGCGCAGTAGGCTCCAAGAAGATAATTTGTGAGGTATATAACATTGAAAACTACCGCTGGTGTCGGCCTTAGCCAAAACACCGCTGATTCTTATTCGGCCGGTGTTGAGGCTGCTAGGGGAGCAGTCAAGAAAAATACTGGTCCTTTTCCTTTGGCGATCGTGTTTATAACAGAGCAGTATGACGAAGAGAAGGCTATCAATGGGATACGCTCAATAATCGGCGATACCCCCCTGGTGGGCTGCACCGCGCCCAGCCTCATCTGTAACGGCAAAATTTATTCGGATGGTCTGGGGGTGGCAATAATTCAGTCCGAAACCCTCAAAGTTAGCGTCGGTGCCAGCGACAACCTTAGCCAAGACGCCAAAACATCGGGTCGGCAATTGGGCTCCTTGGCAGCCGACTTATCGGCTCCGCAAGGTCATCCGCAACACCAGGTACTACTTGTGTTTGCCGATGCATCCATGACAAAAGGCGTATTAGCCGATGCGCTGTACGAGGCCTTCCGTGAACTTGGCAGCTCATTCCGGTTTTTTGGCGGAGGTTCAGCCGATAATCTGCATTTCAAAAAATCCGTACAAGTCGTAAATAATGAGGTCCACCGGGATGCAATTGCGGGGGCACTGATAGTGTCTGACTCGCCCCAAAGCATCTCATTTCGGCATGGCTGGGAGCCGACTGGTCGTAACCTGGTGGTCACCAAGGCTGAAGGTAAAACGGTCATGGAGCTAGATGGCGAACCGGCGCTCAAACTCTATATGGAGTATCTCAATGAAGACATTGATGGGTTCGATTTTTCCCAGTTTTACGGGTTTGCCAGCGGCCACCCTCTCGGTATTCCCATGGCCACCGGAGAGTATGTCGTGCGCGACCCTCTCTCGGCCTCCACTGGAGATAGTTCCATTACATTTGTCTCGGAAGTACCCGAAAATGCCATTGTGAGGATT
The DNA here is from genome assembly GCA_038245115.1 of Candidatus Saccharimonadia bacterium. Classification (GTDB taxonomy): domain Bacteria; phylum Patescibacteriota; class Saccharimonadia; order UBA4664; family UBA4664; genus UBA5169. The sequence goes on from JBBRSS010000020.1 coordinate 9,847, forward strand.
ATGACGGGGTCAAAAGAGTCGCTGTTAAATGCTTCGATCGAGGCTGCAGACGAAGCCAAAGCAGCCCTAGGCGACAATGCCCCGGCATTAATACTGATCGCTGACTGTGTTTCTCGGCTGCTCTTTCTGGGCGACGATGCTCAGACCGAAATTTCCAATATTGGCACCCGTTTGGGGGAGGCCGTGCCTATGCTAGGCTTCTTTTCTTTCGGCGAAATTGGTATCGAAAAAGGCGGCCCGCCTGCCCTCTATAACAAGACCTGCGGCGTCTACGTTCTGGCCGAATAATAATAGATAGGTTTAACCCATGGATAACCAGCAACAACTTGCGGCCGCACAAAATGAGATTCTCCGATTGCGCGAGGAGATTAAGCTCAGCACCGATGAGCTCCAAAGAACTCTCACCTCAGTTTCGGTTCTATATCAAATAAGCTCGGAGCTTTCGGATATCGACAATAAGCCCCAGGCTGTCAATACGCTCGTGGCTAGCATTTGCAAGATGTTTGCCATTGATGTCGGGATTATCATCGAGCTACATGAAGACGGGGCTAGTTATAAGGCTGTCGAAAGTATCGGTATCCCCAGCGCCGACGCACCCAAAATAGCCGGGCCAATCAAGGGCAGCATTTTTGAGAAAATTTTTGTGAGCGGCAAGCCCGGGCGGCTCAAGCAGCCTCAAACCGATGAGCTGCCGGAAGTCGTTCGGCAACTTTCGGTTCAGTCGGCACTGCTTGTGCCTATTTCACCCAAATCGCAGCCTAAGCTTCTATTGCTGTGCTGCCGGATGTACCAAGGGGAGTTTTCCTTTGAGGAGGAGCGCATCATTAATATCCTGGGTAATAAGCTCGCAGAAAAGTTGGATAATATCCTATCTCAAGATGAAGTTGCTCAGAGCCTCTCGCTGGTTAATGCCACCATCGAAGCTATGTCCGAAGGTGTCCTAGTCGCCGACTCGGATTGGAAAATTATTCTGTCTAATGAGCAATATGTGACCATGTGGAAGGTGCCCCAGGAGATCATGGATACCCGTGACGTAATGAAGATCACTGAGTTCGTCGCCCCTCAGCTGGTTGACCCACCCGCGTTTCTCAAGAAAGTCGAAGAACTGCGTGCCAACCCAGAGAGCAAAACCGCGGAAGTATTTAAGCTAAAAAACGGCAGCGTTTTCGAGAGGATTTCTATCCCTCAGCGGGTCAAAGATAAGACCGTTGGCCGAGTCTGGAGCTTCCACGACGTCACGAGTATCAAACAAGCCGAAATGCAGCTCGAGACACGGGTGAAGGAAGTTGAAGAGATTAACGGCTTTATGATCGATCGGGAGCTGAAGATGGTCGGTCTAAAAAAAGAAATCAAGGAGTTGCAGGAGCGCAAATGAGCGCCTGTTGATGAAGCCCCGCTTGTACAAGCGCGTCTATTTTTGGCTGCGGCGTAGCGTGACTGCTCCGAGCAACAGTGCCCCCACTATGAACCCCGTAACAATTGCGAGGTCACGGGTGAGATCGCTTGTCCAGAGTACGTTATTGGTCACCTGCTTCATTCCATCCACGATATATGTCAAAGGCATCACATTGGCAAACCATTGCAGCGGCATAGCCATTTGATCGCGCGCCACAAACAGACCGCAGACGAGTAATTGCGGCAGAGCGAAGGCCGGCAAAAACTGCACGGCCTGGAATTCGCTGCGCGCGAAGGCGCTCAAGAACAGTCCCAACGACATACCGAGCAGTCCCGACAACGTAGCCACCAATAGCACTCGGTCGGCGCCGCCGTCTACCGAGACGCCCAGCAACCCCAGCGTCACTCCGCTGGCGATTGCCCCCTGAACTACGGTTAATCCCGCAAATGCTAGCGCGTAGCCCAACAGCAGGTCGAGTTTGCCCATCGGCAGCGTCATTAAGCGTTCCAGTGTGCCGGCGGTGCGTTCCCGCAATGTCGCCACCGACGTCACCACAAACATTACCGTGAACGGGAAAATTCCCAGCACCATTGGGGCCAAGTGCGAGAACGTGCTCGTAGCGTCGTTAAATACATATCGCATGATTACCATAAGTACCGTGGGCACGAATAATATGAGTGCAATCGTGCGCCGGTCGTGCCGAAGTTGCTCAAGCACCCGTCTGGCGGTTGCTAATGTGCGCCGCGGGCTCACGATTTTGCCTCCACCAAGTTCATAAATGCCGATTCGATGTCAAAAGTATTTGTTTGCGCCATCAGCTGGTGCGGATCCCCCGTGGCCAGTACACCGCCGTCGCGCATCAGCACCAGATTATCGCAGCGCTTAGCCTCATCCATTACGTGGCTGGATATCAGCAGGGTAGTGCCGGTACTGGCCAGTGCATGAAACTGCTCCCACAGCTCCTGGCGCAGAACAGGGTCGAGGCCCACCGTCGGTTCATCGAGCACCAACAGCTTTGGCGAGCTCAGTAATGCCGCCGCCAGCGACACCCGCGCCCGCTGGCCACCAGATAAGCTCCCGACCAACTGCTTTGCCTGCTCGCCGAGTCGCACTAGTTCAATTATTTCACTTACTCGGGCGTCACTAACATTTACCATCGCAGCGAAGTAGCGCAAATTCTCGGCCACGGTCAAATCCAAATATATTGATGGCGATTGGGCCATATAACCTATCTGGGGTCGTAATTCCTTCGTGGCCGCCGTTAAACCAAATATTTCCACCATTCCGGATTTTGGCTGCTGCAAGCCCACAAGAACCCGCATTAGCGTGGTTTTTCCCGCTCCTGACGGTCCCAGCAAGCCAGAAATCTGTCCGGTTGGCAAAGTTAGCGAAATATCCTGCAACACATCTTTGCCACCCAGCGCCACTGATACGTGCTTAATCTCGATCGCAGTCTTCATGGCCTTATCATACACCTGGACGAGCTTGAGCTAGGCCTAATAGTCGATCGTCTTTTTAGCCAGAATCCCCGAATCGTAAGGGTGCTTGATCTTTTTCATCTCGGTAATCAAGTCGGCGCGTTCCAAAAGTGCCGGGATTTTCTCGGCGTGATGACCCGTTAGAACTAGGTCAACCAGCGGCGGCTTGGCATCAACCAATGCCAACACCGGCTCCAGCTTCAGGAGCCCGCCCGTCACCGACCCAATGATTTCGTCCAGTACCACGACGTCGTAATCACCCGAAATCACTTTCTCGTGCGCCAACGCCAAAGCCGCTTCGGCCGCCTCCACGTGCACGGCCTCGGGCAGTTTATCGTTTAGAATTTTGTAGAACCCCTTGCCGGCCTGAATAAACCCGACGTTCGGGACGTGCTCAAATCCGCCCTTTTCGCCGGTAAACCAGGTCTTCACGAACTGGATCACCAGTACTTTCTTATCGTATCCCGCAGCCCGCAAAGCCAGACCCATCGCGGCCGTAGTTTTACCCTTACCCTCGCCGGTGTACACAATCACCAGCCCCTTATCCGATTCGTGCAATTCTGTTGTACTCATAATATTCACCCAAAGATAGTTATATGTCGCGGCCCAAAATAAGCAGCAAGAGGGAAGCGCAGGGAAGTACCAGCGAGCAAGCTGGTGCCGGTTCTGTTACCGGATCCAATGAAGAGACGGACAGCGTTCGCCAGCGTGAGATGGTACTTCCCGGAGCTAAAGGACGGAACTCTCTGGAGCTAATGCGGGGAGCTTACTCGAGCCAAAGCGATGTGCTTACTAACACTTACTAAACCCGCAGATCTCACACTTCTGACAGCCTTCAATGAAGCGCAGTGAGGCGTTGCCGCATTCCGGGCACAGGTCGGTTTGCACTTTGGCGCCTAGGTGGACGCTGGCGGCGGCGGCCGTGTTCGTCGGAGCAGCCGTGGCTACTGACGTCATTGGTGCGTCCGCTACTGCAGCTAAGTTTAGCGCCACCTGGGCGGGCGGAACATTGATCTGGGCGACCTTGGTATTCTCGTGCTCGCGCAGTACCTTGGCGACTGCGTCGGCCAGTGACCTTACCCGCTGTGGTCCGAATCCAGCCGTGCCGGAGCCGCCGATGCCGCTGAGCTGTTCGACTACGTTTTGCGCGATCCGGTCCGACGAGAACCCACTTGGAATTCTAAAGGCCAGCGAGATTAATCGTCCCATGGCTTCGGCGTCGGCCATAATGTCCGAACCTGCCCGGCCGAGGTTCACGAAGACCTCAAATATGTCGCCCGAGCTGTCAACGTTGATCGAGATGAACGCCGTCCCGATGGGCGTTGCCACCTTGTAGGTGTGACCCGACAGCACTTCGGGGCGGGGCTTCATTTCTATGGGTGTAGCTTCCTCGATCACCTCAATGCCCTTGGTTTTCTTGCCGGCCAGCTGGTCGTAGTACGAGCCCTCTTTCTTGACCTCGAGGATTTGCTTCTGGCGGCTACCGTCGCGGTAGATGGTAATGCCCTTACAGCCGGACTCGTAGGCTAGCCAGTAGGCGTCGCGCACGTCTTGCACGGTGGCTTCGTTGTTGAAGTTGATCGTCTTGGAGATGGCGTTATCGGTGTACTTCTGGAAGGCGGCCTGTGCCTTCAGATGCCATTCCGGAGTAATATCACCGGCTACCACGAACGTGCGGCGCAGGTCGGCTGGCAGCTCTTCCATGTTTTGGATTGATCCGCCGTTGTTCTGGATCTTCTCCAGCAGTTCCTCGGAGTATAATCCGCGGTCTTCGAGGGCCTTCACAAAGTACGGGCTGCTTTGGAACATGCGCTTGCCTTCGATGGTGTTCTTGGAGTAAGTGAGGGCAAACAGGGGCTCGCAACCGCTGGAGCAGTCGGCCAACATGGCGGTGGTGCCGGTAGGAGCAATAGTGGTACGCGCGCCGTTGCGGGGGCGAATTTCGCCGGGCTTGTCGTAGATTGAACCTTTAAAGGCCGGGAATACACCGCGCACTCGGGCCAGCTCCACCGAAGCGTTGTCGCTCTCGGCCTGCACAAAGCGCATCACGCGCTCGGCGGCATCATTACCTTCTTTGGTGTTGTAGCCAATCCCCATCTGCAGCAAGGCATCGGCAAAACCCATGATGCCCAGCCCAATGCGGCGAATGGCACGAGTGGTGATCCTCACTGCCTCAATCGGGTATTCGTTCATGTCCAGCACGTCGTCGAGGAAGCGGGTACCGTTGTGTACTACCGTGCGCAGGCGGTCCCAATCGAAGTCGGTGGCGTCGTCGTTCACGAATTTGGACAGGTTGATCTGGCCCAGAGTACAGGCGTCGTAGGGCAGCAGGGGCTGCTCGCCGCACGGGTTGGTGGCCTCAATTTGGCCGAGCTGCGGGGTCGGGTTGGCGCGTGAGTTGTTGATGCGGTCGATCATGATCATGCCCGGGTCACCATACTGGTAGGCCAGGCGCGTAATAAGGTCGTAGACCTTCTTGGCGTTCAGGCGGCCGGCTGCTTTGCCGGTGTGCGGGTTCATCAGGGCGTAACCGCGCAACGGGTCGCTCTCGTCGGTCCATTCGTGCAGCTTCTTCACCACGGCATCGAGGCGTACCAGCTTAAGGTCGAGGTCACGGGTTTGGTGAGCTTCACGCACTTCGGCCATTAAGTCTTCGAAGTCCAGAGCGTCTTCGTAGTCGGACGGCAGGTGCTCGGCGTCGCGCTTGACGGCCTCGTAGAAGGCCTCGTCGACGGTCACGGAGATATTGAAGTTGGTCAGCGAAAATTCATCGACCTTGTAGATGATAAACAAGAGGATATCGGGGTGGTTGTAGTGCAGGATGCCCATGTTGGCACCGCGGCGCACGCCGCCCTGACGGATACTCGACGTAATGTCGTTGTAGGTCTGCATAAAGGCTACCGGGCCGGTGGTGGTACCGCCCGAGCTCTTGATGACGTCACCCTTAGGGCGCAGGCGCGAGAACGAAAAGCCCGTGCCGCCGCCGCTCTTGTGGATTTTGGCCATATCGGTGGCAGTTTCAAGAATTGCGTTCAGGTCGTCGGGCACCGGCAGCACAAAGCAGGCCGACAGTTGCTGCTTGGCCTTACCGGCATTGAGCATGGTCGGGGTGTTGGCCACATACTCTTGGCGCGACATCATGCCGTAGTAGGTGCGCGCCATCTCGAGGTGCTGCTGGCGAGGATTCTCGCTATACAGGCGCTCAGCCGTGGCAATGTTGTAGCAAATCCGCCACAGCATCTGCTTGGGGGACTCTATCGGGGTGCCGTCTTTGTCACGAAAAGCGTAACGGGTCCGGCCGATATACCAGGCATTTTCCGAAAAACTCGGTTCCGGCAGATCATCGGGCGCTTGCGGAATCTCTTTGCCGGTCGCGTAGATCTCTTCCAGGCGTTCGCGGTCTTCCGCCGTTTCAACTTCAATATTATTGGCTAGTAAGGCTTGTGGTGTACTGCTCATCTTTTCCCCTGAATTCCCCTTAATTTTTGTGATGTGGTTTCGAGCCCGGACCGGCAACTACTTTTTACTGTCATGCAGCAGCTCCTTGACTTCACTTTGAAACGACCGCGCATCGGTAAAGTCTCGGTAGACACTGGCAAACCTAATGTAGGCTACATCATCGAGCTCTTTCAATCGCGACATTACCAGGCTACCGATTTGGTCGGCCGGGACCTCGCGCGTCTTGGCCCCGCGTAGTTCCATTTCGACCTCCTGCACAATCCGGTCTATCTGATCGCTGGAAATCGGCCGTTTGGCCGCTGCCAGGGTGATGCCGGTGCGCAGTTTATCGGGATTGAACAATTCGCGGCGGCCATCGTGTTTGGCTACCATGAGGTCCATCTGCTCCACCCGCTCGTACGTCGTGAACCGCTGATGACACCCCAAGCACTCCCGGCGCCGTCTGGTGCTAACGGCGTCTGCATCGCGCTTATCCAATACTTTTGTCTCAGTGTGTTCGCACAAAGGGCAAATCACTAGCGTTTCTCCTTGCCGAATTATTTGACTCCCACCGTCCAAATGGGTTGCATATTTCCGGCTACCTGCACATAATGTGATAGTTGCTGCACCACAACGAGTTGTGTTACGTTAGCATTATGAACGCTACATATTGTGTTAGTCAACAATAAAAGTATAAAAGTCGAGTGAAGGAGTTTCCCGTGTTGAAGACCGTTTCTGAGGCCACATTTGAGGCAGAAGTTATTAAATCCGACCGACCTGTATTAGTCGACTTGTGGGCACCCTGGTGTGGTCCCTGTATTGCCATGGAGCCTGCCATGAAAGAACTAGCCACCGAATTTGACGGCAAAGTTGATATCGCCAAAGTTAATGTCGACGAAAATCCCGCCCTCGCTCAGAGCCTGGATGTAATGAGTATCCCTACTATGATGCTGTTTAAGGGTGGCAAGCCCGTTGAGCGCATTATCGGCCTCACTGCCAAAGATAAACTTACGGGCGTTTTGACCGCCTCTCTCGCTTAAGGAGTACCGTGTAAGTGGCAACTCACCGCAAACTCATCATTATTGGCTCCGGTCCCGCCGGCCTCACCGCCGCCATTTATGCCTCGCGGGCCAACATGCAGCCGCTCCTAATGGAGGGCGAACCCGCCGGTGTGGGTGATCAACCCGGCGGTCAGCTCATGAATACCACCGAGATCGAGAATTACCCCGGCGTAATGGGTGCTCAGGGGCCGGCGCTGATGGCGACCATGCGCGAGCAAGCTGCCAACTTCGGTACCGAAATTATTACCAAGCGCGCCACCAAGGTCGACTTTTCCGAGCGGCCCTTTAAGGTGTGGATAGACGCCGACCAGTACACCGCTGATACCGTGATCGTCTCTACCGGCGCCAAGCCCCTCATGCTCGGGCTCGATGCCGAATGGAAGCTCATGGGCCGCGGCGTTTCGGCCTGCGCCACCTGCGACGGCTTCTTTTTCCGCGGCAAAGATATTGCCGTGGTCGGCGGGGGAGACACCGCCATGGAAGAAGCCATTTTCCTGACCAACTTTGCCGCCAGCGTCACCGTTATTCACCGCCGCGATGCGTTGCGCGCCAGTAAAGTCATGCAGGACCGCGCTATGGCCAACCCCAAGATCAAATTCCAGTGGAACTCACAAGTGGTTGGCCTCGATGGCGAGCAAAAGCTTACCGGCCTCCAGCTCAAGGACACGGTTACGGGCGCCACCTCTAGCCTAGTGGTTGACGGCCTCTTCATTGCCATCGGCCACCAGCCCAATTCCGAGCTGTTCGTGGGCCAGCTCGATACTCACCCCGACGGCTATATTGTCACCACCGGCGCCATCACCAGTGTTCCGGGTGTGTACGCCTGCGGGGATGTGCAAGACTCGCGCTATCGCCAGGCCATTACTTCGGCCGGCACCGGCTGCATGGCCGCCCTCGACGCCCAGCGTTTTCTCGAAGAAAATGCCGAGACTGCAAATTCCGAACCAGCAGTGGCTGCAACCAAAACTTCGGCTCATACTGCTAAATAATTACCCACAATGGAATTAAGAGTGAGGGTATAAAAGGTTCGAGTATTTCAACCCGAACCACCGGTGTTGCAAAATTAGTCTCTTTTAAATTAGTCTCCAAAAGAGACTAATTTTGCTGTATGGGCATCCCTACTATAAGTACCCGATTATGAAAGACGCCATCATTAGCGGGCCAAGGTACCGGCCAAAATTACTTAATAAACTGCGGCTCGGGCTCCAGCGTCACACCGAAGCGGTCGCGCACCACGGCCACAACGTATTCCACTAACTTCATCAAATCTTCATATCCGGCATGGTTCGGGTTGGTAATTACCAACGCATGACCCGAATGCAGCTTCAAGCCATAGTACTCAGCCCCCTTGAGTCCGCACTGGTCGAGCAGCCAGCCGGCCGCCAATTTATACTCATCGCCATATTCAAAAGCCGGCATATCCGGATAGGGGAGCCGCAACCGATCCAGCTCCCGCTTACTCACTATCGGATTCTTAAAAAATGATCCCGTATTCGGTACCACACGCGGATCCGGCAGTATTTTTGCCCGCACCGCCATCACGGCCGCTCGTATCTGCGCGACATCCGGGTTATGAATTTCGTGCGCTTCCAGATATCGCTTAAGCGAGGCGTAAGTCGGCTCGGCCGGTGTCAACTTGGATAATTTCAACGTTACCCCCACGATCACATACCGTCCGGCCAGTTCACCCTTAAAAGCACTATCACGGTAGCCAAATCCGCATTTATCATGCGTCATGTCCACAACTTTGTGCTCCTTCCGGTCGTAAGCCTGAACTTCCACCAAAGTATCGGCAATCTCCTGCCCGTAAGCTCCGGCGTTTTGCACCGGTGTGGCTCCAGCCGTCCCGGGAATCATCGACATAGCTTCAATCCCGGCCAGATCCAACTTCACCGACTTGGCCACCACGTCATCCCAGTGCTCGCCGGCACCAATCTGAAGTGTGGCCGAAGAATCATCTTCGCTCACCACTTCAAACCCCGGTATTTCAATCTTCATCACCAGCCGGTGCAGCCCGGCGTCGCTCACGATCACATTCGAACCTTCGCCCAGTACAAATAGCTCGATTTCCTGCTCCGCCGCCCATTCGCAAGCTGCGGCAACGCCCGCCACATCATCAACAATTACAAAATAATCACAATTACCACCAACTTGCATAGTGGTATACGGTGCCACTTCCACCTGGCGGCGCAGGTTCTTCGGGGGTTGGCGTATCACAGCGTTTGGCGCGCCTCGGTCAGCGCGTTTATCTCCGCAATCAGCTCAGTAGCTTCTTTTTCCGACACTTCCTCGTTCAAGTTGCCCGTCGCCGTGCCCGGTTTGGTTCCAAAGATCATTTCGTTCACAATTTTGGTCATGCGGTGGTCACTAAATATCTGGTAGCCGCTCTCGCGCACTCCACCGTCAACCCGCTCAAAAATCTGCACCTTTATTCGCGGTACCGATGTTTCGGCCACGTTGCAGTGCGTCAGATAAATCAGTTTGTTCGCATTTGTCAGATATTTCTTTGTAGCAATTGTAATCACCGGGTCCTGCAGCTTTTCGGCCAAGAACCAGTTCACGGTATTTTCAATAGTGTTTTTGCTAGCCTCGGAGGCCAGCGCTTGTGTGCTCATGCCTCTAGCATAGCCGACATTCGACTCCTATCCAACACCTCGCCGCTTGAGAAAAACCCCCAAGCGTACTAATCTTATCTAGTCCATCCCTCCCGCGCGCCTGTAGCTCAGGGGATAGAGCACCAGTTTCCGGTACTGGGTGTCGGGGGTTCAAATCCCTCCAGGCGCACCATATATCATTCATCCCAATCATATAAAGTCTGGTAAACCAGGCTCAATTATGCTATAAAAGTTAAGTTGCGTCGGCTGCTACGCGCTCGTAGCTCAGTGGATAGAGTACTTGGCTTCGAACCAAGGTGTCGCAAGTTCGAATCTTGCCGGGCGCACCATTTTACATTTTGGGCCATTAGCTCAGTTGGTTAGAGCAGCTGCCTCTTAAGCAGCGTGTCCCGGGTTCGAGTCCCGGATGGCCCTCCATAGCACTTATGCTTAAAAAGAGACTTTAAAGTCTCTTTTTTCTTGCTTGCCCATGCCCTCTTGACCCCTATCATCAACAGTGTTAGATTCATACAATGGCTCGCCTGAGCCGTAAACAGCCCGTACCCTTAGGAGGTACTCCCATGGCCAACTCGGCCAGCAAGCTCGCTCGTCGTTCGTTTCCGCTGATACTTGCCGTAGTGGCGCTCGTTTTCGCAAGTCTGTTCGTTGCCCCGGCTTCTCAGGCCGCTACTGGTGGCTGCTCCGGCGCATCCTGCGCCGGCCTCAACCCCACGGGCCGCTGTGACGGCGACGCCTACACGGTCCATTCGATCGGGATCAATGATGCGGCGCTGTACCTTGGTCAGCTGGATCTGCGGTACTCGCCAAGCTGCAAGGCGAACTGGGGGCGGTTCACAACCGCCTCAGGTTCACGCTACATTGCTCTCTGGAGCGCGCATCAGCCGTATCCCTTCGGCGGTCGTGTTACGGCCTGGAATCCGGGCGGCCCAAGCCAACAGCCAGTCCAGGCGAACTATACTTGCCTGGGAGCACCATTTTCGAGTTGTAGCTTCTGGTCGAAGATGGTGGACGGACGCGGCACGGCGTGTACGGGTGTCGAGCCCATCACCAGGACCGATACCGGCAACGGCCCCGAGTCCAGTGGTTGGTTCTGGGGACCTTGCGCGTAGGTCCGGCTAGGCGGTCTATCGTCTGATTGATCGTTGGGGCTCGAAGACCTTTACTTCGAGCCCCAACTGATTTGGATTTACCCTCGTCACACGCGATTGGCATGTCCCCATTTCTTGTGATAGTCTACACTAACTAACATGGTAAAATATCACTATGTATAAAAAATTAGCTAAAGATGCGGTGGTTGTCTTATTTTCCTACTTATGGGCTTTGGCCCTACTAAATAAACTAGCGGCAACCGTTATCTATGCTATCTTCCCGCATGACATCATTACTTCCACGATCAGCCTAGGAGTAGGTTTCGCGCTGGCATATTTAGGCGCTTGGTTGTTCTTTAACAAGTGGAGCGCCAGGTTTTGGATCAAAGTCGCCATTGCCAGCGGAATTTTTATCCTTCTTTTCGTAATAGGTGGGCTTATTGACGCGGCTGCCGTATCCAATATATATCCTCAATAGCTTCGATTAAAGTAAAGGTGATTTTTGCAACAGCTCCATAGATCGGGCCAAAATTCATTATGGTATCATTACTCTAGTGTCGGCTATGTCATCTGATCAGTCTACTTATATGACGGCCAAGGAAAAAGTACTCTGCTCCCTAAAACATCGATCTGCAGGATAAGATTTCGACCGTCCTTCCTGCTTAACTCGGTACTATTGCAATATGGGTTTTGATTCGATAATCCTAGTTGCAACAGCCAGCACAATGGCCTTCCAAGGATAAGTACTATAAAGACCTCTTAACTCAGGAGGCCTTTTGATATAATTTGAATATGAACACAACGCTATTTCAATATTGCCAAAAGCTAGTCGTACTATCTGAAGATAAGAGCAAGGTTTTGCTGGCAAAACGCAAAGGTGAAGCTGATTATGACGGGATTTACTCATTTATTGGTGGCAAGATGGAAACCACTGATGAGAGTATCCTTGAGGGAATGAAGCGGGAAAAGAATGAAGAGATTGGGATGGACGCACAAATAAAAGTCTTGCCTGCTGAAACCTACAATCTACTTTTTCGCAAAAAAGACGGAAACAGTATGGTGTTGCCCCATATTGCAGCCGTCTTTTTATCTGGCGACATCAACTTGAACGAAGAGTATAGCGATTACAAATGGGTCGCATTAAATGAAATCGATGATTTTGAGCCAAAGATAGAGAACATTCCAGAACTTACTCGCTGGGCAAGGAATAAGTTGGACGGTACTGGTACCGATCAACTAGTCCAGATATGAACGTCTGACATTCCAACAAGTCTTGTCCTGATAAGCTCCACAATGACCCTCCAGCAATTGCTTATTGGCTTCATAGAGCCATAATAGAAACGACCTTTCAATCGGGTCGTTTTTTGTCATGCACTGTTTCGCGAGGCCTATTTGGTTACAGTTATGTAAATTACGAACGCGCGCCACTATAGCCCTTATGATAATATACGGGCATGCCCCCACAAGCTGACAATACACCTACCACCCCTGAGCCAATACCGACCAGTTTCATACCGGACCCAGTCAATCCGGTATTGCCCCCGCCGGGGTTGCAGCCCGCGCCGGGATTGCAGCCCCCGCCCCCATGGCGTCCGTTTCGCACCCTGGCTCCCGCGCTTGTTACCCTTATACTCACCAATATAGTTGGCGTCGGGCTGTTTGTGTTACTGATCGCAGGAGGTGCACAGTCCGCGGTTTGTTCTGAACTCGCAATTCTCCTATGTATAGGAGCCGCAGGGGTAATCACCGCCGCGGCGACAGTCGCGATTGCCTTCGGGCTTGGCTACGCCCTGCTGCGGCGCAAACGGGTTGGCCATGCCGGCGTTTTGCTACTATTGACCTATCTCACCGGTGGCGGCTTCTCGGAGCTCATCTATCGCCGGTCATCGCTCCAGATGGGTGCGTATTTGGCGATCGCTTTTGCCCTGCTTCTCGTCTGCTTCATATTCTTCGACTGGTATCTTAACGTGCTTCGCGGTTCCACCGTCCTCAAGACAGCGGCGCTGGTTCTGGTAGTGGGCACCGGAATTTACGTGTCCGCATTTGGCCCCCAGGGCCCCGCCGGCGTAGCACTAAACTCCAGCGCATCCAGGCTGAAGTCGGAGCTCGCTCAAAGTGGTGTAACTTACCTCGTGCCACCACCTGGCAGCACATATCCGCAACCATATAACATTGCCTCGGAATCAGATAAAGATGGACTGCCCGATTATAAGGCTGGGGCCTATTTCGGGATCGACACCGGTAAAGGTAACGGCACAACCCTATACGAATATCCGTATAACACCGGGATTGATCCTATAAAGGATTGCGGTAAAATCTCCTCGCTACTGGTAGCATGGGACGGTACATCTACCTGCAAGTTGGTGACGACTTTGTCCACGGGCACTAAGATCTATGCATCTACCAACAATGATCAAAATAACTTTTTTATCATCAAAGATGGTGTTGCTGTCATATATTCTCCCGCTCGAAATATGTCTGTCGGACAAGCCTATGATTTCGTAGACCATCTCAAACCTCTCGAAATCACTTCATTCCTCAAAACATTGCATCAGCAGAACCCGCAGGAATACTAAGCTCACAGCGGGCAATTGTCACGCAAAGTTCAGTTGTAACAGCCAGAACGATGGCCCTCCAATTGAAATAACAGATACAGCTCAGTTCTGATTCAAGGCTCTCAATTTTGGGAGTCTTTGTATATCTATTAAAAAGTTCTAGTCCCCTCTGGTATAATCACAATATGTCATTCCAAGCTTATTTAGACAACATTGAAGCCAAAACTGGCAAAACACCAGCCGAGTTTATTGAGTTAGGTAAAGCTAAAGGTTTTGGTACCGAAACGAAAGCTGGGGATATATCCAGCTGGCTTAAAGATGATTTCGGATTGGGGCATGGTCATGCGATGGCAATGGTACACGTCATAAAGAATGGCCCGAAAATAGGTGACAAACACATAAATAGCGGTGGAAGTCACAGCGACGGGGGTGATACGTTGCGACTTGATGGTATCAAAAACCGATGAAACTGAGCAGCGCTCAAATCTGTGAGGCATTTTCGGGTCATCAATTCGATAAAACCTTTGATTATCTTGCAACTGAAATCGTCTGGAACAATATAGGTGACAAGCTCATAAACGGTAAGGCTGCTATAGTTTCCGCCTGCAACCAGGCTACGGAATACTTTGCAACCGTGATTACAAATTTTCAGCATTTTGAGTCCACATCGTTAGCCGATAGTGTTGCAATACAAAGCAGGGCGACCTATATAGATGCGAATGGCGAAAAATCAACTGTAGCCTCTTGCGATATCTACGAATTCAGTGATGGGTTCATAGTTTCAATCACATCCTATAATATAGAACTTAGTTCCTAGCTTTCTACATCATTGCTGGGCATGCTAGAGATGCAATGACAGGCTTATACTTTAGTATGTCAGTTGTAATAGTGCGAACGCTGGCCCTCCAAAGATTCCTAAACAGATACCAGTTAGTTCCAGCCTCATTTGGTGTTTGATACAACTAGTAAGTGAATAGCTTAAAGAGCCTGCAGAACATAGCTGTATTAAATAGTGATGGTCCATTAGAATGTTTGTATGAATCAATCACTAAAAAGGCTTCAATTAGCCTCGTATTTATGCTTAGTCATAGGCATCACAGCGGCATGTTATTTAGCCATAGATACCAGACAGAATAATATACTTACGGGTATCTCTTTCGTATTTATTATTTTGGGAATTGTGCTTTCGGTTCTAGGTAGACGAAAAAAGTTGCGTTAGGCAAGTCTATTGCCCTCCGATATCCTGCGCTTATCTTTTTAGTGCAGCAAGTCCGGCTGCCGTCATCCTTCCTTGTTTTACAAGCTTTTCAACATGTTGTCGGTTTCGCTCAGAGGTAGTTCCTTTACTTCGTCTTGGGGTAAACTTTTGTAGATACGACTTTTCATCACCAGCAAGTCTCATACTTTCGCTCCACCCGAAACATAGCCCCTCATCTAACACTTCTTCAAATGTCACGCGCTGTTGCCCAGAGTGCTTTTTAAAAATCCTCACATAAACGCCTATCGAAGTTAAATGGTTGATTTCCAACCATTGGCGGAGCTCAGTGGCATTTAAGAAGGAAAATATTGGTAACTTATCATTCATTATTAACATTATATATTATTAAGTTCTGTGGTAAGCACTCCTTTAACTTAGTTGCGATAGACAAGACTAAGGCCCTCCAGCAATTATTTGTTTAATAATGGCTTCATCAAGCCGTTATTTTGCTGTCTACTTACGACGGTCACTTTTGCTATAGTTAGCGTATGAATGCTAGCAAACTATATGCGAATGGCCAGCCGGTCTCCAGCCAAGACGGAGACGTACTCACATACTTTTTTAAGTCCGGTATCGTAAAAGCGAGAGGGAAAAATATTGGGGGCATCATGGAAGGCGAGTGGTTCTTCAATAGAGACTCGGGCGCATTATGGCAAGTCGGGAATTTCTTAAGTGGCAAAAAACATGGTAGATGGCTCCGCTACAATAAGGACGCCGAAATAGAGTACGATGCCGATTTTAAAGAGGGCAAGCTCATCCGCAAGAATAAATAAACTCAAGAACTCCCGCGAATTTCAGTTGCAACAGCCCGCACGATGGCCCTCAAATAAAAAACATCAACATTTTTGCTACCGGTCGGTGATTTGTATTTGGTATTATTTTCAATACCGAGCGGTCATCAATCTGCGATATTAATAAGTAAATAATGAGGAGAAACAGTATGGCAAACAAACTAAATCCCTATCTAACATTCGGCGGCAATGCTAGAGATGCCATGAATTTCTATCAGTCTGTATTTAGTGGTGAGCTCACCTTACAAACATTCAAAGAAATGCACGCCACCCAGAAACCAGAACAAGACGAACTCATCATGCACGGCCAGCTCATCACACCAGACGGTATGACATTGATGGGATCTGATGACCCTGAATCAATAGCTTATAAAACCAGTGTAGCCGTTAGCGGAGAAGATGAACCTGTTCTTCATGCATATTGGGACAAGCTTGTAGAAGGTGCAACAATACTTGCCCCTTACGAAACTGCACCATGGGGAGATACCTTTGGTATGTTAACCGACAAGTACGGCATTCGCTGGATGATAAATGTTGTTAAGCCAAAGGCTTAGCGCAAGGTATTCCGAAGATGAGTTAGCGAAGGGGAAGGTGATGGATAAGATATTGCGGAGCTAGTAACCCTCTACTGTCCAGCAGGTGGCTCCCATAGCTCAACTTTGTTGCCTTCGGGGTCAATCACCCAGCCGAACTTCCCGTATTCGGAATTCTCGAGCTTGTCCAGTACGTTGCAACCCTCCTCCCTGAGGGCCTCCAGCAGGGAGTGAAGGTCGGCTACTCGGTAGTTCACCATGAAGGAGCCTGTGCCTGGCGCAAAAGCGTCAACCCCGTCGGGCACAATGGACCAGGCCGTTGTGCCGCCCACCGGTTTACCGTCGGCGTCAGTCCAGTCGAAGGCGGCGCCTCCCCAGACTTGCACGTCGATGCCGAGGTGTCGTTTGTACCAAGCCTGCATAGTGTCAACCTCCGGTTTTTCCGGACACCTTGTCTCTTCCCCGGATAAGCGTCGCGGCGTAAGCCGCTGGACTCATCTTGAGGGCTGAATGAATACGTTTGGTGTTGTAGTAAAAGATCGCTAGGGCGACGGCTTCGTGGAGC
>JBBRSS010000021.1:0-26260 GCA_038245115.1 Candidatus Saccharimonadia bacterium
ATTGCTGTTGAATGAGTTGGGCGCAGGACGGTATGATGTGACGTGACGGCATAACTTTTGTTTTCCTTCCAGGAAGTATTGGTTTTGCCGTCTATTTTTGTGCCTGGATGACGCTTATGTCAAAAGTGAGGGTGGTTCAGTCCTCAGAGAACACCTCCCCGCAATAAATATAATTACTTGCCGTTCGGGTTGACACCGCTTGTGACGGCGGGTAGTTTGGAGTTAAAGAGATGCGTCCCGAGGGTCGTTTGCAACAGCCGGGACGCCTGTTAATTTTTCCGTCCTATCCGGTGGTTGTGCAGTCGGTTCGGGAAGAGCTACAGTATTAAACATAAGCATCGCTTGGGACGATTTTTTTGATGAGTACGACTAACACACAACTGGGGCCGGTATTCACGAAAGACCGTTTGCGGCCGTCTTTGGAGTATATCGACGCATATTGGAAGAAACTTGAGCGATATAACCCTCACGACGATGGGACGTTGATTGGATTGCCCGAACCGTATTTTATTCCGAGCGCTCGTAACGATACCGGGTTCGCGTTTGAAGAGATGTACTACTGGGATAGTTATTTTATTGCCCAGGGCTTGGTAGGTACGCCACGGGAGCACCGAGTGCGGGGGATGGCAGATAACCTGATTACTATGATGCGGCGCTTCGCGGTAATCCCGAACTCTGGGCGGTTTTATATGACGAGTCGGTCTCAGCCGCCATTTTTGTCGAGCTTCATTATGGACGCCTTCGTGATTGATAAGGATAAGCGCTGGTTGGAGCAGGCGATTACCGTGGCTAAGCATGAGTACCGGACGGTTTGGATGGGTACGACACAGCCAAATTGGCGGCAGGTGTTCCACGGGCTTTCGCGGTTTTATGATATCAACGTATTGGATGATCTGGCCGAGGCGGAGAGCGGATGGGACATGACAACTAGGTTTGAGCGTAAGGCGTTGTCATATTTGCCGGTTGACCTAAACGCACTGTTGTACAAATATGAGCGAGATTTTGAGGAGTCGGCAAAGATATTGGGCTACACCGAGGAGGCTCACGAGTGGTCGAAGCGAGCGATGTCGCGCAAAGCCATGATGCAAAAATATCTGTGGGATGATGATAAGGGTTTTTATTTTGATTACAACTATATGACGTCAAAATTTAGCCCAGTGTTCTCGCTGGCGGCGTTTTATCCGATGTGGGCCGGCATGGATAGCCCGCAAACGGCGGCTAGAATAATGGAACATCTGGATCGGTTCGAGAGCGACGGGGGGCTTACGACTAGCGCCGAGAAGCCTCATATGAGATCCGATATTCCGACGCAGTGGGCGTATCCGAACGGTTGGGCGCCGTTGCAGATGATTGCCACGCAGGGGATGGAGCGGTATGGATACCACGAGGAAGCTGAACGTCTGGCTCGCAAGTGGATTAACGCCAACTTAGTCCAATTCGAGGCGACCGGTGAGTTTTATGAGAAGTATAATGTGGTCAAGATCGAAGAGGAGCCGGTGGAGGGGGTTTATCCGTCGCAATCCGGCTTTGGCTGGACCAACGCGGTGTTTTCTTACTTTTGCAACCGGTATTTGAGCCCGGACGAGCTACCATCGATACAAAGTAGTGCAGCGGTGGCATCGCCTCTGACTCAATTGGTGCGCAATCCTCGCAGAACACTTAGAAAAGTCGGCATTAAACTTAATACGGCATTACCAAAGCGCCCTTTGTTGTAATATTAGCATCGGTTTGTTAACTGGTTATGGTTTGATACAATGCAGATATGGAACCTGCACTAATTGATCCTTGGTATCGCCACGCGACGCTCTATCATATATATCCGCTGAGCTTTGCTGACTCTAATGGCGACGGGTATGGTGACCTGCGAGGGATTATTGATCATCTTGATTACCTCAATAACGGTAAGTCGGACTCGTTGGGCATATCGGCGTTGTGGTTATCGCCGATATATTTGTCGCCAATGGCGGATTGGGGGTACGACGTAGCCGATCATACGGCGATTGATCCGCGTTTTGGGACGATGGCAGACTTCGACGAACTCCTGGATAAGTTGCACGAGCGCGGGATAAAGTTGTTGCTGGATTTTGTGCCAAATCATACGTCGGAATTGCATAAATGGTTTATAGAGTCGCGTTCGAGCAAGGACAGCCCAAAACGCGATTGGTATATTTGGGCTGATCCCGGAAAGGATGGGGGATATCCCAACAACTGGGTTAGTTATTTTAGCGGTCCGGCCTGGACTCTAGATAAGACAACGGGCCAGTATTATTTGCATACGTTTTTGCCTCAGCAGCCGGATTTGAACTGGCGAAATCCTCAAGTTCGCGAAGCGATGTTGGATATTTTGAGGTTTTGGCTGAATAAAGGCGTAGACGGGTTTCGCACTGATGCCGTACAGGGTCTAGTGAAGGATGAACGGCTTCGTAATGACGCGCCGAATCCAAACTATCGCCAGGGAGTGACGGACCCCGCCGATGAGTTCATTCGAACCAGGAGTTCGGGGCAGAATGAGCTCGGTACCGTGATCGGATCGTTTTGTGATGTTTTGGCCGAGAAAGAAAGTAAGTTTTTACTGAGCGAAGCATATTTGAACATTCCAGGATTGCATAAAATGTATCAAGCCTGCGCGCGACATCCGGTTCACGCGCCTTTCAATTTTAATTTGATGGGTATGCCCTGGAGCGCGGCGGGCTACCGGGAGTTTATCGATTCGTACGAGGCAATGCTTGGGCCGGAAGATTGGCCAAATTACGTACTCGGCAATCATGATCGGCATCGCCTGGTCTCACGTTTAGGCCCAGAAAGGGCTAGGCTAATGGCGGTGCTGGAACTGACCTTGCGCGGTCTGCCGGTGGTGTATTATGGCCAGGAATTGGGGCTGCCGGATACTCCAATAGGGGCGAGAGAGGTGCGTGATCCTTGGGAGCAGCGTGTTACGGGGCATGGACTTGGCCGTGATCCCGAGCGGACTCCAATGCCATGGAACGGAGAAAATGGTGGAGGGTTTACAGTGGTGACGCCTTGGCTGCCGCTTGGTTCGGCCTCAGCGAACTTGAATGTGGAAAGTGAGCGTCGGGATCCGCAGTCATCGTTGAATTTATATCAACATTTAATTCATTTGCGAGCTCATTCGCCGGCCTTAATTGAAGGCGATTATAGATCGGTAGATCTTGGGAATGGTTATGTTTACGCATATATTCGTGAAACTGAAAGGCAGCGATTTTTGGTGATGCTGAATTTTGATTATCATCCGGTAACAGTGTTATTGCGCGGACGAATCGGGAAATGGGTGGCCGGTACTCATTTGGTTGAGGGTGACGGCAAATCAGGGGCTGCGGGAGAGCTGGAATTGGGGCCGTATGAGGGTCGGGTATATGAATTGATGTTAGGGGAGAAGTCATGATATTGGTATTTGATTTGGGCGGGAGTAATACTCGCGTGGCACTGGCCGAAAAAGGCAAAATCGGGGAGATATTTAGGGTCCCAACCGATCGGAGTGCAGCTGGGTTCGGTAAGTTTTTGGGGGTGCTGCAGCAGGCAGCCGAAGGTCACAAGATAGATGCGGTGGGAGGAGGTTTCCCGGGGCAAATTCAGGGGGACGACGGTGAATTGGTGGTGGCAACCAACCTGCCGGAGTGGCTGGGGATGAAGCTCTCGCGCGAACTCAAGCAATTGTTTGATTGTCCGGTTCATATTGCTAATGATGTTGAGATGTGTGGGCTCGGCGAAGCGAGATTTGGGGTCGGTATCACTGAGGGGGTGATGGCATATTATACAGTTAGCACCGGAGTTAACGCGGTGCGGCTGGTGGACGGTGACGTTGATCAAACGGTGAGTCGGTATGAACTGGGAAAGCAGATCGTAAGCATGGTAGGGGGTGAGCCTCAGTCCCTAGAGCCGCTCATTGGTGGAGCTGCATTGCAGAGGCGGACTGGCAAATTACCTCATGATATCCATGATGAGAGCGTTTGGAGGGAACTAGAGCGATCGTTGGCGGTCGGAATTTACAACACTTCGCTGTACTGGAACCCCGAATTGATTGTTATCGGTGGTAGTATGATGCGAGACATTAAGGTAGCCGGGGTCGCTGAGGCACTTCATAAGCTGCCTAGTGTGCTTGAACATTGGCCTCGCTTGGAGGCTGCACAAATGGGTGATGAGGCGGGTATGCGCGGGGCAATGGTTCGGTTGGAACAACTCGGATACGTTTAGGTTCAGAAATATACGATTTGTTGGTAGTTTGTGCTAGTATAGGCATAAGAAGATTACCCAAAAACAAACCTTATGAAATGTTCAGTATGCCAAGCAATATTATTACCCGTCGCCGGGGAGATGTTTTGTTTGCAATGCGGACAGGCTGAGCCTAAGTCGGCTGAAAATACCGCCGAAATACTCAAGTCTGAAGAAACGACCGACCCAGTGCTCAAACGGGCGCTTTTGGACGCGACTGATGGTGAGATTGTGTTTAACGTCGCAGTTAACGAGGCTGTTGCGGTTGAAAGTAAGCCAGTTAAGTCGTCTGGACACAAATTCTTGTCTTTGCGGGCGGTGATGGCGCCACCGCATCCGATGGCTACTAGTGGGGCATTTTTGATGCCGCCGCCTGCGTCTGTGCCAACATTGGAGCCGAGCGTTGCGGGAGAAAAATTGTCGGGTACGCGCAAGTCGGCCAGTGTAATGCCGGCGGCTTCTACTTTGGCTAGAACAATCGGCAGTAGCATGGTGAAGGCATGGGTAATTGGCTTCGTTGGATTGGGGCTGTTTGTTGGTGTAAATATAGGGATGAGCAGTTATTATTCAAATCGGGTTTATCCCGGGGTACACATTGGTAACTTGGCCGTGGGTGGATGGACTTTCGATGAGTTGCATCAGAAGATGCCGCAAGTTTTACCTAGTCCGATGCTGACGGCGGTGGTGGGGTCGAGCCGCATCGATCTTGGATTGCGCGGCGAAGCATTGGACAGTAGTGCTGACTTGGAACGAAAGATCCGAGAGTCCGGTCGCACAACGGCTCTGCCCATAGCCGGCGTAATAGGATCATTGCTGGCTAAGCCTGTTGCGCCGACTTTTGCGCTTACGGATGATGCCGTGGATAGATCGGTGCAGCGATTGGCGACGGCGGTTGAGCGCTCGGCGAGTAATGCAGTGGCGACAATTCACGGTACGGATGTATTTGTATTGGCCGAGAAGCCCGGAGTCCGGATTGATAAGGTTGCTGCTGCAGCTGCTGTGCGAGCGGCTTACGGCCATGTCGCGACTGCCAGCATTAGTCCGATTCGAGTTGAACCGAATGTTGGCGCGGCAGATTTTGCGAACGATGTGAGCTTAGCGCAGGCAACTATCACAACGGTTGTGCAGGTTACGGTTAATAAAGCTCATTATTCGCCATCGACAAGCCAAATTGCCAGCTGGCTAGTATTCAACGGTCCCGGCAAGGGTATGAACGTGGACTCAGCAGGGGTTGCTGTGTTCGTTGCAACGATTCCGGGGTCATTTGACCGCAATGGCACGGTTAACGGCGTCGTGGCGGCTCTGAATGCGCGACAAGGAGCGACATTAACGCCTTCGGTTAAAAAACCGACGGCGGGACCAAAGCTGGCGAGCATAATGCCCGTGGGACCGATTGCTACCTATGATTATTGCGTAGGTGAGGCGGACGGCGCAGCTGCGGATTTTGATTCGACTGTGGCAACAGTGCTCGGGACAGGGGGGAGCTGGACTTTGGGGGGTAAATTGAAGTTTGTGCCCGCAAAAACAGGTTGCAACTTTACGGTTCGGTTGGCGAATACTTCGGTGATGGCAGCGCTCGATCCGGCTTGCGAGCATCAAACTACCTGTAGAATCCATAATGATTTGGCAATCGCAAAGGATAGTTGGGCGAAAGCTCCCGCGGCTCGGGTGGGTGATGCCAAAACTTATCATGTGGAGTTGATTAATCACGTGGTGGGGCAGTGGCTCGGGTTTGAACATCCGAGCTGTAGCACTAAGACTGCCCAGGTGCAAGCGATCTCTGCCCCAAGCATACAGATTGCCGGTTGCTCGCCCAAGTGGTATGCGGTACCTGCAGAGCTGCAAGACACCAAGGTACTGCCTGGGTTTTAGGCAGGCTAGGGTTGTACTGGCTTATTTTTCTTCGCTGATGAGTTTAATTTGTGTAACCTCGTGGAAACCCTCGATGCCGCCGGTGCGACTGTTCCTGGATTTCTTGTAGCCGCCAAATGGGCTGGCGGTGCTGAAATACAGGGCGTTATTATGGGCAACTATGCCAGTTTGTAATTGCCTGGCAACGCGAAGATAGCGTGCCTTATTGGTTGTAAATATGAATGCCCCGAGTCCGTAGATGGTGTCATTTGCTAGCTGTATCGCCTCATCCTCGGTCTTGAAGGTTACGATAGGCAGGACTGGCCCAAATACTTCCTCCTTCCAGACACGCATATCGAATGTAATGTTGGTGAGAACTGTTGGTTCGAAGAATGCACCCTGCAGGTTTTTGGGTTTTTTGCCTCCAAATACAGTTTTTGCACCTTGATCTAGGGCATCTTGCACTTGGGTAATTAGGCTATCGAGCTGGCGTTTGGCTACGAGCGGCCCAATATCTGTCTTCTCATCTAGGGCATCGCCGACTTTTTTTGTGGTGTTTATTCGGCTAAGTGTTGTTAATACTTCATCAAGTTTGCTTTTGTGTACTATAAGACGCTTGAGGCCATCACAATATTGCCCCGTGTTGTCGAATCGCATCGCGTAGAGAGTTTCGATAATTGCCGGGACATCGGCATCTTCAAATATGATGCCTGGCGCAGAGCCACCCATTTCGGCGAGTACTCGAGTTGAATTATTGGCGGCTAGCTCGATGATGTGTTGTCCCGTTACGGTGCTGCCTGTGAATAGAATGGCGTCGATTGGCTGCCTGACGAGGTATTCGCCGGCCGTGCCATCACCAAGGATGACCGTGAAGATACCTTCTGGTAGCTCTGATTTGACTGCGAGGTTAGCGATAAGTTTGGCGAATACAATGACCTCCTCAGATGGCTTATACAACACAGCGTTGCCGGCAATAAGCGCCTGACCGGCCTGCCAGGGGATGTTGAGGAAAGGAAAATTCCATGGGGTAATGCAGGCGATCACGCCGAGCGGTTCGCGCGTGAGGTGGTGTCTTTCGGTAGCATTTTCATACACTACTTGGGGGGCGAGGGCTTGGTAGGCCATCTGGGTGTAAGCACGGAAATAGTTGAGGCCTTCTGTAACTTGGGCCCGAGATTGTGCTATCGGCTTGCCCATTTCTATCGCCATTATCTGAGCTATTTCTTCGGCATGTTGCACGCAGATTTCAACGAATGAATCGATCGCAGTGTTGCGTTCGTTTTGGCTAAGCATGGCCCAAGCTGGTTGCGCGGCACGGGCTTTGGCGACGGCGGCTGTTACTTCCTGCTCGGTGGTGGATTCGACTTCGCCGATGACTTCGTAGTTGCGGGAGGGGTTGGTAGAGGTAATCTTCATGGCATTAATAATACCTTACGCGTTAGGAAAACCTCTAGATTTATGCCGCGCTACTCGCCGACTTGGACGTAGATTTCTTCGAGGGTAGTTACGCCCTGGAGAGCTTTGATGACGCCGTCCTGGAGAATGGTAACCATACCTTCTTTGACGGCGGCCTGTTCGATGGCTAAGGATGTGGTGGCGGTACCTTTGGCGATGAGGGCTTCCATCTTGGGGGTGATTTCGAGTTGTTCAAGGATGTTGAGACGACCATTGTAGCCAAAGTGATGGCAGGCGGGGCAGCCAACGGGCTTGGAAAGTTTGAGACCGTCGAGGGAAGGATAGCTTGACTCGGGCAGTCCATCGAGGGCGGCCTTTATCTGGACTAGTTCTTCTTTGGTGGCTGCGGTATGAGTTTTGCAGACGTCGCAAAGTCGGCGGACGAGGCGCTGAGCCATGATTAGCTTAATGGAGGAGGCGAGAAGGACATTTTCACCGATCATATCCATGAGGCGGGAGATAGCGGCCGATGCATTGGTGGCGTGGAAGGTCGATAGAACAAGGTGGCCGGTGAGAGCTGCCTGGAGGGCGGTTTTGGCAGTATCTGCGTCCCGGATTTCACCAATCATGATGATGTTTGGGTCTTCACGGAGTACGGCGCGGAGTTTGCCCATAAAGAGTTCTTGATTGTCCGAGCGCACAGGGACCTGGGAGATGCCGCTGAGTTCGTACTCAATGGGGTCTTCGAGGGTAACAATTTTGATTTCGGGATTGTTGAGGTAGTTCATAACCGAATACAGCGTAGAGGTCTTGCCCGATCCGGTAGGACCGACTGCCATCACCATTCCCCTAGGGTGGGCAACGCAACGCAGTAATACTTCTTGATGGTGCTTCGAAAGATGTAAATTTTGCAACGTTAGGTACTTAATGCTGAGGTTGAATAGTCGAATTACAACATCTTCCCCGTGAAGTGAAGGGATTGTTTCCAGACGCATGTTTAGCTGGGTTTCGTCACCATCATCGTTGATGATATTTAGGCTAACGCGGCCTCCTTGAGGGTCGTCGCCGCCCCATTTTACGCCGGCTCGCATCTGAAGGTCGGAGGCAAAAAGGTCGTAGCGGTCTTTGGGCAGAGTAGTAATGGGGTGCAGGGTACCGTCGATGCGGAAGCGAATTCGGGCATCGAACTCGGAAGGTTCAATGTGGATGTCCGAAGCGCCGACTTGGTAGGCCAGCTGAGCGAGCGGTTCGAACATGAACTTTGGTTCGATGTTGAGCAATTGCTGGTTGATAGCATTAAAGTCGCCGCTGTCGAGGATGTCGTTGTTGCTGGCGACGGAGAACCGGTTGAAGAGTCGGTTCCAGCCAAATTGGGAGATGAAGGCGTATTCGACATCGTAGCCGGCTAGGCGGTGGCGAAGTGATTCGAGTTGGTCACGGTCGGTTTCTTCGCTGGTGCCGATAATGAAATGATTGCCCTCAAGCGCAAGAGGGACGATGCCATAAGCCTCCATTCCCACGAGGGTGAGCTTGCCGATGAGCGGTTTGATGTCGATTTTGGGACGGGTATCGAAGTACGGCAGACCAAGCTGGACGGCAAATCCTTCGGTAGCGGTTTCGATGTCGTCGCGTTGAGCATTATCCATGCTTGTTATGTTAACTTTTGATGGCTAATTAGTCTACTGGTTTGATAACTCAATATTGAGTTAGGGGAGACGGTAGACAGTCCAGGTCTGGTTTGAGTAGACAGTTTTGTAGGCTGCGTTGATCTGGTTTTGGTCGACGATCCATTCGGCGGGCTCGCTGCTATTGAGCGCTAGATATTTAGCCTGGTAGGCGTTATTTGAGGTGATGTTACTACGTAAAGCTGCCTGGACAGCCTCGAGGCGCGGTTGGTAGTCGAGGTTGTAGCTGTAGAGCCAGCCGCGATAACCGACAACGATAGTACGGCCGGCGAGCGCCGCGATGGGTTGATTGGGTTTATCGGTGGTGAGGAAAATATCGGCGGGTAGGGTGGACTGGGCGACCCATTCGGCGAGCGCTAAATCATCCGGGCTGGCGAACATGTCTTGGTGCTGGAATTCCCTGGCGATGGCTAGGGTGCCGCTGGCAGAAATAATTAAGCAAGTCAGAACAATGGGTAGGAGTGACCATTTGCTGCGTTGAATTAACCATAGCGCGCCATAGCTCGCAAATATATAAGCGAAAAGGTAGACGTAGATAATGAGCTTGAGGTTATCATAGGCGAATGGCTGGAGCGAGTAGACGTTGGCGATGATGAAAATCGCGATTAGGGGTGCGAACCAGACCCGGTAGCGGCTCAGAGCGTGGCGGTAAAAGATGAGTGCGGCAACACCGATGATAAGCAGGCCGGTGAGGCCGTAATTATGGCTCCAAAACGATAGGATAGATTCGCCGGGGAGAATTGCCCAACCGAGAGCTAGGTGGCCGCCGGTGCCGGTTTGATTGGCAAAGCTCTGCCAGGCGAGTTGAGGAGCGGCTACGGCCAACGCGGTGAGACCGACGACGAACCAAGTACTGGTTATACGCTTGGTTTTGAATACGTTTTCGATCCAAAAGGCGGCTATTAGGCTCCCGGCAACGACAAAAGTGTGGGCGTGGACCATTGGAAGAAGCCCGATGAGGCTGCCGGTGAAAATTGCCAGGTTTCGGGTGGAGTGGCGGCGAAGCACGGTTAACAAGATTAGTATGGCTGCGAATACGGCCAATCCCATTAGGAAGGCGCGTTGAGGGAGCAGGATATCGGCGACGAAATTAGTAAGCTGCGCGTTGGGATTTGATAGGGCGGTGTAATCTTGCGGCAAATTGTATAGGAAATATCCAAGACTTTGGCCGCTTGCTCGGAGGTCGGAGGCGGCTATGAAAATACCTACGGCTGAGCCGCTCAGCAAGGTGAGTGTGAGCCCAAGAATGGCACCTCCAATGCGCCCGAACAGCCGAACGCCGAATCCGAGTATGAGCTGTAGGAAAGCGCCGACGAGCAGTAATGAGGGAATGAATATTGCCAGATGCAGGCTCCAGCCACCCCGCAAGAGCCAGGCCGAGAGCAGATCGACCATAAAGGGGTAGGTCAGATGAGTGCCGGCTGCGACGGGGTGATCCAGTGGGAGCTGGTTGGCGGCCGCAAAGTGGTTGATGAGGCTAGCATGAAGGCCAAAATCGGCCCAGGTGGCGTTGGCGGAGAATAGGCCACCATCGTGCGGGATAAGATCGTGCGTCCACATGAGCCAGCCAATGATGGCTGTAGTAAGAGTTAAGAAAATACTCCAGGCAACCCACGACCAGATGGTGCCCGGCAGGCGGCGTATTTGGATGGGGCTGCCAGTACGCCATAGCCATATGCTGGCTAGCCCCGCAATGGCGATGGTGGCTGGGAGGCTCAAAAAATAGGGCAGTATTAGGGCACAAATGAATGACAGCCAGGTCCAAAGTAGTAGCCCCAGTGCAATGCTGAGGGCGGGTATTTCGAAGGCTAGTAGACTGAGTTTGAGTCGCCTGGTTATGGCAAACCCGAGAACAAGGGCCGAGGCAAGGTATAGCAAGCTGATCATGAGGTATATTCTAGCATTAAGCGGAAAATTTTAGGTTCCAGAGTTCAAATACTATATGCTTAAACACATGAAATCACCTTGGGTAAGCTTAAGCGTATTCTTTCCGGTTTTTAATGAGGTTACGGCTTTGCCGGGTGTAATTGAACGGGCATTGGCTGTACTAGGAACGTTAGAGCTGCAGAATTACGAAGTGATTATAGTTAACGATGGCAGCACTGACGGGACAGGGGGTGTTGCCGAAGAGTACGCACGGAGGGACGAACATGTGGTTGTTATGCACCATTCTCACAATTTGGGGTATGGAGCGGCTCTGGTGAGCGGGTTTAAGGCGGCCAAATACCAGTGGGTGGCTTATACAGACGGTGACGGTCAGTTTGATTTTGAGGACATTGAGCGGTTTATAGAGCCGTCGGGCAGGGTTGATGCGGTGTTGGGGTACCGCCGGCGGCGCAATGATCATGTTGGTCGGCGGGTTAACGCTTGGGCGTGGGGGCGAGCAGTGCGGGTAATATTGGGTTTGAAGGTTCGCGACCTTGATTGTGGGTTCAAATTGTTTCGGACTGAGCGCGTTCGGGGTTTGCAGTCGCTGGAGGCCCGCGGAGCGGTGATTTCGGCCGAGTTACTGATGAAGCTGCGACGTGCGGGGTGTAGCTGGGAAGAAGTGGCCGTGGAGCATTACCCTCGTAAGAGCGGTGAACCTTCGGGTGCTCGGCTGAGCGTGATAATGCGGGCAATTGTTGAGCTGGTTAAGCTGCGCCGAGCTCGAGGCTAGTAGGCCCAATTAGCGCCAGGTGGGCAGCCATACGTGTGAGGCTAATTCGCTTGGCGTAAGAGGTATGCCGTAACTTAACGGGGCGAAGTAGACGAAGCTAATGACGGCTACCGTTAGAACTCCGATATATAAGTTGCGAGAGGTAGTACTGGAGAATTGCCAGAATTTGGGTGAGTCGTTCATCCAATCGGCTAGAACACCAAGCAAAATGACGGCAAACGCTAGGCTATATATGAAGGCAAAGAGGTAGTGGTATAGGAACATAACTCGCACGATCCGGCTGAAGGGGAGAAAGTTTGCCAAATAGCCGATGGCGAGGAATGCCAGGGCGAAACGGTACGGTCGGAGTCGGTGCAGGGTTTTGCCTGTAATCAGGCCACCGGCAGCAATAATAACGATGATGCCCCACCAAACGGCCGGGTTACCGATGAGGTAGACGTTGCCCTGGGTGCCGTTTGAGGCGGTGTCGCCTTGCCAGTAGTAGACCGGGCGGATCATGAGCGGCCAGCTGGTCCATTTGGAGCCGTAGGGGTGAGTGGCGGTTTTGAGACCTTCTTCCGAGGCCGACATGGCACGGTTGAGGTCGATAAATTTGTCCCAGAAACTCATATGAACAGAGGGGTCGTAGTTGGCGCTGCCAATGAGCGTCGACTGGAAGCGGGTCGACATAAAGGCGTCGCCTTGGCCGCTGTGGTGGAGTAGGCCGAAATGAATCCAGAAGATGGTCATGTAGGTGAATATGGGGATGAGGACCAAGGCGGTTATCTCGAGTAGGCGGGCTCGCCACATGATGTGGTGCGGGCGGCGAATTTGATCGCTGAGCCATATGAGGCCGATAAGGCCGAGAGCGGTGAGGCCGGTCCATTTAGTGCTGGCGGCCAGGCCGGCTAGGAGCGCGCTGGCCGCAACGAGACTAAATCTAAGCCGACCGGTGCGCTGGCGGGCGGCCAGAAAGCAGGTGACGGCGGCGAGGCCAAACAAGATTAGCATACTGTCAATGAGGATGAAGCGTGATTCTACCAGCAGGGCATTATCGAGCAGAAGCAGAGCGGCGCCAAGCGTGGCGACACGGCGGGAAGCACCTAGAGTACGCAGGAATATAAAGAAGACGGGGATTATTAATGCTCCGGCGATGGCCGGCAGAACACGTAACATCACGGCGGGATCGGCGCCGGTGAGGATAGCGGGGTCTTGGTGGGTGATCCAGGCCCAGCCTCCTAGTAGGAGCTTTCCGAGCGGGGGGTGGGGGTCAAAGTAGTATGAGCCCGATAAGTAGTTGCCGCCGTAAACCTTGAAGTAGACTTCATCAAAAACAACGACAGCAGGAGTGAACAGACCCCAACAACGGGTGAGGATGGCTACTACGGTTAGAACGAATATTTCCGGGTAGCGGCGAAGAAGCTTCATAGGGCTATTTTAGCAGAAGCGCTCAGGCTTAATAGATGTATTTGAATGATTTCGCTGAGGCCCAGCGGGTACTTCTGACCCCGACGCCGCGGTAATTCATTTCGGATACCAAAACCATCGTGCCGTTAGTTGAGACTTGCTCCACCAGCGCCACATGGCCGTAGGCTCCAGCCGGTGTCCAGGCAATTGCCGCTACAGCAGGGACTGTGCCTACGCTCCATCCGAGGGCGGTAGCGTGGTAGTACCAAGATACGGCGTTGCCCCAGCGCGACGGAATTTGCCGTCGGCCGGCGACGTACCAGGTGCATTGGCCCCAGGCATAGGAGTTGGCGTAGGTTTTGTAGGGAGCCATAGTCCCGGGAGGCAGAAGTTGGCCGCTGGGTCCGCTAGGTAATATAGTGGCGTGCACGGCGGTTGCGACTGAAGGGGTGTTTGCCTTGGTGGCCGTGGCGGTCGCTGAGAGGCCGGGGTTAGCCCAGTTTAACGTTGATATGGGTCTGCCGCTCCCGAGGTCGTAGGCAGCCTGTAAAGTGGCAATGCTGGCGCACCAAATGAGCATGGCGACGGCAGTACGTCTGAGCAAACGGGGATTATGGCGCCTGATGTCGACAAATTTGGTATGAAAGCCGCTCCATGATACCTCCGCGTGGGGGCTCGTGCCGGGTCGTACTAAATAGGCCGATAGGGGTTTACTCGTTGAAAACATATTTCTCGCAATAACATTGATGAGTTAGGCTGTAAGGAAAAATCAATTTGTAATCTTATCTGGATCAAGGGATATTGCAAGCACGGGCGGTTTGATGGGCGGTCTTGGCGTGGGCAAGGGGAGAAGGTAAAGTAAGGCAACTATGCAATCAAGTTCAAACATTATCGGAGGCCGCACCGTATTAACGCTTGGCGTTACTGGCTTGTTGGTGATAGCTGGGTTTAACTACCAAGGGCTGATGGATTACTACGCGCTGTCGACGTATAGGCCCAGTGCGCAGTTGGTAGCATTTGAGTCGCGCATAAGTTTGAGTCCTTTGGCGCGGGCGACATTATATCGGGCCGATCCGGCGTTTGACGGCAAGACCAGCTTTAATGCTGATTGCAACACTCGACCGCACGAGCTGGAGCTGGGCTGCTATTATCGCAATCGTATTTATGTACTGCAGATAGACAATGCCAGTTTGGCGCCAGAGATGGACGTGGTGAGCGCGCACGAATTGCTGCATGCTGCTTGGGTCAAGATGGGGGCCGGTGAGCGGGCTAAACTCGGGGCTGAGTTGGAACGGGTGTACGGGTTGGTGGCGGATAGTGATCTGCGCGATCGCATGGCTAGTTACGCCAAAACGGAGCCGGGTGAGCAAGCTAATGAGCTGCATTCGATATTGGGCACAGAATTTGTTAATTTATCTCCGGTGCTTGAAGCGCATTACGCTAAGTATTTTGTGAGCCGAAGTCAGATAGTGAGTGCTCATCGCAGCTATAAGTCGGTGTTTGAATCTCGGAGGGTCGAGCTTGAGACCCAGCTGAGCCAGATTCGGGCCGAAAAGGGCCGCTTGAGCTTGATCAACCGCCAGCTTGAAGGGTATCGTGCGGGCGGACAGATTCAGGCATATAACGCGCAGGTGCCAACGCAAAATAGGCTGGTTGATGAAATTAATGCCAGTATTGGACGTTATCAAGTGGCGGTAGATGAATATAATGCATTGTCGAAAAGTTTGGACTCGCAAACTATAACTGACACCGAGTCTCTGGCGAAATAGAGAAACGGCCCTTTGCAGAGCCGTTTCTGGACGAGAGTTTGTTCTTTTTTGTTTTGAGTACTTTTTTTGTGCAGGTACCTATAAATAGATTAACGCTTAGGTTTTACCCCGTCAAGCAAGTTTTAATGCTTTTTAAGCATTAGCGCTTTAATTGTCTGGCGATGTCTCTTTCGGTGTCTCGACGTTTCATGGTTTCGCGTTTATCGTAACGTTTTTTGCCCCGGCCGATACCGATCTCAATTTTGATCAACGAGCCCGCCAAAAGCAGGGCAGTAGGGACCACGCTTAGGCCTGCTTGTTTGTGGGCGATGAGGTTATCGATTTGGCGGCGGTGGAGCAGGAGCTTGCGATTGCGGGTGGGGTCGATGCCGGCTTTGTCGGAGGCTTTGGAGTAGGGGGTAACATGGGCGGCGGTAAGGTAGGCTTCGTTGCCGCGCAAGGAGACGAACGACCCCTTGAGGCTGCCAAAGCCGGATTTGAGGCTTTTGACCTCGTCGCCGGTGAGCACTAAGCCAGCCACGAGATGCTCGGTGAGCTCGTAGTCAAAGCTGGCGCGTCGGTTTTTGGCTAAAACTTTCATGGGGCTATTATAGCTGGTCTTGCGGTGGAGTCGTGAATTTGTTTCTGAGGAAAGTGTTTGATGCGGGTATATTCCTTTTAAGGGGAGGGTGGTTTTTTGCGGTACTTTTGCGCGATCCACTTTTGAGGACTTGTCTAAAGTTTAGAATTTTTTTAATATTTTACGCTCAAAATTGACATTACTTTCTAAGTTTTAGACAGGTATCTGAAAGGGCGCTACCTGTATTGAGATTAGATGATTCGGATGAGGGCTTATTGGATAGATGCCTCGAGCGGGCGTAGGTAATTTATACCTTAAAGGAAGATTGATCAGCTCCTGGTTATGACTTCGGGCGTGGGGCTGATATAATCGGGCTCAATATGACACTCAATCAACTCACAAGTCAGATTGGCAAAATTGTTACCGATACGTTGGGCAGCGACCTCGATTTGAGCCGGATTGCGGTGAGCCTGACGGCAGATGCGAAGCATGGCGATTACGCCACCAATGCCGCCATGGTGTACGCCAAGGATTTGGGGCGCTCCCCGCGGGAAGTGGCGGCGGAATTGGCGGCAGCAGTTAAGGCGGCTAGCCCCGATATTGAGCAAGTGGAAGTGGCGGGTCCGGGGTTTATTAACATAACGCTGAGCAGCCAGGCGGTGGCAAAGAGCGCGCAGTCGGCAACCAACTTTCGGCCGGATAAATATAAGGGCAAGACGGTAGTTGCCGAATATTCTGACCCTAACCCGTTTAAGGTGCTTCATGTGGGGCACTTATATACGAGTGTGGTAGGGGACGCCATTGCTAATTTGATTGAAAACGCTGGCGGCACAGTGCACCGGGTGAACTTCGGTGGTGACGTGGGCCTGCATGTGGCAAAGACAATGTGGGCTATTTTGGGAGAGCTGGGTGGTGATGGGGTCGATGGGTTAGACAAGATTCCGGCAGATAAGCGGTCCGATTGGATGGCAAAGGCTTACGTGGAAGGCACGCGGGCCTACGATGAAGCGTCCGAGGAAGGGCATGATCCGCAGGTAAAACTCGGCATTATGCAGTTGAACCGGATGATATATGAGGTTTGGAATAAGGGAGCGGCGACGGGTGAGCCTTACGGGGACGTGTCGGCCGCTGAGGTTGAGGCAGTTTATAGGCTGTGCCGCAAATGGAGCTACGAGTATTTTGATGCTTTTTATGGCCGGATAGGTACGAAGTTTGAGAAGTATTACCCCGAGAGCGAGGTGGCGCCTTTGGGTTTGGCGACTGTGCGGAAGCAATTGAAGCTGGGCAGGTATCAGGAAAGTGCTGGCGCGGTAGTATTTGAGGGGGAGCCGCATGGGCTGCATACTCGAGTATTTATTACCTCTCAAGGATTGCCGACGTATGAGGCAAAGGATGTGGGGCTTGTGATGACGAAATGGCAGGATTATCATTTCGATCAATCAGTGGTAATTACGGGCAACGACATTATTGAATATATGAAGGTGGTGCTCAAAAGTATTGAGCAGTATGAGCCGGAATTGGTGGCGCGCACCACTCACCTGACGCATGGCAACGTGAAGCTGGCGGGTAACCAGAAAATGAGCTCACGCAAGGGCAACTTTTTGCGGGCCGTGGATGTGCTGGAGCTGGCGGGAGAAGCGAATAAAGCAGCTAACGGTCATGACGACGAGCGGGTAGTGTTGGGCGCGATTAAATATAGCTTTTTGAAGCAGCGCATTGGGGCCGACTTGATATTTATTCCCGAAGAGTCAGTGAGCCTAGACGGTAATAGCGGGCCGTATCTGCAGTACGCGCATGCACGCGCGCGGAGTATTTTGGTTAAGGTTGATAAGGTGCCGCCGACTCCGCTGGTGGAGCTTGATGTTGCGGAGCGGGTGCTGGCGATGAAGATTTCCGAATATGCTGATGTGGTGGAGCGTTCGGTGGATGAATTGATGCCGCATCATATCGCTACGTACTTATATGAATTGGCGCAAATATTCAATCGATTTTATGAGGGCAGTCGGGTGATTGGCGATGAGCGGCAAGAGCAGCGGTTGCAGCTGGTGAAGCTGTACGCCGATGTGCTGGGGGCCGGGCTAGGTATTCTGGGGATTGAAGCGCCTGATCGACTCTAGGAATAATTGAGCGGATTGCTGGCGCGGTGATATTGCGCGACACTCAGGGTTTTAGCTCAAAGCTGACAAGTCGGTTGTCGACGGTGGCAAATACCTTGCCGATTTTTTGATCGTAAAGGGCATCGTAGAGTTTCTTGCTGTCGCCAATGGTGACTTGTTTGCTGAAGGCTAGCTGGTCGGTACTGGCGTTCCACAAAGCTATGCGCCCGCTACTAGTACTGGTGCCGATAACGAAGTCGCCGCCAGCCACAGAGCGGAGGTTGGTGATGCGTCCGAGCGACGAGGGTATAGAAAGGGACTGCTTGAGGGTTGGTCCAAGGTAGCGTTGGAGGCCGGAGTCGGATGTAATATATACCCAACCATCGACGGCAAGACTCGTGGAATTCTTTGATGAAACTGTTGTAGAAATGTAATCAGTACTAGGTGAATAACCGGTGGCATTGCGTACATGTTTGTATATTGTGGTGCCGCCCAATAGATACAAATTTGAGCCGTACGAAGCAATTGCCGTGGCTTTTGGCCATTGCCCGTAGGCTAAAGTTTGTTCTGAAAGGGAGTCATTGGCAAAGCGGTAGAACCAGACGGATGGTTTTGTGGTAAGTATGTATATGCCATCCTTGGCTGAGGATAACGTTGTATTTGCCACATCGCCCAGCATAGAAGTATTGGCGGCTGAGTCTTTTTGATCGCCAGTTTGGAGGTTGATAATAGAGATAGCATTGTGGTTGGCGGCGTTGAAGACATAGGCATGGGAACCGTCGGATTCAAAGTGAGTGGGGCGGGCATTTTTGGCACTTATTTGAGCGACTGTCATCGGGCTGACTTTGACGAGTCCGTCGAGCTCATCGATTTGGTTATTAATGAGAGCTTTGAATTCGGCAACAGAAGTGGGCTCGCCTTCGTATAGCGGGTTATTCTTGAGCTGGTGGTTAATGGACCCCTCGTTGACGGTAATCTTGGCCAACTTCGACTGCAAGGCTACCAGTGCGGTACGACTGGCGGTTTTGTTGCCGTTAGCTGAAAGGGTTTGGGCATGCGAATATTCCTGGAATAGATTTTGGTAGAGACTGAACTGCTTTGCTTGAGTGGCATTGGCTCCGGAGTACCATGTGATGAGCCCAACAACAAAGACTAGGCCAATTGCGCCGAGAGCGCTAATGCGGCGACCTTTTCTGGTTGTAAGACGCTGGCGGATGAGATCGACAGCCTTGAGACTGCTACGACGCAAGAGGGGTCGTAATTGCTGCCAGTAGCCGATAGTGGCTTGGGCGGCTTCTTTGGATTTTTGGGCTGCATGATGGGCGAGCGGAGCGGCTGCCTTGATGGCGGTTTCGGCTAGGTTCTCGTTGTTGCCGAGTTCAATTTCATCGGGTTCATCGGATCGAACTTTTACAGCAGCTAGTTCTGGTGTAGTTATTTCAACTACGATTGCGGCAATTCGATTGGTAATGGCTCCTTCGAGAAGCTGGCTAATTTCGGAAATTGCGGCGTTGGGGCTGGTAGTTGAAATTACGCTTTGGAGTTTGGGGAGGGGGATTTGGTGAATTAGCGCCGGTGTGGCGAGGAGGAGCTTATCGCCGGCTTCAAGCTCGCCGGTGGCGATTGAGCCGAAGGTTTTGGACGGGGTGGCTGGGCGTGCGTTGTCGCCCAGAGTAATACGCGAGACGGCCTTGCCGCGGTACAAGAAGGCTTCGGCTGAGCCCGTTTGGGCGACATGAAGCTCTTTGCCGGCGTGCACGGCTATGACGGCGCTGAGTTTGCCGATCCAGGCGGCATTGCCGCGGCCGACATACTCTGACAATTCATGATTTGTTTGCTTGACGGCAGCTTCGAAACGGGCCAGGGGGTCGGCCTCGTCGCTGGGATCGTTGTAGTATTTCTCGCCGACGGCTTGGATGACGAGGTCGACGACTTCCTCGCTGGCGCGGCCGGAGACTAGAACCTCCACGGCGACGTAGAGATTGCCCAACGCCGCGCCGGCCTCATCGGCGGCGGGCTCGTAGACATACGCCGTCACGAAACTAGCTATGCTTTTGGGCCGCTTAGCGTAGGGGACGAGTCTGGCTGTGCGAGAAATCAGGTCAGACACTCTTATTATTCACCTCTTATGTTTATTATATCATTCGGGGCTGCATACAAGTAGATATTCAAGCTGTTAGACTTAATGTATGAGTATTTTAGAAGGTCTCAACCCTCAGCAACTGGCGGCGGTGCAGCACGATGCTGGTCCGCAGCTGGTTATTGCCGGGGCGGGCACGGGCAAGACGCAGGTTATTACCCGGCGTATTGCCCATTTGATTGCCGGGGGTAAGGCCAAGCCACATCAAATTCTGGCGCTGACATTTACCGAGAAAGCCGCCAGGGAGATGGAGGAGCGGTTGTATGAGTTGATCGGCTGGGAATCGTTTCAGGTTCCAGTGTTAACTTTTAATGCCTTCGGAGCAGAGCTTTTGGGGCGGTTTGCGAGTCATATCGGACGGTCAGTGCGCGGCGGTTTACTTAACGATACGCAGAAAACGTTGTTATTACATCAACATATTGATCGGGTTGCGTTTGAGTATTATGGCCCTCAGGATGATTTGTATGAGTTTCTTGAGGGGATTGTGTCGTATATCGGCCAGCTGCAAAATGCGGGGGTAAGCGCGGCCAGGTATAGCGACTATGTGGCCGGTCTCAGGCTAAATCCGGGATCGGTTCACCCAAGCGAGACGCTGGAACAGGTGGATTTGGCGAGGATGTATACGTTATATGAAGAGCTCAAGGTGGAGACGGGCTCATACGATTACAACGATCAGCTGGCGCTGCCTTTGGAGATACTGCGGACTCGACCAAATGTGGCTGAGAGATTGGCGAGCGAGTACCGATATGTGCTGGTGGATGAATACCAGGATACGAATGCGGTACAGGATGCGCTGTTGCGGACATTCGTGGGACGAGAGGGTAATATTTTTGCGGTCGGAGATGACGACCAGGCTATTTATGGGTTTCGAGGTGCGGAGATAAACAATATTTTGGCATTTTCAGAGAGCTATGCGGTGACGGGTGAGCCGGCAGTGCTTGTTAGCAATTATCGGTCGGGTCAGGCGGTGCTCGATGCCGCATATCGGCTCATTCAGCATAACAACCCGCACAGGTTGGAGGAGAAGTTGGGCATCGATAAACGGCTACTGGCGCTGCACGACGATAGCCGGGTGTCTTTTGTGGGCTATGGCTCGAGTGCCGATGAGCTGGCCGGGGTGCTGGCGGATATTGAGGGTCGTACTGCGGCTGGAGAAGCGCCGGGATCGATGGCAATTTTGGCAGCCACGCATGCACCCCTCAAGGGTATGGCCAAGGCGATGGCGCGGCGAGGAGTGCCGTACGCGATCTCAACATCGGTGAGTATATTTGAGCAACCAGAGCTGCTGGCGTTGTGGTATTTACTCAAATGGTTGTTATGGGACGTTAGTGAAGAAGCAGTTGGTCACGTAATAATGGGGCCATTTGTGGGCTGGACCGCTGAAGAGTACCGGGAGATCCTCGAGTTGAGTCGAACCGATTTGGTTACGGTAGAAGAGGCGGTGCGGCGGGCCGGTTTGGAGCGAACCGATGGACTGGGCGCACGGTTGGATGAATGGCGCGGCTGGGCGAAGGAGTTAACGGTGAGCCAGTTGGCATTTAGGTTGGTGTTCGAAACCGGCCTGGCCGAAAGGTGGCAACAACAGGCGAATGAGAGCCCGCGGATGGTTAGAGTATTTGAGGATTTGCACCGACTGCTGGAGCAGATGCAAGATTTTGAGACGGTGGCGGTGGCACCGAACCTCGCGGCATACATGGCGGCCTTCCCGAAGCCGCCGGGACTGGAAGTCGCGGAGCCGCAGGGAGATGCGGAGGGCGTGCAGCTGTTGACGGTCCATGCAGCCAAGGGTTTGGAATTTGAGACCGTCTACCTGATTGGTTGCACGCAACGCAGTTGGTCGGCGGGACGGGGTTTGGGGCGAGTGGTGCCGGACGAGCTTAAAACGGCGCAGGACTTGCCGCCCGATCATGAGTTTCGGCGTCTGATGTACGTGGCCGTAACGAGGGCAAAACGGGAGCTAATTGTGAGCGCACCGTTGGCAACGGCGGGCGGATCCAGACAACTGCTGAGTCCATTTATTGGCGAGATGTTTGAGCCTGCTGCGCTAACGACGGGTGAGACGGCAGTGGTAAAAGTGGCCGGTAAATTGCAAGATACGATGAGTAAACTACAACGATTTTATCCGATGAGCGCTCAGCTGGGTGCGAATTTGCTGCCGTTTGAGAGTAGCGACGGGTGGCTGGATTTGAGCGTAACGGCTTTGGGCAGCTATGAATTCTGCCCATATGAGTTTTATATTCAACATGTATTGAAGATTTCTCAGCCGATGGGCCCGCAATTGGGGTTCGGCAGTGTATTGCATCGGATGTTTGAAATTTATTACAAAACGAAGATGGCAGGGCAAGAGCCGAAGCTCGCCGAGCTGAGCGTAGCATTGGATGAGGCTTGGAGCGGACGAGGATATAACAGTGCGGCTGATGCCGAAGCTGATTTGAAGCTCGCCAAGGCTACGCTGGCGCGCTTTTTTGAACGAGAGTCTAATGTGAATAGGGGGATTATAGGCAGCGAGGTGCCGATTCGGTTTGAGATTCCCGAAGCTAAGCTGCGACTGCGGGGAAAGATTGATGCCCTGTTTGAGAGACCCGACGGGTACGAGATTCGCGACTTTAAAACCGGCCGGAATAAGACTGATGCCGAGAAACTCTCGAAGACTACCAAGGTGAATTTTCAATTGCGAACCTATGCGTTGGCGTGTGAACAGCTGCGAGGGGCAGCACCGAGCGCGGTGGTGCTGGATTATGTGGTGACAATGGTTGAGGGGGAGGCAGAGTTGTCGGCTGCAATTTTGCGCAATCATCGTGATAAGCTGGTTGATATGGCAAATAGAATTAGACGGCGAGATTTTGCTCCGAACGCGTCAGCGATGCACGAATGCGCCGCGATTCGATATTTTGGAACGGGCGAAAGCGAGGAGCAAGTCGAACTTATGCTCTTGGCATCACGGGAGCCAACTGGTGAATAAGCGTGACGAAGCATGGTTGCAGGGAATTCTGGATAAAATTTGGGATAATTATTTTCCCGAGGTGCAGCAGGTGAATGACGTGCGAATAGTATTCGGACGTCGGACAAAGCGACGCTTGGGGTCGATTTCGCTGGATCCAACGGATCGCAAAACGAGCGTAATTACAATGAACGGTCTGTTTAGGCGGGAAGACGTTCCGGAATTTGTGGTGGAAGCAACGATATTTCATGAGCTCACGCATTATGCCCACGGGTTTAACTCACCCCTGGATCAAGCCCAAGCGCATCCGCATGCTGGTGGCGTTATGCGGCGTGAGTTCGCCGAGCGGGGATTATTGGAGCTTTATTTACAACAGAAACGTTGGTTAAAAACTAATTGGCTCGGAGTTCTGACGGAAGAATTTCCGGCCAAAGGCCGAGTAAACGCGCCAAGACGTGCCCGCACTATAGCAGTGAAGCCGTTTTGGTTTATAGGAGATTGAGATGACTCAGACAAGATTGGAACTACTATCGGCTCATGGCGATCAGACGTTGCCAGAGGTAAGGTTTGTTGCCCACGGCTCAAGCCGCCAAGCAGGAGCGGAGATCCTGGAGCATGGGCTGAGTTTTATTGAGGCTCGTGCGACCGTCTCGACAAGTTTAATTCAAGCAATGGGCTATGCTACGGACCCCATTAAACGAGGGTATTCACAAAGCGAAATATCGACGACTGATGACCCCGGGTTAATTACGGTGGTAGCTGTCCCAGCGGAATTTCATTTGGGTTACGCTACATTTACTACCGCCTATATAGATCGGTCGCTCAAGCTAGTGACGGGTGCGCCTCTGAGATACGCTGGGGCGCGGAAGCAGTTGGCGCTTTTTTCATCTGAGGATACTGAGGCAGCCAGAGTGCGAGTGGAAGGGGAGGTATTGAATGGGTTTGCCTTGGCCGACCACCCAAGTTTTCTGGTTGATCCGCGGTTTGTGGTTGGTAGTTTTCATACCGGAAGTAATTTAGCGAGTGTTCTGACAAACCTAGAGGTAAGCGCTAAGTCGTTTGAGCCGATAGATTTTGTTCGTTTAGAGCGGTCGCTCCAGTTGCAATTTGCGGTGCGGGAGCCTGCGCAGGCAGTGCTAGTGCCAACTTTGATTCGAGATATGATCGTAGGCACGATAGAGTCGGTGATAATGTCACGGCTGCGGATGATGCGCTGGCAGGGTTTAGCACTGTTGGGTTACCGGTTTCATGAAGGGCGCGATGAGGTGACGATAGGCGGGGTAGCGGATCTTGCGGGGCAAAATCGGCGTATCGATGAGTATGAGCGTCAGTTGGCCAGCTCTAAGTTGTTTGACGGTGAGCTGGCCTGGTTAAAGACGTACGGAACACGGCAGCTCGCCCTAATGCGAGTGGAGCTTGAGGCAGCTGAGCTTGAGTCGGCCTAAAGAATTGGCAAAACGGGGCGTTTTGAGCTAAGATAGCCAGGTTCAAATGCAGGTGAAGATGTCGGGGTGTGGCGCAGTTGGTAGCGCGCAGCGTTCGGGACGCTGAGGCCGGAGGTTCGAGTCCTCTCACCCCGACCAAAGAAAAACACCCATCCTGCATGGGTGTTTTTCTTTGGTATTACCTTTGTAGTGACCAGTAATTTGTAAGCGTAACAATAAAAATAGACATGTTGGTTACGCCCAGAAAGGCTTCAAAGAAATAAAGAACATGGTAGCCGATGCCCGCGCTATCAAGTAGACTGGTTTCGGCCCCGAAAGTGAAGAAGCCGCCAGTACTTAATAGGAACCCAGCTGCGCCAAACTTGGCAATAAAGATGGCAGTGAATATGGCGAGTATTGTTGTGGCGGTAAACAATACTCGTACTGGGCGCGTGCCATAGCCATTGGTGTATTCCAAGAAGAAATTTGTCATTCTATGGAAACCGGGGCTAGTGTTGTATCGAGTGTAGGCCTGCTTTTCCATAAACATGTATCGTTGGGCCAGCGTGCTAGCGTGTCCGGTCTCGTAAGCTTCATGAATGTCCTGGTAAAAGCTCGAGAGATAGCTATTGTCGAACTTCTTGACCGATTCTTTTAGGTATCTAAATCTATGCGAGATTTGCCGAATAGTTGTAACCTCAGTGCGCTCATCAAATACGCAATCTGTAAAAATGTCGGTTTCGAAAAAGCAGTTTTCGAACCTAACGTTTTTGAATGAACAGTTGCTAAAAGTGTCACGCTCGAGGAAATTACAGTTTTTAAATACGCAATCTTCAAACGTTGCACAGAAGAAGGTGGCCCGTATGAACGAGCAATCTTCAAAATTGGTGCGTACAGAATCTACGAAGTTAAAAAAAGTGCTCTCAAAAGCAGTATGCATAAATCTAGCTTCTCGTAGTCGAGAATAATTTAATGTGGCTGCTAGAAATAATTCATTTTCCGGAGATTGGAGCTTGAAATTTACAAAGTGCAAACCACGCAGGTCGTAACCGTCATCAAGAAAGTTTTCTGGGAAGGCCTGTAATACCTGGCGTACAGCCTCTGCGCTACCTAGCCCGATGGCCGATAGCAAGACTTGATTGAGCTCCAGGCCTTCCTTGGACTTCCAGCGGTCACGAAAGTGCTCACGACGCTTGCTAATCGATACATAATCTCCCAATCTGGTGTGGGGTGCATACATGCTATCACTGTGTCATGAAACGCTAGGGATTTCCAGTTTATTGCTTACAGCTGGCCATTATGCATAATTCTATTAGTCGAAATCGGTTGATATATTTAGGCCGACCAAGTCTGCATTTAAATCGGCAAAAGTATAAATAATTGAGAACGAAATTGATAATTATCTGCATATTGTGTTAACTTTTTAACTTAAAACTCGTAAGTTTATTCATATTCTTATAATTAAATATTGCAGTGATATTCTACTTCCTGCCCAATATTTGCAAGCATATCAGCAATGTCATTGTGCGATTAACCTCGTCATCTGGTACCATGGGTTTAATGAGTATGGCGTTATTAATTTTGGGCTTGGTAACCGGGGTGCTGGCCGGGATTTTGGGCATTGCCGGAGGAGTATTCTTGATACCGGCGCTGGTGATGCTGTTTGGCTTTACGCAAAAAATGGCTCAGGGCACAACGATCGCGGTGCTGCTGCCGCCGATTGGGATTGGAGCGGCCTACTTTTATTATCGCAGTGGCAACATCAACATTAAGGCGGCGGTGATATTGGCGATTGGGATTTTAATTGGCGGATTCGTGGGCGCGTTCATGGCTAACAAGCTGCCGAACGAGATAATTCAGAAAGTGTTTGCGGTATTTATGATTGGGGTGGGGATTAAGCTGTTGTTCGTTAAATAGTTAAGCCAACTTTACTTACCGGCAGTGGTTGTTAGCTGTAATGTTAGGATACAATTCCAACTCACTATGCTGAACCACCCTCACTTTTGACATAAGCGTCATCCAGGCACAAAAATAGACGGCAAAACCAATACTTCCTGGAAGGAAAACAAAAGTTATGCCGTCACGTCACATCATACCGTCCTGCGCCCAACTCATTCAACAGCAA
>JBBRSS010000022.1:0-24210 GCA_038245115.1 Candidatus Saccharimonadia bacterium
ATTGCTGTTGAATGAGTTGGGCGCAGGACGGTATGATGTGACGTGACGGCATAACTTTTGTTTTCCTTCCAGGAAGTATTGGTTTTGCCGTCTATTTTTGTGCCTGGATGACGCTTATGTCAAAAGTGAGGGTGGTTCAGAGTTTTTATGCTGCTTTGACAAAAGCTATGCAACGATTGTTAATGCTTGGCAATAGCATAAGCTGTATGAATGCTGTCTGATAAGTTATGATTGATAAATGCAACAAGTTTCGTCGGCAATAATGTCCATTAAGTGGCCTTCAGTAGTGTTTTTGGTGGGTATCTTGATTGCCTGGGGATTTGGCGGGCCGGCCCAGGCCTTGGTGGTGGCTATTTTATGTATTTTGGAGATCTCACTGTCGTTTGATAATGCGGTGATTAATGCCACGGTGCTGCAGCGATTGAATGCATATTGGCGAAAGATATTCCTGACGGTCGGGATGGTGATCGCTGTTTTGGGCATGCGGTTGATCTTTCCGGTGGCAATTGTGGCGGCAACTGCCCACCTGAGTTTTGGTACGGTGATTGATCTCATTTTGAATCATCCAGCGCAGTACGCACTTCAGCTAGAATTGGCGCATCCGGTAATTGCGGCTTTCGGGGGAATGTTCTTGTTGATGATTTTTCTGGACTTCGTGCTCGATGAGGCGAAGCGGGTGCATTGGATTGCGGTGATCGAGGAACCTCTCGCCATAGGCGGTCGGCTAAAGACGCTCTCGTCCTTGATTGCGCTGGTAGCATTATTGGTAGTGTGCAATACGTGGGGGCAGCATGAGGCCCAACGCGTGATGAGTGCGGGGGTGATAGGATTGGTAACTTATCTGGGAGTACGCGGATTTAGCCAATTGTTTGAGCGATTGGGCGGCGTGTCGCCTACTGATGCGAGTGATCATAAAGTTAGCGGTGAAGTGATGCTGCTGGCCGGGCGGGCGGCCTTCTTTTTGTTTTTGTACCTGGAGGTGCTTGATGCGTCGTTCTCGTTTGACGGGGTGGTGGGAGCATTTGCCATTACCAGTAACGTACTGTCGATAGCCATTGGCCTCGGTATCGGGGCGTTCTTCGTGCGGGAGCTGACACTGTGGCTGGTAAACAACGATACCCTGACCGAGTTTGTGTATTTGGAACACGGTGCTCATTACGCCGTGGGGGCGTTGGCGGTACTGCTGGCCGCGAGTATGCAAC
The DNA here is from genome assembly GCA_038245115.1 of Candidatus Saccharimonadia bacterium. Lineage (GTDB taxonomy): Bacteria > Patescibacteriota > Saccharimonadia > UBA4664 > UBA4664 > UBA5169. The sequence goes on from JBBRSS010000022.1 coordinate 1,203, forward strand.
ACGAGATACCCGACGTGGTTACAGGTTTGGTGGGAGTTGTGTTCATTGCTCTTTCGTTGATATCCAGCCTGGGCCATCGCAGGTTGCAACGAGCGGTCTAGAGTAATTTAGAGATAATACTAGCCAATTGGCTCGGTACGATGTCGGCCTTGATGATGTAGCCATCGGCTTGCGCTTTGAGGGCTTCCTGGCTGGTTTTGTCTTGGGCAAGATTGGTGAGAATTACAATCTTGGTATCCGGGCTGCCGCTGCCATCGGCTCCGCGCAGCTCGTCCAGAACCTCGATGCCGGTCTTCTCCGGCATCATGATGTCGAGCAGAATAAGGTCGTAGTGCTTACTCGTAGCTTTTTGAAGGCCCTCGGTGCCGTTGGAGGCAAACTCTACTTGGTAGCCTTCACGCTCGAGAACGCGAGAGTACATTTCGGCAATTGGTTTATCGTCTTCAACGAACAGTATGGTTTTTGATCCAGCCATGTGCGCCCTTTGTGATAGTTAGTTTATTATTCGTTGAACTGGCTTTGGTGGCAATTGTACTACGGGGTAGGATGAAGGTAAAACTGCTCCCCTCCCCTTCGACGGATTCGACTGAAATACTGCCCCCGTGAGCTTCAACAATGGATTTGCAGATGTATAGGCCTAGGCCGGTCCCCCGACTGGTAGATTTGAGCTCGTTTACCCGATAGAACTTAGTAAACAGATGCGATAGTGCGTGTCTGGGTATGCCCGAGCCATTATCCGTAACGGTTGTTTCGATGTTGGTGCGGTGTGCGATGACGGAAATATAGATTTTGCCGGTGTCGGGTTTGGTGTGGGTGACGGCATTAGCAACCAGGTTGTCTATTACCTCAACGATGGCCGATTGATCTGCGAGGATGGCCAGCGGTTGTTTGGGAACATCGAGGGTGAGGGTACGTTTTTGTTGGGTGGCATGGGTTTGCAGTGTCGCGGTGGTGTCGATAATTAAGCTGCGGTAGTCGACAACATCGGTTTGGTAGCTGATTTCACCGTGCTCGATGCGGGCGACGTTAAGGAGATTGTGCATGAGGTCGCCAAGCTGGGCGGCGCTGGACATGGCTTGACTGAGAAATTGCTGTTGGGTCTTGGTGAGTCCTTTGGCCTCGGTGTGGAGGATGTCTAGGTAGCCCTTAATTTCGGTAAGTGGGGTTCTAAGCTCGTGCGCGGCCAAGGCAACGAAGTCGATTTTCATTTCCTCGAGCTGATGGCTCTTGGTGAGGTCGTGGAAGGTTATGAGCGCCGCAATACCGTTGGGGTCGTCTTTGAGAACTACGGCCTCAACGTCGACGATTAGGCTGTGGCCGTCGGCGCTGTAGAGCTCCAGACCCTTCCATTGTCCGACTTTATGTTCGGCACCGGCTCCCAAGGCTAGCCAGCGGGTCATTACTAGCTCACCGTCGGAGCGAAAAGGCATAACTTTTTCGGCTAATTGTCCGGCGACTTCAGTGATGGAGCGCCCGGTGATTTCGCTGGCGGCTTTATTGAACAATACGATGCGGCCGCTACGATCTAGGGCAAAAACGCCATCCGACATCGAGTTGAGCACGCTGTGAAGCTTGCCGCGCTCGGCTTTGATGAGGGCGGTTTCGCTGAAAGCCTGGGAGAGGGTTTGTTCGAGTTTTCGAGATACCTGGTCGAGGGCAACGCTGATTTCGTTGAATTCACCTTGGCCATCACCTTTGAATTGACGGCTGAAATCGCCCGTAGCGAGTCGCTGGATGGCGGCGTGAATTTCGCGAACGGGTCGGGTTAGTATTTCGGCGAAAATGAAGCTAAGGATGAGGGCCGGGACAATTCCTACCATGATGACGGGGAAAACGAAGGAGTTGAAATCGAGGATCAGGAAGTTGAGGACAGTAGTTTGGCTATAGGCATACCAGACGGCGCCAACGATCAGCGCCGGAACGATTGAAACAATAAAGAACAGGGCAAGAGTCTGGCGCCTAAATAGTTCTGATTCCGCGTGTTTCACTTAATAATTCTAATGCTTATCGCTCGTGTTGGCTAGCTCGTGATACAATTGCTCTCGATATTTAAGAAAGAGGACGTAGCAGTGACCACTCGGATTTTGGTAGTAATTGCATCATTGGCGGTAATAGGCCTGATAGTAGGATCGGTTGTAGTACTTAGGGGTGGGGCGGCGGCGCCGAGCTCGTCTCCGACCCCGACGCCGAGCGTTGCCGCGGCGAGTCCATCGGCCGGATTGGTGAGTACGGATGAGGTGGTAGGTACCGGGGCGGAGGCGGTGGCTACTAGCACCGTGAGCGCGAAATACACCGGTACGTTGGCCGACGGCACAGTGTTTGATTCGACTGATAAACATGGCGGTCAAGCGATTGAGTTCCCGTTGAGTAACGTTATCAAGGGCTGGCAGCAAGGGATCCCCGGCATGAAGGTCGGCGGCAAGCGCAAGCTGGTAATTCCGCCGGAGCTGGGTTATGGCGCACAGGGTACGACCGGCATTCCTCCGAACTCGACGCTGACGTTTGAGATTGAGCTGACCGCGGTTAAATAGCGCCTTGGCGACAGACGTTCGATAAGCATAAGAAACTCCCCTTTCGGGGAGTTTCTTATTATTTGAATTTGGACGGACTTAATCCTGGCGATGTTGGTCGCAGTAGGCGGCGTTGTGGGTGGTGGCGCAGAGGCTGTAACCAACAACGGCGATGATGTCGCCCTCCGTGGGCTTAATTAGCCCGGTGGGGCCGGAGGCAACGCGAAGTTCCACGGGGATGGTACCCCGGCCGAGGCTGTCAATTTGGCTGAAGGAGCCACGCGAGAGGTCGATAATACGGCCGGTCCAGACTTCGGGGCCGTAGTCGTTCACCCGACAGATCACGGTGTGGTTATTGTAGAGGTCTTTGACAAGCAAGTACGTGCCGCGCGGGAAGGTGCGGGAGGCGCAGGTGAGCGCGTCGGGTTGGGGCAGGCCGAGGGCGTACCAGGAGCCACGGCCGGTCATGGCAGCGGGGCCGGTAGCGGATTGAGGCGCGGGGGCGGCGGCAAGTTTTAGCGGCGCCTCAATTTTGACCCCACCGGGGCCGGTACTGTGAACTGTGACGTTGATGATGGGCTTATTGAGCGTTATGGCATAGGCCAGTGAGCCCATGGAGACCGTGGCAAGCAAAATCAGAAATGATCTCAAGACATGCTTGGACGTTTTGCGCTTAACCAGCTTCTTTTTGGTGAGCACGTGCAGGATGCGGCGTTTTGTTTTGGCTTTCATGGCGATTTTTGGTGAACGTTAGTAAACCCTTTTTACCATAAGCGAGATAGGTGGTCAAATTTGCGGTTAGAACGAGACGTTTTTACCCACGGGGACGATTGAGTACCAAGTGTTGCCGGCATCGAGTGGAATCTCGGCGCCAGAGGCGTCTAGGAGCTTCGTACGGGCGTTGTGAGAGTCTTTGACCCAGGTGCAGGGGATGGCGTCGCCATCGCGCAGTACCCAGCCTTGACCGCGCCCTACGGTTTGCATAATTACCGTGGATTCGCCGATGCGGGTAGTGCCGTAGCTGGTGGGCATCATTTCGACCACAATGTTCTTGACGCGGATTTGCGTGTTGGTATTGCGGTCGAAGTGAGGGATACCGGACAGCCAGCGGCCGTAGTCGTTGGTGGCAGCGCTATATTTGTAGTCAACTTGATAGCCGGCGTAGGAATAGTCGATGTGAATGTTGGGGTGAGGGGCGGCTGGGTTCGGGGTGTCGGCCTTGCGGGGAGATACTGTAAAACTGGCGGGTTTGGCAAAGCCGTAGCGTTGCTCGAGAGCACCTAGTTTATCTGAATTCGTATAGAGGTTGTGAGGGGCGTACTTGTCGGTGGTTCGGTAAAAACCGTCGGAGGCGGAACCTAGTGCATTCATATCTTTCATGCCTAGCGGCGAAACCAGGTCGAGAGCATCGGCATTGCCACCCGCGTGGGCCACAGGCGAATTGAATTCAAGCGCCCAGTCTAAGAAGTAGGTGCGCAGCGAACGAACGGGGCCGACGGCGTCTGGTCGCTGGTCGAGAAAGAAGGCTAGGAATCTGGTAATCCCCCCTTCGGCATTGGCCTCATATACGACTCCGGCTTGACCTAGGCCGGATTGCGGCCGGGCATCGGGGTGATTTTCGATAATAACGCCGGTAATTGGGCGAGCAGCTATCTCGGGTGAAACTTGAAGCCCAGTGAGTGGCGACAGACTAATAACTGGGGTGGCAAGGGGGTTGACGGTGGCTTTGGGGGCGGGCTTGACTACAACCGGAGCCGGTTTGGGCCTAGTAACAGCCAACACAATAGCTCCCGCAACGAGCGCGAAGACGATTGTGCCGCCAACGATGGGTAGGAATTTACGACTTCGGTAGAAGGGTGTGGCCGCTAGTAGTTTGGAACCATCGCCCTCGTTGGCAGGTACGCTCACCAGTGATTCTGGGGTAGCATTCGTTTCGGTTGATTTTTTGGGTTCAATCATAGCGCAATGATACCACTGCAACGCTTATGCTTCAAACTCGGTAGCTATATGTTTGGGCAACAAAAAACCGAGGCCGCGGGGCCTCGGTTAGTTGTTGCTAGTTAAACTAGACTACTGGACCGCTGAAGGTGTCCCAGGTTGCCTGGCTGACAAACTTAGTCAGGTTGCGACCCTGGTAGCTACCGCGGAGTGCGTAACGAACCTGGACTTTGCCGTCCTTAGTGGTGCGCTCGTACTTGGTCTTGGAAACGTCGCCGTCCGGTACGTCGACTGACTCGCGGGTTTTGACATCGTAAAATGAAATACTCATGGGCTGTTTGACCTCGTTTCTTAAGTGTTTGAACTATAGGCTAGGATTATACGCGTTGTCAAACTTGTTAGCCTTCTCGTAGGCGCAAAAGGGGGCTTCTCTATCTGTTGAGGAGCTTGATTGCGGCCTCCAGGCGCGCGAGGCAAATTTCGCGGCCCAGAACGTGTAAAGTTTCGAATAGGCCGGGTGCAGCTTTCTTGCCGGTGGTGGCAATGCGGATGGCTGAAAATAGTGTTCCGGGCTTTACGTCTAGGTCGACGGCCAGCTGACGGAGCCAGGTTTCGAGCTGTTCGATGGTGAAATCGGAGTTTTGGAGGGTGGTTTTGGTTTTGGTGAGCAGCTCAATGAAAGTCGGGCTGGCATATCGTCCGGAGTGAGCCTCGGTAGCCAGGATGCCGTCGGCGTAGGTGGGTTTGGTGAAGAAGAAATCGGTTAACTCGGGCAGTTCGGCGAGGTATTTGAGTCGCTCCTGAACGAGTTCGAGGGCCTGAATGCGGTATTGCGGGCTAAATTTAGCAGCATCGGCAGGCCAGAAGCCGGTTGAGCGCTCCAGTAGCGTTTCGGGTGACATTTCGCGGATGAGTTTGCCGTTGATCCAGGTGAGTCGTTCCAGATCGAACATGGCCGGGCTTTTTTGAATACGATCGAGGGTAAACTTGTGGATAAGTTCGGTTGGTGAATAAATTTCTTGGGTCGTACCGTCGTTCCAGCCCAGCGAGGCCAAGAAGCTCATGAGAGCTTCGGGCAGATAGCCCGCGGCGATATACTCCCCTACCGACTGGGCACCGTCGCGCTTAGACAGCTTTTTTTTGCCGTCGGGGCCCTGGACTGGGGGTAGATGAGCGTATATCGGGCAATCCCAACCGAAGGCCGAAAAGAGTAGTAGATGTTTGGGAGTACTGGGCAGCCATTCGTCGGCGCGCAGCACATGGCTGATTTCCATGAGTTGGTCATCAACAACGTTGGCGAAATGATAGGTGGGATAGCCATCGGACTTGATGGCTACGAAGTCATCGAGCTCCGTAATCTTGAACTCCATATGGCCGCGGACAGCATCGTCCCACGAAATGACGTCCGGAGTTTCGGGGATCTTGAAGCGCAATACGTGCGGTTCGGCCTCGGTGAGTTGGTTGGCGGGAGTAAGGCAGTGGCGGTCATATTTGAAAGCCTGGCCGGCTTTCTGGGCGGCAGTGCGCAGGGCATCGAGGCGTTCTGAGGTACACCAGCAACGGTACAGAGCGCCCGTTTCGAGTAATTTATCGGCATGTTCCCGGTAGATATCTAAACGCTCAGACTGCAAGTAGGGGCCATAGTTGCCGCCTTGGCGGGGGCCTTCATCGGGGGTAATACCGAGCGATTCGAGGCTGTCGTTTATTTGATCAACGGCTCCTTCAACCAAGCGGGCTCGATCGGTGTCCTCGATGCGAAGTATAGATACGCCGCCGGTGTGGCGCGCCCAGAGCCAGTTAAATAGGCCAGAACGGATACTTCCGACGTGGAGGTATCCGGTGGGGCTGGGGGCGAAGCGGACGCGGGTGGGCTTTGACATGGAGATAATTATACCGCCTAGTGTCTATTTTGGGTAGCTCTAGAAGCCTAAAACGCTGGGGTCGATGGCTTCCCAGCCGACGCCATCCCATTTGTAGAGATTGGTGCGGAAACTAATTTCGTTAACATCGTAAATGTTTTCGACGCGGGTGGTGGATCCGGCGCGGCGGGCGCCCATGGTTTTGCGGTCTACTATGGCAGGGCCTTGGACTCGTTCGAGCTTGAGTTTTTCGCCTTCGCGGCTGAAGACTACGAAAGAAACGTATTCGCTGAGGTCGGGAGCATCTTCCATTTGGCGCTTGCCGCGGCCGTGGTCATCGAGCCCAAATTTCTGTTCAACGGCATCTACGATGCGGTCCCAGGTACGGTCATCTTGCATGGATATCCCCTATTTGATTGCTTTTAGCCTACCACATTTGGCTGAGCATGCTTGGGGATATTGCTACAGGCTGTAGGCAATTTTGAGGATTTGCTCGCGGCTGAGGCGGCCGGCACCTTCGATGCTGTACCAGATGCCGTGATTGACCCAAGTGACGTGGTTATTGTTAAACAGGTAGATGGTGAGGCCTTGGCCCTGGACGGTAGCGTAGTCATCGGTATTTTTGGAGACAAAGTTATCGAGCAGCGAGCTGGTATCCCAGGTGGTGCGGGCCTGGGCAATTTTGAGGGCCTCGGTGGCGCTGGGGCTGGTGAAATTTAACGTTACCAGGCCGGGGCTGGTGTCGGTGGCCGTGAGACTGTAGCTGGATGGTAAAAAGGCCGGCATGGAGGCAGACAGGCCGGCTTTGTTATTGGCGCTTTGGAGAGCAAGTTTCGGGTAATTTTGAAGCCAAACATAGCCGCCCATAAGTACAACGGCAGCGGCAGTGGCCAGTTTGCGGTTGTTTGACGGGCTCAGATCGAGGTGTGGGCGCCAGGCAGGATCAGCCTTGGGAGTAGAGGGAATTGGAGTGGGCGCGGGAGTATTTCTGGGCAAGCGGGACATGGCTTCGTGGTGAGTGGCAGCTAGGACGGGAAGCTCGTTGTGTTGTTGGGGGGCAGGTTTGGGGCTTGGAACTACTGCTGGGCTTGGCTGGCTAGTTCGAATATCGCCGGCAAACTTATTAATGCTGGGACTGCGGGTGATCTGGCGGGCTTTTTCGAAACGTTCAACGAATTTGGCTTGGTGGCGCTCATGGGCGGTGGAGTTTGGCGGAGCGGCCGGAGTGTCATGAGTGGGTTGTGTGGCCTGTTTGATGGTATCGGGCGTCGCGGAGCTTTTGCGCAGGTCGAGGACGCGTGAGGGCTTGACGCGGGCGTGAAGGGCTTCGGCACCGGAGGCACGGATATGAGTTGGCGGGATTGGCTTGGTTGTGGGCTTGGCGGTTAGGACGTTGGTGCGGGTGCGCGCAGAGAGATCGAGCGAGAGCCGCCGGGCGGCTGGGGTTGGCTGGTCGGAATCGGGGCCAATAGTACCACCGCAGATACTGCAGTATATCTGTCCCCCGATCTTTATTGGCGACGTATCGCGCTGGCACACCGAGCAGTTCGTCATTCCCGACTCATAATTATTATGCTTATGTTACAACACTACTGCCGGGCTTGGAATAGCTTGTTTAGCGAGATTGCCAGATTTTGTAAATAAACCGCGGAATGGCGAGCTGGCGGATGATGCGGTGTGGCTCCAGACCTAAGCGCCATAACCATTCGAGGCCCATGCGCTGGACGGCTGCGGGGGCTTTGCGGCGTTGCCCGCCGAAGCTGTCGTAGTCGAAGGTACCGCCTTCGCCGATAAGTAGGCCGTGGCTGAGTTTGGCTGCAAGCTGGGAGCAGACGCGTTCCTGGAGCGGAAAGCCCATGCCAACGAGAATTAGGTCGGCAGCGGCGGAATTGAGGTTAGTAGCGGTACGGGTGATCCATTCTGAGCTGACGGTTCCATGCGGGCTGGCAGAGTCGCGGCCCGAGCTGGTGCCGGTGATGATAATACTGGGAATTTCTCGAATAATGGTAGTGGCGACCAGTTCGATTTCGGCTGCGGTTTCTTTGCCTATCAGATATACCCGTAAGTTATTGGCCGCAGCCGAACGCAGTAGGGGCCAGGTAAAGCTGATGCCCGCGGCGCGCTGCGGGACCGGCCACTGCAGCTCGGCTGGAGCCGCGATAATTTGGGCGAGGGTAGTGATCAGCCGCGGTAGAGTTCTGGGTCCGGCATATAGATAATGCGCTGCCCAGAGTACCGCCACGCCATCGGCAATTGAAAGCTCGGCATTATTTAGCAGGTTGGTCACTTCGGTACTACTGCTGGCTTGATCCAGGAACTCCACATATGGTTTAACAACGTATCCGGCCGGTTTAGTACGGTCGACGGCATAAGTGCAGATGTAGTTTATGGCTTCATTTAGGCTAATAACATCTATACTAACGCTCAACAGGTCGACTTTGTCATATTGCTGTTGTTTAGACATAGTTCATTCCCGGGCGTAATCCGGCGGCAGTGCCGGCGCTGATCCAGACGATGAGGGCCGTGGAAGAATCGGCCCAGGCGGGTAAGACGAGGCTGACGAGGCAAATGCCGGCAATTGCGCTGGCGCTGGCGATGGCTAGCGGGTGGGCTGAATGTTGGCGCAGGAGGGATGTGGCGAGCAATCCGACAGCGCCAACAAATATGATGAGGCCCACAATGCCGGTTTCATATCCGACCTGCAAAAAGAAATTTTCGATAATATTGCCGTTACCCGCGTGGAAAGTGGCGGGCCCGGCGGTTCCTAGCCCGTGGCCGAGGGGGTATTTGAGGGTGGAGGTGGTGCCTTGTTCGAGCGATTTGGCGTGTTGGGCGTCGGACAGGTTGGTTTGATCATGGGTGGCCACACTCGAATGGAGCAAGAAGTATTGGAGAGGGCCACCGTTGGAAATTATGAGTGGTAGCGCCAAAAGAGCCAGTACTCCTGCTATGCCTGTGAATATTATGAATCGACGCCTTAGATTTGGCGCGAGGATGACTAATGAGGTTAAGGCGATCGCCAGGATGGCTCCCAGCCAAGCAGCACGCGAATGAGTGGCTATGAGGCAGATGATTGCGCCTACGAATAGGATCCAGAGTCGTCGGTGATGGTATTTGATAGCCAAAATCAGGCTGAGGCAAAGTGGCAGTATGAGGTAGGTTCCGAGCTGGTTGGGGCCGCCGAGGGTGCCGGGAAAACGCAGGGCATCGGTGCCGGCGGCGATATGTTGGTAGGGCAAGATGGTGTGCGGGCCATAGCCGAAGTGGGTCAGGAAATCCGGAGGTAATAAGAAGATTAGCGCGAGATCAACACCGACGGCTATACCGGCTCCGATTAAAACGGTGATGATCACGCGGCGCGCGAAGACGGGGGTGGCAACAATTAGGGCAATGATGCCCGCGAGCAGGAATTCCAGATCGGTTTTGAGGCCGAAGGCGACGGCGGTTAGGGGGGGACGGGTAATGATTGTGACTAATAATGCCAGGACAGCGAATGCCATTATCGCCATAACCCAGGGTTGGCGCAAAACGGCCAGGCGCCTGGGCTCGCGTAGGACAAGTATGAATGCTACGACGGATAAAACGGCAAGTAGGGCTTCTTTCCAGGCTTGAATAATGGCTTGATGGTGGGATAAACTGCCCAGCCAGACGCTGAGGAAGGCGTGAAAAGGCATAATCGCCATAAGCATGAGTAGCCCTATCTGAATACTATTTTCGAGTTTGTGGTTAGGTTTCAATGGCTTCCTGCTTTTGCTTTATCAAAGTATACCTTCAAATGTAGACTGCTCATAACTAGCCATATACCACCAAATTGACACAAGTTAGCCGTGATTTGTGTCAATTTGGTGGTAATTGCCGGGCTTATGGTTGGTTCACAATGATTCTCTAGGTATCGCCGTTGATAACGGGCGCCAGTTTGGTTTATTTGACTGCTACAAGGCTTCGTTTGTATTCTTCGAGGTTATCGAGGGCGATGCCGGTGCCGCGGGCGACGCAGAGCAGGGGTTCTTCGGCGACGACGCAGGGTACGCCGGTGACTTGCGTGAGCATTTTATCGAGGTTTTGCAGGAGCGCTCCCCCACCGGTGAGTACCATGCCGCGGTCGATAATGTCGGATGATAGCTCGGGCGGGGTTTGTTCGAGAACTACGCGAATGGCTTGGATGATTTTTTCGAGCTCGTCGGTGATGGCGCCGTTAATCTCGTTGGCGTGGATAGTGATGGTTTTGGGCAGTCCGGCAACAATATCGCGGCCGCGGATTTCCATGGATTTGTCGCGGGTGAGCATGAGGGCGGTGCCGAGGGTGATTTTGATGTGTTCGGCGGTGCGGTCGCCTACGGCTAGGCCGTAGGTGCGGCGAATGTACTCGGCAATGGCGTTGTCGAAGCGGTTGCCGCCCACGCGGATGCTGTGCTGGGCCACAACGCCGCCGAGCGACAAAATGGCGATTTCGGTGGTGCCGCCGCCGATGTCGACCACCATATTGCCGGCGGCTGAGGCGATGGGAATGCCGGCGCCGATGGCCGCCGCCACGGGTTCGCGAATAATATAGGCGGCGCGGGCGCCGGCGGCCAGAGTGGCGTCAATAACGGCGCGGCGCTCGGTGCTGGTGGCTCCGGCCGGCACGCAGACCATTACGTCGGGACGGCTGAGGCGAAATCCGCCTGAAACAATGCCGATGTAGTGGCGGATCATGGCTGATGTTATGCGGTAATCAGCAATAACGCCGTCGCGCAGCGGGCGCGAAGCCGTAATAGAGTCGGGCGTGCGGCCGAGCATTTCTTTGGCTTCGGCACCGATGGCAACGATTTTGTTGGTATCGTCGATAGCCACCACGCTCGGCTCATTAATTACAATCCCCCGTTTGGGAACGTATACGAGCACGTTGGCGGTGCCGAGGTCGATAGCAATGCGCTTGGAAAACATAATTACAGTATAGGGGTAAGCGGCTCCACTCCCAAATAGACTTCTGTTATACTTGAGCTCACAAGTTCATGCTACGACGAATCATAATTATCTTTGGCTATTTATCGCTGGTGCTCACGGTTGTGGGGTTCACGGCGGTTTTGGTTGCTTACGGCAATGATTACAGCTACGATTTTGCGACCCATAAAATCATTCAAAAAGGGCACATTATCATTGAGTCACTGCCTAGCGGCGTGGCGATCACCGAGGACGGTAAGTTGCTCAAAAAGAAGTCGCCGTATCAGGCCGCCTATAAGGTTGGTGAACACACCTTTGGTTTGGCAAAAGACGGTTTTTGGCCATGGGAGAAGGTGCTCAGGGTGGTGGCTGGCCGGGTAACGTTGGCGAATTATGTACTATTTGTGCCGAAGCAGCCGACGACGACCGTACTGGACACCCGGCTTCAGATTACGGCTCAAGCTATCAGTCGAGATCACCGCCATATCGCATATATTACCGGCGGCGTCGATCCGGCAGTATTTACGTTAGATACCGCCAGCAAAAAAGTGGTGAAGCTTTATACGCCCAAACCGGCCGCACCACCTGTTGCGGCCGAGGTGCTGCATGATGTGGCGTGGTCTGAAGATGCTTCGCATCTGTTGATAACTACGGATGTCGGTGGTCAGCCGGTGCATCGTTTGGCGGCTGCAACGGGTAGTGCAGAGCCCATTAATTTGACTTCGTCATTTGGGTTTAATCTTACCGGGTTGAAGTTTTCGGGTTCAAACTGGCAGCAACTGTATTGGGTTTCGCCCGATGGGTTGCGTCGTTTGGACGTAGGCTCAAATTCGGTGTCGGCGGTGTTGGCCGATAAGGTTACGCAATTTTGGATTCAGAACGACCGAGTATTGTACGTGCAGCAAACGGATTTGGGACGCTCACTGTGGAGTCTAGATTCGAGAGGCAAAAGGCAGGAATTAATTCCGGCGTTAGTCGAAAGCGATTTGTATGATGTGGCCTTGGCACGGTATAACGGGGAGGATGAGCTGGCGGTAGTACCGGTTAAAACCGGGATTGTGACGCTGTATTCGGGTATTTTCGGGGACACCTCGGTGGCCAAGGTTATCAATAAGGGAGTTTCGAACGTGAGTTTTTCGCCCGACGGTCATCTGTTGGCGCTAACCTCAGCGGCAGATATGAGCGTGTATGATCTGGAGCGTTCGACCGTTGATAACTCCTTTGTGCTGTACCCTATTGCCGCCCAACCAGGCGCATTAACTTCGATGACTTGGTTTGATAATTTCCATATTTTGGCTATTCGTGGCGGGGAGTTATTTTGGAGCGAGTTCGATGGCGCCAACAGAGTGGATCTAGGTAAAACATATGGAATATTGCCGGCATATTCGGATACGGACAGCAAGTCGGTCTTGCTTTACCGTCCGACTGAGACGTCGGTAAAGATTACTCAGCTGCAGATTCGCCAGTAAGTTTACTTTATGGCGGGGAGCTGGCTGGGGTTGGACGCCGAGGGTGACGGGCTGGTTGATGGGCTGCCCCCAAACACTGACAGCAGGCTTTTGAAGGCTCCCGAGATTGAATCGAGGAAGCTGTTGGATGAGCTGCTGGGTAAGCTGGTGGCCGAGGTGGTGTTGGGGGTTGGGGCCACGACGATGGTAGAGCTCGGCGCCGGGCTGGTTTGCTTGGCGGTGACTACCAAGCGCTTCAGTGAGGTTCCGGGAGGCGTACAGGTGATGAGGGTAAGCGTGGGGGTGGCCGTGGGATTGAGTACGCCAACATCCGTGGGTTCAACAACCTTACTGCCCGTAACTTCGTAGGTATAGCGCTTGGATTGGTAGTCGATGGTGAGCTGGTCGCCGGGGCTGAGCTTATCTAGCAGCACAAACACGAATTTGAAATTGCCCGGCTCCCACCAGTCGTTTGATGAGTGGCCAAAGATAGCGACGTTACCGTTTTGGCCAGGAGAAGCAGTGTTGCCGTAGTGCACCACCCCATTCTGGAGCGCGGTTTGAATGGTGGCTTCGGCAATACTCGGTTCATAAATAACGGGCACATGAACGTTGATCTTGGGGATATTGATGGTGTTTTCAGCCGGTACGACCTCGGTTATGGGCGCGGTCGCTGCGGTTTGGGGCTTATTGCTAAAAGAATATTGGATCTGGTTAATAACTACGGGGAGTTTGAATAGGAGCAGGACCAGCAGGAATACTCCGGCTGCAGTCAGGATTGGGGTTAGCACTGGCGGTAGTTTGCGGCCTCTGACGAGTGGCTTGTGGTAGCTCATGCTGGCAAGGTCGGTCTTGTTGGTGACAAGGTCGGCTGTTGGGGTGGCGGGGACTAATTCGGGGTGCGACAGAGGGTGGATATCGGGCAATGAGGCAATGCGCGCCCGCGCCGCTGTAGCAGCTGCATGGTCGTTCGCCACTTCCGGAGGCGTCACAGGATGCTGCACCTGAGCAATCGGGTACTCCTTGCGCAGCCGGATGGAGCCAATATTTAGGGTGTCGGGGTTTTCCGCCATGATTGTTCGCCGTATATGTTCTATGATATCTTGTGTTACGTAGTAATACCAAGCAATGGCGTTACAAAAGCACATTATAACATAAAAATACGCTCCAAACAATACTTATGCCGCTGTGGTGGAATGGTAGACACAAGGGACTCAAAATCCCTCGACTTCACGGTCATGTCGGTTCGACTCCGACCAGCGGTACCAATTTAGACGAACAGCCTCTTCGGAGGCTTTTTGTATCTGTTGGGGCATGGTTCTAACTGCCTCCAGTTGATCTCTGGCGGTGGAGGCCTCGCGTTTGATTGGATTTAGCCAAGGATTGGCTTCGATAAGCAATTTTCCATCCCGAAGTACCGGGTTCTGACCGATTGCCAGCAAAATCTCTTTTTTATCCCCCAGGTCGCCTTCAACAAATCTGGCATTAGCCAGGTTGAGCGTCTGGAGTGTATTGCCAACAAATTCATACCACCCCCTAGTCCTCCCCACTGTATCCGCTTGCTCTTCTTGCCTCTTCTTCAGATCGCCCTTGAGGGATTGGCTTTTGGCCTGGTATTCCTCTCCAGAAATCAGCCCCTTGGTGGCCATATCCAGCAGATTGTCGAGCTGAGTTTGCAGACCGGTGATGGACGTACTCTGCATCTTCTGCACCTTGTTGCGTTCGGCTACCTCGTCTTCGGCCAGCTTACTAAGTGCAGTCATCCCCCATTCGTATAGCTTCGGGACGAGCTCATAGCCATCCAGGAGCGCTTTGAGCTGTTCAAACAGGTCTGCCTCCCTGATATTCATACGCTGATCACAAGCAGCCTTGCTTCGCCGTGTGCAGTGATAGTAGATGTGCTCACTTGTGCTGCCGCCGGCCAATTTCTTCACTTTTTTCTCGGCCGTGATCATGCAGCCGCATACGGCGCAGCGGATAAAGCCGCGTAAGACGAATTCGCGGGTAGCCTTAAACTTGGTGGCACCTTTGTTCCCCAGCAGCGTTTGAACTTGATCATATTCCTCTACCGTTATCATGGCTGGGTACGCGGCATCGTAGAATTTCTCGCTGTCGTGCGGGTCGGGAATTTTGCCAGCATAGCGTGGGTTGCGAAGGATGAGATAAAGCGTGCTGCGGTTTAGTGGGTTGCCGCCAATCTTCTGTCGTTTCAATGTGGTATAGCCCCAATCGTCCAGGGCTCGCCACACTGCCTGCACGCTGTGTTCGCCGGTCAGATACATATCAAAGGCCTTTCTGATCACGGGAAAGCGTTCAGGGTCCGGGTAGACGGTCTTTTTTAGGCGGTCATTCAGATAACCCTCCGGTGCCTTACCGGCAATGCCGCCGTTTTTGCGCTTAGTTTCGTTGCCGCGCTTCACATCCTTGCTGAGTTTGGCCGAGAAGTACTGCGATTGGCTCATGGTCATCTGGAGCATCATTAAGCCTTCGGGTGAATTGTCGAAGCTGAAGCTGGCAAACTTTAGGTCTTTAATTATTCCTTGTCGGACGCGCCAAGTGATGCCGCCGGCATCGACTTCATTGCGTGAGAGTCGGTCCGGGTGCCAGGCCACTATGGCGTCTGCTTCTCCCTTATCAATCATGGCGATCATCTGGGCAAAGACATCACGTTTGCCGGGCTCAAAGGCGCTCTTACTCTCGTCGAGGGCGACGACAATATTCAGATCGGGAAAGCGTTCTTTAATTTTGTCTCGCTGGGCCTCTTTTGAGAGCACCTGTTTTTCTTCATCTTCGGTAGATTTGCGAACATATGCGATATAGCGTAATTGGTTCATCGAATTTTCTTTCCATCAAAAAGGGCAGCTCGGCTGTATACGCTTCCAGTAACGACAAGTCGTTGCTTTCTGCACCAAGCTGCCCTTAATGGGCAGAAATTTAGACACGACCTGTGCCGGGATTATTGGAAGCGTATACGTCTTTTAGTGTAATGGGTAATTTAAGAAATGCCAGTTTTACATTTTGCCACCTCCGGGCTGGCCGCTCACGGCTGCCACTAGTTTTAGGAGCCGGCGGAATTTTCGTGTCGGCCGGCCGCGATACTTTGTGCGCTTGAGGGTGGCCAGCTCTCGGCGGGCAGTGCTGATTTTTTGAAGGGTTTGTATTGTGCTAAACAGCGAGGTTTTCCGGCCAACCAGCCGCGATTTATAGGTGAGGTTATGGCAGCGGATGCATCCGTATTCTCCGTAAAGTAGATAGAGCTTGCCGCAGCGGCGGTTGCATAACGGACATGCCAGCCACCACCGGTGGCCGCCATACCGACATGGTGTGTAGCGTAGCTGGATGCGCCTCCCGGCTTCATTACCGTTGGGGATATACTTAACGGTCAATTGTGGTGTGGCGGTGTTTCTGCGTACTTGTATTGTTGCGTGGTGCTCAAGCCCTGATGTCAGGGTTGTGATGAGCTCTGCCCGCATGCCATCGGCAAGCCTGCCGCTCTTGCCCAGGCTGGTGGCCGAAATAAACGGAAGGTTGTCGCTAATAATTCTCGCGGCGTCGCGTCTACGCACCGAAAACTCCGCAATAGCCGAAATCATTAGGGATTAGGCGCAGGTTTTTAGCGTTTTTCATTATTCGGCTCCCCTCCTTCGTTTTGCTTTGGTGGTTGCTTCGGATAAATGAGCCATTGTTTGGCGTCACTTGGGTCACGTTCTTGGTAAATGAGGCCCGCGGCTAGTAGTGTAGGGAGCACGTTTTTGCGTAGATTGTCCTCATTGGGCATTTGACCTGTGAGCTCGTAGTGCTTCGTGCTAATTTCGCGGCGCGTAACGCCTACGGGGATTGCACCGATGGGATTGCCGGCGTTCTTCTCTTGATAGGCGGGCACAATGAAGGACTTGTAGAAATGATTTGCATAGGGCGGTACACCTAGCTCCTGGCTCTCCGAGACTTTTTGCCATAGGCGTAAGGCTTCATCCACATCACGCTCATTTGCAATAATTCGCCGGTCGCCGTCAAAGCGGTGCCACGCATTGAGTAATGCGAGGGCTTTTACGAGAGACATCATATGTGCAACGTCGCGTTGATGACGAGGCTTGGGCCGGCCGGTAATTTTCTTAAACCTGCGCAGTACGGTTGTGTAGTCAGGAACGATTACCGAATCGATGTGCAACTTTTTGATGGCGCGGATGCGGCGTTCTAGCATCCGGCGTTTTGGGTCGTTCCTCAATGCTGCTTCATACTTCACGGGGTCTGCATTTTTCCTGGCCGTCAGGTCAATGCCCTCAATGAGCTTCTCTTCGTTCACGTCTGGACTAAGGAGGATTGAACGGGTGGCTTCCTGCTCGTCCATGCGCATTGCCGTGGAACAAAACACCGTGGCCGAGTAGCCACGAATGACGCTATCTTTTGCGGTGTTTGCGCCTGATTTTTCTTTTTCTGTTACCAGATAACGGACCTCTTTTTTGTCGTGCGATAGCAAAGGGCGAAGATTTTCTTGCAGTTTGGGATGGGGTAATTCCATGAAGATCAGAATCTTTCGTTCACAATCTACATACGCGAGGCCGGTATCCGGGTCGATTATGGGCCGCCGGTGGCGGAATGCGGTTGGGCTGGCAGCGGCGAACTCTTCAACGTCTTCGGCGGGATAGTATTTAGCAACCTCTGTAGCGATGTAGGTTTTGCCTGATGAGGATGGGCCAGTGAGAAATAGGTTTAACTGGTCTTCCTCTGTGTAGGCTGTGAGCATGCCCAAGAACACAATGACTTTGTTCTCGTAATCGAACTTGATTGTCTGGCTTAAAATATCCGCAAGCTCATCGATTCCCATTTCAGTAAATTCCGAAGGGTCTACCGGCGGTTCTCCGCCGACATGCTTGGCGTATTGACTAAACAGATAGTTCGGCTTAGCGCCTGGTAGATTGAGGAAGGTTGTTAGATCACCGTGCTCCCCTACTTCTGGCGGAAGCTTTATCTGCATAATGGAAATATCTGGCCGGTGCGCTCCGAGTAGAGCAGCAAGCTTATGAGCGCCTCGCTCGCCGGCTTCGTCGTTATCAAAGCATAGCCACACAGTCCGTACATGCTTGAAGTACGCTAACCAATCTTCCTTGAAGGTCTCGGCACCGGCAGTGCTACTGACTGCGAGCGGGAGGCTGTGGCGGCGTGCCATCACGGCATCAAGTTCGCCTTCGCAAATCACTACCTCTTCTGATTTGCTCACCAGCAGCGAGTGGCCGTTGTACAGTTCGGCACTGTGGGAGGGGTACGTTTTATACTTGTCTGGGTTTTCTGTATCCCAGGGCAGACTGCGAAGCTTTAGGAACTCGACATTATCAATGCCGAAGATCGGAATGGTAATCCAATGCCTGCCGTAGAACACCCCGTACCCGATCATGGCTTCGTCAATTACGGCTGCGGTAAGACCGCGCTCGGTAATTAGGTAATCCCTAACTTTTTGGGGTAGCGCCTTGTGGCAGCGCACGGCTTCTTTTGGGGCCGGCAAATTATTATGCCGATGCTGGCGGCCGGGTGATGTTTTCTTATCGGGCCAGTCACCAAAATGCTTTTTTAACGTCACCAGATTGCCCGATTCACCGCATTTTTTGCAGTGATATTGGCCAGTCTCGCTGTTGATGTGCAGATGATGCTCATTGGGTCGGCTATCATCATCACAGCCGTGAAATACACAATTAGTGGCCAGCTCTTTTCCGTGTTCGATATATTCGATGCTTTTATCGTGTAGATATTGTTTGATTTCCATTTCCTGATTCATCGCTTGGTTCCTTAGCTGGTTTAGGGGCTTGATTTAGCTCTTTCGCGTATACGAAGCGCATTATCTTTAGCCCAACTTGTTGTGCCCCCTCATCGGTCAATGCAACGCCATACTCCGTCTGGAGAATGGATTGTAGATCGGCGATGGCTGGAGAGCTGATGCGCATAAAGCTAGCGGCCGCTATAGATGCGCGTCTTTAGCATTTTTGAATTGTCAGAGTAGGTGCGGGCGGGCACCATGAGCGTGTTGGCGTAATAGCTTTCCACGACTGATTTGAGCTTCTCTGAATCATCGAAGAGAAAGTACGCTCGGCCGCCGGCATCACGCTGAGTTTCGTTAATTTGAAAGCCGAGGCTAACTAGCGCCGTGGCTAGGCCGAGGTCTCGGATACTTGTTTTGCCCGGTTGGGCGCTCTGTTCCATAGAAATCTCCACAAATTTAATACTCCGCCATCATAAAGGCGGAGTATCGGTAGGATGCGGGGGATATTTCCCGATGTTCTACGGGCTAAAGGTGTAGCCTACTCCCCTTGTATTTGGGAAGCGGTTTTTATCTGTTCCGGTGGCGGTTTTGAAAGCTGCCCTTAGCTCGTATATTGAATCTGTGACCCGTTGTTTGACCTGTTTGCTGGTCTTGGCTTTCTCCATATAGCTTTCGCTTAGAATATCGTTGGTAATTTCTTCAGGAGGCGTGTGCCGGCCGGCGGCGAAATTGGTCATTACGCGGGCGGCGATGCGGCGTGGCTGTGGCTCCAGAATGATTTCCTTGCCGTTGTAGGAGATAAGATTACCCTTATGAATAGAGAAACTGGGAGTGATTTCGGCGACTACTGGCGGAAGGGTCGGCGTGGGCGCCGGTGGAGCTGCGACTTCGACTAATTCATCTCCCCTATCTGACAACCCAAACTTTACGAGCTCCTCTTTGAATCTGTCGTAATCGATGCCATAGATATGAACTTCCTGGTCATATTCGCGCCGGGCTGGGTCGGCTCCTTTCCATACTTTGGGATTCCATACGCCCCAGGCTTTGTTTACCACGTTGCCGTGTAGCTGCTGGTTCCTGAATTCGTTCTCGGTCCTTGAGCCGTCTATGACTTTTTGGAGCTCAAAATAATGCAGCGCAGCGTCTTCTTTGGCTACGTTTTGGAGGTTCAGCTTTTTATTCTTGCTCTTATCCCATTCGTAAACATAGCGAACCTCTCCTGTTCGCAGGAGCAGGCCACCATGCATTATCCGGTTCAGTTTGCGAAGTACCAGCTTGCGTTGGGGTGCTTCAATTTTCATTTCCATATAGCCAATAGTTATACCAAACAATCAATACGGGGTACAGGCGGCTAAGCCTGAGGCGCAAGCAGTTCTACTAAAACTCGTATTTTTTACCGCCAGTAACGGCGTCTCGCTCATTTCTTAAGCTTTGAGCGAAATGATTTATTTGCGCAGTGTCGACCACCACACGAACGCCAATGCCGCTTGTTGAGTAGCCTTCTTTTCGGCGCATGCCCTCATCAATGCACCAGAATATTTCGACCTGATCTCCGTTTGGCTTGAGATTTACAAAAAAATCGGGCTCTACGGGCTCAAAATAGTCCTCTTTCTCGTGCTCTTTGGTTAGCGCAGCTAGAAAAGTTTCAATATCCTTGTCGTGTAGCGTGCCACCAATTTCCGTTATTACGGACGCACCATTAAAAAGCTTGAGCTCATAACCAATCCACTCTTGGTTTGTGGTGTCGCCTGATAAATTGAGTTCGATTTTGAGCGGCCTCTTTTCCAGCCATTCCTGGTTGTCGATTATCTCTGGCATAGAACTATTCCTGCATCTTGATGATTGTATTCGGCAGTCAACCTCATTTCTTTCCTTCTAAGGAAGCAAAGAAATGATCATCTATTTGTCTACGGGATAGCAGTCTAAACTGAGAGCCCGTTCTATCAACGAGTGTGTTTTTATCTTTCGCAGCCGCCGAAGGCACGTACAATTGACCGCCAATTCTTTTATTGCCTCGGTACCACTGTTCTTCGGTGGCGGTTTTTTGGCTAAAAAGCGACTTCATGCATTCAATGGCATCGTTCTTGAATTGTTCCCAAGCAGATGATCCATGTATGTAGTCTCCACCAAGGCTGTATGGGTGCTTTTCAATTATCACAAGTAGGTCAAGATGGTCGCCGTAATCCGTTTGCAGCTCTAAAAAATCGTCTCCTTTGTTGTCGGTCAGCGTATAGGCGCAAATGATACCTTCGGCATATTTTAATTTAGCGCCCGAGAGTTGGCCTAACTTGGCAGCTAGCTCTTCAAATAATGTTTTCTTGCTTTGAATGTCGGGGTTCATCTTGTTATCTCCATCTTAAGATTGGTTTATATCTTCCAAAATCGAGATGAGGTCTTGCCTTCCAGCTATTGGGTCCGAAGGCGACGCGGAATACTAGATTGCCAGAGGCCCTTGATCCTTGCCAACCCCAGCCGGCTCTAATTACTGAATTGTTATTTAGCAGTCCCTTAGTTAATGCGAATTGCTTGCCATTGGCCGTAATGGAGCCCCCTTTGCCAAATAGCTTCGAGTTTATCCCTGTGTATTTACTGAACGGTGCGATTTTTGCAAATTTTACCAGCTTTGGCGCGAGCTTAATCGCCGCCCCGGCGCCAACTGCGGCAAGTGCGACTCCGGCGGTTGCGAGTGCGGCTTCCTTATAGTTGCCCTGAGCAAGATAGCCCGCCGCCGCAATGGCACTTGCTGCCATTCCAATCGGACCAGGTAGCATTGATGCCACAGAGGCAACGCGGGTTACATTGTGTATCGCAGACTTCCAGTTGAACCCAGCATTGCCATCTAGATCGAAGTCGTTTACGGGATCGGGTGGGTAGACATAATTATTCTCTGTTCCGCCCTCCTGGGGATCGGCTTGCAGGAATCGCCCAATCTTCGCGAGATAGATTCTTGCCCCCATCTCTGTCGGTGCAAGGGTGAATGCCGTTTCCGTGTCTTTCTCGTGTTGGCCGACCCAGCCGTAAGTTGAGCTGGTAGCGGTGTTATTGGGGCTTGAGGCGACGGGATTGCCAAAGGGATCGTAGGTGAATGTGCCGGTTTGGGTGCCAGTCGCATCTGTGGTGGCCATCGTGTCGCCGTGGACATTGACGAGGGAGAATACTCTGTTGGCAGGAGCGGTTTGATTGGGCCGGATCGTAAGGAGGACACCGCCGGGAAGTTGCTGGTATTTCTCGATAAGAGCATTGCTCGCATCGAGGAGGAGGTCAGGGGTGTCGCCGGGGCTTGTGAAGGCGTACTTGTTGGTCGTGGTAGCTCCGTTGACGAGGACACGGCTCGTGACGCGACCTTGGACATCCCTTGTGTAGGTGGTGGACTTTGCGCCTTCAGTGATGGAACTATTCCTGTCACTGGAGTCGTATGCAAACGTTGTCACTGGAGTCGTTCCAATGCTCGTAGTGTTGCCGTGGGCGTCATAGACCGGAGTGGTGACGGAGGCGTCGGAACTAGAGACGAGCCGATCGGCGTTATCGTAGCAGTAGGTAGTAGTGGTGCTGTTTATGGTTTGGCTGGTGCGGTTGGAGTTTTTGTTGGCACTTGCATTGTAGGTGCCTGAGCAGGTGGTGGGAGCAGCAAAGGAGTAACCGTAGGTGTTCGAGCCAATGGTGGCAGCGGTGAGGCGACCGGCTTTGTCGTAGGTGTAGCTCTTGCTGGTGCCGAGCTCCGTACCGGAAATGATTTGGCCACTTTGACTTCTCGTAACAGAGTCGGTGAGGTGGGTGGTTCCATTGCCTAGGGTGTAGTCGGTGCCGGTGGTTCGACCGAGACTGTCGCGGCTAATCGTGAGCGCAAGTGACCCAGCGGTGGGATAGGTAACCGAAGCGAGGCGACCGTAGGCGTCGTAGCTTGGAACAGCTTGGACAACGGAGTCGAGCTTTTGACTGGTGAGGCGGTTGTAGCTGTCGTAGGTGAACTCCTCGAATCCGAGGGGGCCGGTGCGATTGAGGAGTCTGCCAAGATTGTCATAGCTGGTCGTGGTGGTCTGGCCATTGGCGTCGGTGTAGCTGGTGGTGCGACCGAGAAGATCTGACGTAGTGGTAATGGTGCCGTTGGCGTCGCTGGATGATACGACGAAGGGGTTGCTACCGACGGACCAGTTGTTGGTGACGGTGCGGGCTGGAGCGCCATTGAAGGCTGGGATTGCCACTGTGGTGACTCTTCCCCTGCTGTCGTAGGTGGTGCAGGTCCAGGCGTCGGCGTTGAAGCGGGAGGCGACGATGCGGCCGGCGTCGTCGTAAATGGTTTCGGTGGCGCGGCTGGTCCCGGAGCCGGCGCCATCTGGGTCGGGTTCGGTCTTGAGCTTGACCATACCGGCTTGCTTGTAGGCCTCGGTGGTACCGGTGGTACAAGGGTCGTCTTTGGTGTCGGTGGCTGCGTAGTGAGCGTACTGGGTGCCGGTGGAGGCGGTGGCGGTATTGGCGCCGGGGAGGAACTTGGCGGTTTGGCGGAGGTACGAGCCGGCAGCGCCCTGGGTTTCGTAGGTGGAGCTACTGGTGTAGTTGAGGCCGGTGGGGTCGAGGTTG
>JBBRSS010000023.1:0-21649 GCA_038245115.1 Candidatus Saccharimonadia bacterium
GCGCAATAAATCTACGGATCCGACTCAACCCAAGAAGCGCCGGAGTTGGCATCGCCAATTCTTTGAGGCCATGCAACGGGAGTTTTACGCCCCGATGGCAGATCTGATTACGGGAGGGTTGTGAAGTGAGGGTGGTTCAGAGTGCCAATAAGCTCTCCATGTGAGCCAAATATCCAACCATGGTCTTTGCGCCGTACGGGCAGTCGTTTTGGTAGGTGTAGACGGTGTGGCCATCCTTGAGGTCCGGAACGTTTTGTGCCGCCGTTGGTGGCGAGCCCTGGGTGATCACGTGGAAATTGATTTCGCCGGCCGGCGAAGTGATACTACAGGCACATTATTCGGCAACCGTGGCTGCTAAGTAGGTGCGCTTTTGGCGCTATCTTCGGCGCTATACGCCCCATCTGGGGCAGTCGGGACTCATTCATTGGATGATTGAGCCCCACTGCTTTAGGTGGGGTTCTTTCATTGCTAGCGCCTAGTTCGAGGCGGCTGATATACTAGCTGCTATGAAAAGACTGAAACTCGTCGACCTGAATGTAGCTATTAAGATGTCGAATAGTGAGGCCGTAGCGGGTCTGCTGAAGGAGCAGGATGGCGACATTGTTGCGCTCCAAGAGATGGTGAGGCATTTGGAGGACGGTGTTCATCCAACGTATCGGTCGAAGCACGATATCGAGAAATCGATAGCTCATTTGTACCCGCACTCGTTTTTTGCTCCGGTATGGGTTGGCAACGGGTTTAAAACACCCGGGAAAGTCGATTACGATTTTGGCGGGCATATTGAGCAAGGAATTGAACTGTTGTCCAAATACCCGATTGTGTCGGGCGCAAATGAGTTCTTTTATAAGAATTTCGAGTATATGCAGGATTGGTCGAATTGGCGTGCGCAAGATCATGGACGGTCGCTGATGGTGACCGAGCTGGAGGTTGACGGTGCGGCGTTGCAGGTGTTGAATCTCCATGGGATTTGGACGGCCGATAAGCGTGGCGATGAGCGCACGATAAACGAGTGCGAGTATGTGGTGGCGGCAGCCAAGCGGAAGAATATTGCCACAATTATTACGGGTGATTTTAATTTGCTGCCCAATTCTGAGTCGATACAGCTTGTTAGCAAGAGCTTTCGGAATTTGATAACAGAATTTGGGGTAGTGACTACCAGGCCAACCTTCAAGGATGAGCTAGAAGAGGGCGACGAAGTGGTTGATTACATGTTTGTGAATGATCTGGTGGAAGTACACGATTTCAAGGTTATAGATAGCGCCATTTCAGATCATCTGCCGCTGGTGCTGGATTTTTCGATCCGCTAATATTTGCCGTAAAAAGAGAGACGCCCCCGGCTAGAGACCGGGGGCGTCTCTCGCTAGGGGCGGATAGTTGTGTGCTGTGCTACTCGCCGGGTGCGAGCATCGCGTTGTGTCAGCTGAGTGATGCGATCAGCTCACGGAGGGCCTTGGCGATGATCTGGCTCTCCTCGGTCAGGTCGCTCGGCTCGTCGAAGTCGTTGGGGTCCAGGTGATCGATGGCGTCGATCTTGCCCATGATCGCTTCGGCGGTGTCGCAGCCGGTCTGGCCGCGAGTCTCACCGACGAAGATCCTGGCGACCCTGCCTCCGGCGACGGAGTAGATGTGACCGCTGACCGCGCAGTTCTCGTTCGCCAGGTAGGCGACCAGAGCGCTGACGTAGCCAGGCTGGAACAGGTCCTTGAGCGCCTGCTCGAGGATGTCCTCGGTCATGCGGGTAGCTGCGAGCGGGGCGATGGCGTTGGCCTTGATGCCATACTTGGCGCCCTCGATGGCCAGGATTCGGGCCAGGGCGGCGAGAGCGGCCTTGACCGCGCCGTAGTTGGCCTGGCCGAAGTTGCCGAACAGCCCGGAAGCTGAGCTGGTGTTGACGATGCGGCCGTAGCCCTGCGCACGCATCAGGACGAAGGCCGGCTGGGTGACGTTGAAGGCTCCCTTGAGGTGGACGTCGATGACCGCTTTGACCATGGCGGCGTCCATCTTGTGGAAGGCCTTGTCGCGCAGGATGCCGGCGTTGTTGACGAGCACGTCAACGCGACCGAAGGCGTCAACCGCGGCCTGCACGATGGCCTGGCCCCCCTCTGGGGTGGCCACGCTGTCGTGGTTGGCTGCGGCGGTGCCACCAAGGGCGGTGATCTCCCGAACGACACGGTCGGCGGCGGACATCGAAGAGCCGGTGCCGTCGAGGGCGCCTCCCAGGTCGTTGACCAGGACAAGGGCTCCGCGACGAGCAAGCTCGAGGGCGTGGGCGCGGCCGAGGCCGCCGCCAGCACCGGTGATGATGGCGACTTGGCCGTCAAAACGCAAACCAGACATGATTCCCCTATGATCGTGCGAAGCAGGGCACAAACGTACTCTGCCAGCGCAGTGCGGGACATTAGGGGTGTTTTGTCAAGTGATACCAGATAGGAATTTAATTAAACCCCGGTAGGCCTAACACTTTTAGGTTAGTATTAAGTAATGATAAGCATTACCGACGAAGAATTTAAGCAAATGGTTGAGGAAGCCGTGGTCGCTATTCCGGAGCGGTTTGCGAGCCATTTGGATAACGTGGCGTTTTTGGTGGCAGATGAGCCGTCGCGGCAGCAGTTGCGGGTCGGTGGCATTTTGCATGGCCATATGACTCTTCTGGGGCTCTATGAAGGCATTCCTTTGCCGAGCAGGAATGCTGGTTACTCCGGGGTGTTGCCAGATGCGATAACGGTATTTAAGAGTCCCCACGAAATGATTTCATCTGATATCGAGAGTTTGCGCCGAGCGGTGCACGAGACAGTGTGGCACGAGGTGGCGCACTATTTCGGGTTGGACCACGGACAGATTCGGTCGCTCGAGAAATAAGCATTTGTTAACAAATTTCGCGATTCTACCCACCGAATGTCAATATTGATATTTCACCCACTAACTATTATTTCGCCATATATTTAATAATAATTACAGACTGTTACGGCATATTTTAAAGTTTATGTTAATGGGTTTAAGCATAAGCAATATAGGCAGATAAACTAGTTAATACTCCTAATGCTACGCCGTTAATAACGGCTGATTTTTGTGAGAACGCATAATTGCGCTAATTTTTAATTCCTGTAGCGTACCGTTTTGTGTGAAGAATTTTGTAAGTAGTGGGTCGTCCAGTCCAGATATATTTTCACCCCACTGCGCTAATGAGGGAAGGTTAGTATGAAAAGAATAGTTATATCGGCAATTGGAGGCATTGGACTCGCAATGTCCTTGGGGGCTCCGGCGTTTGCCACGAGTACACCGACGCCGAAACCGCAAACCAAGCTGGCAATTTCGGCTAGTAAACCGGCTGAAGTACCGCCGCCAAAGGTACATGTTGTCGCGGCCGGCGACAGTCTGTCGACTATTGCCGACGCGGAGAAGCTGACGAATTGGCGCCCGTTGTGGGATGCCAATACCGAGGTGCAGAACCCGGACCTGGTTTATGAAGGCCAGAAGTTGGTAGTACCGGTGGGCCCGACCACTGAGCGTCCCCTACCAGCCGGTACCGTAGTGCAAGCCTCGGCATCTGCGGGCGCTACTACTAACGTAGCACCCCGCCGAGCAGCAACTGCAGCCAACTATACTGCTGGAGCGGGCGGTTGGGCTGCCGGGGTGCGTCAGCGCGAGTCTGGTGGCAACTATGCTACTAACACGGGCAACGGTTACTATGGTGCCTATCAGTTTAGCGTCGGGACGTGGGCAAGTGTCGGCGGCACCGGGTTGCCATCAAACGCCTCTCCGGCTGAGCAGGATGCGCGTGCTCAAATGCTGTACAACCAGCGCGGTTGTAGCCCATGGCCAAACACTTGCCGCTAGTCTCTTAGTTTTCGAGTGTGGCGACGGCTTGCCCAAAAGCGTCGCCGCGCTCATCGAAATTCTTATACAAGTTATAGCTCGGCGCACCGCTGGAGAGGAGGCAGATTTTGCCTTCGGCGGTGTGTTTTGCTGCGTAGACGACGGCTTCGGTCATCGCGGATGTTTCGAAATACTGTAGGGAGCGCGATGGTTGTAATGATTCAATAGCGCGCTGGATATCGGGCCCGGTATCTGGAAAGATAATAAGATTGCTGATTTTAGATGCAACTATTTGCGAGGCTAGTTCGGTGAAATCGTAATTGCGGTCGAGGCCGCCAACGATGAGTGTGTCGACCCTTCCGGCGAGGGCGCTCAGAGCTGCAAGGGTAGACTGGGGCGTAGTAGCGGCGGAGTCGTCGACCCATTCAATACCGTGGTGGATGCCGAGTGACTGCTGTCGGTGGGGTAGATTTGGGGCGGTGGTGATGGCCGTATCGATGGCAGCATCCGGGATCCCCAGATAAGTTGCGACAGCCCGGGCGGCGGCGATATTGCTGTGGGCGGCGGAATCTCCAGAAAAGCCGAGCTGTTTACCAGGGCTGAGTTTGGCAAGCCGGCGGCAATCCTGCGAGTCGCCGTTAAAGAATATAACATCGTTCGTTGTTTGATATCGGGCGATGTGCGTCTTGGCTTCAAAATAGTTTTCAAGGCTGCCGTGATAATCGGCGTGATCGGGAAAAAATGATGTTACGACGGCGATCTGAGGGCTGGTTGTGAGGTCTGCTAGTTGGGCACTGCTGAGCTCGAGTACATAGACAGAGTTGGGCTTTGCGTTGGGCAGTAGGTCTAGCATGGGCTGGCCGATATTGCCGGCCAGATAGGTGTGGCTGCGGTGGCTCAAAATGATGTGGTAGATCAGGCTGGCGGTGGAGCTTTTGCCCTTGGTGCCGGTGATGCCGATGGTGATGGCTCCTGTGGGCAGAGAGTTGAGGAAGAGCTCAGTGGCATTGGTGACTTTTGCGGCGACGGCCGGTGGGGGTTGCCAGATGACGCCGGGGCTTTTGATAATAATATCGTAACTAGGTAGATCGTCTACGTAGTTCGGGCCCGTCTGCGAAGGAATCGTGGGGTCTATGTCCGAAATTGGGTTGCGGTCGGCGATGGTGATGCGGGAATTGGGAGCAAAGTGTTTGAGTGCGGTGAGCGTGGCGCGGCCTTCCCGGCCAAAACCCAGGATGCAGACGTTTTTGCCGTTTAGATCGGTAATCTTCATATTTGCGGCTCCCCTATTATCAGGTCGGCGACGGTGTGAGCGGGGTCCACTAGGGTCGGCAAAATAGTCGAGGCAAAGGCCTGCATGATCGGGGTGTGATCGTATTCCCCCGTTTGACTCGCCAGATACAGTGCGGCCTGGGTTTCATCGGGTGTGCCAACGCATTCGAACGGCTTAAATCCTTCCTCGCCCCAGAGTTCGCGATAAAGGGGCAGAAGTTCGGCTTTGTCGAAGATATTTTGACCGAAGATTTCGATGACGATAGATTTTGGCAAGTAGCCCGCAAACAACGCAAAACTGAAGGCACACTTGGGGCAGGTGCCGCACCACCGCCCGGTGCTTTGCTCTGTGGCAGCGAGTGTCCAGTTGCGGTTGCAGCTGGTGGCTTGGTTGAAATATTGCGGGTATTCGGTAAATAATTTGGCAATCTTTAGCTCACTAAGTTGCCGCAACGGGTTGAGGTAGGCGACCGACTGCGTAATGTTGTTTTGGATATAGCTACGTATAAGCTTTTCGGCGGCGAGACTTTTGCTCCATTGATGATTTATGGTCATGCCGAGGTATTCGATGTTGCCATAGCTGGAGCTGCGCTCGTTCGAGAACGCTACGGCGTCGTAGTCTCCGAGCAGGGCGGTGACGATCGAGAGGAAGCTGATGTAGGCGGTGATTGGCACGTGCCCGTTGAGGGCGCCTTCGTGATTGAGCCTGGAAAGTTGCGGATCTAGGCGGCGCTCGATTTCGATGAGTGGCAATTGAGCGGTTTGCGCGAGCTCGGTAATGAAGGGGTGGGATCGAACCCGAAATAGGGTTTGATTGGCGCCGGCAGCCCGAAGTGCTTCGGTGGATACGATGGAGTCTTTGCCGCCACCGAAGGGCACGAGGATGCGCTTTGGGTGGGCTTTGGCCGGAGTCGACGTTGGTGGCTTAGATGAGGCTGTGGCTGGGAAAGCTATGAGACCCCGAAAGTCGATGTTGTTGCGGTAGAAGAATTCGCCCAGCCCGTTCGTGTAGAGCGTGTTCCAAAACTTCGCTTGCTCGGGGGTTAGGCTACCACTGCGAACTTCGATAGTGGGAGGCAAATAGGCTTTATAATAGCTGGCTCCCCCGGCTAAGTGGAGAGCGAACAGGGCGGCGTTGAGTTCGGGCGATGGTGCATCTTGAGAGAAGCTGGCCGGTAAGTTCAGTACCTCTTCGAGATGGATTGCATTGTCGAGGCTATACCGCAATGAAATGGTATTGTTGGAGCGGTGTAGTTCGTATGATTCAAAAATAAACGTATCGAAATGGGGCATAGAGATATTATGTCAGGTTTTGACGGCAATGGGGAGGCGTGTCAAAATGACAGCTGTATGAACGTTGAGTTACAAAACCTTCGAGTGGTAGCGGTAGACGGTGGCACCGCAACGGGTAAGGGCCGGCTGATTGATGAGCTGGCTCAACTGTTGCGACTCAAAGGGGTGCCGGTGATTCACATTTCGACCGGTTCGATTTATCGGGCGATGGCGCTGGTGGCGCTCGAAGATGCGTCTGAGATGGTGCTAGGAAGATCAGATATGAAGCCCGAGGAAATTATTAAGGCGGCGCTGAAGCTGGTGCACGAGATGACAGCGGAGAAATTATTGGATTTGGTGCGCGCGCGGCAGGTAGAGATGCACGGCGGGCAGGTGTGGATTGATGGTGAGCTGGCTTCGGTGGAGGACCAGCTCAAAGGTCCCGGGGTGGGTACGGGGGCGTCAATTGTGAGCATACCGGTGCCCGTACGCGATTGGGTTTCAGATATTGTTCGGCGGCAAATTAACGAGTTTGATGGGTTTGCTTTGATTGACGGGCGCGATATTGGCCATACGGTAGTGCCGGATGCGCCGCTGAAATTGCTGCTGACCGTGGCGCCCGAGGTAGCCGCATTGCGATCACGCGAGCACAGTATGGAAGAAATTATCGCTCGTGATAACCGCGACCGGGCTAAGCAATACGGTGCGTTGAAGCATCCGGATGATCCCGGGGCGGGCGTAATTGTCTTGCCAACCGATGCGCATACGCCGGAATCGGTGCGCGATCACGTGTTTGCTTTGATGCGGGAGACTTTTCGAGATTTGCCCTCTGCATAGGTGATGTGTGACAAAAATCACAAATGCATTTCGGATAGTTTGTCAATTGTGTCGAAAAGACTAGAATAGAGATATATGAAAGTACTCGTAACAGGTGGAGCTGGTTATATTGGCAGTCATACAGTGATTGAACTGTTGGCGGCCGGTATGGTGCCGATAATTGCTGATAATTTTTCTAATAGTCATCCTGATGTGTTGCGGCGGATTGAGCAGATTTCCGGCGTGGGGGTTAAATCTTACGACGTTAATGTTTGTAATACTAAGTTACTCGACGATGTATTTGTGGCGGAGCGTCCGGATGCGGTAATTCACTTTGCGGCTCTGAAGGCCGTGGGTGAATCAGTTGGGAAGCCTCTCGCCTACTATCGCAATAATGTTTTGGCGGTGATTAACGTTGCCGAGCTAATGGCCAAACACGGGGTGCGCAATCTGGTATTTAGTTCTTCGGCGACTGTATACGGTGACCCGGAGCACGTGCCGATTCCAGAGATAGCGGTTCTAGATGCGACCAATCCATACGGTTGGACGAAGCTCATGGGCGAACAAATATTGCGCGATGTGGCGTTGGCTGACGATAAACGGCGTATTACGCTGCTGCGGTACTTCAATCCGGTAGGAGCTCACAAGAGCGGCTTGATTGGCGAGGATCCGCTTGGGATGCCAAATAATATTATGCCGATGATTGCTCAGGTGGCGACCGGACAGCGTGAGTATTTGAAGGTGTTCGGCAATGACTATCCAACTCGGGATGGCACGGGGGTGCGGGATTATATTCATGTGGTTGACCTGGCCAAAGCGCACGTGAAAGCGCTGCAACACCAGGACGGTACAGAAGGAATTGATACTTACAATTTGGGTGCGGGTAAGGGATATTCGGTAATGGAAATTATTGCGGCGTTCGAGAAGGCCTCGGGCAAGACAATCCCCTATCGGGTTGTCGAGCGCCGGCCGGGAGATGTGGCAATGTGTTTTGCCGATACGACGCTGGCCAAAACCGAGCTGGGTTGGGAGACCACGAAGAATTTAGCCGCCATGTGCGAAGACGCGTGGCGTTGGCAATCGAACAATATAGTTCACGGGGCGGCTTAGCGAGCGATAGCCTGCTTGTAGGCGTCATAGGCTGGCTTGTGTGAGCCATCGGCGCGGATGAGGCCAAAGAAATTTTCGACAGTGTCGCTAGTGGTGCCGGCATCTTGGTAGCTGTACCAGAAGAAGGGGCCGACCCAGGGCAGGCGACGTACGGCCGCGACAGCATCTGCCACCATGCGGGCTTCGAGGGCTTCCGTGACATGGTCGGCACCGCCTTCGGACGTAGTTAGCCCGCTGGAGGCTAGGCTGCCGGGGCCGCCGGTGGGGGCGCCAAATTCCGTAATCCAGATTTGTTTGGCATCATCGCCTTTGGCGACCATGATGTTGTGGAGGGTGGTGAGTTGTCCCCAGGCGTTGGATGGGTTCGGATAGGCCGGGGAATATGGCCAGGTGTAGGGATGATGGCCAAGGGCGTCGAAGCTACCTTTGGCGCCGGCGGCGTAGATGCCATTCACGAAATCGACCGGTGAGTAGTTGCCTCCCCCCGTGCTGGCGGGTGCAGTGCCAGCCGTGAGCACGAAAGCCCTGCCGTCTATTGATTTGATTGCGGCACTGGCGGCGCGTAACATGGCGGCGTATTCGCCTGGATTGGCGGCGGGTTGATAGAATGTGGTGATATTGGGTTCATTCCAGATTTCATAGTAATGGACGCCGTAGGGGCTATAGCGACGAGCAACTTGGGCGGCAAAACCGGCATAAGCGGCCGGATCGGCCGGGGCGCACATCGGGGTATCTTTACAGGCGGCCTTGCGGGCCCATTCAGGGGTGTAGTCAATAATTATTAGTGAATTGAGGCCGCTGGCGCTTACTGCCTGAACGGCTTTGTCGTAATCGGTCCAATTGTATTGTCCGGGGCCCTGGTATTCGATGTTGCTCCATTCGATGTCGTAGCGGACCCATTTAACGCCCAGAGACTTCATGTCGGCGAGTTTGCGGGACAGTTCTGCTGCTGGCAACGAGGCTAATCCGCTAGCAATACCGAAGGCGCTTTGGCTGCCGGCTCCGAGTACGGCATCGCTTGGTGTTGGCGTGGCTTTGCGCGGGACGGGGGCTAGTGACGGCGCGGGGGTGGGTTTTGCGGTGGGAGTTGGCGTGGGGGCGGGAGCAGTGCGACGGTAGATGTCGAGTTCGCGCGCGGCGGAAGTTGATGGTATTGGTAGAGCGGTCGGCCCGGTTAAGACCAAACCAAAAACCAGCAATAAGACTTTTTGATAGTGCCTGTGTCCAAGAATTCCCCTCACAACCGATACATCCCCTCATCTGTATGTACTTATGCTACAGATAGAGAGGCGGTTTTGCAAACAGCCTATGCTTATTCACAAAGAGTTTATAGTTCGGAGCTGGCCTTCTTGAAAGTATCGTAGGCTGGCTTACGAGATCCGTCGGCGCGGACCAGGCCAAAGAAGTTCTCGCTCGAGGATCTATTGGAGCCGGCGTCTTTGTAGTCGTACCAGAAGAGCGGCCCGGACCAACTGGATTTTTTCCATTGGGCGGCGGCTTCGGTGAGAATTTGCGACTGGACAGCTTCGGAAACATACTCGTTTGGACGATTTGATGGGCCATTTGTGGAAGCACCGAACTCGGTTAGCCAGATTTGCTTGTCGGCGTCGCCGTTGGCGGCCATAATTTCGTGCATGGTCGTAAGTTGGCCCCAGGCATCGAGCGGGTCGCTATTGGCGGGGGTTTTTGGGTAAGTGTAGGGGTGAGCCGAGATGGCGGTGAAGTAGCCTTGGGCGCCATTGTCGTACAGCGATTTTAAGAAATCGCTGGGAGATAGATTCTCGGTGTCGCTAGCCGAGGGCGCTGTACTAGCGGCAATAATATCGGCTGACGAGTCGATGGCGTCAATAGCCTTATAGGCGCCCTTGAGCATGTTTGTATATTGGGCCGGGTTGGTTGCCGGGTGATAACGAAACGAGATGTTTGGTTCATTCCAGATTTCCCAACTGTGGACTCCCATTGGTTTGAAATGGGTGGCGGCAGCGCCCGCGAATACTGCGTAGGCGTCGGCATTGGCCGGTCCGCACATTTCGGAGTTGGTGCAGTTTGACGGTCTGGCCCAAGCCGGGGTGAAGCCAATAATGAAGAGGGTCTGCAAGCCATGGGCATTGGCGGCCTCGACGACTCGGTCGTAGGACTGCCATTTGTATGTACTCGGTCCCCCGTCTTGGACTACGTTCCAGCTGAGGTCGCTTCGTACCCAAGTGGCACCGGTGGCCTGCATCTCCTCTAGCCGCCGGTCGAGGGCAGGCTGAGATAGTTCAGCTAGCGAGGTGGCAAAGCCGGTTCCGTGAGGCGGAATTGGCCGAGGCGGGGCCGGATAGCGGCGGTTGGCGGAGGTATAGGTAAATACCGCGTTGGCGACGAGTGCCGCAACGAGTATTAGGCTGCTGATAATAATATATTTACGTTTGTTCATGAATGCTCCTCTAAGAGGTAAAGTGTTTTGTGGCGGGTATTAGGTATTGTCATAATGCTGTAGCTTCCTTTAAGCTCTGCTTTGAATGTGTCTGCTTCGTGCTTGTAGTCGGTGTAATATCGAATTTGTTTGGCTCGCGAGAGGTAGATTATTTTATGATTGACGGTTTTGATGACGGGGCTGGAGTTGCGGCTGCCGGATTTATACGATGATCCGATGGCGCGGGCGCAGTTGAGCTCGGGGTGAAGGAGTAAAAATTGTTCGATAAGTGGCTGTAGCCCGACGGAAAGTATGGTGAACGGCCTGGAATGTTCTGCTGAGAGTTTGGTATTGAGGTGCAGTTTTTGGGCTACGGCTGCAAAAATTTCGTCGGCAGATTCACTTATTTCACTACGAAATACCATTAGCACGAGTCGGAGCATGGTATCTTTGCCGGTCAGGCGAGTGGCTACGCCTAAGGTTTTTGTGACGAGCCATCGCAGCCGAGAATTTAGTAGTCGTGCCAAAGCCCGTTGGCTAGGACTGTTGGCCTGGCTCAGTAGGTGATCAATGAGCACTTGGGACGAATTCTCGTATACCAAGGTGCCATCGAAGTCGATAAAGGTGTTAGCGGTAGATTGCATAAATACCTCCAATCACAAGCAGCGTCGTTTGGACGAGGCCATATGCGAGCAGTCGACGTTTTTCCCAAGCAACATGCGGGCTGTAGTTGGAATCAAGGAAATTAAATGGTAAACGAGCGGCAATGACTGCGGATAGAAGGCTAGCGGCAGTATAGATGCCAATAAACGATGCCAGCGGGCTGAGGGCCAGCGGGATACCGTTTTGGGAGTTGTCGAGAGCGAATAGACCAGCAACGGTGATGCCATAGATTGCATAGATGATGAAACGAATCGATTGATGCAGTTTTAGGCGATCACGTATGTAGCCTCGGTAGGCGTAGTCCATGGTGTAGCCAAACGGGTAGATTAGCAGGGCGCCGGCAAACATCATGCGCGCATCGTCGCTGCCAGTTACGATTAGTATCAACCAAAGCGGGGCGCAAAATTTTGTGAAGCGCTCGATAAATATGGTGAGGAGTTTGATGTTTTGGAATTTGGAGTGAAGGCTTGATAAGCCGGCGAGTGCCAAACTATAGCCAACTAGCGGCATCAGTAGGCTTGGCCACAGTAGACTGGCGGCCCCGATAATTGCGGCGAAGCAACTCAGGACAATAAACAGATAATGTTGGCCTAGGACCTGAAGTGCGGACTGCTTGGGGGTGCGCAGCAGAATGTCTTTATCGTGGTCAATATAATCATTGACGATGTAGATTAGATTGTAGCAATAGGTAGATAGCAGGGTTATCACAACTGCTGCGGAAAATTCAACTACGGACAGATCGTGTCGGTTGGCCTGGAAAAGGACATACGGCGAGAGGACGCCGAGGGTTAGCATGACGTTTACGGGAAAGGTTGTATTGTAACCAAGTGCAAAATACAACTGGCGAAGGATTTTGCTGACTCGGTTGTCGGTATTGTCAAATGACAAAACCCCGATAATGTTACTAACTATGTTCATGATGCTTTCCCCGGAACAAGCTTCGAGTTTGTTGCAGCTGCCGTATTTGTGGTTGTGGTGTTTCGAAGCAGCGGTACTAAAACCATGCCATGAATGGCGGCCATGACGTATTGCCCGATAAGCCAGGCCCAGGCCGCGCCGGCGGCACCGTAGGTTTTTGCTAATGGCCAACACAGCCCGATCATGGCAATGGTGCCAAGGAATTGGATGAGGAAGAGAAGCATGAGTTTGTGCCTGACTTTGAGGAGGGTTTGGGCGATAGCGTTGATACTTACCCCTAGAGCCGATAAAGCCAGGATGTGAAGCGTATCGGTTGCACCGGCGGAGTATGAGCTTCCGAAAATGCCTAGCAAAAGCTGGGCTCCAAAATACAGGCACACAATTAGAGGCGTCAGCAGCAAAGCAGTTTGTTGTGATGTGCGGTAGGTTTGCTGGCGTATAGAACGATTGTCCTTGGATATCTCGGCGAAGAGCGAGTTTGCGGTGGACCTAGGTACAATAAATAGCATTGCTGCGATGGTCATGGCGAGGTTGAAGAAGGCTGCATGCTCGCCGCCCAGGGCATTGGTAACGATAATGGGCAGAGCCATCATCGGTACGGCAGCAACTAAGTTTGATGTGTAGGTGCCGGCGGAAAATTTTCTGACTTTACGGAGGGTAGAAGTATCAATTACGGGCTTGAAACGATAGTTGAACCGTTTGCCGAGGTAGCCCACACTGATTAGTGTAGCTAAGGTCACGGAAATCGCGTAGGCAATGAATAGCCCGTAGGCGCCATGCCCTACTAGTACTAATGGCAGTATGATTTTGCCGACGCTGAGTCCGGTATCGGCAAACAATATATACTTTGTCGAGCGGAAACTAATAAAAATACTGTCAGTTAGGGTGTTTATGGTGACCAGAATCATACTAATGACAAATAGCAGGCGGTGAATTGGGCTAGAAAGAATATCGTGAAGGCTGGGCGAGATATGCCCGAGAGCGAAAATAAATCCTATCGAGAGCAGAAATGCGGCGAGCCCGGTAATAATAAGGCTGGTGTCTATGACACGGTCAGGCTTTTTTGAATTTGGCATATAGCGGACGAGGACATTGTCAAAGCCAAGCAATGAGAAAAGTGCCAGCGTGGTGGCGGCGGCGATTAATGTAGAAGACAAACCAATTTCGGTTGGAGTGTAAATACGCGCGCTGATGAACCAGAAGACGAATCCGGACACGGCCATTACGCCCGTGCTCGAAATGAGGTACAGCGAATTCTGGAGTGCCACGTCGCGCTTGAGCTGTGCGATAAGCGGGTCGGCTAGACGTTTAATTGTTGATATGAGTGTATTCATTGCGATTCCTAGCGGTAAACCTTGGTGTCGCCGCTGCTGTAAACGAGATTTTTGTGATCATCAAGAAAATTCGTTGGGGTGCGGTAAAATACCAACTCGCCGGCGGCAGCGGTGTAATAGAACGAGACTCGGTAATCGGTGACGTTTTGATTGGCGAGTACAACGAAGGATTCTCGCTGAATTGATCCTGGCGTTAATCCATCGACCGTAGTAATGCTGGTGTTGGCCATTATTTTCATCCGCAGGAAGGTGTCCGAATTGATTGGGTAGCCGCGTTGGTAATTTGTTTTGAGCCATGCGAACATGGCGGTATCAGATCGTGTGGTGTAGTAGGCGTCGTAGTAGAAGCCGGAATTGTTGAGGGCTAGTTGGCCGACCGCGCCGCCTAGTAGCTGTGGGATGAAGCCGGTGAGAAAGAGGAACGCCAGGCTGAAAGTGCCCGCTACTATTGAGGTTCGAATGCGGGCGGATTTTATCCGCATCCAGGCAAGAATTTGGAGAGCGGCTAATGTGACCGGCAGGGCCAGGAACACTAGGTCTTGCAGGAGCATCCGGAATAGGCCGTACTCGATCACCGGCATAATTGCCTGCATAGCAAGCAGAGCCACCCCGACCGGTGCGAGAGCAATAAACTCCGGTTCAATGTGGAGTCGTTTGCGGTAGAGGAAGGTCACGCCGATGGCCAGAATTACTAGGCCTTGGATGCCGAGCGCGTAGCTGCTTTTGGCGGCGGCGTTGATAGTTTTGGCGGATATGCCGTGGCGGTTGAGCCAATTTCCAAACTTTGTTAGGGCGAGCTTTGGTTCGGTTACGGCTCGAAGGGGGTAGTTTGCGGTATCAGCGTAGAGTTTTTGTTCTCCAAGTGCGCTTACGGCGGCCGTACGCTGCTCGGCACTGTATTGGTTAAGCAGCTTTTGATGATCCGGCTTGGCTTGTTTGAGAACGGAGTAGTTAGCCGTTTCGCTGCCCAGTCGGTTACTGAGGAGGCTGGGCAGCTGTTGCTCTATTTTGGCAAGTTGGGAGGTAATATTGTTACCTGTTTTGGTATACAGACCAGTCCAGGCAATTCCTACGATTATGACGGTGGTTACAGCGCCGATACTTAAGGAGCGAAGGCGGGGGCGGTTGGTGGAACTGGTGTTGCGCCAGGCCTTGAGCGCCCACGGGGTCATGAGGGCGTACGTTCCGCCAAGAATAGCCACCGTAACAAACGTGGTGGAGTAGTGTGAGAATACCAGCCCTAGGGCGAATAAGCTAAATAGGGTTCGACGCTGCCAGATTTTGATATTGCGATCGAAGAGTACCAACAGCAAAACAATGTAGTATCCGAAAGCGATTTCTTGACGAACTAACATCGGCATATCAACCAAGAAAGTTGGGAACGAAATAAAGATGAAGGCGGCAATGAAGGACACGGCAGCCGAGGCATAGCGGCGGCTGATAGCAAATACGCCGGTGGCAAAAATGGCAAAAATGATCTGATAGATAACCTTGAATTGCTCAATTGCATCGATGCCGGTTATGGACTTTAAAACGGTTGGCAGGACAGTGATACTGAGGCAGGCATTGTAGGCATCCCGGAAGCTAGTTATTGACCAATGCTGGGCCGTGTCAGTGAGCCTGAACACGTAGTATTCCAGCTGGACGTCATGACCGGTGATATATAAACCGCGTAGTGAGTTCGACCATAAAATGGCCAGACTCATCGTGAAAATAGCCCAAGGCCAAATCCAACTGGCGAGGCGGTTTTGCATAATAACGAGCCCGGTCGCAGTTGCGCCAATGAGTGCGAACATTGTCATTGTAAATATATTGCCGCCGCCATTATTCAGACTGGCGGCACCGAGGGCGCTAATGACCGGCAGCAGAGCAAGCGCGCCGAAGATAGCCGCGGATTGTTTGGAAAATCTCGGGAGAGCCGTGAGGTATTGCATGCTGCGGTTGCGGATGATTAAGGCCGTAAGGAGGGATATCAGCAGAGCACAGAACCATGGTCCAAATGCACTGAGCGATAATGGCTTCATAATGCCTAAAATTGGCAAAACAAGGTTGGCACTGAGTCCGGCCAGCATGATATACAGGACGCTCAGAGCGGTGGAATAGAGAGCAAATTCGAGTTGCGGTAATTTTGTTAGCCTCAGCAGTAGCATGATAATAATGCCTGGCAACGTTAGTGCGCCCAGCATAATTAGCAGACCCATATCGGGGGTTACTGAGCGTAGTGCTATGAGAACACACTCAATAGCAACGGCGACCATTAACCAGGCGTGCAGTCGAGTGCTGGGGGCAGTGACAAGTTTGAACGACTTAATCATTTTGTGTCCCCTCCTATTCCTGGCAGATAATAGCGCGCATCTGGGTCGGCGTTGATGTGTTTTAAGACCTTATCGAGAATGTCGGTTCGGTCGGCCGATCCC
The DNA here is from genome assembly GCA_038245115.1 of Candidatus Saccharimonadia bacterium. GTDB lineage: Bacteria > Patescibacteriota > Saccharimonadia > UBA4664 > UBA4664 > UBA5169. The sequence goes on from JBBRSS010000023.1 coordinate 16,017, forward strand.
GTGATCCAGTCGTGGCTGTTAACGTTGAAGTATGGCCCGGAAACGTCATAGCAGTTAGAAATGACAGCTGCGGCGTAGGTGGTAAAGCTGCTGCCGCTGGGCTGCTGGGGCCGAGGGAAACCGACCAGATCACAGTCGAGCGGTGAGGTTAGCGGGAACTCTGTGAGGCCTTCGGGCCGAATGTACGGCTGTTGCGCGCCAAGTAGCCATCGCAAAGCCGAGATAATGTGCCAGCCGTTATTCGGTCGTTCGGCAGAAATGAGTTTGAGGTTGAGTGCAATGAGCAGCAACCGGCGGATTGCGGCTATTTTAACCACGCCAAAACCAAACCTTAGCCGGTCTGGTCGGAAGAGCTCTTCCGGCATGCGGATTTCGCGGTTACTAATCCAGGTGAAGCCCTGGTCGGCGAGTGCTTGGTAGACGGCTGCATTGTAGAACGTGGGGCCCATAAGGTAGGGCGCCCGGAACCCCTTGGGAGCATAGCCGGTGATAGTCTTGAGCTGTTGAGCGGTCTGGGCGAGGTTGGCGGCAAGACTATTGAGTTCACTCATCGAGAGATTGTCCATATGTTCATGGATGTAGCCATGGAAGCCGATCTCGTGACCGTGCCGGTGAATGATTCGGATAACCTCCGGATACTCTTCGATTAATTTGCCGGTCACAAAGAAGACGGCTTTGGCGTTATTCGTGCTCAAAACTTGCAATAGTCGGGTTGTCGTAGCGGCCAGATCATACGGCGCGGCAAAAGGCATACCCCAGGTGCCTTCGTAGTCAAAGGTAATGGTTACGCGTTTCACGATTTTCCCTCAACGGATAGGATGGCTTCAATGATGGGCTTGGCGCCGACTCGACTATCGGTGATAGCGGATGATTGGTTGGCTGCACCCAGCTTGAGCTTGGCTAGGAGTGCGGGATCGGATATGAGTAAATTCAGTTTGGCCGACAGAGTATCACGATCCCTAGGCGTGATCAGGAGGCCGTTAGTGCCGTCTTCGATGAGCTGGGCTGCGCCGGCCGCTGAGGTAGTGATAACCGGGGTACCGTAGTGGAGTGATTCGTTTATGACCAATCCCCAGCAATCCGCGAGAGTAGGCAACACAAAAATGTCGGCCCAGGTCATAAGGTTAGCTTTGGCGACAGAGTCGGTATAGCCGAGGAACATGATGCGCCGGTCGGTTGAGGCTAAAGCTTTGAGGGATTGTTCTTCGGGACCGGCTCCGGCAATCAAGAGTACGGTGTTGGGATCTGAGACCTGTGACATGGCGGCAATGAGATCATCGATGCCCTTAAGAACATTGAAATAGCCAAGATATAGAATGACAGTTTTGCCGGCGTAAGGACTGTGAATTTTGAGTTGATTCGGCGCCGCAAGCTGGGCTGCGGGAAGAACTTGCGGGCCGGTCAAGATAAGCCGTGGTTTGACACCTTCGGTTATCAAGAATTGGCGCGCGGAGTTACTCAAGGCGACATAAGTACTGGCTGATGCCAGTAGGACCCGGCGGTAAATATTGATGCTGCGGTTCAACAGTCTTAAGGCGGTTCGGTGGTGGTATTTGGTTGAGATCGCCAGATGCTGGTAGTAGATAACATTGTTATCGATCGTTTCCGACCAAAGAATAACCGGTTTACGGTTAATTTTTGCTATCAAAATGGTCAAAAATGTCGAGCAGGCCATTTCGGGGAAGTCGCCCACCAAGTACATATCGTATCGGCTAAACATTAGACGCCATAGCAAAGTGGGGTTAAAGAAGAACGGGCCAATCCGGAAATTGGGCAGAACTTTATGCTTAAAATGATAGCCTTTCAGGCTGGTGTTCCATTGGCGATCGGAAGTCTTGGATGTGCAAAAAAAGACTTCGATGTCGGCGATCTGAGCGACTTCTTCGAATACAGGCAGCCTGTAGGGCGAGATAACGTTATGCATAAAGAATATGCGCGGGTGATTAGACATGGGTTGCCTCGAGTTTGACGGCGTTTTCGAGTATCCGTGCAGTTGCCCGGCCACGGTCGGTCCAGGCGTAGTTGCGGACGGCTTGTGTGCGGCCTTCGGCAGCCAGGCTGGAGGTATAAGCCGGGTTGGTGAGGAGGTATTGGATTGAGGCAGCCAGACGGGCGCTGTCGGCGGGCGGTACTAGTGTCCCGTTGATGCCATCCTTGATAACCTGCCCAATGCCGCCGATATCGGAGCCGATAACCGGCACGCCGCAAGCCATAGCTTCAAGCAGCACCATGCCGAAACTTTCGGCCTTGGTAATCGAAGGCAGAACTAGCAGGTTGGCAGATTGAATTTCGTGAATCAGGTCGGCACCGGTGAGCACGCCGAGATATTCGACGCCGGGCGCGAGTTGGCCGCTCCCTTGCCCCACGACCCGCAGTTTAGCTTGGGGTGTGAGCCGGATAGCCTCAATCAGATAGTTTAGGCCCTTGCGGGGGTCGCGAAAATCGCCGATGAACAGTACGCGGTTGGCAACTTGTTTATTAGGTGCCGGAACAAAAAGTTGGCTGTCTACGCCGGGCGTGATGGTAGTGCTTTTGGCTTTTCGGGAGCTAAGAAAGTCGTTGCGCACAAAGTTTGAGGCACAAATGATGGCGGTGGCGCGTTGAAGGAGTTGCGGGAGGAACAATTGTTCATAAATCCAGATCAGAGAGTCCGGCAGTAGGTGCCCTTTCTTCATACTGCCCGCGTGGTAGGTAACAACGAGAGGGGTCTTGCCGGTGGCGAGGGCAACCGCTAAAGCCATGCTGGGTACGGGCGCGTGTACGTTGATGACGTCGGGTTGAAGTTGCTGAATGAGGCGCCGTGCCTGGAGGCTCCATAGCGGGTTGATTGGGGTATTGGCTAACACTGCCCAAGCGCTGAGGGTGTGAACTGTCACGCCGTTAAGCTTAGCCATGCCTCGGGTTTGGCCCGAAGTTAGCACGTGAACTTCCCACCCATCTGTTGCCAGATGTTCGGCGATTATTTGGGCGTAGCGTTCTAGGCCGCCAAGCTTTGGAGCGTAATATGGTGTGGCTATTAGTACTTTCATAGTGCGTATACCACCTCAAGATGCTCGGCGGATGCTTGCCAGTCGTACATTTGTGCGACAGATTTAACGGCAGCGGTGTCGAGAGAAAGAGTCAGAAGTTCATTGGTGCGCTCGGCAATTGAGTTTGGTGTAAGTTTGGCCAGGCGGCCGTTGGTTGGGGTAATCAGATATTTGGCGGCATTGTCCGGATGGTCAATGGTGACTACGGGTAGACCGCAGGCATTAGCTTCTATCACAGTTAGGCCAAACCCTTCACGGGTAGAGGGTGATACAAACACGCTTGATGCTTTCATGTAGCCGTAAACTTGCGAGTTCTCGGGCAGGAAGCCGACAAACTGAACATTTTGTTCGAGTTTGAGGGTGGCGGCTAACTGTTCTAGAGCAGTGCGTTGCGGGCCATCACCTACGATTACACAGGTAATATTGGGGCGCGTTGTTTTGAGCACGGCAATTGCCCGCAGTAGGACATCGACATTCTTGTGTTCGAGTAGGCGGCCGGCGTACATTACATCGCTGGCGGTGCTGTTGGCATGGACTTTGGCGATTCCAGTTAGGTTAATACCGTTATACACGGTTGAAAGCTCGCGCGTGACTTTCATGTCATCGCGCAAGCGTGCGGCTGTCATATCCGATACGGCAATAATTTGATTTGGCATCAGGACTGATAATTTTTCTAGCATGTAGGCAATTATGCCGAGGCGGCCGAGGTAGCTTTTCCAGTAGGTTCGGCCCCAAACTTCGTGCCAGGTAGCAAGCATGGGCTTGCGCTTTAGCCAAGCCACAATTCGTACCGAAAAGAGTGGGAAATACGGCATATGATCTACATCTATGACATCAAATTTGGCTGTAATCAACCTAAAACAGGCCAAACCAAAAAGGATTCCTTGCCGTATGGAGCGTCGCTCACCCGCATAAAGCGGGTAGAGCGGGCTGATAGCGTGCAGATGAACGCCGTTTTCGGTCCGATGATTGGACTGGTTTTTCCACCAGTGCATGGTATAGATATGCACTTCGTGACCGCTGGCGGCTAGCCGGGTTGAGAGCTCGTAGATGCGGGTCTCTTTGCCGCCAGTGTTGTACGGGAAGATAGCGTCGGAAACGATGGCAATACGGGGCATTACTTGTCCCCCTCTTTTTCGAGCCTTTCGCCGAACGTTGGAATAAAGCGTCGCCCAACCTTGGCTGCGGCGTGGCGGCGGCTTGGCTTGGCGGTAGGATCGGCGGGCCTCCAGGCTAGGTTTTTGACGAACATCTTCATGATGCGGGCGCCATCTTGAACGGGCTGCAGGTTGGATTCACCGGCGCGGGAGTGGTAGCTGATTGGTACGGAGTAAATATCATGACCCAGGCGGGCCATCTTGGTGATCATCTCCATCTCAATGGCGAAACCATTGCTTTTGAGATGGGGGTGGAGTTCGTCGATAACGGCTTTGGTCCAGGCAAAGTAGCCGGTTAAAACGTCGGTGACGTTGACCTGGAAGGAGTACCTCACCATATGCGAGTAGGTCCAGTTGCCGATACGATTGAAGGTTTTCATGGAGCCTTCAGAGATTTTCCCGCCGAGGCGAGACCCGATGACGACGTTGCAGAACTCACTCGATAACGGCTCGAGCATTCGCAGGATCTCTTCCGGGCGGTAGGTGTCGTCGCCATCGAGCATCACAACATAGTCAGTGTCGGCAGAGATAGATTTGAAACCTGTTCGGATGGCATTGCCTTTGCCTTTATTGGGTTCATGGATAACCCGGGCTCCGGCAGCTCGTGCGACTTCGGCCGTAGCATCCTTGGAGTTATTGTCGATCACCAATACTTCCAGGGTGTAGCCTTGCGCTTTGAGGCGAGCTATGGGGAAGCCGTTGATGACATCTGCAATGCCCTTGGCCTCGTTATAGCACGGGATAACAACTGTAACTTTTTTCATGATTTTGTCCTGAAATGGATGCTTTGGTGCTGCGCGGGTAATTCGACGATAATCTCGAGGGTCTCCCCGGCTTTGACGGGTGAGATTGTTAGGGGCAGGCGGGCTGATTGTTCTAGGGGTATGTGAACAAAGCTAAGCTTGCTTGAGGATTTACCGTTTTCAATTTGGGTGACGCGGTATTGATACGTCTGCGAAGCACTTTCGTGATTAGCGATAGTGAAGTGAAGGGTTTCGGGGCGTCCGGCTAGCATGGTGTTCGGAAGTGAGGATATATCATTGAAATATAATTCGGTAAAGGGTTCGGGATGGGCAGATATAGCCAAGGCGTAGTCGCGTGACCATGTCGGTTGAGTTATCCCAAGCGCAATAATTGCTATTGAAACTGCGGTGGCGAACCAAATTTTAGAACTGATTTTCACTATTGCATACATTTCTGGAGACCTGAATTCGTAGTTCTCCGCGTGGCTGATCTTAGAATAGCCACTTACCTCAAATAATTTTAAGACTATAGCATATATGTTTACATTTGACAAGAGTTTTTATCTGAACCACCCTCACTTCACAACCCTCCCGTAATCAGATCTGCCATCGGGGCGTAAAACTCCCGTTGCATGGCCTCAAAGAATTGGCGATGCCAACTCCGGCGCTTCTTGGGATGAGCCGGATCCGTGGAACCATTCCGC
>JBBRSS010000024.1:0-21217 GCA_038245115.1 Candidatus Saccharimonadia bacterium
AATTCTGATATGGTGTAGGTGCGTGTGTCGCTCATGGTGATAGTCATACCTCCATGCTACGGCGCACGCTTTTGAGTTCATGCTCATCTTGCGTTGGAAAGCGGACCTACGTTCATGCCAATCTTGTATTGGACAAGGCTGTCACTTGCACCGGTGATTATAATCATGCTATTCCTGCTCCCGATCAATGACCATCCCGGCAAACGTCTGATCGAGCGGCATAATTTCAATATTATCGATGTTTACGTGTGGTGGCTGGTTCATCGCCCATACAATTGTGTTGGCAATGTCCTCTGCTTTGAGTGGCCGCCAACCTTTGTAATAATCATCGGCTGCTTGTTGATCTTTGAAGCGGACAACCGAAAACTCGGTTTCGGCCGCGCCAGGTTCGACATTGGTTACTTTAATGCCGGTGGCGAATAGATCAGTTCGCAGGTTGCGCGAAAACTGGCGCACAAAGGCTTTGGTAGCACCGTAAACATTGCCACCTTTATACGGAACGGCAGCGGCAACCGACCCAACGTTAACAATCTGTCCTGTGCCGCGCTCTTTCATAATGTCCAGCACTGGCCGAGTAATGCGTAGCAAGCCCTTGATGTTAGTGTCGATCATTTGTTCCCAGTCTTCGAGCTTCGACTCTTGGGCCGGCCCTATACCAAGTGCGAGGCCGGCGCTATTGATAAGTACGTCAATAGCCCGGAATTCTTTAGGAAGAGCTGCGAAGAAAACCCTAACTTGCTTTTCGTTCGTAACATCAACCGCAACGGCATGAATGTCTGTTTGCAATGAATCTTTGAGCTCATCAAGTCGATCTTGACGACGACCCAGTAGGATAAGTTTATTATCTTTGGCCAATAATTTTGCTGTGGCCTGACCGAAGCCAGAGGTTGCGCCAGTGATGAGAATGGTTTTCATGCTAGCTCCTTAATTTCTTCCCATAGCTCGTCAGGAATATCAATAGAGCCAACCTTTACCTTGGCCGCGTGTTCCATGGATGCTTTTTCACCGGGTATACGAATTTCCTGATTCGGGAGAGCATGAGTGGCTTTGATTCGTTCTATTAAGTCCGAGTTGGCGTGTTTGAAAGTGGAGGCGTCATCAGAAGTTTGACCTGGGTCGATTACTAGAATGAAGCCACCTCTATCAGCGAGCTTCGTGCCGAAACTGCTACCAGCATTCTTAATGTCGAGCATCATGTTGTCCATGCTAACGAGAGAGCCGCACAAAACTTCCACCATGAGCGCAAGTGCGAAACCTTTGTACTCACCGGCGGGCATAACAGAATGTGCCGCCTTTGGATCGAGCGTCACATTTCCTTGATCGTCGTAGAAAGTGTCAGCCGGCAGGTCGGTGCTGTATTTGTTGGCCAGGCGAACTTGGCCCCAGGCACGCTTTGATGTAGCCATGTCGACCACCAACGGCGTTTCGGCGGTTGGGACACCATAGGCTATGGGGTTGGTCGCCAACACGGGGTCGGAGCCACCGGGAGGCGCTATGGATGTGCCTCCACCATCGTTCACGACCAAAGCGAAGTAGCCTTGATCGGCAATGTATTGCGCGATCGCACCGGGCCGCAACCAACTATCCATGTTTTTAATCATGGCTATGCCAGCAACCTCCTTCTTGGCTCGCTTGATGGCTTCGTCAGCGGCGTGTTTGCCAACGAGTGCACCGGGGTTCGACTTAGCGTCGATCATGAAGAAGGCATTAGTTTCTTTTAGAACTACTGGCTTCTCAAGCTGCGAGAAGTCATCTTTAGCAAAACTAGGAAAGCTCGCTAGGCCGTGGCTGGTGTGGCCGCGCAACTCACCGCCCAGATACATGTCGATGAGGAATGGGACGTCATCGTCCAAGTAGCCCTTGGCTTTAAGAACGGTTGTCATTGTGGAGGTAATATCAGAAATTGTTACTTTCATGGTTCCATAATACCTTATCTGTTGGGCTCAAAACTTATTTTCCTTCGGCAAATAAGTTCAACTTTCATTTGAGTACAAATGAAAGTTACGATATAGGCCGCATCAATCCTCACCGTCTTCTTCCTCTTCCTCGTCATCATCTTCTGGCGCCCTGACCTCCTCCCAAATCTTCCCGGTCATGCCATGCACTTTGAGTTTCTCGGCAGTCGTAAACCACAACGTGATATCTTCACCCCACTTTTCTTCAAGCAGCCGTTTGGTAGCCCGCTTGCAGTAAATCAAATCAGTTAGCGTCGGGCACACAAACATGCTGATTGGATTTGGCTCGTCCTCATTCGTCTCATCCTGCCAATACCCGTCTTCCAGGTATTCAATGTAGTTCTTGAGCCGCCTTCGCACACGGTAGCGAGGCATGGTCGCTTCAATGATCTCAACAAACCGGGTAGTACCCGTGGTGTCATCCGTGGTCTCGACCGTCTTTTCGAGTATTAATAGCGGCCGGATGAGATCAGACTCGGCTAGAAAATGATAGTCGCTGCCTGGGTCGAGGTAGTCAGCCTGAGTCGCGTACAAGTAGTGGACGCGACTCGCGTCCGAGCCGGTTGCGTTTTCTCGGTTCATAGCGATACAACAATCCGCCACGAGCATGCACTGCTCGATGAAGCCTTGGCTACGTGATGATTCACGGTAGCGTTTACGGAATTCCTCGATCGGGTGGTCTTGGTGCTCTTTGAGCCAGCGAATGCCATTTATACCCAAGTAGTAGATGCCCGCCTTAGATTTCTCTAAAAAATCGGTTGAATATATCCATTCGACGTATTGGTTGTCACGGAGGTCTGATAGCCAGGCGTTGATACGTCGGTAATCTTTATGACCCATGAGTGTTTGTATTTGAATACGATTTAAGAACCTGTATCTGTATAGCAGTTTTAGGATTGTTTGTTGTCTGGGAGTTAGATTGGGTAGTTTCATGTGCTGTAGTAGTTAGTGAGTAGTATTGGTAGTGTTTTATCCTGATGTTTTTTTGTTTGTCTGGTTTTGAGTGATAAGTTATAGCCACCCCACCTACCCGTTTATTTATAAGGTAGGTGACACGATTATCCAAATATTACTGCTTATGAAACACTCTTCATTGTCCTAGTCGGCTAGGACAACTATTGCACTGTGATAATAGCCCCATTTTGGTTCTGGGCCAACCGAATTACGGCGCGCTAAGCCTTCCTAATAAGCGGTTTGTATAGTAGCGCTTGCCGTTGATATTACTAAACCAATCCTCGAATCGCTCGCCATCCGCCATGTCTTAGTTGTTCGAGAGGTAGCTATATGTCACGGTAGAGGCACAAAAAATTGCAAGATATCAAATCGTCTATTTCATGGAATAGTACTGCAGTGTGCGCATCCAAAAATAATCAACGTCTCAAGCCCTGCCAATCGCCCCCATCCCTTAGAGGAAAAAAGTATGACCCCGCGGATTCTAAAGATAGCCCGCTTACCCGCATCCAAGCTATAATAAGCATAACCATGAAGAACGATACCGCTGGTCTCACGTCCAAAGAGGCTGCCAAGCGCCTCAAACATTACGGCCCGAATGCCTTAGCACAAGGTAAAACTACTCCGCCGATCCTAGCATTTTTAGCCCGCTTCACCAATCCGTTGGTGATTATCCTGTTGTTTGCGGCTACGCTGTCGGCATTTTTGGGCGACCGCGTCAGCTTCTTCATTATTATATCTATCGTTCTCGTGAGCACCGTGCTCGATTTTGTGAACAGTTATCGTTCCGAAAAAGCCGCCGCCGCGCTCAAGAATCGCGTACGCGTGGAGGCTGATGTGCGCCGCAATGGGGAGTGGGTGAGCCTGCCCTTGGCTGAGCTGGTCCCCGGCGACGTCGTCAAGCTCACCGCCGGCCGCCTTATCCCCGCCGACGGGGTCGTGCTCGAAGGCAAAGACCTGGCCGCCAACGAGTCCTCACTCACCGGCGAGTCATTCCCGGTTGGCAAACCGCCCAAGGCCGTGCTCTATCTGGGCTCGAGCATCATCAGCGGTACCGGCACCATGCAAGTTGAGCGCACCGGCCACGCTACCAAGTTTTCGCACATTGCCAAAGCTCTGGCCGCCGACGAGCAGCCCACTGAATTCGACCGTGAAATCAAAGATTTCAGCTTACTAATTATCAAAATTACATCAGTCCTGGTCATCTTCATCTTCACCTTTAATATCTTTTTCCGGCATTCGTTGCTCGAATCGTTGCTGTTTAGTGTGGCGCTGGCCGTGGGCCTTACCCCCGAACTTCTGCCGCTCATTATCACCCTCAACTTAACCAAAGGCTCACTCGGCATGGCCAAGCACGGCGTTATTGTGAAGCGGTTGGCCTCCATTCAGAACCTCGGCTCTATGGACGTACTGTGTACCGACAAAACCGGTACGCTCACCGAGGACCACATTGCACTAGTTCGCCACGTCGACGGTTTTGGCACCGAATCCGAGAGCGTGCTGCTCTATGGTTATCTGGCCAGCCTCTTTTCGACCGGTTTCGAGAATCCTCTCGATGCCGCGGTACGCTCCTTCAAAACCGTTGATATTCACGGCTACACCAAGCTCGATGAAATTCCCTACGATTTTGAACGTAAGCGCGAATCGGTGGCTGTGGCGCATGGTACCAAACGGCTGCTAGTCACCAAGGGTGCGCCCGAAGAAATTATGCGTATCAGTTCTCATTACGCTGGCGGCCGCGTTTTTGAGGAAGTCAAAGCCGACATTCAGAATCAATACGACACCCTATCTAGTCAGGGGTTCCGCGTGTTGGCCGTGGCTACCCGAACTCTGCCCAAGCAAGCTCATTACGAGCCGGAGTGCGAGCGCGGCCTCACCTTTGTCGGGTTCATTGCCTTTTTGGATCCCGCCAAGCAGTCGGTCAAACCCACTCTCGAGAAGATGGTCGAGTATGGCATTGCGGTCAAGATTGTGACCGGCGATAACGCCCTCGTGACTCGCAAAATCGCCACCGATATCGGCCTGAGTATCACCGGCATACTTACCGGTGCGCAGATAGAGAAAATGACCCGCCCCCAACTGCGCGATGCAGTTGAGGCCACCACCATTTTCGCCCGCGTTAACCCCGAGCAAAAATTGCGCATTATCGAGCAGCTGCGCGCCGGCGGCCATGTGGTTGGCTATCTCGGCGATGGCATCAACGACGCCCCGGCCCTCAAAGCCGCCGATATCGGCATCAGCGTCAACAACGCCGTCGACGTGGCCCGCGCCACCGCCGATCTTATTCTGCTCAACAAAAGCCTCGCCAGCCTCATCGAAGGCGTCATAGAGGGCCGCCGCACCTACGCCAATACCCTCAAATACCTCATGATGTCGCTGGGCTCAAACTTTGGCAATATGTTCTCAATGGCCGGCGGCTCGTTGTTCCTGCCGTTTTTACCCATGCAGGCCACTCAAATTCTCCTCACCAACCTGCTCTACGACACCTCCCAGTTCGCCCTGCCGCTCGACGGCGTTGACCCCGACGGCATTAAGCGCCCCCGCAAGCTCAGCATCTCGGGCCTCAAGCACGCTATGTGGACCTTCGGCCCCTTGAGCTCCGTCTTCGACTTTGCCACCTTTGGCCTGCTCCTGTTTATTTTTCACTTTGGCACCGCCCAGTTCCAGACCGGGTGGTTCCTGGAATCTGTTGCCACCCAGACCTTTGTCGTCTACGTTATCCGCACGCGCCATCTGCCCTTCATTCAGAGCCGTCCCAGCCCCTATCTCGTGCTCAGCACGCTTGGAACGGTTCTGGTGGGCTACGGGATTGTCTTTAGCCCCCTTGCCAAGTACTTTGGCTTCCAGGCCCTGCCCTTGCCTGCCTTTGCCGCCATTCTCGTTATTGTGGTCGCATACCTGTTTGCCGCCGAGTTGGTTAAGCGCCGAGTTTTTGCCCGTTTAGACCGCTGAGGTCATTATTTGCGAAAATAAGGTATGATGTCGCAGTAGGAGACCAAGATGAAATTACTCGCCGGGCGCGATATTGCCGAATTTATTGCTCAACGCCACACTACTTTGGTAGCGGGTATGGCCACGGCCCCGCACCTGGCAATTGTCCGTATGGGAAAAGATGCCGGCACCGATGTCTACCTGCGCGTTAAATCGCACTACGGTGAATCTATCGGTGTCAAAGTCAGCGTATTTGCCGAAACCCCAGATAGCATTCTCGAGCGCATTCATCATCTCAACCTCGACCCCGGCGTCACCGGCATCATTGTTCAGCTGCCTTTGGGCGACCCCAAGATGGTTGGCCCGGCTCTCGAGGCGGTCGCCCTCGAAAAAGACGTTGACGGCCTCGCCCCCGGCACCTCGTTTGAGGCCGCCACCCCCAAAGCCGCCCTCTGGCTGCTGGCCGCGCACAACGTCGACCTCAAGGGCCGTATTGTGGTGATAGGGCAGGGGAGACTGGTCGGCAAACCACTAGCCGACCGTCTCGAAGCCTCCGGCCACGATGTTGTGCGCTGCGACGTTCACACCAAAAATCTGGCCGCCCAAACGCGCGAAGCCGATATTATCTTCACTTGTACCGGCCAGTCGCACCTCATCAAGCCCGACATGGTAAAACCAGGCGCCGTGCTGGTCGATACTGGCTCGCCCAAAAGTGAGCTCGACCCCTCGGTTTATACCCGCGACGATCTCATCATTACGCCCAACCCTGGCGGCATCGGTCCTATGACCGTCGTCTCATTGTTCGATAATCTTCTAATTGCAGCCCAAACTGCCGCGTAGCCTACGTTAGGCCGACGGACCGCTCGGTGGTACTGGAGTTTTAGCCAATAGCGCCTTCACGCGCTCAGCTACTTGCTTCGGTGTCATTTCGGCCTTCACGATGTAATCATCGGCGGCCATCTTAAATACCTTAGTGGCCGTCTCGGTGTCGCCCATGTTGGTAAGCACAACCACTTTGGCGCTGCGGCCGTTGGGCTGACTCCGTAGTCTCGACAGCATGTCGAGGCCGTTCATATTCGGCATCATCAGATCCAGCAATACGATGTCTGGCTCAAATGATTCTATTAATTCCAAACCGGTCACCCCATCCGGCGCCGTCGCTACATCATAACCTTCGGTCTCAAACTTGGTTCGATACATTTGTACGATCGCAATATCATCTTCGATAATGGCGACCTTAGTCTTGATAGTGCTCATGCTCTAATTGTACTCTGGAAAATAACTATCAAGCAAGATAGCAACATATAATTATTAAGGAAGTTCAAGGGCGTAAACCCTATCCATGATTTCAGTTGCCGTCATTCCGCTGCCGTCGAAGGGTTTGCCGAAGGCTAACTTGAAGGTCTTTTGAATTGCATTAGGTTTCTTCCACTGGATGTGTGCCGGCACTACCATCACATTTGGGAGCTTAGCCAAAACCATTACGCCCGGCTTTGGCGCGGTTTGTCCTGGCAAGGTGCGGCGACCTTCCGGGCAAATGAAAACAGTCTGACGGGCTTCTAGCAGCTTTGTTGAAAGATCCAACCCGTGGGGAAGGGTTTCGTGCGGAAGGGAGGGGAAGCAGCCCATGCCCAGAAGATACTGGGTAATAAGCCCTCCCCGTAGGACTTTATTGTATGTCATAGCCCGGAAAGGCAGCAGCCTCGCAGCGACAGCATTATTGAAAGCGGAAAGTTCCACAAAAGAATCCCACTGACTTTGGTGATTCGAAACAACCATGTAGCTCACGTCGGGACTTAAATCGGAGGCTTCAAAGTCAAATCTGATCCCACGACCCGATACGGCCATAAATGGAATCATTACCGTGCGCGTGAAGGTCTGCCAACGCTGGGCTGCAACCCTAGCACTGGTGCTCGTAGGGTTGTATTCACTCTGGAATATTGAATATATTTTATCCATAGTATTGACTAGATTATAGCATTATGATAGAGTCTGGTCAAGTTTCTCTAATATTACTGAGGGCATACTAGAAAATCATGAAATCGCCACTGGTATACTTACGCTCGTACCGCCAAATAGTGCATCTCGAAGAGTCCAAACACTTAAAGGCAATGCATACCCAGAATATCACGTCGATCGATGAGGCCAAGCGTCTACACGCTAAAATATACCTCCATAACGGATACGTTACCGGCGCCGATATTGGCCCCGATCTAAAGCTCCACGGTCAGGCAGATCCCTATCAGGAGCATGCAAACTATTTTGTTGTTCGGAATCATCAGTTACCGAAAAAACCGGTAGTGGCAACTGCGCGTCAGATTTACGCAAATCCTGAACACGGCCACGATTCGTTTCCTACTATCAAAGAGCTCGAGCTTTACCCGGAGATGAAGCGGTTAATCCTGGCCATTGATCCGTCGAGGTGTGTTGAAATCTCTGGGCTAGCCAAAGATCATGATGTCACTTCTACGGCAGCTATGACGCTATATCGGGCACTCTGGCACCATTCACTTCGCCGTAGACATCATGTATGGCTGATGGCTTGTGATGCCAGGGTGTATCGTAACCTAGAGTTTCTATTTGGGAGCGCGCTGGTACGCATCGGTGACAACACGTTCTACATGGGTAGTGAGGTAGTCCCAGCAATGCTCGAAGTACATAGCTCTATAGATCCTCTGATGCAGGATGCTAAGAGTTTTAACCCATTCAAGCGCAAAATGAAGCGCTCGCTGGTTAAATTTTTTATGCATGGGCTTTCCGTAAAGCTACATGAAATCCAAAAAAACTCAGTTGTACCTTCGCGCGAAATAGCCAAGGCAGTGGACGCAAAAACTCTATGATTCACAATAAACCGAGCGCATTAGTTCCCGGGCTATGGTGGCTATACGGCTACACATATGATGGACTTCTGAATTTTTACCCTTATCAGAACCTGCTAAAGATCGTGGCGTCCCGTGTCGGATCAAATCCTGGAAAGACGCTGGAAATAGGCTGTGGTACTGGGAATGTTTTAAATTCCATATTGAATAATTATCACGGCTCGGCTTCACTAGATATTACTGGCGTCGATCTATCGCCAAGCATGATACGGGCAGCAAATAAGAAATTGGGTGCAAGGCCGGATTCATCTCTCGTTCATTTGAAATGTGCAGATATTCTGTCGTTTCTTAAAACCCAGCCATCAGACAGTTACGACACTATCGTGAGCGTTAATGTGCTCTACGCCGTCCAGCGCAGGAGCGAAATTTGGGTCGAGCTCTTTCGGGTTATTCGACCCACCGGCAGAATGGTGATGGCGACCGCAGATAGAACTGGCAGCGGTGCGATCATTCGCGAGCACGTACAGTTCGGGAACGTATTCAGCCTACTCCGACCCATGCTTCTGGGAGTATTCATCGTTGATAGTTTAATTAATGTATTTGGTGATGCCGGGCATTTTGAGTTCCCGAGCAGAGATATATTATACAATGAAGTACTCGCGCGCGGCGGCCTTTGGTCCAAAGAAGAGCGGTGTTATGGCGGAAGCATCAAGGGCGTGGACGTCGTATTTGAGGTAAATATATCTGCTAACAAGTAGGGCTTATGCTAGAATATTAGCATGCTAAGCTTAAGCTTTTTGTCAGTCTTGATGGTGTCATCACTTTCAGTTCTACTCGGACTGGTAGCTCTCCTAAATAATCCTACTCGCCTAACCAACAGAATTTTTGCTTTACTCTGTGTGCTTAGCAGTGCCTACGGTATTACGAATTATTTAGCAGATCACGACCAGTCGAGGGGACTATTTTGGGCTCGAATGACTTTCTTGGCAGCTGCATTAGTGTTGTTGTTCATGTTGTTATTCATCAATAATTTTCCGCGAAAATTATTTAACAAAAAATGGGAAACTTGGGCATACGTTTTGAGCTCCATTATATCGGTCGTAGTGTTTTTGCCGGATTTTATACCCCAGGTCGATCTTAAGCCTGATCGAACAGATGTGATTACGGGTGGGCTATACCCAGTATTTTTGGTCTATGTTGTTATCTTTCTGGTTTCTAGTTATCGTCTCGGGGCTCTCTCTTTACAACACGGCGAGGGCATTGAGCGCGAGAAGTCTAAATACGTTATTATGGGGTTCTTTATAGCTGCGTTGCTCATTGCGGTTACAAATCTTATATTGCCATTGCTTCTAGGAAATAACGACTTGTCCGCGCTTGGATCGTATTTCACCCTCGTCTTCATCGGCTTTAGTACCTTTGCAATTATCAAACGGCGCCTCTTCAACGTTCGCATGGTTGTCGCTCGTTCGGCCGGGTATTTACTGGTCGTGGTCGCTCTGGCATCAATGTATGGTGTTGCGATATTTGGTGTATCCCAACTTTTCATTGGCAAGGATACAAATCCGTTATTCCAAGACGGAATCTATACTTTGCTGAGCGTCGTGTTGGCATTTACATTCCAGCCACTGCTACGGGTTTTCCAGAGGGGTACAAATGATATATTCTACCATGAGCATTATGACTCGCAAGTTGTCCTGAGCAACTTCTCCAAAATCCTTGTCTCCGAGCGCGATCTTGACCATATCCTCAAGCGCACCATCACCGAACTTTGCGAGAGCCTGCATATTGGGTTTGGCCAACTCGTGATATTTAATAATGAACGCGTCTATCGGGTCGAACACTTCGGCCAGCTTCCTAAGCGGTTGATGGTAGCACCGGAGCTAGCTACTTTAAACTCATCGATGATTGTCGCCGATGAGCTTACGGGCGGCGCACGGAAACAGCTTATGGAGAACCACGGCATCAGGGTATCGCTGACGCTCAAGACGCGTGAAGAGTTTGTGGGCTACTTGCTGCTGGGTGATAAATTATCTGGGGATATATACTCCAGCCAAGATATTGAATTGCTGCAGATTATCAGCAAGCAGCTGGCTGTCGCCATTTTGAACGCCAAAGCCTACGCCCAGATCGAAGAATTTAACCTCACCTTGCAGGCCCGCGTGGACCACGCCACCAACCGGCTGCGCGCGGCCAACCACCACCTCAAAGAGCTCGATAAGGCCAAGGATGAGTTCATCTCCATGGCCTCGCACCAGCTGCGCACTCCGCTGACCACCATCAAGGGCTACCTCTCGATGATGCTTGAGGGCGACTCCGGCCAGCTCACCCCCGCCCAGAAGGAGTTTGCGGGCTTTGCGTACGGCTCGTCGGAACGCATGGTGAACCTTATTTCCGACCTGCTCAACGTCTCGCGGCTGTCGGCCGGGCGGTTCCTCATTCAGACCAAGCCCACCGATATGGTCGCCATGATTGCCGACGAAGTGCGCCAGCTGGCCACCCACGCCAGTGCCAAGAACATTGGGCTCATATTTGAGCCGCCCAAGGAAATTCTGCCGCCGGCTGAAATTGACGACAATAAAACCCGCCAAGTGGTCATGAATTTTATTGATAACGCCATCTATTACACCCAAAAAGGGGAGGTGCGGGTAGTGCTCGAGCAGTCGGGCGACAAGGTTCGGCTCGAGGTGCGCGACAGTGGCATCGGTGTGCCCGAGAAAGCCAAGAAAAAACTCTTTACCAAATTCTTCCGCGCCGACAACGCTCAAATTGTTCGCCCCGACGGTACCGGCCTCGGTCTGTATCTGGCCAAGCGGGTAGTTGAGGACCAGGGTGGTACAATCATATTCAATAGCGTCGAAGGTAAGGGTTCCACCTTTGGTTTCGAACTGCCATTTACACCAGCAACGCCAATTCGCGAGGTCGCCCATGCCAAGTCCCACAAATAATGCCCCTGTTTCCACCCCAACGGCAGCCCCCGTGCCGGCTGCCGTTGCGCCGGCAGCTGCCGCCGATACTGATATCAAGACCATTCTCATTGCCGAGGATGATCCCTTCATCTCGCGCATGTATCAGATCAAGCTCGAAAGTGCCGGCTTTAGAGTTATCCTAAAAACCAATGGCCGCGACGCGTTTGAGGGCATTAAGGCCGAACACCCCAACCTGGCCGTGCTCGATATCAACATGCCCGAGCTGACCGGGCTCGAAGTGCTGTCGGCACTGCAAAATGATGGTTTTGATTTTTCTCAAATGCCCGTGATTGTGCTCACCAATTCGTCCGAACTGGCCGACCGCAACACCGCCCACTCCTATGGTGCCGAGTACCTGGTAAAGGCCGAGCTCACACCCCGCGAAGTACTCAATATTATTAGCGAAAAGCTCGGCTTGGCCGCCGCTTAAGGCAGGTCGAAGGCGTTGCGCACCCGCCGTAGGGTAAAGGCCGACCCGGCCGTTTGATCAACTCCCGGGGCCGTCGTGACCGCCGTTTGGTAACCGGCTTCCTGCGCTATTCGGATGCTCGTGCCGTTGTACTGGCCGTACGGGTAGGCAAAATGGCGGACGGTGTGACCTATTTGCGCCTCCAGCATAGTCTTGCCGGTTTCAATCTCGAACCTTTGATCGGCTTCTGATAACGCAGCCAAATTGCGATGGTTGATCGTGTGCCCGCCAATTGCTATCAACCCGCTTTGGTCGAGCATGCGCACCTGATCCCAATTCAGATACCCGTCGCCGCAACCGCCACTTGGCTGCAATGGGTCGCCGTAGCGCCGCCCGGAGCCGATGCACCACCGGCTATTTTCGCCGCCGACAATTATGTAGAACGTCGCTTTCATATTGTGGCGCTTCAAGATCTCGAAGGCCGACATTTGCGCCGAAAATCCGTCGTCAAACGTGATCACTACCGGTTTGGCCGGCATCCCGTGCCCGTGCAATCCCGCTAATGCCTGGTCGAGGTCAATTGTTGTATAGCCAGCCTGTTCCAGATGAACCAGCTGCGCCTCAAAATTGGCCGGGGGATAGTGGTACAGCAAAATCGGCAACCGCATACCCGTTGGCGCCGCCTCGGCATACGCCACTCCGCTCACCGCGGGCGGGGTGCTTGCGGGTGTGCTTAGCTCCAGATTCCAGTTAATTATGGCTAATTTAAGCGCCTTAATGTCATTATGGGCCGCCACAAAGTGCCCAATTTGAGCGTCAATCGAGATCACTGATAGTCGCTGGCTAATATCGCTTTCGGTCGCAACCTGGGCGTGCATGTCGCGCTGGCGCGACTCGAGTTCGCGTAACGATTTTACTGCCAGGCTATATTCTTTCTGCAGCGCCGGCGGCAGGTCATTGTTGCCGGCCAAGCTCACACTAGATTGCGGCCACGTCAGTACAATTGCTGCGGCGCTGGTCAGCAAAACTATCGCTACGACCCCGAACGGTACCCACCTCAATAGCTGAGCTGGCTTAAGGCTCAGTTTAAATAACTTCATGTGTATAAGTATAGCGGCAGACGCAAGTAAGCACTATGATTTATTAATGACCAAACTCCAAAACGTATTAATTATCGGTAGCGGTGGTCGAGAGCACGCTCTAGCCTGGAAGATTGCCCAGTCCAAGCAATTAAACCAATTATTTGTTTCCCCCGGCAACGCCGGCACCGCGGCCATCGCCACCACTGTACCCATAAGCACCGGTGATGTGTCGGAGCTGTTAAAGTTTGCCCTCGCCAACTCCATCGACCTCACTGTGGTCGGCCCCGACAATACCTTGGCTCTTGGCGTGGTCGACGCATTCCAAGCCGCCGGGTTGCGCATCTTCGGGCCTACCCAGGCCGCGGCCCAAATTGAGGCCTCCAAGGCCTTCAGCAAGCGGCTCATGACCGACAGCGGCATCCCGACGGCCCAGTTTGCGACCTTCACCGACCTCGCCACCGCCAAAACCTATCTCACGGGCCGCCGCTTTCCTCTGGTCGTCAAAGCCAGCGGCCTGGCCTTGGGCAAAGGGGTCTACATCTGCCAAACCGCGGCCGAGGCTGAGACCGCCCTCGACGACATGATGACCCAGAAAATCTTTGGCGCGGCCGGCAGCTCGGTGATTATCGAAGATTATCTTGGCGGCCGCGAAGTGTCCATTCATGCTTTTTGTGACGGCCGCACGGCCGTGCTGTTTCCTTCTGCCCAAGACCACAAGACAATTTTCGACGGCGACCAAGGCCCCAATACCGGCGGTATGGGTACTTATGCTCCCGTCCCTTGGGCTGGGGAGGCACTGGTGCAATCGGCCCGGCAAACCGTGGTCGAGCCGATCTTGGCCGCCCTCGCCGAAGCCGGCGCCCCCTTCACCGGGCTGCTCTACCCCGGACTCATGGTCGAATCAGGTCACTTTAACGTCCTCGAATTTAACGCCCGTTTTGGCGACCCCGAAACTCAGAGCTTCATGCGTTTGCTCGATTCCGATTTGCTCGAGGTAATCAATGCCTGCGTCGATGGTCGGCTAGCAGATACGACCGTGAAATGGTCGAACCGCACTGCCGTCACGGTCGTGCTGGCCTCGGGCGGCTACCCCGGCAAATATGCCAAGGGCTTGCCCATTACAGGTATCGATCAGGCCGCCGCCCTGCCCGATATCGTGGTCTTTCACGCTGGTACCGCCCTCAAAGACGGCCGGATCGTCACCAATGGGGGACGTGTTCTGTGCGTCAGCGCCATCGGCGCCGATCTGCAGGATGCCCAGGCCAAAGCTTACGCCGCCGTCAAGCTCATCCACTTCGAAGGCTTGCAGTACCGCACCGACATCGGCGCCAAGGGGCTGGCATGAGCCTGGCCTTGGCCGGCTGCGTGCTGCTTAATGCTCGCGGGCAATTGTTGTTGCTTCACCGCGCCACCCCCAAGCTTACCCAATGGGAACTGCCCGGCGGGAAAATCGAGCCGGGGGAGCAGCCTTCCGCCACCGCCGTTCGTGAAGTTGCCGAAGAGCTGGGAGTCGATGTCGCCATCGTCAAGGACCTTGGCGCGCGCCCATTCGATTATGATGGCCGCAGTCACCACTACTCTTGGTTTCTGGCCTCAATCTCGGCGGGTGAACCTCAGCCGATGGAGGCTAAATTTGATGCGGTAGATTATTTCGACTGGGCTAGCCTTCCTGGTCGCACCGATCTTTCGCCCAACGTCATTAATCTTATTGCGGTGTACCCCCAGGGCGTTAAACTCGGCTAAAAATCATCACCTCAAACTCAATATGTGCCCTAGTTGCGCCGCCCGTCTCAATGTCTTTGCGGGATTCCTCAGTTAGATGGCGCGCGTTGGGTGTCATCTCCAACAGCTCCCGCAAACCAGCTGCGCTTAGTTGTATATCGTTTTCAACCTGGTTAGAAGTAACCAGTTCAAACGAGGTTAATTGCGCCCTCACCTTCGCCGCTTTGTCGTCCTGAATCCCAATCAACCCGAACTGGTCGCGCAAATTCGCCAAATGCTGCGGTCCGGGAATCGCTACCACCAGCCGCCCGCCTGGGCGTACCACTCGCGCAAACTCGTCCGCGTTACGCGGCGCAAACACGTTAATGGCCGCATCTACCGACCCATCCGCCAATGGAATCAGTCGTTTGGTGTCCGCTACCACCCAATGGGCTAGGGGATAGACCTTGGCCGCCGCTGCAATGGCCGGTTTTGAGATATCAGTGCCGTATGCTCGGATTTCGCGCCCTGCCTCAGCCATCAACAGACCCAAATAATATCCCTCTCCACAGCCAAAATCAGCTACAACCCCTGGACGGCCCACCCTTGTCGCCCCCGCCACCGCTTCCGCCAACGGACGGTAGTACCCCCGCTCCAAAAACGCCCGCCGCGCCCGTACCATTTCGGCATTATCGCCCTGCAAAGCCCCCGCCGGTTTACCGCCCAACAGATTTACATATCCCTCCCGCGCCACGTCAAAGCTATGCCCAGCCTCACACGCCAGCGTCTTACCGCCCGCCGCACCCACCAAGGCTGCATGGCACACCGGGCAAATCAATTCAGTTTGGCTAATAATATCGCTCATAAGGTTGCATTATACGCTGTGGTTGATATTACGCGACAAAGCTATTTCTTCCACGGGTAGCACCCATATTCCCAAGCTACCTGCCGATTTGAATGCATGTTAACAAGCAAGTAGTTGCCAGTGCCTATCCCGGCGCCCTCTCACCGCTTCGCCGAAAATAGTCTCTTTTAAATTAGTCTTTAAAAGAGACTAAAATCCGAATAGTACTGTCCCTAATTGTATTCAAACTCACCGCCACCACGCTCGCTACATCGTCGCCGCCAGAACAATCCCGTCCACATTTGCCAGTAGTATTTGGGGCAAAGCTGCTTGCTAGCAAGCTAGTTGAAAAGGTAATTACGCAATTACCATTTCGACTCACAATCTGAGTACGAATTCACCGAAAAAATGTTCCTTATATAATATATACATATACCGCACCACCATTTGTTTAAATCCGCCCAGAGCAGGTAACTACCACTATTCACAAACTTCTTCTACGGCAATATATAATCTGCTTATGACGAACACCCCTACCTCTCAAGACGGCTCCGAAATTAAGCCCTGGAAACTCCTTTCCACTCGCATGGTCTTAAGCGAGCGCTGGTTTCCAGTGCGCAAAGATATAATTGAGCTGCCATCCGGCACAATTGTCGATGATTACTTCGTGTGGCAATCTCCGGATATCGCGACTATCGTTCCCTTCACGTCGGATGGCCAGTTTGTCATTTGCGAGCAATATCGCCATGCCGTCGGCAGAATCATGTTTCAATTCCCGGCCGGCGGCCTCAACAAAGACGAAACCCCCGAAGCTGCTGCTAGGCGCGAATTAGCAGAAGAAACCGGCTATACTAGCGACGACGTGACGTTCCTCTCCAAAAGCGCCTGCAGTCCCACCAAAGCGTCGGGCTATCATCACCTGTTTTTCGCCAAAAACGCCCAACTAACCCGCCGCAAGCAGGATGACGAGAATGAACCTATCCGTGTTTACCTCAAAACTCCCGCGGAGCTCATCCACCTCATTAATACAGGCGAGTTCGAAGTCGCCGACTCGCTGTGCGCCGCTCTCCTTGTCCTTCGCAAACTGGGCCTCTAAGCCCCCTTCACAAAATTCTTCCCCTTGCCGATCTTGGTATTTACCGGCACGCCCGCCGCGCACAGTTCGCAGTCGGCCGCCGCCCACGAGCGCAAATTCGCCTCCACAATCGCCTTAAAATGGGGCGGATTGCCCACCGCTGTTACATCCACTCCGCCGCGGTTGAGCATTGCCACCACGCCCACCACTTCGCCACCGGTAGCCCGCACCAGCTCCACCACCTTGCGCACCGAGCCGCCCGTGGTCAAATTGTCTTCCACCACCGCCACCCGCCGGCCGCGCACTAGCGCATCGTACCCGCGCGTAAACGCAAACCCCGCCGGCCCCTCGGCCTTCTCGGCGTATACCGCCAGTACCTCGCGACCCAATATTCGGCTCAAGTGGTAGGCGCTCCACTGCGTCAGAACAATGCCGCCCAGCGCCGGGCTTACCACCACCTCCACGTCCCAGCTCGCCATCGCCTCAGCCATCGCCTCACCAAGTTGCGACGCGTAGCCCGTGTGAGGATATAACGCATCTTTATTCACATAAGTATCCATATGATTGCCATTTGTACCAACGAAATGATCGTTCTCCAGCCAACCCCCGGATTTCACCAACAGTTCTTTAATTTCCTGACCGCTCATTATTTCCCCTTCCGATACGAATTAAATTCATCGCGCAATCGCACAGCCTCTGCCCGCGCCGCTCCGGCAAAATCCGCTCCGATCGAAGCAAACAGCACCGCCCGCGATGCATTAATCACTATGGCGCCACCCACTGCCACCACCTGCCGTGCATCGCCGCCCTGCGCGCCCACTCCGGGAACCAATATCGGCATATCTGCCCCCACAATCCCGCGCACCTGCGCTAGCTCATCCGGATACGTTGCACCCACCACCAGCCCGCAGTTGCCGCGCTTGTTCCACGCCGTCGCCACCCGCCGCGCCACCCGGGCATACAATTCTTCGCCATCAACCGTCAAATCCTGAAACTCGCCCGAGCCCACATTCGACGTGCGGCACAGCACAATAACACCCTTATCCGCCCGCTCCAAAAACGCCTCCAGCGACTGGCCGCCCATATATGGTGGCACTGTCACCGCGTCGGCCCCCAGGTAGTCAAACACGTACTGCATGTAGCCGGCATTGGTATTGCCAATGTCCCCGCGCTTGGCGTCGATAATTATCGGAATCTCCGGGTACTCATTGCGCAAATAATCACACGTGAGTTTCAGCGCCTCCACCCCCGCCGCCCCCAGCGCCTCATAAAACGCCGGGTTGGGTTTATAACAACAAACCACGTCGTGCGTGGCGTCAATAATGGCTTTATTAAAAGCAAATTGGTCATTTGCTGTCTTCGGTAGTTTGGTGTGGTCGCTGTCCAGCCCCACGCACAATAATGAATTCGAACGCTCCACTGAATCAGTCAGCTTCTGCGCAAATGTCACGTTGTTGGTATCAAATTCATGCTACCATTCAAGCTAACATGTCTACCCCTCAGCAACAACCTTTCTACGACCCGGCCAAGACCTACCAGGATAACTTCGACAACGGCCCCTTTGGCGATTTTGCCACCCCCGCCCGTCACCACAATGCGTCCCAACCGGCCTTTACCTTACTCGGCCACCACATCAACTCGCCCTTCGGCATCCCCGCCGGCCCGCTGCTCAACGCCAACTACGTCGTCGCCGCCCTCGCCAAGGGCTTCGACGTGGTCGTATACAAAACCCAGCGCAGTACGCCCTTTGAGGTTAATGCTTTTCCGCAGGTGCTCTACGTGGACGTCGAGGGCGACCTCACCCCGGAAATTGCCGCCCACCCATTAGTTGCGCGTACCACTACCACCGCCGACCCCGCCCGTCTCACCATCACCAACTCCTTCGGTATGCCCTCCGGCGGGCCGGACATGTGGGTGCCGGATCTCAAAACCGCCATCGCCGCCACCGGTCCCGGGCAGCTGGTGGTCATGAGCGTGGTCGGCACTATTCAGCCGGGCTTTTCCGCCGACGATTATTACAACGATTTTGCCGCCGTCGCCAAGCTCGCCGCGGCGGCCGGCGCCCCTGCCATCGAGGTCAACCTGTCCTGCCCCAACGTTGCCAATGAAGGTGTGCTCTGCTACACCCCGGCCGCTGTCGGCGCCATTTGCCGGCGCGTTAAAGCCGCCATCGGCCCCATTCCCTTGCTCACCAAAATTGGTTATTTCGCGCCCGACCAGCAAGACTTATTGGAATCCGTAGTAGGGGAGATGGCCCCGTTCGTTGACGCCATCTCGGCCATCAACACCATCGCCGCCCCCGTGGTCGACGAGCACGGCGAGCAGGCGCTGCCGGGCCCCAACCGCCTCAAAAGCGGCCTCTGCGGCGCCAGCATCAAGTGGGCCGGCCTCGATATGACCCGCCGCCTCGACGGCCTGCGCACCAAACTCGGCCTCAGCTACGAAATCGTCGGCGTGGGCGGCGTGATGACGCCCCAAGATTATCACGACTACCGCACTGCCGGCGCCGACCTCGTGCAATCCGCCACCGGCGCCATGTGGAACCCCAACCTCGCTATCGACATCAAGCAGTCCGGCGCCTAGACTATCCGCCCGCTCCCAGGTGCAGCCAATATTTTTCCGTCCTCATACACCACCGCCCCGCGCTGCGTCACGCGTTTTACTCGCCCAAATCCAGTCCGCCCGGCGTACGGCGTCCAGCCGGCCCGCGATTTCATTCCCGCCGCCGTTATCTCGAACTCCAGCGGTTCAACCTCCACAAATGTGTCCGCCTCACCCGTCAGCCCAACCAGCGCCCGCGGGTTAGTCGCGCATTTGGCCACAATATCTTCCCGGGTCAATCGCCCCTCGCGCTCAGCCTGCAGCAAGAGGGGTAGGGTAGTCTCAAGCCCCGGAAACCCAAACGTTCCGGCCTCCTTTTCGGCCACCGTATGCGGCGCGTGGTCCGATTCCACTACGTCAATATCAGTCAAATGCTCCCACAAATAATCCAGATCTACCTGCGGCTTCAACTCCGGCTTTACCGCACCAAAAGTACCCAACCGCCGCCCGTCAGCCTCGTTCAAAAACAAATGATGCGGCGTCACCCCGCAGGTCACCTTCACCCCCGCCGCTCGCGCCGCCAATATCGGCTCCAGCTCCGCCCGGCACGACACGTGGCACACATGCACGCGCTGCCCAGTTTCTTCGGCCACTTGCAACGCTGTAGAAATTACATCGGCTTCAGCATGCAAAAGTATCGGTTTGTCGCTCTGCCAAGCCGCAAAAATCCGCTGCAAATAATCCGCGTCAATTTTGTATCCCCCGGTAGTCACATTCAAATACAGCTTGAGCCCCCATACCTGGTCGGCCACCTTAGCAAACTCGTCCAAATTATCCCCCAAAGAACCGAAATAAAACCCGGTATCGCAAACGATCTGCCGCCGGGCACTGGCCAGTTTTTCCTGCAGTATCACCGCACTCGTCACCGCCACAGCATTATTGGGCATATCAAATACACTCGTAAAACCTCCGGCCAAAGCCGCCGACGTTCCGCTCAAAAAATTCTCTTTATGCGTCTGCCCCGGATCGCGCAAGTGCACATGAATATCAACCAGCCCGGGCAATCGAATGAGTTCATTGGTCATGGCCCTATGATGACCTTTTGGATTGCTTATCGAGCATCCATTGCACCGAAGGGCTTATCGGCTTGTCTGTGCGGTGGATACAACCCAGCCAGCAGCATGGGCGACGATTCCCTTCGAGCAGTTCCTCACCGGTTCGCCGGACGCGCCGAGCCCTGGTCTCAATTTGTTTGGCGTTCTCAACCCAGCAGATAAATTCATTACGTGCGAGTGGAGTGATGCCTTCCCACAAAGCGAGCACCTTTGGATCAGCCACCAACGCCTTGCGTAAATCCGCAGGCATCTTGTGTACTGGACCGGCCGAAATTTCTCGCTCATTAGCCATTTGATTACATCTTACATGACCGGACGGCTAACAAAAAAGACCTCGCGGGCTTTAGTAAGCATGATTGCAACGGTAAACCTACTGCTTCCGAAGTGGAACGAAATCGCCATCGAAATTATCAGATGGTGCTGGCTCAAGTTATAATTAAACAATGATTCAACGAGCTGCAAAACCAGAAGATGCCGGCAAATTGTCCGAACTTGCTTTCCAAAGCAAGGCCCATTGGGGTTACAGCTCCGAGTTCATGGAGGCATGTAGACATGAACTAATCATTACCCCGCAAGACTGTGAGTCTGGATTGACTGTACTGGCCGAAGAAAACGGCACGATTGCAGGTTTCTATCAGCTGGCCGGCGAGCCACCAACGGGCAAGCTCAATGACCTTTTTATTGATCTGTCACCCTCCGGTAATAATGGACACGTTGTCTCTTTCGAGGCTTCCGTATAAAATACGCAAATCACCTGCAAGGAGCGTGTCCAAATGCCGAAAGGCCTACCAACCGACCCCCAGATTAAAGCTGAGATCATCACCAAGA
>JBBRSS010000025.1:0-19886 GCA_038245115.1 Candidatus Saccharimonadia bacterium
CCTACCCCCAAGCTCACCCCCACACCGACGCCCAAAACAACCCCCACACCCACGCCCACGCCAAATGCCCCCACCTTGGCCTGTATCTCACTAATTGCTACCCCACTGAATGGTGAACGCCCGCTCAAGACGACCTTCACGGGTGTAGGTGCGGCCACCGGGCAAACCGTTACCGACTACATTTTCGACTTCGGCGATAACTCAGCTGCAACTCAATCCGGCCCGGTAATCTCACACACCTACACCGCTGCGGGCCAATTCACGGCAACCCTGAAGGTCAAAGGGTCACTCGGCAAAACCACCACCGTCATTCCCGCCTGCTCGCTTACTGTGACCCCGTCTGCTCTCCCGCCGTCCTTCACCAAGGCCAAATCTGCTCTCAACCTCACTCAAAATATTGATGCCACCACCAAACCGGCCAATTCTGGCGACCTCATTAAGTACCACCTCACCACCAAAAACATCGGCGGGGTAGCCGGGCAATACGTCGTCGTTGAACACGTCGAAGATATCCTCGAATACGCCGACATCGTCGATGCCAACGGGGGCGCACTCTCAAATGGCGTCATCACCTGGCCCAGTCAAACCATTCAACCCGGTGCCGTTCTGGCCGTCAATATCACCGTCAAAATCAAGTCTCCCATCCCTGCCACTCCCGTCGGCGTATCGGACCGCAACTCGTTTGACCTCCGCCTCGACAACGTCTACGGCAACGCCGTCCAAATTAACCTCACTCCTCCCGCCGCCAAGCAAATTGAGGCCGCCGCCACCAGTCTACCCGCCACAGGCCCTGCCGCCAGTACGCTGATAGTCCTAGTCGTCGGTGCCGTCAGCCTGTTCTTCTACTTCCGCAATCGCCAACTGCTCGCCGAAGTTAAACTGCTCCGTGGCGAATATCAAGGAGGGTTATAACAATGTCAGCAGAACAAATTAAATCATCGACCGAGAGCGGCGAAAACGGCGAAAAACTAGCCGCCGAGCTCAAAGAAATCGCCAGTGCAGAAAAGGCTAACAACCTAAGCGAAACCAGCGCCGAGAAAGCCCCCCAATCCAGTGAACGCGCCAAGGAAGCCCGTGAGGTCATCAAGCAGCAAGAGGGCGAACCCGAGCCGGCTAATACCTCCGAAGCAGCATCGAACCCAGCCTCGCGCATCCACCAGGTCTTAAACCATCGTCTCAATTATGCCCAAACCCTGGCCAGTGTTCAGCGCAAGCTTAACCCTATCAGCCGCAACTTCAGTCAGGTCATTCATACCCCAGTTGTCGAAAAAACCAGCGAGGCACTAGAGTCAACCGTCGCCCGACCATCCGTACTCCTGGGATCCACCTGGACGGCGCTAATCGTTGGTACCATCTTCTATCTCACCGCCCGGCACTACGGTTACACGCTCTCGGGCTCTGAGCTGCTTTTCTCGTTTGTAGTCGGTGCATTGCTAGGTTTGGTCCTAGAAGGCGCCTGGCACTCTCTCGAACGCCGCTAAGCCACCTTGCAGGCGGGCTTTCGCCTGGCCTGGGTTCCCCCTATTGCGCTGCCGCTATCAAACCTCTTATTACTCACCGATAACTACGTTACCGCTCTCGTCCACGTACACTTCACCTGGAGCCAACTTCTTTGGCCGTTCGGTTTTAGCCGGCTTCGCTTCAACAGACGGCTTAGTGCCTGTAGGAAGAATTAGTGTTCCCGTAAGCGTTGCTGCCTCTTTGGCAATCTTAGTCGGCTCGTTGTGCTCTTTTTCCGCTTGAGAAGTAATCTTCTCGACCGGCTTATCTTCGTGCTTGCGTCCGACATAATGGCGCCGCCGTTTGATTTCGGGGGGAGCTTCTACCGGCGGCACAGCTTTGACTTCTGGCTTCTTCGGGAGCTCACTCGTGAGTTGCAGTACAACCGGCTCTGGGATATCAGATATTGCAGCCGCTGGTTCAGCCTGAGGCTCTTTAGTCGCCACTGACGGTAAAACCGGCGGCGGCGTTGCCACAATTGGTGCCTGCATCACTGGTTTGGGCTCCAATTTAACCTTCGCTACGTCCTGCGCTGCTAAAGATTGTGCGGGCGGCAGATCCTCGCTCTCTTGTGGCGTGACTACCGGTATCGCAGCTACCGATTGCTTCAGTGCTGGACTACTCCCCTCTTTGCTTAGCTCAGCTAATCCATCCTCAACCAGCTCCTTAGTCTGATCAATTGAACTAAGTGGCTGAATAACCTTAAGCCCGTGATGTTCCAGATAATGCGACTCACTATACGGCTCGTCCGAATCGGTTCCGGATACAGCCGACGGAGAGCTTAAGTCAATTCCCGCCCCCATCGCCTCAGCCTCAGACAAATCAGGCGCCTCCACCTCAGGCAATCTGTGATGGCCTGGGGTGTCGCCAATATGAATAAGTGATGCCCCCACCAAATCATCAATCTCATGTTCGGCTTTCATAATCTGAGATTGAGCCGAAATCGAATCCGCCGAAACATCGGGAATGGTTTCAGGCTTGGGCTCTGGCTGCAACGCTATGGCAGGTTCGAGTTCGGAAGCAACCGCCGGAACAGGGGTCTCAATTACTTCAACAGGAGTCTCAATTACTTCCGGCTCCGGCACCTTCACTGTCTCAGATACCTCTACTGATGGCTCACTTGGCGCCGCCATGGTCTCTACTTTTGCAGGTTCCAATATGGGGGTCTGGTCGGACGCCTGCTCCGGCGTGGGTATTGGGGTAGGCGCGAGTATTGGCTCCGGCGTGGGCTCCGGCTCTGGGTCGGCCATGGGCTCCGGCGTGGGCTCGACAACGGGCGATGGATCAATCGCTGCCTTCGAGTCTGATTTATCATCCGGCTCACCCTCAGGAGCTACGTCCGGAGCCTTTGCCAACTCTGCTGGCGACTTTAACTCCAGCTCTGGGGCCGGCGCCTCCGCTGGCTCCACCGCTGGTTCCTGAATGGGCCGAGGCTCACCCACGTTTAGAGTTTCGGAAGCCCCTGCCTGAACCAAATCTAAAGCCGCCGACCCCTCTGACGTCACGGACTCCGGCACTTGTGCCGGATTGGGCTCGGGCTCAGTCGTCGCCACCTCTACCGCGGCAATTGGCTCTGGCTCAGGATTAGGCTTATTCTCGGGCTTAACCTCAGTTGTTGATTCTAATTTAGGCTCGGGCTCCGGAGCAGACTCAGGCACTGGCTCCATGGTCGCCTCAATAATGGGCGACGGCACCTCAAGTGGCGGCTGAGGATCAGATTTGGAATCCGGCAAAGTCTGCGAAACTGCCTGCAGGGCAGGCTCCGGCCCTGTCGTCGGTTCCAAGTTGGGCTCCAAAGTCTGCACAGGCACTGGCGCTTGGGCTAAACTAGGCTCAGTAGGCTTTACCTCATTTTCAACCGCCTCAACACCCGATTCAACAGCGCCATTAGACTCCGATTTGACCGGTACAGAATGAGCCATCAAATCATCCGTAACACTAACTATTGAATCAAGCTCCCTTGGAACATCAGAGTCACCCGAATCGCTCGTTTGAGCACTTAATGCAGGCGAATGAGGTCCTCCGGTTGAAGCTGTCTCGCCCTGTTCAGGTACCAACACAGACGCAGCAGTATTAGCCGCAGCCGCGTCGGCAAGTGTCGGCTCCTTGCCCTTAAACTCCTGACTGGATTGCTCATCCGGGCCCTGGGCAGCCGGAGGCAAAACAGGCATTTGTGCGACTTCCGACTGGGCGGGCTTGACCTCGGGCGACACCAACTTAACACCATCCGGCAATCCATTAAGTAAGGAACTCTCGGGACTCGGTGAGGGTTTTTCGGGCTTATCCGGAGCCAAAAGCAACGATTCGTCGGCGGGATTTACAAAATGTATCAACGGCTCATCGGCGGTAGGCTTCGGAGGTAAAACTGGTTCTTCGGGTACATTCACCGCTGGTTCGGGCGCATCGGACCAATCCGGCTCGGCAGCTGGCATGGCCGCTGCGTCCTGTTGCTCAGCAGCCACCATTGCCACTTCGGATTCCGAATCCTCGGGCATAGCAACGGGCACAACTGGCTCCGGCATCTCCTGAGACACTTGAGTTGACCTCGCCGCGGCAACACCTACCAGGGCCTGAGTGGGCGCGACAGAGTCAGGTACATCCCGAGGTAAAGGCCTCGGCAAAGGCATAGGTTCGGGTTCGGGTACTGGCTCTGGCTCTGGCTCTGGCTCTGGCTCTGGCTCTGGCTCTGGCAATTGTATTGGTTCGAGTGCTGGTTCGGGCCGCGGTGCTGCTACCGAATCCGCGACCACTTCTTCTACCGATGCTTGCGGCTCAGGCTCCTGATCGATCACTGGCTCTTCACGCCGTTTTGGAATTATTCGCGCCTCAGGTGCACCGGTCGCCGCCCCGCCAAGAATATCAATTTGTGCATATGGGTCATCGGGCAACGCCGACCCATCGCTCACAGGCGGCTCACTCGCGAGTATCGGAACTAGCTCATCCGCAACCGGAGGCAATGGTTCTCCCAAAACATCAATGCCGGCATAGGGATCATTCGCCAACGGCTGGCCATCACCTGGATCCGGCTGCTCAATAGGAGAGGCCAACAATGGCACTTCATCCAGTTCCGACGGCTCAGGATCCGGACTTTCTGTTGGCTGTTTTCTCCCCGTAATATCCGCCAACGACAGCGTCCCGGGAGCGTTTTGCAAAACAATACCCGGCGCTGGCTGCGCCTCAGGCAATTCAACTGGAGGTGCCCCAATTGGTGGTGGCGTACGAATACCCTGGAGAGCTTCAGCAGCTACTGCCGATACTGCCTGCTGCGCGTCCATCCTATCGGCGCTCGCCGCCATCTGCTTCGCCAGCTCGTTCGCCGCATCAGCCTCAACGTACGGGGCAGGAATCGGCACAACGGGACCTACTTTAGCCGCCTCAGCCAACGGCACTGCGCCAAGCGGCATGGGCGGAGCCCCAATCGGCGGCACAGACGTCACGACCGATGCTATCGGCGTTGTCTGCGGCACGGGGGCTTCACTTGTGGCCACGGATAGTGCTGCCAAAGGATCAACCGCCAATACGTCCGCCGGAGTTACCACGGCAGGCGCTGCGGCCTCCTGCACGGGGGCTGCATTAGGCTCAGCCGCTATCATAGGCGTGACCGCAGGATCAGCGGCAGTAGCCTCCAGAGCAGCCGCTGTTACTGTCGCCAGCGCTGGGGCGGCCACCGACACCGGAGCGGCCACTGCAGCAACCAACGGGGTCGAAGCTACAATAGGATCGGGAGCGGCCACTGGCACAGGCGGAGCAGATATAGGTGCCGCAGCAGTGGCAACTCCAGCGGCCGGCACTCCGGCAGCCGGCGCCGCCGCACTCGGCGCCGTTATATGGCTAGTCATCCGATCGAGCAAATCCGCCTCCACCACCGCCTTATCGCGTCCATACTTTGCCGCACTCAGCTGCTTGATCGCCAGCCCCATCTCAACATTTGGACTCCCCAACGGCGCCGAATCCAAAATACTAAACGGCTGACTCGGCAGCCCTCCCACCATCAATCTCATCGCCGCCTGATAGTTCGGAATATTCATTAGGTCACTGGCATCAAACACCGGCGCAAACTGCTTCACCAAAAATTCCGCGTCGTCCGGCCCCATTCTATGCGCAATAATCGTCCCAATGTTGCCAAACACCGCGTCGCGGATTTCATTGCTCAACTGCCCAATAAACTGGTTCGCCACAATCAAATTCAGCCGATACTTGCGCGCCTCGCTCAAAATGCTCGCAAAACTATCCGTCGAAAAGTTCTGAAACTCATCTACATACAGAGAGAAATCCGTCCTCTGGTCTTCCGGCATATCCGCGCGACTCATCGCCGCTGCCTGGAACTTAATCACAAAAATCATACCCAGCAGCTGCGAGTTCAACTCCCCTATCCGCCCCTTGCTCAGGTTCACAATCAAGATCTTCTTCTTATCCATGACGTCGCGAATATTAAATGAACTCTTGGTCTGCCCAATAATATTGCGCATAATCTCGTTATTCTGGAACGCGCCGAACTTGCTCACAAACCAGCCAAGCATCTCACTCTTGTGATAGTCACTGGTCTGGCCCATTTCCTTGTTCCAGAAATCGATCACCGTCGGATCTTTCAAATACTTGAATTTATGCTTCAAATAATCCGTATCGGTAAATACTTTCGGAATCTCGATAAACGTCGAGCCATTCGGATCAGCCATCAATGTCAAAGCCGCGTTGCGGTACCAATGCTCATAGCGCGGCCCAATAATCCCCGTGTGCCCAGGGTCATACAGTTTGTAGAGCATATTAATGGTTTCTTGAACAATAAAGTCCTTTTGCGTCGGGTCTGTAAATTCAAACAAGTTCAGTCCCAGCGGATACTGGCCGTCAGCCGGATTGAAATAGATTACGTCCTCAGACCGCTCCTTGGGCACGAGCGCCAACAATTTCTCGGCGCTATCACCATGCGGATCAATAAACGCAAACCCGTTGCCGCCTAGCATATCCTGCACCGCCAAGTTCTCGAGCATAGTCGATTTACCCGTCCCAGTTTGCCCCAGAATATAAGTATGCCGACGCCGATCCTCCAGGCTCAAACGAATCTCTTTCTTGACCCCCCGAAACTCGTTGTACCCAAACAGTAATCCCGCTGTCGGCAGATGTACCGGTCCGTCCACCTGCTTGGAGCTTTGGCGTTCTATGCTCCTGCTCGGCGTAAATTGCGAATCCGGCAAATGGAATAATGTCGCCAGCTCCGCACTGTTGAGTACATCACTTTTAAGCTCATTCGGGAAAAATCTAAAAATAAATGCCGTCACCAGACCCTGGACGTCCAAAGCAGGCAAAAACTTAAACCCATTCATTCCGGGGTTTTCAAATAACGCAAAAGCTGTCGCAATATCTCGCAGCAGCTGCTGCGAACGAACCACCGAACCAGTCGATACAATAACTCGAATTAATACTTCAAATCCGGGATGCTTAGTCTTATCCTCAATCCGCTCAACCTGAGACAGTTTCAAGTTAGATACACCCGTCACGCCCGTCTTGGCCTTTTCATCCTCCATCTGCTGCGTCGGTGACTTCACGGCCGCCTTCACCAAATCCGCCGGAGTAAACTTCAATTCCGCACTCCGGCCCTTGCGCATGCTATCAGCCAGCGTTACTGCCCTTTTTACCCAAGCCTGCCCGGCGGGCCGCAACATAATCTGGATCGCCACACCGTCCTGCTTCTCCAACGCCGACACCGTCGTCAGCAATGCTTCCATCGGGTCGCGCTCCAACTGATCGTAAGTCGCAATCGGATATGCACTCTCGGCCCGCAGCACCATCTCCCCGCCGAGTGTTGCTGCCAATCTCCCCTCTTGGTTGAAGATGTTATGGTCCTCCACCTCCTCCAGACGCGCTCCTGGATACGCCGTCTGAACCGCCTTTTTCACCACGCTTACCAATGCTACCGGCACTGCTGTGTAAAAATGCACCATGCCGTCAATTACAATCAATTCCAGCGCAATATGCCTTTGGCCGTAGAAATTACTCTTGAATCCCTCCGTAGCCGTCCCAGCCAACAAGTTATACAATACCTCGGCCTGCGACGTCTTCTCGCGCATTACCTCCCGCAGGTCGCGCGAGCCGCCCTGAGTATCGGATGACGGCGGTGGCAAATGAATCAGCACCGGGACCATCTTGAGTCCCCTCTCGATCGCCTTTGCCCGTCTTAGCTTCTTTTGATACGTAAAGTACGCCGCTCCGCCCAAAATGGCGGCGAGCACAAAAAACACCAATACCACCACCAAGATACCGCTCACCCGAGTACCCTCAAACTCAAGACTTACACTCCCTTGGGCTTAGTATCACCTGCGTCCGGATCACCCACATTAATCCCGTAACGCTTCTGTAAATAATCCTGCTGCAACTCTTCAATTGCTTCCTCTTCAGCATAAGGATCTCCGGCGTGGGCTTTCACGACTTCCTCAGCTTTTTCCACCCACTCGGGCTCAATCACATCTATGTCCGCCGCCACCTGAGGATTTGGCGTTGACACTGGTTTTACGGGACCCGTTACCAAAGCCATCGCTGCCGCCACATCTGCCGCAGTCGGTTTAACTGTTGCTGCGGCAGCCGGTGCAGCGGCCTGAGGCGCCCCGGGACCAGGTACGGGAGCAACCTCTGCGCCAGACATCGGAGCAACCTCAGCGCCGGCAACTCCTGACTTCAAATCCGCGGGAGTTAACCCGCCTGAACGCTCAGAAGGTGCAGGTATATTTGGTGATGATAATTGATTGTCCATTAAGCGAAATTATACCATAAATAGCCCTTATGCTCCCAGTCGCTATTTATGTACCCAAACCGGCGTCCCAATGGTCGACCAATTGTAGACAAATTCAGCCGTCGCATCTGGCAAATTAACACACCCGTGCGACCCGCCATAGTAGTAGTCCTGGCCGCCAAAATTTCCATTACGCCAGACTGCATCATGCAAACCGAAACCCGAGTAAAACGGCATCCAGTACTTTACTGGCACATTATAGTTATACCCATACTGGTATCCCACCAGATGAGTATTAGTCGTTTTGTAATAAATACTAAATAGTCCTGTAATAGTGCCCAAACCGGCTCCGGTAGCCCCGGAAGTTATTGGAGATTCGTATATCACCACATGATCCTGCCAAACCCACAGGTGCTGTTGGCTCAAATTAACCTCAATATACCGTCCCAAATCCAAGCTGACGATGTTAGTAGATATCGTCTTAAATGCCACGGGATGGGAAGTAATAGCCAGTGTTAACGGCGTCTGTTTGTTCACACTGGCTACCATTGCGTTGGTTATTGGGTCCTGATCGATCGCCAGGCCGTCCGCACCCTCCTGAGCTACCTTGCTAACGCCGTTTTCCACGTTGACCTTTTGGTTGGTCGGCGCGATATCAAGCTTGTTGGCCAACCCTTGAACATAATTTTTCAGCTTCGCAGTATCTACCTGCGGAACCAATTTAAATGACCGCCCATCGAGCTGTTTGGTAAACCCAATCCATTGGCCGATCTGAGATGGGGTAGGGGTGAAGGTTTGATCAGCGTAACTCAATACAATCGGTACGGCCATCAGACGCTTTGTAGCATCAATCGTCGGCGCCAACGTTGAGGACTGAATATCGGCCACCTGCTCACGAGGTTTCAACGACAGTTTAGCGCCGCCGGGGGAGCGAATATCATCCTCGATTAGCCGCTGCAATCCGGCTTTATCGATCGACCAACCGCTTTTCTCCGGCACCGTCACTGGTACGCCCCCGGATACCACCACAGCTGCATCCACCGGGGGAGTGCCAATCCTGGTGGCCACACTGCTTGCCAATGTACTCAACTGCACTCGATTTAGTCGGTAAGATAAATCCAGTGGCTCATGATGCAGCGGGGGAATCCAGCTGTCGCGTCCAGAGGAGTAGGCGCTGGCCAAAGTCACCTCCACATCAAACGTCGCACCCACGTCCGCCGCCGATAATTTATATTTATTGTCTCCAACATCAAGCTTCAAACTATAGGCGGCCACGTCTTTTTGGATAGACGCCCGAGCCTCTGCCAATGTGAGCCCACCAAAATTCCTACCCGCCACCACCACGCCGGGAAGTATCCGGTCGCTATACCAGGCTTGGCTCGCCAAATGCGAGGCCAGCGCGAAGAAACCCACAACCAGGCCCAGGGCTGCCACACGGGTCACCGATGTAAAACCGGCGCTTCCGTGAAGCTCAGGATCTAATCTTCGCCTCAGCATAAAAATATTATACCGCTAATGCTCCGACCTAAACAACCCAAATTGCCCAGCCTTACGCCCTAGTCGTGGCCCCGAGTTTATGGCTCAATCGCACCGCCACCGATTTCTCCAGATCTACAGCCTCTGCCTCAGTCGGAGTCCGGTCGGGGAGTGTAAGCTTCAACCGAATCGTCACGCTCTTCTTTCCCTGTGGCAACTCTGTTCCGTAATAATCGCTCACAAACGTCACATCCCAGTCTGAAGTTGCCGCGCTAATGTCTTCCCAAGTCACATCAATCGGCACCAATATCGTCATATCTCGCACCATCGTCGGATAAGTGCTCACCCGAACATATGGCCGTGTAATGCTGGCCGCCATTAGGAGAGTGAGGTCTATTTCAAAATGGGCGGCTTCTCCTTCGAATTTCATTTTTCGCACCAATGCCGGGTGCAGTTGTCCGATTCCACCGATCATATTTTTGCCCAGCCAAATCTCACCGTACCGCCCCGGCGCATATTGAGCGCCTTGGACCGGATGTATCCTTAGCTTCAAGTTCAACTCGTGTGCAATGGTATCGAGAACTCCCTTTGCCGCTGCATAGCTAGCTTCGGGCTCAAGCACCGTCACCCCCAGCCGCAACGGCTCGTCGGGCTGCTCACCCTTACCGCGCTTCACAAACACGCCCGAAATCTCATAAAACCGCATCGCTTTGGCATACATTCTATTGCGTTCCAGGGTCGCCAAATGGCTGGGAAGCAAACTGCTGCGTAGGTATGCCTGCTCAGATGACAACGGGTTTTTGAGCTTCAAATGAGCCGTCTCATCCAATCCCAAGCCATTGAGCTGCTCCGCCGATACAAAAGAGTATGTCATCACCTCAAACGCCCCAGCCGCCCACATAATATCGCGTACCCTGCGGCGAACCGAACGCAAACGATCAAACGCAATTCGCCTTGGACGCCACGAGGGGATTGTGGCCGGTACCTTGTCGTACCCTATAACCCGTACCACTTCTTCGGCCAAATCTTCGACCAATTTCAGATCCGTACGCCACCAGGGGACTTCCGGGATGCTTACATAATCATCCAAATCATCCGCAAATCTACGCGCCCCCAAAAACCCTGCATCATCAGCAAATTGCGCCAAGTCCACCTCAACCACCTTGCCGGCGCCGGGGGAGGCATGCACAACCTTGCCGCCGCCCACATACAACCCGACATGCCCAACCATAATTGGAGTGTCCACATTATGGCGTACATACTTACCGTCATCCGATCTCGTACTGTAATGGTCCTGCACCGCGTCCTCGCGATCGCCCCTGGTAAACACAGCATCGCCCGGAAGCAACTGTGTCAGCTCCACCGGCCTGCCGATCTCATACTGCCCGAGTGCCGTAAAGCCCACCTGTAGACCCACCAGCGAATATGTGTAATCCACCAAATACGAACAATCAAAGGCTTCGTCACGGTCGTTTTTGTACGAAGCTCCAAAGCGATATGGCCGACCAATAAGTTTGTGAATTTCACCAACAACATCATATTTAACCGCCGGAATCTCAAGCTTCGCCAAGGCCTCCACCGTCTCTTTGTGCGAAATTCCAAGACCTAATATCTTCGATAATCGCTTCACCGGCAGGCCTATTCTGGTAATCCACGGCCACTCGTTCAACTGATCGATAGCCTCCACCAATTCACCCTCGGCTATCTGCCCAAATAACTGTACGGCCCGCTCTAACCCGAGAGGGGGGAGTGCCACAGGTAATCCGCGCTCAAACCTGGCGCTAGCCTCAGTCCGCAAACCGTGGCGCTGAGCCATCTTCCTGATTATCGCCCCGTCAAACACCGCCGATTCTAGGAGGATCTCGCTCGTTTCGACCGATACCTCGGACGACTGGCCGCCCATAAGCCCCGCCAGGGCAATAGGGCCGTGAGCATCTGCGATTACCAAATCAGCCTCGCTTAGCTTGCGGTTTACGCCATCAAGTGTCACTAATGTTTCGCCCTTTTGAGCATGGCGAACATCAATAGGCAAGGAGACCTTAGCCGCATCGAAAGCATGAAGAGGTTGGCCGGTTTCGACTAAGACATAATTAGTTATGTCCACCGCCGGGCCAATCGAACGAATCCCGACTGCGCGCAATCTAGCAGCCATCTCGCGAGGGGAGTGGGCGGGCTGGATGACCTTGATTCTGGCCAGTGTATAGCGTCGAACCGCCAAATTATCCGCCAAAACTCCCTTATGCGCCGAAAACTTCACCGGCGGGGGAGCCAGCGGTATCGATTTCGTTGCAGTCATAGCCGCCACTTCGCGGGCCAGCCCGATAATGCTCTGCACATCCCATCGATTCGCCGGCGTCTTGACGTCGATTACGGTATCGGCCGAATATATCCCGCTCAAGGGCATACCGAGCGGCGTATCGCTTGACATTTCCATAATACCGTTGTGATCTTGACCTAATCCGAGCTCAAACTCGCTGCAAAGCATTCCCTCACTCACCTCGCCTCTCAGCTTCGCTTTCTCGATTCGATCACCGTTAGGCAGGGTAGAGCCTATCTGGGCGAGAGCTACCACCATGCCCTCCCGCACGTTTGGTGCACCACAAACAATCGCGTATGAACCTTCCCCTGTCTGCACCTGCACCAATTTGAGTCTATCCGCTCCCGGATGCTGAACAACTTTGTTAACCAGTGCCGCGACCACTTTTTTGTCGATCTCTGTTGACGACAATACTTGTTCAACTTCAATGCCGGCCCGCTCCAGAGCCTGAACAACTTCATCGTCAGTCAACATTGTGCGACGTAGACATTCTTTAATCCAACCTGATGTAATCTTCATCTAAAACTGCTCCAAGAATTTGAAATTAGGTCGCCAAAACTCGCGAACGTCATCTACCCCATATTTTATGGCCGCCAGTCTCTCCGGGCCAAACCCAAACGCAAACCCGCTATAAATCTCTGGATCAATTCCAACGTTGCGCAAAACCTGTGGATGAACCATTCCAGCACCGCCCAACTCAAGCCAACCGGTACCGCTGCAAAGATGACAAGTTTTACCAGACAACTTGCCAGTGCCACCACAAATCACACATGTTGCATCCATTTCAACACTTGGTTCGGTATAGGGGAAATAGTTGGATCGTAACCGTACCTGAGTATTTTCCCCCAATATCCCGCGCATCATCTCCTCGAGCGTACCCTTGAGGTCACCGAGGCTAATTCCTTCATCTACCACCAAGCCCTCTATCTGATAAAAGCTCCACGAGTGACGAGCATCCTCGTCTTCGTTTCGATAAACCTTACCAGGAGCAATAATCCGGATAGGCAAGTCCCCTTTATGCTCCTGCATATAACGGATCTGAACCGCCGACGTATGAGTACGCGGCAAATTCGCCTCTTCCAGGTAGAACGTATCTTGCATATCGCGAGCAGGATGGTCCTTCCCTACCAATAACGCCTCAAAATTATGCCATTCGGTTTCCACCTCCGGCCCCTCAGCCACTTGATATCCCATCTGCCAGAACAGGTCAACTAAGTCGTCCAAAACGACACTCACCGGATGACGGTGCCCTAGCCGTGGAGTCACCCCAGGGGCAGTAACGTCCAGCGGCATCGATAACTGCAACTCAACCACTTCCCTACTCAACTCTTCTTCCTTGGCGCCCAGCGCAGATTCTACCTCAATCCGCAATGCATTTGCCGCTTTGCCAGCCTCACCCCGCGCCTCAGGAGCCATCGACCCAATTGCCTTTAGCGACTGAGTCACAATCCCCTTTCGCCCCAAATATTCCACTCGTAAATCCTCGAGCACAATTAAGCTCGCCGCCTGCGCAATACTGCTCAACATTTCCGACTTCTCTAGGGCCATCGCAACCTCACATACACTTCGACAATTACCAAAAGTATTCCCAGTAGTATAGCATCAAGCAAGCCGAGTTGGCGCAGCGAGCTCAAACTCAACAATCCAGCTCCCCAGGTCGCCAACAGCATCCCCTGTCGCCACGAGTACCTTAACCTGACCGCACTTGTTGCGTGAAGATGCAAATACGATTTTGTCGCGTAGATAATTAAAGTTGAAACGCACGACAAAGCCAAAAACAACAGCACAAACCACAGCGTTACCCCCAAGGGGCCGATTGTCACCGGATTAGTATAAATCACGCTCAAAACCAACCCTGCCACAGCTGCAACCGAGCCGATCACTAATACAATTAACCACCCAAGAATCGTCACGCCTCAACACCACTCATGCTTTTATCCCTCCTATTATCGCACCCCTACCGCGCTTACCGCAAACCAAACGAAAAACCGCCCCAGTCTGAACGCCTCGCGGCGATGACTAGAGCGGATTTATCAAAATAATTGCAGAGTTACGGGGCGAAATCTGAAGCATCCATTTATGTGTAATTGACGCCAGTCGCCCCGTAAGTATTTCTACCCAAGGTGCGCATTGCGTGTATGTCCTTTTTTAAGGGATATATTGTTTTTGCGTTTTTGTTTTTGAGTAAAAATACGAGTTGTGGACTAGTCGACCGCAAATTTAATTGTGCTTTGCTTCGAACTGAGTCCGATTACTTCCTACCATCCCTTGTGGGATAGCCGGAAGCAATCGGCTACGGCCGATGGCCATAACCGCTTGCTTCCGGCTTCCGGAAACTCTTAGTGTTACCTTGGTTTGGACCCAAAGTAGGAGTTATCGCTTCGGATAGTAGAACGAACCCTGGTTAGAAATAAGGGGGATACCTCTAACCGGGATTGGTCCTACCATCGCAGGTGCGGGGGAAGTGAAGAGAACTAAACTATCAACGAACTGTATATAACTTAGCACAAGCACTTTGTATTGTCAAGAGTCTTATGCTTTTCTGAATGATGTATGTGTTATATGACTATACAGAGCCAGAATATATCATTTACCACTATTAATATCATCCTCATATTTCGAGCCCTGTTGCATATTAAACAACGTTTATGCACAAATATTTTGATGTATTTTTGCAACAAAAAACTTATCAAACAACATGCATGCATATATATCAATTACTAATACTGGCGCTACTACCCTCGACCCGTGTATACTAGGCCAATGTTAAGCTCAACCACAGCACTATCTATAGAGGAACTCCAACTACTAACACCCACTCAGGTAACTGAACTGGCCGCAGAGTTTGGCTCCCCTATATATGTCTATAGTGAAGCTGCCCTGCTTTCTAATGCTCAGCAAGCCCTGGCCTTCCAGTCCCCTTTCGGGCTCACAGTGCGCTACGCCATGAAGGCCAACCCGCTTGCAGCCATCCTGCGTATCTTTAACGAGGCTGGCATCCACATTGATGCCAGCTCCGGCTTCGAAGCCCACCGTGCCATCCAAGCTGGCGTTACCCCGGATCACATTATGATTACCTCGCAGCAGCTCCCAGACGACCTGCCTGAACTCATTCGCCTAGGTGTACAGTTTAACGCCACCTCACTCCACCAGCTCACTACCTACGGCCGTCAGTTTCCCGGCAGTGAAGTCTCGGTACGGATTAACCCTGGCATTGGCTCGGGACATAGCCCGAAAACCAACACCGGTGGGACCACGAGTAGCTTCGGTATCTGGCACGAGGACATCCCCGAGGTTAAAGCTATTGCCGCCACCCACCACCTGCACATAACCAAAATTCACACCCACATCGGTGCCGGCACCGATCCCAAAGTCTGGCACGAAGCCGCCCGGCTCACGCTCAAGCTCGTCGAGCACTTCCCCGAAGTCGTTACTATCAACCTTGGCGGTGGCTTCAAAGTTGCTCGAATGGCTAACGAACAAGCCTCCGACCTCCACAGCATTTCGGGAGTAATCGCCGAATTGCTCAATCTATTCGCCATTCAAACTGGCCGGTTCCTTCATCTGGAAATTG
Source organism: Candidatus Saccharimonadia bacterium (assembly GCA_038245115.1). GTDB lineage: Bacteria > Patescibacteriota > Saccharimonadia > UBA4664 > UBA4664 > UBA5169. The sequence continues at coordinate 15,592 of JBBRSS010000025.1, forward strand.
AACCCGGAACCTTTATGGTCGCAGGTGCCGGATCTCTCATTGGCCGAGTTATTGACCAAACCAGTACAGGTGAAAGCGGCTTTAACTTTCTTAAGCTCAACCTCGGCCTCACCGAAATCATGCGTCCCAGCCTGTATAGCGCCCAGCATCCGATCATCATCGTCAACGAAGCTCCGCTAGAACCGCTCAAATACGTCGTAGTTGGACACACCTGTGAATCGGGTGATCTTCTCACGCCCGAACCTAACGAACCAGATGTACCCGCCACCAGGCTCTTGCAACGCGCCGCTATCGACGATCTCGTCGTCATAGAAGGCGCCGGAGCCTATTGCGCCTCCATGAGTGCAAAAGGCTACAACTCGTTCCCTGAAGCCGCCGAAGTAATGCTAGACTCAAACGGCAACGCCGCCCTAGCCACAAGACCCTTCAGTCTTGAAGAACGCCTTCAGCGCGAGCTATAACAGCAAGCCTTAGGACGGCTGTACGCGCTGGGCAGCTCAAGAAAAAGCCGAGGAGCGGACGTGGGCGTACTCAAACCTACGCAAAAAGGAGCACCGGTGGATTTAATGCCGAAATGCACTGGGTACGAGTGTACTACAGCAAGCCCAATACTTCTTTGACCTGTGCCAACTTAGCATTTGCCAGTTCCGATGCTCGCCACCAGCCGTGTTCCAGGGCCTTATCAACCTTATCGTTACCTTCGCGCATCAATTGATCGTGGACATGTTGCAACGGTTTGAGCGCGTGTATTACAACTTCGGCAAGTTCCTTCTTAAACTGCCCATAACCCGCCGTCGCGTACTTCTCTTCAAGTTCGCTCACCGGCTTATCGGTTAGCACCGACATAATTACCAGCAAGTTGGTAAGTGCGGGCTTATCGGCTCCCGACGACACCACACTGCCCGAATCTGTCACCGCCTTCAGTATCTTCTTCTCAATCAACTTCTCGTCATCACTGAGCAAAATATTACCCGAATCGTCCACATCGCTCTTGCTCATCTTGCGGGTAGGATCCTGCAGGTTCATGATCCTAGCACCAACCTGTTGTACTGTTGGCAACGGAATCTTAAACGTTTCACCGTGAATATTATTAAATCTCGTTGCAATATCGCGCGTCAGCTCCACGTGCTGCTTCTGGTCTTCGCCAATTGGCACCTCATCGGGGTCATACAGCAAAATATCAGCCGCCATCAGTACCGGATAATCATACAGACCCACCAGCTGCCCCTCGGCGGCGGATTTAGACGACTTATCCTTAAACTGCGTCATCCTATTGAGCTCACCAATAGTCACATAGTTGTTCAAAATCCACATTAACTCAGCGTGCGCCGGAACCTGCGACTGCATGAAGATATATGAATGGTCATGATCAACCCCCGCGGCTATCAGCCAAGCCACCGCCGAACGGCTATCGCGACGCAAAGTCTCTGGATCTGGCCGCACGGTCAGCGCATGAAGATTGGGCACAAAGAAAAAATGCTCCCGATCTGGATCGGCGCTCATCTGCCCCCAAAGCTTCATCGCTCCAATATAATTGCCTAACGTCAGCTCTCCGGTGGGCTTGATGCCCGATACAACTCGCTTCACTGTAGTAACCTTTCTTTGTGTTTTACTATAACCGTTTTAACGGCACCTAGCTATAATCTACTCGTCTTTTCCATCCATTACCGCCCCGACCAACTTAGCCGGCTCCACCGGCGCACTAGTCGGCAGGTCCTGTACCTTATCCAGTTTGCGCTCAATTGTGCGCGACTTGCTGGCCGCCGACTCAATCGTATTGCTAGCCTCTTGCAGCTTCTTGTGTGTCTTATCCAGCAGATCCCCAAACTTCCCAAACTCGTTCTTCACCGAGCCCAATATCTGCCAAACTTCACTCGAGCGCTTCTCGATCGCCAACGTCCTAAAGCCCATCTGCAGACTATTCAGCAATGCCGCCACCGTATTCGGCCCGGCCACCATCACCCGATAGTCGCGTTGCAACAGCTCCTGCAAACCCGGCCGTTGCGTAATCTCAGCGTAAAGCCCTTCAGTCGGCAGGTATAAAATCCCAAAATCCGTCGTCTCCGGTGGCGCAATGTACTTATCGCGAATATCCTTCGCCTCGCCCTTTATCCGCGTCACCAAATCTTTGCTCACCGACTCAATCAAAGCCAGGTCACCCACCTCTCGCGCCGCCACCAGCCGCTGATAATCCTCCACCGGGAACTTGGCATCTATCGGCAGCCACAACGGCGTCTCCTCGTCGGGCCCGTTCGGCAATTTGATCGCGAACTCCACCCGCTCCCCGCTGCGCTTCTTCACCGCCACGTTCTTCTCGTACTGCGCCGGCGTCATTATCTGGTCCAACAGGCTCCCCAGCTGCACCTCACCCCACGTCCCGCGCGTCTTCACGTTGGTCAGCACCTTCTTGAGATCACCCACCCCTGCTGCCAGCGTCTGCATCTCACCCAGCCCCTTGTGCACCGACTCCAGTCGGTCACTCACCAGTTTGAACGACTCACCCAGGCGCTTCTCCAGCGTGGCATGCAGCTTTTCATCGACCGTAGCGCGCATCACTTCGAGCTTCTCGTTGTTATCCTTCTGCATCAGCTGCAAACGGCTTTCAACCACCGCCCGCACCCGCTCCAGCTTTTCGTCGTTGTTCTTCGACACCTGTTCCAGGCTTGAGCGCTGCATATTACCCAGGCTCATCAAGCGCCGATCCAGCGAATCCCCTACCGACTTCAAAGACTCGGCCTGCTCACGCCGGTTCATGCCCAAGTCATTCTTCAGCCGCTGCTCCACCCCGCCCAACGCCTCACTAATATCTTTGCGCAATTGCGGATCGCCCCCGGACGCGCGTTTAACCGCCACCAGCTGCAAATACAAGAACAAAAACCCAACCGACGTCACCGCCAACACCGCACAAAGTAGTAATAAAATAGTCATAACTAAAGTATATCAGTGATCCGGATGCCGAACAAGACCCGAACGCAACAACAGCATTCGGATCTAATCCAGCTCCTTGCTCAAAACATCCACCGCCCGCTCAAACGCCGTCTCGTCCTTCAAACTCAAGTTCGAAAACAGCTCTTTTTGCTTATCCGCGATCAATTTTGAGGCGTCAACCACCGCCTGCTCCCCTTTCGGGGTCAGGGCTAATACGTTCTCTCGCTTACTCCGTGGATTGGCCCTCTGAGCCACCAGCCCGCGCACACCCAGCACCTCAGCTTGGCGCGTCACTACCGCCGGCGTTACCCCGAGACTGTTGGCCAGTTCGCGTTGGCTCGCCTCGCCCAGCGCCAACAGACCATTCAGTACCCGGAATTGAGAAAAGGTCAGTTTAAAACTGACCTTTAGCTCGTTTTCCACCTCGCGCTCGAGCCCACTAATAACTCGAGCGACTTTATTGAAGAGAGATTTCTCGAACTGAGAATTCCTTACCTGCACTTTTGAACTCCATTAACAATATACCCCTAAACAATTTAGGGGTCAATAGTTTTTATGCTCCGAACCACTAATAATGCCCCAAATTCCCCTCCCCTATCTGTTGGAATGCTCAAATATAATTTCGAATACATCATCAAAACCATCAATTCAGGCCCCACAACTCCACCGACAACACAAAATTAGCCCAACCATCCCGAATGTTATCCCCAACCTATCCACACCCCAACACCAAAAAACCGAACATTCGCGTGTTCGGTGCGTTCGGTATTGTTGCTACCAGCTGTATTTAAGCTGCTCTAGCCATACTAAATAGGAAAGACCCCGCGACACACGAATGCGTCGCGGGGCCATCGACTTGCGCCCGAAGGCGGTCGTCTAGCTCCAGATGTCGGTGACCCCGACAGGGAGGGTTGGGCTGGCAGTTGATCCAGCGCCACGGGCTGGGCGCTCGGCGGGCTGTGGATCCGAGCTCAGTCCTGGGTTCGCCCTCAGCACTTCTTCGCGCGTTTGACCGGTTACCTTGACGACGGCGGCGATAGCCGCCTCCTTATTGTTGCGTGCCATCAGATTGCTTCCTTCCTTGCGGGGTGAAGGTCAGCTTGTTGCCGACCACCGGGTAGAAATGCGGCAACAGCCGCACCAGTGTCTCGATCCGCTCCAGCTCGTCACTAGGAAACGGGTCGGTGACCAGATCAACGGCTTCGTGCCAAAACTGCTGGCTGGAGCCCTCCATTCCGTTTTGAAGTGCAACTTTCCGCTACAATCGGAGAGCTATGAAAACACCACAAAAGACCCCTTCTAAGAAGGGGTATTCCCAGCTGTCGCAGAACGACCGGGACCGCATCCAGAGCCTGCTCGACCAAGGC
>JBBRSS010000026.1:0-17695 GCA_038245115.1 Candidatus Saccharimonadia bacterium
GGAGTTCGCTGTACTCATGGAGCAGGCTAAAGACAAGCTGCCGATATGGGGCAAAGTACTGCCGTGGAGCAATGAACAGTAACAATAATTAATCGCTACGGCGTGTGCTGTTCATGCTTATTATTCAATTGGAAAAGACTGCTTGAGCGTGAGCGCCAGGGTTTACCGAATGCCGAACATAATACGAACGTCGAAGCTTATTCGGCGTCGTACCACCAATTCAGCTGCTTAGATAGATTGGCCGAGTACTCTTTGGCGGCATCTTCGGTGGTTTTACCGAGCGCCAAGTCGCCAATTGTCTTGCCTAGCTCCCCCGCCTGCTCCACGGTGAGGCCCCGGCTGGCGAGGGCGGCGGTACCAAAACGCATACCGCTGGGACGCCAGGCCGATTTGGTGTCGAACGGGATCATATTCCGGTTGGAGATAATGCCAACACGCTCGAGCTGGCGCTGGAATTCCAGGCTATCAACTTCATCCGGCAGCTTAACGAGGCAGAGGTGGTTTTGAGTGGGGCTAACTACTTCTAGCCCGGCAGCTTTACAGCCCTCTTCGAGCGCCTTGCTGGTATCAAGCACCGCCTGCGAATAGGCCTGGAAGCTCCGCCCGTCGGGATGCTGGTCCTCGCCCAAAATCTCGAGCAAAGCTTGGCCCACGGCGGCGATGGCATGCAGGTGCGGCCCTCCGGAAGTACCCGGAAAAATGGTTTTGTTGATGGCCGGCATATGCTCAGTCTTGGCAAACAGCATGGCCGCACGTGGCCCACGGAAGGTTTTGTGGGTGGTCATCGACACGAAGTCGGCTCCTTCAACCCCGGCCTTGAACGGCGAATCGTGCAAACCGGCTGCCACTAAGCCATTAATATGCGCAATGTCGGCCAATACCAGCGCACCGGCTTCGTGAGCCCATTTGGTGAGCTTAGCAAATTCGTACTTACGCGGGTAGGCCGAGAAACCAAGTATTACAAGTTTTGGCTTGGCCTGGGCAAGTTTGGTGCGGAAATCGTCTTCGTCAATGTCGAAAGTGCCCGGCTGCGTTTCTGTGACATCATAATTCACTAGCTTGAAGAACTTCATGTAGTTCGAGGTAGCGTGGAGGTGCGATAGGTGCCCGCCGTTCGCCAAATTGAGGCTCATAATGGTATCGCCAGGTTCGAGCATAGCCAAATACACCATGGTGTTGGCCGGAGACCCCGACAGCACCTGCACGTTCACGCCGTACTCGCCGGTGGTGTCGAAAACTTCGAGGGCTTTTTGCTGCACTAGAAGTTCCATTTCGTCGGCGTGCACATTACCGGCGTAATAGCGCTTGCCCGGGGTGCCTTCGGCGTATTTATTGCTCCAAACGCTACCGAGCAAATCGAGCACTTTTTGGGAGGGATAGTTCTCGGAGGCAATTAAGTTTAATGTATCGCGTTGCTTGGCGAATTCTTGGGCGGTGAGGTCAAATAGCTTGTTCAATGGATATCCTTTCGGTTAAGCGGAGGTAATCATATCTTGAACGTTATGGGTGTCTCATCCTCGCCAGTCCCCGCTATTACGACGGTTGCGGCCGGTTGCGTGCCAATCATGAGGGTCGGCAATGGCAAGTTGGCGAAAGATGTGTTTGGCGGTTTCGGTGTAGAGCTTGGATTCTGACACAAACAGTCGGTTGTCCTGCCACTTTTTCTGCAGCGGATTACCGCTAGAAGCTTGCTCAGCGAGCTCAAAATCCACATCCAGATTATCGGCGTCTTTGACAATTTTAGATTCAAGCGTTACCCGGTCTTCATATTCTCTCCAAAGTGACAAGAACTCAGCTTCGAGCGCAGTACCGGCGAGCATATCCTTGATGCCAAGCTCTTCATTGCGCTCAACGTACTGCCGCGACAAATAATCCACATCACCCGTGCGGCTCTCGGCGATATCGTGCATCATGACCATCTTGGCAACTTTGCCTGTATCAACATTTTTTTCGCGCTCAGCAATAACCAGCGCAATCCAGAACATCCTGAAATGGTGCTCGGCTAAATTGGCGAAATCACCTCCCAGAAAACGCTTCCAGGTGCGCTGGATGAAGCGGATGCTGCCCATTTCGAACATGAAGTTAATGTCGGGTGTGTTACTGGCGGACATATGTACCTCTTGTGACTTTAGTCTCTAGTGTACCAGATGGCGCGAACTTTCAACTTGAGCTCACGGCTGACGATTGAGCGTTATGAAGCTGTAGCCAAATTCATTTTTGTCGTCGGCCGTGTGTTCTTCGCGGGCGGTTTCAACCCAGCTGGATTCATCGTATTTAAAGACCGTGGTGCCCTCGGGCGTGGCGTGGACGCGGGTGAGGTACAGCGTGTCTGCCACCTGCTCGGCTGCGGCATAGATTGTGCCGCCGCCAATCACAAAGGCTTCATCGGCTCCGGAAGACAAGGCGCGCTGAAAAGCTAAATCCAGGCTGCCAACGACCACGCAGCCTTCGGCCGCAAAGTCTTTGCTGTGAGTGACGACAATATTGAGACGCCCGGGCAGCGGATGGCCAATTGATTCATAGGTTTTGCGGCCCATAATTATTGGATGACCGGTCGTTTTGGCCTTAAAATACGCAAAATCTGAGGGTAAATGCCAAGGCAAAGTCCCGTCGGCGCGCCCGATGACATCGTTTTCGGCGGCGGCAACAATGATTGATATCTTCATGGTGGGTAAATTGTGACATGCAAGCTAATTCTTTACAATTCGGGAGCCTCAATTCATAATTTGATTAGATTTATAAGTTTGGGTAACAAAATATGGAAAATACCGATACAGTTCAGCCGGAAGATGACCAAGTAAAGGCCACCACGCCTGATACACAAGAAACCGATGCCTATTACGGTGGCGACGAGATTGGTGACGGCGAATTAGATTTGAGTTTCCTTGATGAGGACGACGATGGAGCATCAAAGAAGCCTAAGGACGGAAGCGTCGGCTAGAACCGGCTCTTTGGGGTAGACAATATGAAGATCGGGCTGGTGGTTCCACATATATTCATGCAGGAAGCGCTACTTAGCCGAGTGATTTTTTCGCCGGGCTGGCTGGCGATTGATTTGGCGCGTGAGCTGACGGCATTGGGCGATGAGGTTACGCTGTATGTACCCGGCAAGGTTAACTCCTCTATCCACCAAGTGACGGCGGACATGGAGTATTTTGAGCGTGAACTCGAAATGCGCTACGATACATACCTCGAGCTGCTCAAGAAGCACCCGTTAACTTTTATTTCCTTGTCCCGGCAAGCACAAAATGAGTTGGTGGCGCGGGCCTATGCGGATGCCAACGGTGGCTTGTTGGACATAGTGCATATATATACCAATGAGGAAGAGACTGCCCTCCCATTTGCGAAGTTTTGCACGAAACCAGTGGTGTTTACACATCACGATCCTTTTAACTTTTTAGTCAGATATCGTAGCGTGATGCCGAGATACAAGTCGCTCAACTGGATCTCGATGTCACTGGCTCAGCGTCGGGGCATGCCGACGGATACGAATTGGGTCGGGAATGTGTACCACGGGCTGCCGGTGGATCGCTATCATTTTGAAGCACAGCTTAAGGGTAATTACATCTTATTTATGGGCCGCATTATTGAGCCAAAAGGTGTACATTTGGCGATCACGGCCATTCGAGAATATAACAACAACCATGTTGGGGCGCAGCTACAACTGATAATTGCTGGTAAGCATTATGGCGAGGGCGAGAAGAATAAGTACTGGACGGAAAAGGTTTTGCCGGAAATTGATGACAAGATAGTGAAATATATTGGATTCGTCGGTGATGATACTCAAAAGCAGCAGTTGCTAAGCGGGGCGCTGGCGCTGGTGATGCCGTCGGTGTTTGAGGAACCGTTTGGCCTAGTGCAAATTGAGGCGCTGGCTTGTGGCACGCCGGTGGTCGGGATTAACAGCGGGGCTATCGGCGAGGTGGTGCGCGACGGGGTAAACGGCGTGCTAGTACAAGACCCGGCTAATTTGGCGGCGGCTTTCGAGCGCGTTGGGGCAATCGACCGAGCTGCTTGCCGAGCCGATTTTGAATCACGTTTTACATCTGAGAGAATGGCGTCTGAGCACCAAGCAATTTATCGTAGTTTGGCCGCTAAAGGATAACCAGGTCGGCTTTGATGTGAGGATGAGGGTCGTAGCCCTCGAGAGTAAAGTTTTCCTCCCGGAAGTCGTCTATCGACTTTACATTGCCGGTAATCTTGAGTTTGGGTAGGGGCCTTGGCTTACGCACAACCAATTCTTTGGCCGGTTCGAGATGATTTTTGTACAAATGAGCGTTACCGATTGAAATAATGAGCTCGCGGGGCTCGAGTCCTGTAAGGTGCGCCACCATGTGCAGGAGCATGGAGTATTGGGCAATGTTGAAGGGCAAGCCCAGGAAGACGTCCGAGGAGCGTTGATAAAGATGCATCCGGAGTTTGCCGCCGGTGACGTCGAATTGGAACATGGTGTGGCATGGGGGCAGCCGCATTTCCTTGAGCTCACCGGCGTTCCAGGCATTAACGATGATAGCTTTGGAGTTGGGATTATTTTTGATCTCGTCGATGGCCCACTGGAGCTGATCGAACTCGGTGCCGTCGGGGCGGCGCCAGTGCCGCCACTGCACCCCGTAGACGCGGCCGAGATCGTTCTTGTCGTCCAGGAAGCCGTCCCAGTACTTAATGTTGTGCTCGTGGAGATAATCGACACTGGAGGTGCCGGAAATAAACCAAAACATCTCGTGGAGAAGGATTTTGAAAGGCATTTTTTTGGTGGTCAGCATGGGGAAGCCTTGACGCATATCGAAGCGAATTTGGTACCCAAAGATAGATTTGAGGTCGTGAATTCCGCGCGACGGCTTACTGCGGCCGTCCTTGAGGATATCGGCGATAAGCTGCAAATATTGATATTCCGGATGTTTGGTCATGCGTAGACTCCCCTGCTTGATAGTCTTTATGTTAGCAGGGGCCAACCGGTGGCGCTAGGCGGTTTGTTGACGAACGGTCTTGCCGGCCTCGGTGAGTAAGCGAGCGGCGTAGCCGTCGGAATGGTCGAATTGATAAACAATCTCGGCAATATCGGTGGCGGCGAGAACACGGGAGCAGGTAGGACACGGGAGTAGGTTAATAAAGAGAGTGGTACCGGCCAAGTCGATTTGCTGACGAGTAGCTAATACCAGTAATGCCATTTCAGCATGGTTGGTGTCGTAATGGTTGAGGTCCCCGGGCGGGGCAAAGTGATGCTCGCGGGAACTGCCGTGATGCATGGAGTAGGTCTGGAATGGCACGACGGCGTTGTAGGCGGTGGCGAGAAGCTTGTAGCCGCCCTTGGGTGTCGGTTCGGCCAGGACGAGACCGGTCTGAAAGGTGTGGTCGAAGCTGCGCTGTCCGACCTTGGCGGCGAGGGTGAGGGCAGACTGGGGGGTTAGTTTGGTTCCTAGCTCGGGTGCGGGGTTTGCTGCCTCAACTTCGGGCCAAATTGACTCGAGATATGATTTGGCCTCGGCCTCACTACTAAACGGTGAAACGAGCTCATATCGGGACCGGAGTATGGCCAAGGCATAAAAAGACGGCCTGAGATGAAAAGAAAGTTTCCAGGAATTATTTATAAACACATAATGCGTGAATAGATCCTTAGCGATGATGTGCGGTTCGTCGGCGGGGGCATAGGTGAGGGTATAGATTTTGTACTTGGGGCTGGCGGAGTTGACTTTGGCAATGAGCGCCTCGACGCCTGAAAGCTGCAGAGTACGAAATTGTGGCTGCCCATCGAAACCATCAATATAATCTTTTGTGCTCAGACCGATTATCAGGTTACCCTTAGGCAAATACGCCTTAATTAGCTGCTTGAGGCGGGCCTCGCTGAGCGTGCGGGGGGCAGCAATGAATGTGGCGGCCAGATCTTTGAGCGGTTTTTTGGACGCGAAGGCCAGATCGGACCAATTCAGGGCTACCCCACTAGCCGGCTGGGGCAAGTCTGAGTCTGTGTCGGCGTATTTTTTATCAAATTGGGCATTATAACTGGCAATTTTGCTACCCAAAGACTTATACAGTTGCGCATTCTTCAATGGCGTATTTTTGAGCTCACGGTAGTTCCAGGTGAGGAGATCTGGCGCATCAAACGGCACGCAGTGGAAATGAATGTGATCCGTAACCGTACTCTGGGCCTGGGAGCCCTCTTTCTGGATGAATTGCATGCCACTGAGGCCGTGGACGTCTTTGATGATTTTCTTGGCAATGTAGGTAAATTTGCGAATGGTGGCCCATTCCAGCGGCGTGAGGTCTTTGGCGTAACGGACGTGGCGCCGAGGGACAATCATGAGGTGTCCGTCGATATAGGCGTACAGGCTAATGGTCATTACTATGCCATTCTCTTCAAAGAACACGTACTTATCGTTTAGATCACAAAACACGCATTTACCAACAGATTGCCAGATACCATCGTAGGCCTCGGAAAACCTCGCGTTGCGGTATATTTCCTGCTTCTTAATCTGTTCGGGGGTGAGGTCTGCCATGCGGATGAGGCTATTTTTCCTTTAGCGGGTCTTTGCGCAGGTCCATGAAATCCTTAAAGACTTCACTGAGGTGACCGCCGATGGCACGCTGGATAATTTTGGTGGTGGAGATGGCGGTAGATTGACGATCAACGACCACAACTTCCCCGCCGTATTTCATGACAGTTTTGTACTCTTTGGAGCTTTTGTATTCCTCGGTCCAATCTTCCCTAACCGTGATGAAGACGTCGGGACGCAATAGCCCTAGGGTAGGCTGGCAGCTAGGTTCGGGCAGGATGGTCACAAAATCAACCGAACGCATGAAGGTAAGCATTTCGGCGCGAATTTTTTCATCCAAGATCGGCTTATTTGAGCCTTTGACGCGCCGTATAGCATCATTACTACTGACGCCGACAACCAAAATATCGCCAAAAGCTCTGGCCTTCTCCAGATAACGGCATTGGCCAGCATGGATAAGGTCCCAGCTGCCGGCCGTAAAGACGATTTTCTTGTCTTTTTCTTTGAGTTTTTCGTGAAGTGTCATGAGGTCGCTTTGAGGAATCAATCGTTTTTTCCAGCTGGATTCGGCCATGTGTGGGTCTCCGTTAGCAGGCGCTATATCTATAATAACTATTCTACCATTAAGGATAAGCCGGATATAATGCCCCGACTCTGCATGAGACTGCGGGTACGGACGAAGTGTTCATTTTGGTCAAGGGTCTCATAGGGGTTATGGAGCAGGAATTTATAGAAGTCATGGGTAATAAACAGGTCAATTAAGGGCTCAAGCAATTGAGCGTGTTCGAGCTTGCAATCACCGTGCTTTATATACCCAGAATCGAGGAAGTATTGACGGATTTTGGCTTCGGACTTGTATTTGCAATCTACAAGCAGAAATGCAATGGTGCGGGCGACATCTATAATTGGCAGACCGAAACTGGTTTTTTCGAAGTCGAGGATTCCGGTGATGGCAACTGAGCCAATCTGGAAAATCGGTGATTCTTGGCCAAAGAGAATGTTCCCACGCACAAAGTCCATATGCAAGACTTGTTGACCTGGAAGTTGGGTGACAAATTTGAGCAGTTTGATGCTACGGGTGAGCATATCAAGGTCAAGACGAATGCCCAGTTTAGCTTCAGTAGCAAGCTGAACTTGAGGCTGATCGAAATAGGTAATCATGCGGTTAGTGATGCGCAGGTACTCATCGGCGACGGCTGGAAGGCCTTCGATGCGTGGCATTTGCCTCATCTGGTTATGCAGATAGCTCATTGCAAGGCCAAGTACCTTGAGGTGATTCATAGAGTAGGCCTCCCAGGGGATGGTGCCGCCTGGAAGGTACCGATAGAGCGAGCCGAATTTCTCCTTGCCACCGGAGCTGATCCGGATAATTTTCGGGCTAAGCGTTTCGCGCACGGGTAAACCCCGCTGCGCCAGATACCCCGACACGGCATTTGCATGGCGAATTTTCTCTGTAATGCCAGCCTCACTTTTGTAGAGGATGAGGTTGGCTAGCTGATTATTTGTGAGCTCAATCGGGTATGAACGGTTGCGATAGCCCCGCTCGGGGTCACGGACACGAAGATACGTAACCCTGTACTTCGCGAGGATTTGAGAAACTATGGATTTTTCGCGGGGAGTAATCATGCTCCGCTAAGTATACCTGAGCTGGACTGGTAAATATGCGAACCTTAGAGTAACACACATTTTTGGTGTTCTATCTTTTTACATAATATCTACTTTCAGACGCCTCGTTGTGGCGCGTTTGGTTTTCGAAGTTTGAGTCTTTTTGGCTGCAAATTGCTAGCCCGAAAAGTTAGGTGGAAATACGCAAACGAGACGTTTGGGAGGAGATATGTGAGAGGTCGAGGGCTGCTAAGCGCTCGAAGATAAGTACAATATAGCATAGTGCTAGTGTTTTGTCAACAGTATTGCACAAGTAAGCCCCCGCGGAGTTGCGGGGGGTTACTTATTTTGTGCTTCGACCGAGGCTAAGAAACTACTTCTTGCCGGTGGCAATGGCCGAGATTGTCGCTGAGGCGTCAATCTTGATGCCAGGTCCCATGGAGGTGGTGGTGGCGAGCGCCTTCACGTAGGTTCCTTTGGTGGTCGAGGGCTTGCTCTTGAGTACGGCGCTCAGGAAGGTGGTGGCGTTGGCCAGGAGCTGCTCGGGAGTAAACGATACCTTGCCGATGGCCTGGTGCAGAATTCCCTGCTTGTCGATGCGGAACTCGACCTTACCGGCCTTGGACTCTTTGACGGCCTTGGCAGGGTCGGGGGTCACAGTGCCGCTCTTGGGGTTTGGCATGAGACCGCGCGGTCCCAGGACCTTGGCGACTTTGCCCAGGGTGGCCATACCGGCTGGGGTAGCTATTAGCATATCGAAGTCCAGTTTGCCTTTTTCGATGTCGGCCAGGAGGTCAGTGGTGCCGACGATGTCGGCGCCGGCTGCTTTGGCGTCTTCGGCGGCTTTGCCGTCGGCGTAGACTGCAATACGGACGGTTTTACCGGTACCATGAGGCAGTACGACGGTGGCGCGGACCATCTGGTCGGCTTGGCGAGGGTCAACGCCGAGGTTAACGTGCAGCTCAACTGAGCTGTCGAATTTAACACTGGCGGTCTTGCGAGCAAGATCAAGCGCTTCTTCGAGGGTGTATGCTTTGCCGACTTCAACGAGTTTGGCGGATTCGCGGTACTTTTTGCCGTGCTGGTGCAGCGGGTTGGGTACAGAGCGCTGAGCGGGCTTAGGGGCATCATCTTCGTGCTCGGCACGGTGCTCTTTGGCCTCGAGGCGGGCAGCCTCTTCTTCGGCTTCACGCTGAGCCTTGGCGCTATGCTTGCCAGCCTTGGTGAGGTGGCCGGATTCGATGTCGTCTTCGGCGTCCACTTCGACCGATTCATCGACTTCAACTGCTTCGACTTCGGCCGGCTTGGCTTCTGCTTTAGCTTTTTTGGCCTTAGGGGCCTTGGCTTCTACTTCAGGAGCCTCGGCGACTTCTGAAACTTCGGTTTCTTCGACCTCGGCTACTTCGGCAATAATTTCATCTTGGGCTTGAACTTCTTTGGGGTCTTTGGCTTTTGCCATGATATTGATCTCCTCGTGGTTCAGGCGGCCGCCACTAGTGCGGCCTCCCACGCTTAGTTATTAGTCGGTAATTTCGATGCCCATCGAGCGAGCTTGGCCGGCGACGATCTTGGCGGCGGCTTCGACGGTGTTGGCGTTCATATCTTTCATTTTGCCTTCGGCGAGCTCATTGACCTGAGCCTTGGTGAGGGTCCCAACTTTGTCCTTGTTTGGAACGCCGGAACCCTTGGCAACGCCAGCGGCGCGGCGGATCTGGTTGGCCATCGACTCGCCTTTGACGGCGAAAGTAAAGGTGCGATCTTCGTGGATGGCAACTTTGACGGTTACGAGCACGTCGCCCATGTCACGGGTTTGGTCGTTGAAAGCGTTGATGAATTCCATCATGTTCACGCCGTGAGCACCGAGCATAGAGCCGACCGGAGGGGCCGGGGTAGCTTTGCCCGCAGTAACGCGGAACTTGATGTTGGATTTAACTTTTTTTACTAAGGCCATACTATTCTCCTTTGTGGTGCAAACGGCCGATGCTTAGAGCGGCCTCCCACAGTTGTTAAACTAAATTTTCTTTACCTGTAATGAATCAAGCTCCACGGGGGTTTCGCGGCCGAACATGTTCACGAGCACCTTGATCTTGCCCTTGTTCTCGTCGATCTCGTTGACCATACCATCGAAGCCCTTGAAAGGACCGTCGACGATATTGACGGCTTCGCCGACGCTAAAGTCGATCTTGAACTTCGGCTCCTCGACGCCCATGCGCTTCTGGATGTGCTTGACCTCATCCTCGGATATCGGGGTCGGCGTGGTGCCGGAGCCCACGAAACCGGTGACGTTGGGAGTGTTGCGAACTACGTACCAAGAATCCTCGGTGACGTCCATTTGTACGAGGACGTAACCTGGGAAGATGCGGCGCTCCACGATGCGGCGACGGCCATTTTTGATCTCAATCTGGTTCTCTTTGGGCACGATGACGTCAAAGATCTTCTCGCCCATGTGCATGGTTTCGATACGCTGGCGAAGATTCTCGGCCACACGGTCTTCATAGCCGGAGTAGGTGTGGATTACATACCAGTGCTTAGTTGTGGTGTGACTTTCGGCCATAATTACCCTTTAACGATTACTTTTTGAACCAATGTGGTGAACAATAAATCGAGAACGCCCATAAAGGCGGCAAACAGCAAGGAGAAGACGATCACCTGAAAAGTTATGCGAGCAGTGGCTCGGCGGTTTGGCCAGGTTACTTTTGATAATTCAACGCGCGAGGCGGCGAAGTATTCGAACAGCGGCTTCACTTGCTAAAATCTCCCTCGGCCGCCAGATTGCGACCAAAATTAAAAAGCCCGGGGCTTTGCTGTTAAATATGCCTGAAAAAGCGGGGAAAGTCAACCTAAATTCATCTGGTACTTGCACGGTTTAGGAATGGTGCCTGCACGGTTTGCGCATTTGACGAAAAGCGAATTCTACCTTCATATTTTCTCGAGCGTTGTCTTGTCAGGCGTTTTTCGCCAAATGCGCAAGCCCGCTTCAGCACGCTGTAGAAAATTTGGCCTTAGCCGAGCTGGATCCAGGGGAGAATGATAATGGCGGCGACGATGAGGGTGCTGAGGGCGACGATAAGGGCTAATGGGGCGCGACGAGCTTCCTCGGGTTGGCGGCTCGAGAGCATGGCCACGGCTTCTGACGGTCGGTCGGCAATGACGAGCTGGCGGTAAAGCATTGTCCACCAGGCAGCAGTCCCTACGCCGAGCAACGCACCAGCCAGCCAGGCTAGAATTCCGACGCCAACAGTCACGAGCACTTGATACTGCGATGGGGCCGATAGTACCAAAGCAACCCCGATAGCGACTAACGGAACAGCCAAGACAGCTTCCATAACTATGGCGCCGAAGCGCGGGCCAATGAGCTCAACCCGGTGACTAAATAGCTGCCAACCAACTTTGGCAGCAGTGCGGGAACGATCTGTGGTGAGGGTTAGGTTGACCCCCGCGAGTCCGCGCGAGATTGCCGAGGCAGATAGCAGATAGAGCAGCACAATATAGCAACTAAATATTATGCCCATCTGAAGGTTCGGGTCGACGGGCCAGGCCTGGCCGCCGGAAATAAACAGAGCCACGCCCGCAGCAAGCAGGGTAAGTTCAGCCAGTCCGAAGCCGATATCGAGTAACAGCCGACGCCCGAAGGTGTTGACGGCAATGCCAAACTGCCGACTGAGCGTGACGGGGCGCTGGTCGGCTTCGCGCACGATACCGTAAGTGATGGCGGCTTGGCCGAGGCTGCGGCCGATGTAATACACCGCCGCGAGCAATGCAACTTCAATAAGCAGCTTCGGCCCGGCATCGGTGATCTGATTGGCTAAACCCGAAACGCCGCGAGTGAGAACCACCCAGACACCATAGGCGGCGGCCACGCCGAGGCTCGCGGTAGCAAGGGCCGCTAAGCCGATAAGGCGGGGGCGTATGCGGGCTCGGAAACTAAAAGCAATAACAGGCGCGTAATGCAGCGGCGCCACGCCCACGTGGTGGGCTCGGTGTTTTTTGACCTTGGTCGGTTTGGACAGCTTATCGGCTTTGTCCGGCTGAGTTGCCTCCGTTTCGACTACTGCCGGTTTATGGCGAGTCGCGGCCGTTCGAGGCGCAATATCACTCATGCTGCGTGGGCCTCCGGCCGAGGCGGGCGGGCCAACAGGGGCAGTTACGGGATGTGTCCTCTTAGGCGGTATCGGCAGCGGCGCGGATGGTAGCGGGGCCGGAGCGGCACTCGCCACTGCGCGCGGAACGTCAAGCCGGCCCGCTTTGGGTCGGCCCGGTTTGCGGCGCTTTGGCGCACCCGATGATGCTACCGCCGGATCCTGCATTCGAGCACGGTGCTGAATTAAGTCCCCTGTCGGCTCAACCGAGGCTACGGCGGGCTCATCGATAACCGGAGCCGCAGGTTCAACTCCCAGCTCTATCGGCTCAGAATCCGAGCTGACGGGGAGAATTTTCACGCCCTCCGGCAGGCCGTTGTCCTGCACCGCAACGGGTGGTTTTGGTATGTGGGCAGCCTTTGCAACCGGTAATTCGGGTACCATTTGGCCGCAATTAATACAAAAATGCTGATCTTGGACAGCAATTATTTGATCTGAGTGACAATTTGGGCAAACCATTAGCATTATTTAAGCACTTATCGGGTTAGTTCTCAATGCTACCGCCTGGCGAATACTTGTCCACCTTCGTCCACAGATTTATTGTGCAGATTAACAATAAACAGTTGATACAAGTCGGAGCTTTGTCTAATAGATACATAAATTAGGCCTCTTCAGATATCTGAGCAGCGGCCGCGATTGCAATATTGGCTGCTTCGTCGCCGCGCACCGGTACCAAAGCCCGGAAGGTTGAGCCGTGGTTGAGGCGCGATGAGAAAGATATTTGTACGCCAAGCTTTTCGCCCAGCTTTCGCGTAATATAGAGCCCCAGCCCCGTACCGCCAGTTTGCCGGGTTCGGTAATCTTCCGACCGAAAGAATTTGCTAAAAACTTTGGATTTGTCGCCGGCCGAAACGCCAATGCCCGTATCCGTTACCGTGAACTCAGTACCGGTATCGACCACCTTGACTCCAAGGGTCACGTGACCAGTCGCCGTGTATTTAATGGCATTGGTAAGAAAATTCTGAAGTATTTCGCGCAATTCCGGCCGACTAGATACAATACTGCCAATGCCTTCGCCGAGCTCAAGCCGAAGCTCAAGTTGCTTGGCCTCGGCTTGCGGACGATAGTCGCGTGCAAGGTCTTCGGCAAATTCGGTAGTGTCGATTAGCTCGGCACTGAGCTTGAGATCACCGCGTTCGGCCCTGGAAAGAGTGGCTAAGTCTTCAATTAATTCGCTCAAAAACACGATATTCTCGTGTGCCTGCTCGATAAGATTTTTGGCTTTGGAGTCTATCTTGGCATACCCGGGCAGCAAAGCGGTAGAGATATTAGCCTCGGCTATGGCAAGAGGCGTACGAAGCTCATGCGAGGTAACGGCAATAAACTCATCACGCTCTTCATCAAACGACTTCTCCTTGGTAATGTCGCGAAATACCACCATGAAGCCACCCCAATTGTGGCGCAAAGCCCCCAGTACGTGCACCGGAGTCACGGTAAGCTCCAGAAACATCTTTGAACCATCGGTTACTTCAAAATATATATTGGTGGGCCGAAAAGTTCGCCCGTTCTTGGCGACTCCGCGCAGCAAATTAACGCGTTTCCCAGTGGCGTCATGAAGCGGCAGCAGCTCATATATCCCTTGACCACTAATATCACGGTTGGTATTAAGTAGCTCCAGGGCGGCGGCATTATACAGATAAACTTTACCCTTATCATCGATGGCTAGCACCGCACTTGAAAGTGAATTTATTAGTGACAGCAGACGCTGGCGTTCATTTTCGATACGGTGAGTAAAGCGGCCCTCGAGGACGTTCTCTTCGTCGCGGCTTCGCACCGACTGCTCGGCTACCAGGCTGAAAATAATTAGAATAACAAGCTTAATTACGAACTGAAATTCCGGGCTGTCCGGGACAGTTGGTAGCTGTACTTTGAGTAAGATGAGGGTAATTAACACCTGACTGCTAAGGGAAAAAGCGAATCCAGCTATGCCATATGAGGCAATCGTGCCAATTATTAACAGATAAAACAACGGGTAATACGGGCTGGTTAATCCGCCGCTGAGAATGATAAGCCCAAGGACAAAGACATGATCGAGCCCGAGTGCATTGGTACGCGTTTTAAACACCACCATTGACCGGAAGCTGCGTAAGTAGCGCAGGCCATTGTAGATGGACATAAAGATAACAACCGTCAGAACGATCAGGCCATTAGCGCTTTCGAAGGGAAACGTAATCAGGACTAAGGCTAAGACGATCCAACGCACAATTCTAGATGACGACTCGAAATACTCGTCGCGATCGAACACCGGCCGTTTCATTACAACCTTCATATTGTTTAGCATAACCGTTTTAATGGTGCCAGGCTAGAGCGAAGCTACGCTTGGTGGCGGCGGGCGAATCGGCGGCGGTCACGAATTACAATTGCGCTGGCGGCGGCAATAAGGCCAAATAGGACCGTGAAGACCAACCAAGTCCAGGGAAATCCAGTTGAATCATTGGCGCTGCTTTGAGGCGCGCCATCGGCTTCGCCGGCCAAAACCTTGAGTGCATCACTGGTGGTTGCGGGTGCTTGTAGGGCGCTGCTGGGGGCGCTCAGACCCGTGGAATCAGATGTGGTGGACTGCAAAACCGATAGGCCCGCGGGCTGCAAGGCCGTGGCATCGGCGCTGGAGCCACCCGGATTTGAGCTGGTTGTCGGCGGTCCGAGGCCGGTGGGCGCATCGGGACTGGTAACGGTGTCGGCCGAGGCGGCGAAGGGCGCCAGAATGAGGGCTAATGTCAGGAGGAAGCGTTTTGGCATGTGGCCATTGTAGCGGTTTGACGGATATGCGACAAATACAAAATCCTCCGGATGGAGGATGGTTGAGGGGCGAATAACATATTTTGGGGGTACCGGGGCGACAGAGTGGCTCGAGTGTATCGAGCCTGTCTCTGCCGCTCCGGGCCCGCATCAGTGCTAGCTCTTGACGCATCCCCACGGGATGCGGATCCACTGGCCGGCGTGGAGGCCGCCCAAGTAGCCGTACTTGATCTGCACTTTCCTCACGATGTCCTGCGTGTTCGCAGCGTTGTGCGGGGTGTAGTGGACTTGATGGACGACGACCCCCCACAGGGTGGCGTGTGCGGGCACCTTGTACTGGTGGTAGCCGGTGCAGCGCCAGCCCGGAATCGTGGGGTTGTTGGTGCAGGCTGCCACGCTCACCGCGAGTCCGAAGGCCAGGATGAGAGCGGCGATGGTGCGTCCGATGCGAGTGTGCCTTGCTGTTTTCATTGTTCCTCCGTGTTGGTTCTGAGGGATATGAAGCAGGAAGTAACGCTGTATTACATGGACGTGCTTGTGATGCGGGTTGACCTTCGATCGACATTGATCAAAGAATCCGAACTATAATAGCATAAGCACGAGCGTATTGCAAGTGCTCACTAGCAGCCTAGGCGTTGCGGTGGCGCTTGCGCTCGCCGAGGGTGAGGTAGCGCTTGCGCATACGCAGAGATTCGGGGGTGACTTCGAGCAGTTCGTCGTTTTCGATGAAATCGAGGGCTTCTTCGAGAGTCAGGAGGGTGAACGGGGTGAGCTGGGTGGTCATGTCGGTACTGGAGGCACGCACGTTGGTGAGTTTCTTCTCTTTAGTAACGTTGATTTCCATGTCTTCGCCGCGACGGTTGAGGCCGATAATCATGCCTTCGTAAACCTTGGTGGCCGGTCCAATAAAGGCGGTACCGCGCTCTTCGACAGTCTTGAGGCTGTAGGTGGTGGCCTGGCCCATTTCGGCCGAGATTAGCACGCCGTTGCGCAATTGCTGCAAGGGGGCGCCCATGGGCTCGTAACCCTTGAGCAGGCTGTTGACGATGGCAGTACCCTTGGTGGAGGTCAAGAGGATGTTGCGCAAACCAAGCAAAGCACGGGTGGGCAGGGTAAAGATGAGCTGAGTAGTATTCTTGGTGGTCGGCTCCATGGTGACCATGATGCCACCGCGGCGGCCGAGCTCGGAAACAACGGCGCCCACATACTCTTCGGGAACTTCAACGGTGAGTTCCTCGATGGGCTCCATGAGCTTACCTTCGACCTCTTTGGTAACTACCTGGGGACGGCCGACCTCGAGCTCGAAGCCTTCGCGGCGGAGGGTTTCAATAAGTACGGATAAGTGGAGCTCGCCGCGTCCGGAGACGAGGAAATCGGTGCCGCGGTCAACGACGCGCAAACCAACGTTGGTTTCGAGTTCGCGCTCGAGTCGGGCGCCGATTTGGCGGGAAGTGGTGGACTTGCCTTCACGGCCGGCATAGGGCGAGGTGTTGGGTCCGATCTGGATCTGCAGCGTGGGGGCTTCGATTTCCATAACGGGCAGTGGCTCGGGGTTGTCGACGGATGTGAGCGTTCCGCCAATGTTGGCAGCGCCGATACCGGTAATCCAAACGATATCGCCGGCGACAGCCTCGGTGACTTCAACCCGCTCGAGGCCATTGGCTACAAAGAGTTTGTCGGATTTGGCGTTGGAAACGGTGCCATCGCGGTGGATGTAGCACAGCGGCATACCGGCACGGACTTTGCCGCGTTGAATGCGGCCGATGGAGTACTTGCCCAGGAATGAGTCCCACGACAGTGAGGTTACCAGCATCTGGAAGTCGCCGTCAACGTTGACCTTGGGAGCAGGAATATCATTAACGATGGCGTTGAATATTGGGGTAAGATCGGCGTCGCCCTCGATCTCTTCGGCCGTAGGAATGTGATCCCAAGATTTACCGTCGCGGCCGATGGCGTAGTACACGGGAAACTCGAGCTGATCGTCGGAAACGGCCAGATCGAGGAACAGGTGCTCAACTTCGGTAACAACTTCGGTAATGCGCGAATCGCGCTTGTCGATCTTGTTGACCACGACAACCGGTTGCAAACCGAGGGCCAGGGCGCGAGACAGCACGAACTTGGTCTGCGGCATGGGGCCTTCCTGGGCGTCAACGATAAGCAGGCAGCCGTCGGCCATATTCAGGGTGCGCTCAACCTCACCGGAAAAGTCGGCGTGCCCGGGGGTGTCGATAATATTGATCTTGTAGCCGTCGTGGTGAACAGCGATGGTCTTGGCCGAAATGGTAATCCCCCGCTCACGCTCGAGATCACCGGTATCGAGGATGGCGGTTTGGTTCATCTCGGATTGGTTGTCGCGGAAGGTGTGCGACTGCTTGAGCAGGCCGTCCACGAGGGTGGTCTTGCCGTGGTCGACGTGCGCGATAATGGCGACATTACGAATAAGTTGAGTTTCGGTCAGGGTGGGGTTCATATTGCTTATGGCTCACATTAAAACGCTGAGGCATTTACGCATGCCTCAGGCGTGGGGTTCGTATTGGTAGGATTCTAACATATCTGGGCGGCTTTGTCACTAACTTTCGGCTGAACCACCCTCACTTCACAACCCTCCCGTAATCAGATCTGCCATCGGGGCGTAAAACTCCCGTTGCATGGCCTCAAAGAATTGGCGATGCCAACTCCGGCGCTTCTTGGGTTGAGTCGGATCCGTAGATTTATTGCGCA
>JBBRSS010000027.1:0-17402 GCA_038245115.1 Candidatus Saccharimonadia bacterium
CTTGGTGATGATCTCAGCTTTAATCTGGGGGTCGGTTGGTAGGCCTTTCGGCATTTGGACACGCTCCTTGCAGGTGATTTGCGTATTTTATACGGAAGCCTCGAAAGAGACAACGTGTCCATTATTACCGGAGGGTGACAATAGCCTTGGGGTCTTTGGCTTTGAAGATGATGCCACCTATGCCAGTAACTCGTTTCATTCGTACCTCGCATTATCTAATACCTATAGTACACGACGACTAAGTGAAGCTAGTATCCATACTTCTTCGGATTTCAATTGCGATAACGGCCACGATGGCACTCTATAGTACTTATGTTTAAACTCCTCTAGCCTGAGAAGTTTTTGATTGATAACCAAGCCATCCCCTTCACAATATCGACTGCGCCTCATTGTTATTTTGAGCTATTAAAGCCCAGTTTGTGACAAATTTAATGGTACAATGTGCCGGTTATGGTTAATGCAATATTTATTTCAGTTTGTATATTGAGCCCTCTGTTTGTCGGCTATCTGGAGGCCTCAACCATTCATGAGCAGTCTGGGCTTGTGGGGGTCGCCACAATGGTATTGGGCCTCGTGGCTGTCGTTCTAGTGGCTATCATTGGAGTTAGTATAAGCTTCTTCACGCGACATAAGGTTTACGCCAAGAAAGTGGCACCTTTGGCCTATTTTGTGCCTGCACTTATTAGCTGGATAGTGATATTCTTGAGCGTTCACAGCTCATAGTTGTAGGGCTACTGTGGTAGTGGCTTTAGTTGCGAAAACCTCTACGATGGCCCTCCAGTAATTTTTTTATTCTTAATATTGTTAACCCATAAGTTGGCTAGAACGAAAAAGATTCATATACTAAGGCCATATGAGTAAGAGAGATGCACCCAAAACCCTCGACCGCGCAGACAAAGTGATGCAGCGCCCGACCAAGCCATCACTAGCGAGTGAGGTTCAGGTCTCGCCAGTACAGCCACCCGAGCTTGAAGAGCTAGCCGATCTGGCGGCGCGGAGTTTCAGTGATGCTTTTGGCCAATATATGACGCCGGAAGACCTTAAAGTATCGCTTCAATCCGATCGGTCGGTGGAGTATTTCACCAAGTCGATTACTACAAGCCATATTTTGGTCGCAAAGAAAGCCGACATGATTGTGGGATATGTGCAGTACGGAACCGTTAAGATACCTGAAGCTCCCGCAGATAGTGACGATAGGGAGCTAGGTAGGCTCTACGTCGACACCTCATTTCAGGGCCAGGGCATTGGGAGTGTGCTGATGGATGCTGCCATGGCAGACCCGGAGATGACTTCTGCGCCGAAGCTATATCTGCAAGTGTGGGATCAGAATACAAGAGCCCTTGCTATGTACAAAAGGTATGGTTTTATGAAAATAGGAGTCACGCATTTTACCCTCGGTGACGCTACGCCTGCAGAGGACGTAATTATGGTCCGCAAGCGCTCGGCTTAGGCTGGAAGCGGGCTCAGATCTAACTGCAGTTACGATGGCCTTCAAGCAATTATTCACAGCTGAAAACAATCATTCGGCAACCGTTTTAGCGCAATCTCGCAACGCGATAATTGTCTGCTATGCTTTACCTCATGAGAGAAATCGAAGTCAAAGCAAAGTTGAGGAACAAAGCCAGTTTTATGTCGGCGGCCCAAAAGCTAGGGATAAAGTTTGGTGAAGCAATTATCCAAGACGACACAACCTACATGAGCGATGTAGCGTACGATGATCCGAGCTGGAATATCTTTCGCATACGCGTACAGGACGGCAAGCAAATCTTGACCATGAAGCACCACGCATCAAGTAGGTCGCGCGATAATCACGAGTTCGAGACTGTCGTCGAAGATTCAAGGGAAATTGTGAAGATGCTCAATCGTCTTGGGTATACCCTGGGCGTACGCGTTTTCAAGGAGCGCCGCATTGCGCACTATCACGGCCTCGAGTTGTGCCTAGATGAATTAGACCAACTTGGGTCATTCGTTGAGGTGGAGAAATTGGCGGGCGATGATGCCGATGTCGACGCCATTCAGGGTGAATTGTGGTCGTTACTCGCTAGTCTTGGTATTGATTCGGAAGATAGGGTGCATAAGGGGTACGACACTCTCATGCGTCGGCATATATCTGGGGCTAGTGAGTAGGTTCAAGCCGATCAATACCGTCGAGTATCAGATTCAGGCCAAATACAAACTCGTCCGTCGGATTATAGCCAGCCTTCATCATATGCTGAGTGATCATCTCGGCAAGATATGGGTACGCATCGGCAGGCAGTTGCTGCTTTATGGCTTCGCCCACTTCGGCAGCCTGCTCGACGGTCGAGAAAGACAGTTTTGCATACTGCAGAGCTGCTCCATATATGTAAATATTTAGTACCGTCACGGCGTGAACCGTCATCTCAATCGAAAAGCCCGCTTCTCGGAAGCACCTGATCATACTCTCGCTGTCTTTCAGTGTGGAAGGCCCGGGGTTTACCCCCGATTCCATAATTGGTGACGCCCAGGGGTGTCGCGATAGTACCTCAAAAGCGGATTCCGCTCGGCTTCTCATAAAAATCCTCCAATTTGTCTCATCCAACGGCGCTTGAATCTCCCTATGAACATGGTCGATCATGCCTTCAATAAGCTGGTTCTTGTTTGCGAAGTGATGGTATAGCGCCATAGCCTCTACCCCCAGCTCATGTCCTAGCTTGCGCATACTTAAGCCCTCTATGCCGCCGGCGTCAGCCAGTTTTATGGCGGCCTCAATTACGCGATCCTGAGTGAGTGCCGCCGGATGTGGTGATGTGTGACTACTTATTTTGCTCATCTGTTCTCTCGATAGGGTGATTTGAGTTCATCATACATTATCTACTTTACACTGTAAAGTTTACACTGTAATGTTGCAGTTACTACGAATCATTAAGGAGTAAAGCCATGGGATCAAATCAAATTTTAGCGGCACCAAGTTCTAATAAGTCTGCCGCAAGTAAGCCCTCACATAGAAAAATATCATTAACGGCGGGTATTCTTTATCTGCTCACCTTTGTCTCTATACCGACCCTCGCTATGTACGGCTCGGTAAAGGGTGCAAATTACATTCTCGGCTCTGGCCCGGACACCGTCGCCATCACCGCCGGCATCCTGGAGATCATCGTCGCCCTCGCCGGCATCGCCACCGCCGTCGTACTCTTCCCGATGCTCAAGAAGCAGAACGAAAGTGCCGCGCTAGGCCTTGTCGCCTCCCGGGTTCTGGAAGCCAGCACCATGTTCGTCGGCGTGGCGTTTATTTTGACTATTGTGACCTTGCGGCAGGAAGGAGCCGGAGCAAGTGCGTTGGTCGCCGGCCATACCCTTGCCACCCTGCATGATCGCATCTTTCTCCTCGGACAAAGCTTTATGCCGGCAGTAAACGACCTGTTGCTGGGCTTCCTGCTATACAAGTCGCGCCTAGTGCCTCGAGGCCTTTCCCTGATCGGTATCATCGGCGGTCCCATACTTCTCGTTGGCTATCTCGCCATGATGTTTGGTCTCGTTGGGCGGCTCGACCCCTTGGCGGGGCTGTCCGCCCTTCCGGTCGCGCTATTCGAGTTTTCGCTGGGCGTTTGGCTGGTCGCTAAGGGCTTCAACCCCAAGGCCGTTGCCGCGCTAGAACCCAAGAATTAGGCGAAGGATTGAGCGCTAAAGCCTGTTGGGCTTTCCTATAACCTAGTCGCGATAGCCCAACATAACACTTAAGCAGAATCTCCTCAGGCGCGAGGAGATTCTGCTATGATGGGAAATCCTTATTACGTTCCTAAGTTAACTAGATATCCATCGCAATTGTTATAGCTAAACATGCAAACCTCGACCTGAGGTATACTACACTTTATGACCAAGTATGTTCTCAACTCTGGTGGCATAAAGCGCGCGCCGAAGCTAAAAAAGCTGTTTCATCAAGATCTGGTTAAGGGCTTGGGCGATAGCCCCAAGTTTGTGCTGTGCAATTTCGCGCAGGGTCGCGAATACTGGAACACGAAATTCCCGGGCTACTGCGACGAGATTGTCGAAGATATGCCAGCCGGGGTAAGGCCTAGCTTCAAACTTGCATTGCCCGCCGACTTTCCCCAGCAATGCGCCGATGCCGACGTTATTTATTTCCATGGGGGCGATGACCATCTTATGCAGTACTGGATGAAGAAATTTAATTTGACTCAGCTTTTCGCGGACAAAGTAGTGGCCACCAATTCGGCCAGCTCAGACATGCTATCCACCCATCATTGGACATCGGATTGGCGGCAGTGCGCCGATGGGCTAGGTGTATTACCAATCAAATTCATCCCGCATTATCTATCGAGCTTCGGCGATACCGACCCGCGAGGGCCGGTTGATTGGGAGCAAGCCTATAAAGACCTGGGGGAATATGGCAACACATTGCTACCCATACACGCCCTAAGGGAAGGCGAGTACATTGTTATTGAGCAGTAGCACTCTGCAAAATGGGCTCTCCTTGGAGCCTTTTTGCTATAGTGGGTGATATGAAACTGCTACTGACATCTACCGGCATAACCAACGAAACAATAAAAAAGAAGTTCTTCGAAATGGCCGGCAAACGTCCGGAGGAAATTTCACTCGCGTTCATCCCGACAGCTGTAAATGTTTCACCGCAACCCCATAAGGGATGGATGATTGATAATATCAAACGCCTCGACGCCATGGGTATCGGTAATATAGATTTTGTCGACTTTTCGGCGATGTCCGAAGCCGTATGGCTACCTCGTCTTCAAAGAGCCCACGTCTTGTTCGTTGAAGGGGGGACCCCGAGTTATCTTATTTCGGAGATGAAGCGAGCCGGCATTGACCGGTTATTGGTAAGCGGTCTTGAAGATAAGGTATATGTCGGGTGTAGTGCGGGTTCAAGCGTATTGGGCCGGGTGGCACTAAAAAGTTCGCAAGATGCCCCCGGATATATCCAGGAGGATGGGCTTGGCTTGGTGAATTTTAGCATAAGGCCGCACTTGTTTAGGGATGATAAAGCTCAGTTCACCGAGGTGCTAATTGCTGAGATTGCTAAACGTTACGGGTCGGACTTCTACGCAATTGACGATAATTCTGCCGTAGCTGTTGAAGGTAACAATGTCTCGGTCGTATCTGAGGGTATGTGGAGGAAGTTCGACCGCGGGGTGGCGTAGGCATTGACAGAAACCGTCACATATGCTATCATACAAAACGTCCCTTGAAACACGCTTGTTTGGCCATACGTGAGCTCCGTAAATAGAGCTTATGTACGGCCAAAAAAGCCGAACAGCAACGGAGGTTTCCAGACCAGTCTTGCTCTAATACCCGAATGGGTATGAGGGCAGAATCTCAGGATGGTTATCTCCGTTCAAACCGCGATGCTCCTGCACTCCCTCTCCTCTTCCCCCCCCGGAGAGGGAACCCACCCCTCCTTGGGGCAGGGGCATCGCCACCCTCGCTGAGTTGATTCAGTCTACACCGCGTCCCCGCGCGGAGAATCATCTTGGCGTCCCGCCGGTACATTGTCGCTCAGTCGACACGCCGGCAGGTCAGATGCGAGTCGAACGTGCAGCAAATGCACTCCTCTCATCTGATCAGTCCGTCGGCGATGGTGTGTTAATTCCACCATCGCCGACGGATGACCTCCATCTATTAATAGCCCATCAGACCTGTCCCGCCGAATTGGCCGGGTTTTTTTGTGCCCTACGCATGCAAAAAAGGACTCCCACGGGAGCCATTTTTATCTGGTATGATTAGCCTATGACAAAAATGCGAGACGCTAAAATACTCAGCTCCACACTGCTAGTAGATAGCTTCAAGAAGGTAGTAAAAGAGGAGCTTGAGTTTGAGGCGGGCGACGTTCAGGATTGGATATATATTGATAGCCCCAAGTCAGTCATGGTCGCAGCACTTACTCCGGATGAAGAAATAGTTCTCATCAGGCTCTACCGCCATAATATTAAACAAGATGCCTTTGAGCTTCCCGCAGGCGGCGCCGAGCACCAAGGTGAGACCACACTGGATGCGGCAAAAAGAGAGCTGCTAGAGGAGACGGGGTATGAAGCGGATAAATTTGTCGACTTAGGCAGATATTACGTGCTGCCGAGTGAGACAAACCGTTGGATTCACTATTTTCTTGCCTTGGACGTGATTAAGACCCATGAGCCCCAGCTAGATGATACGAATGAAAAATATCTCGATATGTCCGTTACTCAGGTAGCAATTAGTTCGCTCAGAACCGTCAAAGATGCCGCTAAGGCGGGTATCACGGGCGTTGAGTCTCTCCACGGCCTTAACCTGGTTAGGGAGTATTTAGATGCTGGCTAGCAGTATCGTGCTAACCCAGAGCATTTACTGCTGGAACTAATTCCGTAAACCGCTCGATGAACGCGTCCACGGGAATATCTTCAAAATCTTCCTTAACCCTCAGCCCACTCTCGAGACTGGCAATAAAATGCAGCCCAGCGCCCTTAGATGATGTTACATCGCCAATGGAGTCGCCCACGTAGACGATTTCTTCTGGCTTAAACCCAGTATCGGCTAGCATCTCCGAAAAAGCCCGCGGATCAGGCTTTTGGTATGCAGTATTATCCTTGTGGTAAAACTTCTGCACCCGACTGGATAGCAAATGATCCGGCTGAAGCATATGTGACAGCTCTGCATGCGTCCGAGACGTGAGGATGAGAATTGTCTTACCGTTCCCGATAAGTTCGTCAATCACATCAAAATTCGCCTGGGGGATCGAGTCAAATCTCCCAGAATTTGTGAATTCCTTGATGAGGGGGTGGTAGGCCCGCTTAAACTCATCCGAGTTAATCCCCGGTGAACGCTCAAGTATAGCGTCAAACAACGGCGCCCCCCATGTTCTCAGATGCACGTCCCGAGCCATAGGTTCTCTCCCCATTCGTTCGAGCGCTGCGTTCTCCAATTCGAAGCAGGCTGCCTCAGTGAGGCATAGAGTATCATCAAAATCAATCGCTACGGCCTTTATCAATTCAGCACCTCCACGCCGAACTCCTTTAGCCGGACGGCCAACCGGCATATCGGTAACCCGACAACGTTAAAATAGTCGCCTTCGATTCTTTCTATAAATACCGCCGCCAAGCTTTGGATCCCGTATCCACCGGCCTTATCTAGGCCATCTCTTGATAGAACGTAAGAATCAAGCTCCTTTGAAGTAATATCTCGAAAAAAAACCTTAGTTTTGACGCTCTCAGTCACAGTATGCTCGCCATCTATTATGGTAAACCCGGTATAGGTCGAATGGCTCCTGCCGCTCAGGCTTGAGATCATTGTTCTGAGTTCGTCTGCTTTCTTGGGCTTACCAAGTATCACGTTGTCGAGCGAGACTAACGTGTCCGCGGCAATCACGAGTGCGTCCGGGTGGCGCTCGGCCACCCACTTGGCTTTGCCCAAAGACAGGTATTCAACGAGCTGGGCAGGAGGTAGTTGATGCGAATTGTCTTCTTCGTATTCGCTCGGCACAACGTCGAACCGAAGCCCCGCGCTGTTTAATATTTCTTTTCGCCGTGGCGAGCCGGATGCAAGAATAATGCGCTTCATAGACTAGATAATATCATTGATCACGATTATTTATGTATATTACCTTGACAGTCATAGTAATATGATATACATTGTACCTATGATCGATCAGAAAATAACATCAGATCTACTCCGTGGCCATACCGACACCATCATCCTTGGGCTCTTAATCGGTGGTGATAAATACGGCTACGAAATCACTAAGCTCGTGCACGAGAAATCCCGCCGTACCTACGAGCTGAAAGAAGCTACCATGTACTCGAGCCTTAAGCGTCTCGAAAATGATGGGCAAATAACGGCCTACTGGGGCGACGAAACTCAAGGAGGTCGGCGCAAATATTATTCACTAACTTCTACTGGCCGCGAGCTCTACGCAACTAATAAATCAAACTGGGATTATGCCAAGCAGATCCTTGATCACTTGTTATAGAAAGGCAGCATCATGGAAAAGAAACTACAGCAACATCTAGATAAAGCGTTTGCGCCATATGGCGAATTCCCGGCGCGCGCCGATGTGATGCAGGAATTATTGTCTAACCTCACAGAAAAATATCACGATCTCAAAAGTCAGGGCAAGAGTCAGGAGGAAGCCTATCAGGCGACGATCGATTCAATCGGGGAAGTGTCCGAAATTATGGATCAAGTTCCCCACGAAATGGCCAAAAGTAAGGCTGAATCAAACCTAAAAACCGCCCTCAGCGACATTGGGGATCTGGTTGGAATAAACACGGGCAACAACAAGTTTAAGCACATCACGCTTGCGAAGGCCGACTTAAGCGAAACGGACCTGTCGGGCGAAATCTTTGCCGGTAGCGAACTCAAAGAAACCTCGTTTCGAGGCAGCACTCTTGTCGACGCCAAGTTTAGGGCGGTCGCACTTAAGGGCGCCAACTTTACCGGTGCCAACCTCACAAATGCCACTTTTGGCGGTAGCGACCTGAACTCCGCCTGTTTTGATAACGCCAACCTCACCAGCGCTAAGCTAAAAGGCTGCGGGCTCAATGGCGCCACCTTTAAGGATGCCACCCTCGTTGGCACCGATTTTAGCCAGTCCGATCTCACGAAAATCTCGTTTGACGGCCAAGCCCTCGATGGGGTGGTGTTCGACAGCACTTCGCTCAAGCAGACTTCATTTCGCAACGCCAAATTGCGCGACGTATCTTTTCATCACGCGGCCGTTAAGCACGCCATCTTTGATGGGGCCACGATGGATAAAATAACCTACGCCATCCTCAAAGGAGCCAAAGCTACACTCAACAATGTCATCATTGTATAGGTGGGACTGCCGGTCCAACAACCTGCCCAATAGCCTCCGCACCACATTTGTCAACAGATACAAAACGCTTCGTTTAGTTGTTATACTTGTCATCAGTGACTAACAAAATGAAATACATAAAGATGTCCCCCAGCGAGTACAAGCGGTTCCTCTTGTACGATTGGCGCGCCAGATTCGATAAGTTGATTGTTGTATTTGGGCTCGTCAACGTAGCCGCGACAATTCCGCAGATTACTCAGCTTTGGCAGGCCCGTGACTCGAGCGGGGTCTCGGTGATAACCTGGTCGTACTACGTCGTCTTTACGGCGATGCTGCTGGTGTATTCCATAACGATAAAATCAAAACCAATGATCATCATGTATACCGGCAACACCATCGTTTATATCGTGGTGCTAGTGAGCGCAATTATATTTCGTTGATTACCAAAGTTCAGAATAGTATGTTGGATCTCAAAGGGCCGTTCGGTTGGAGAGTGATGGGACACGTTTATCACGATGAAACAACGGGAAGCTGGTTCCTCATCGATCTTTTGCCTCACCCCACCGGGCTTGTCGTCCACTTCGTGGATATTACTACGTAAGAAACATTTTTTCATTTGCTATCATTAAGCTATGAACCAGAAAATCAAAGTCCACTTTGTCTGCAGCGGCAACATCTTCCGCAGCCGCCTGGCCGAAGCCTACGCGAAGTCTCTCGGGCTCGGGCAGCTGGAAATATCGTCGAGCGGGGTGTTCGCAGCCAAATATCCTCCCGATTTTCTTTCGCCATGGGCCAAGATTGCCGGCCATCAAAATAAGTTTAGTGAATGGTTTAGCCCCACCAGAAACCAAACATCCAGCGCCCAGCTCCAATCCAGCGATATTATCGTATTCATGAGCGAAGATGTCCTGCTTGCGGCGAAGCAGAATTACGATTTCAATCAGAGTATTTGTGTAGTCTGGGCTATTAAGGATCGCGGTGACTGGCGCAAGAAGCTGCCGATTGGCCAAAAACGGCGGCGCACTATCAAACACATTAAGAGTCGGGTTGATCAGCTAATAATCGATATTACTCGCGGGGGCTGGGTGGACGTTGTTGATGAGGCAAATAAGCCCTTGAATTTCAAGCTGCCGATTGCGATTGCGAACCAAAATAAGCTCTGGCACCGCAGCTGCCACGCGATTATTACCACGCCCAATAAATCTACGCTGGTCGAAAAACGATCGAACCACATAATATTCTCTCCGAATCGCATTGACGTAACACTCGGCGGCCATGTAGACGCCGGCGAAACTCCGGGTGCAGCCATCCTCCGTGAGATTTTCGAAGAAACGGGTTTGCGTGTCGACCCATCTTTGCCGCGGCTTCTCGAAGTCTATAAATGGAACAGCTACCACCCGCGCTATAAGCGTTATTCGAAAACCTTCCAATCTACCTATCACGTGCTGCTTCCCTCTAACAATCCGGTTACAACTATCCAACCCGCCGAAGTTGCATCGATGTCGATCTTGTCGCCTCGGCAGCTGCGCCATTTAATCACTTTTCATCGAATTAAGAATCTCGGGCAATTAAGTTATAACCATGCCTATTATTTGCGGATCGCCAAGATGGCCGGGGTTTTCGCCGACAAATAGCCGGCCCCTGCTCTTAATTCCTGGACCCACGTCATTGTTCGGGTCATAACTGTTATAGTTATGCTAACAATGAGCAAGCCATTCAAAATTGTCGCAATTGTGCTAGTTGTACTAGCTGCCGGAGTCGGGAAATTCCTCCTGCTTAATGGGCACACCATTGATGTACTAATGCCCAAAGGTACGATTGCCAAACAAGAGCTCGATCTGTTGGTAACCGCAACACTCTTGATGATGGTAGTGGTCATACCGGTATTTATTCTCACGATTACGATTGCCTGGAAGTACCGCGCCACCAACACCAAGGCCAAATACTCGCCCGATTGGGACCACAACCGGGCCATAGAAACGCTCTGGTGGGCCGTACCTTTTATGCTCATTCTGGTAATATCGGTCATCACTTGGAAAAGCAGCCACGAACTGGACCCCTTCAAGCCGCTCGCGAGCAACAAGCCGCCCATTACTATTCAGGTGGTCGCCTTGCAGTGGAAATGGCTGTTTATCTACCCCGAGCAGCACATTGCCAGCGTTAATTTGGTAGAGCTGCCGGTGGATACGCCGGTCAATTTCGTGATTACTTCTGATGCTCCCATGAACTCATTCTGGATTCCGCAGTTGGGCGGGCAAGTGTATGCCATGTCCGGGATGTCAACACAGCTGCATTTAATGGCCAGCGAGTCCGGTAGCTATCATGGCTCGTCGGCCAACATCAGTGGGCAAGGTTATTCCGGCATGAAGTTCATTGCCAAGGCTAGCTCGCGGCACGACTTCGACGACTGGGTTACTTCTGCCCAGCAGTCGCCAAGTGTACTGAGTAAGGCCGAATACGACCATTTAGCCCTTCCCAGCCAAAACAACCCCGTTTCCACCTATACGTTAGCACAAGCGGATCTGTATGATGGGGTAGTGATGAAATATATGAAGCCATGAGCATATTGGGAAGATTAACCCCCGAAGCCCTCCAGCACGGGCCGTTGGCCGCCATTGGTCTTGTTAATGTGGCCATCGCCGGCGCGGTTGCCGCGCTGGTCGTGGTGGGTCTTTTGTCGTATTTCCATCTCTGGAGTCGGTTGGTGGGAGGCGCCAAATGGCTCTGGTCCGAATGGTTAACCTCGCTCGATCCCAAGAAAATCGGCGTCATGTACATTGTGCTGGCCACCTTAATGCTCCTACGCGGTGTGGCTGATGCCGGAATGATTCGTGCCCAACAGGTATTGTCGGTCGGTTCGTCGCACGGAGTTATTCCCGTGGACACTTTTCAGCAGGTGTTTTCGGCCCATGGCACCATCATGATCTTCTTTGTGGCTATGGGGCTGATGTTTGGCCTCATTAACCTCATTGTGCCGCTCCAAATCGGCGCTCGCGATGTGGCTTTCCCGTTTATGAACTCTGCCAGTTTTTGGCTCTACGCCGCCGGAATGGCGCTCATTAACTTGTCGCTCGTAGTGGGGGAGTTTGCCGCCACCGGCTGGCTGGCCTACCCGCCGCTCTCGGAGCTAGCCTACAGCCCCGGCGTCGGTGTGGATTATTGGATCTGGAGTATTCAAATTGCCGGTATTGGCAGCTTGCTTTCGGGCATTAACTTCCTGGTAACTATCCTCAAGATGCGCGCCCCGGGCATGACCCTCATGAAGATGCCGATGTTCGTCTGGAGTGTGCTCAATAGCATGGTTCTGGTCGCCTTTGCCTTCCCGATTCTGACCGCCACCTTGGCCATGCTCGCCCTCGACCGCGCCCTCGGTATGCACTTCTTCACTTCCAGCTTCGGTGGTAATCCCATGATGTACATCAACCTCATTTGGGCTTGGGGCCACCCCGAGGTCTACATTTTGATTCTTCCGGCGTTCGGCGTGTTTTCCGAAGTTGTGGCAACGTTCTCGCAAAAGCGGCTGTTTGGCTATAAATCTATGGTTTGGGCACTGGGCGCCATCACCTTCCTGTCGTTCACGGTCTGGCTGCACCATTTCTTCACTATGGGCGCCGGGGCCAATGTTAACGCTTTCTTCGGTATCATGACCGCCGTTATTGCCGTCCCTACCGGCGTCAAAGTCTTCAACTGGCTGTTTACGATGTACCGCGGCCGGGTGCATTTCAATACCCCGATGATGTGGTTCCTGGGGTTCGTTATGACCTTCACCATCGGCGGTATGACCGGCGTACTTATGTCTATTCCGGCCATCGACTTCCAGGTCCACAATACGCTGTTCTTGGTGGCGCACTTTCATAATATGATCATCGGCGGCGTGGTCTTTGGCTACTTTGCGGGCATCACCTACTGGTTCCCCAAAATCTTCGGCTTCAAGCTCAATGAGCGGTTGGGACGGTACGCCTTCTGGTGCTGGGTTATCGGATTTTGCCTGGCTTTCATCCCGCTCTATATCCTCGGTCTCATGGGTGCAGCCAGACGGCTCGACCACTACGACGCCTCCATGGGTTGGCAGGGGCTGTTCATCGTGGCGGGTGTCGGCGTGATGGTTATTGCCCTCGGCATTGGTTTCCAGATTCTTCAGATGATAGTCAGCGTGCGCGCACGCAAGCAAAATCTAGATACCACCGGCGACCCCTGGAACGGCCGAACCCTCGAGTGGTCTACCGTCTCGCCGGCGCCGTTTTATAATTTTGCCATCACTCCCGGCGTTCACGGCCGCGATCCCTTTTGGGCCATGAAGCAATCTGGCCACGTTCGGTCCGAGGCTCCCAAGTATCAGGATATCCAGCTGCCCAAGAATTCAGCCATGGGCATATTTATTGCTGCTTTCGCCTTTGCTTTCGGTTTCAGCCTTATCTGGCATATCTGGTGGCTCGCCGTCGTGGCACTTTTGGGCATAATTTCCTGCCTCATCCTGCGCCTCACCAATGACGACACCGAGTACACCTTAACGGCCGCCGAGCTTGCCCGGCTGGAGTCGAAAAATTCCAGAAAGGGGATTCGGTCATGAGCGAACTTAAAACCAATCTGCCGGCCTCCCGCGACGAATCCAAGACCGTTTTTGGCTTCTGGGTCTACCTGATGACCGACTGTGTCCTCTTTGCCAGTCTGTTCGCCACCTTTGCCGTTTTGCGGGGCAACACCTTCGGCGGACCTAGCGGTGCCGACCTGTTTAGCCTCCCGTTTGTGCTGGGTGAAACCCTGCTACTGCTTACCAGCAGCTTCACCATGGGCTTAGCCGTTCTGGCCACCCAGCGCGGCCTCAAAACCCAGGTGTTAGCCTGGCTGGCCGTCACTGTCTTCCTGGGCGCGGCCTTCCTCACTATGGAGCTCACCGAATTTACTAACCTTGTGCGCGAAGGCAATAGTTGGGTGCGCAGCGGCTTCCTCTCGAGCTTCTTCACCCTCGTCGGCACGCACGGCCTCCACATTGCTACCGGCCTGCTCTGGATCGGCGTTATGGCTGCCCAGGTCTACCGGCGCGGCCTCGGCCATGCTACTTTGCGCCGTCTCACTCTGCTGAGCATGTTTTGGCACTTCCTCGACCTCATCTGGATCTTCATTTTCACTATTGTTTACTTAATGGGAGCCGTGCAGGGATGAGCCGCGATTACCACTCTAAAACAGCCTCCGTCACTGCCGCTACGTATCGGGCCTACATTGTCGGCTTTTTTCTGTCGGTCGATTGTACCTTGGTCGCCTATGCGTTGGTGGTCGCCCATCTCAACACCGGCCATCAGTGGCCCAGCGATCAAGTTTTGCTGCCGATCATTATATTTCTCGCTCTGGCACAATTTGCGGTTCAATTGGTCTACTTCCTCCACCTCGGCCACGAAACCAGTCCCCGCTGGAAGTTGTTGGTATTTGGCTTCACAACCCTCATAGTAGCTATACTGGTATTTGGCTCATTGTGGATTATGAATAATCTCAACTATCATCAACCGCCGGGCGGCACCGACAGTTACATCATTAAAGACGAAGGTATCCACAAGTAAACTTGAACACAATCAAGACTTATTATGGCCTTATCAAGCCCGGCATTATTCGTGGTAATGTCATTGCCGCCGTTGCCGGCTTCCTGTTGGCCGCCAAGGGCCACGTTCACTTCGGGACTTTTGTGGCCATGGTTGTCGGGCTTGCCCTCGTTATTGCTTCGGCCTGTGTTTTTAATAATTACATCGACCGCGGTATCGACGCCAAGATGGCGCGCACCAAACACCGGGCTCTCGTTCTGGGGTCGATATCGGTCCGGGCCGCTATCGCCTACGGCATAGTTTTGGGGCTGACTGGAGCCGTCATCCTCGGGGTGTTCACCAATCTGCTAACGCTTGGCATCGCAATTTTCGGTTTCCTTGCCTATGTGGTGCTGTACGGTATCTGGAAGCGGCGCTCAGTACATGGCACCGTGGTCGGCAGTATTTCCGGTGCTGTACCGCCGGTCGTCGGTTACACTGCAGTTACCGGCCGGCTCGACGCCGGCGCCGCCATATTATTTCTAATTTTGGTGCTGTGGCAGATGCCTCATTTCTATGCCATTGCCATCTTGCGCCAGCGCGATTACGCGGCCGCCGACATCCCGGTCCTGCCGGGCAAGCGGGGGATACGCGCCACCAAAATTCAGATGTTGGCCTACATTTTCGCCTTTATGCTGGCCGCCGTTTGGTTGGGATTATTGGGCTATGCCGGGCTTACCTATATCTTTGCTTCGCTTCTGCTTGGCCTCGCCTGGCTAACCCTTTGCCTGCGCGGCTTTGTCGTCGACGACCATTCGCGTTGGGCTCGCCAAATGTTCCGCTTCTCCCTGGCCGTCATTACCGGCGTTTGTCTGGTGGTGTCTCTCGGTAACTTAATCCCCTGAGCCCAGCATCTAGGCAGTAAATATTAGACGTTTTCGCCAATCCCACTTATGATTACGACAGATATGACAACAATTCCACGATCTATTCCCAGGGTACTCATCATTGGCGGCGGCTTCGGTGGTGTTCGCGCCGCCAGCCAGCTTAGCCGCCACTCCAATTTCGATATAACCCTCATCTCAAACCTCAGCAACTTTGCGTACTATCCGCAGTTTTATCACTCCGCAACGGGTGGTTCACGTTCGGAGGCTGCTCTACCTCTCACCGATGTTCTCGACGGCACTCGGGTGAAGCTCATTAAAGACGTAATTGTGGCCATTGATCCGGTCAACCGGACCGTTACCTCGATAGATGGGACGACCAAATACCACTACGACGAGCTGGTTATGGCTCTTGGCTGTGTTACCAATTATTTTGGCATCGCTGGCCTCAAGGAATTTTCTTACGGCATCAAGTCCATTGAAGACGCCGAAGACTTTAAGCGTCATCTTCATACCCAACTCCTCGCCGAGCACAAGCCCGATCTCAATTACGTCGTTGTCGGTGGCGGACCCACCGGCGTGGAGCTGGCCGCTTCACTCGGCAAATATCTCGATCTAATTATGAAGCAGCACCATATCAAGCCTCGTCCTTATCATATTGATCTCGTCGAAGCTGCTCCCAGATTGCTGCCGCGCTCCAGCGAAGCCGTATCGGCGCGGGTGCAGCGCAAGCTCGAATCTTTGGGCGTCAAGGTGCTTACGGGCGCCCAGGTGAAAGCCGAAACCGCCGCCGCTTTGGAGCTTGAGGGGCAGTCTATCGCTACGCGCACTGTTGTGTGGACCGCCGGCACTAGCGTTAACCCGTTCTATTATGCCAACGGCAGCCATTTTCAACTCGCCAAGGGTGGGCGGGTAATGGTGAGCAATCATCTTGAGGCCAGCACCAACGTTTACGTTATCGGCGACAATGCCGCCACGCCCTACTCCGGCCTGGCCCAAACCGCCGTGCGTGATGCCAATTTCGTCGCCGCCGACATTATTCGCGCCCACTCCGGAGCAGATCGTCCCGCCTACCAGCCCGTGGCACCGGTAAGCGTTTTCCCGGTCGGCCCAAATTGGGCGATTGCCGAGTGGCGCGGTTATCACATCTATGGCTTCGTCGGCTACATTTTGCGCCGGCTGGCCGATCTCGTGGGTTATGCCGAAATTGAGCGCTGGCCGCAAGCCGTCCGCGTTTGGCTGCAAGATTCCCATCAAGAGAATGAGTGCACCATATGCCCGTCCTCCGCTCTGGGAGCCAAAGAAGCTCCTACCCAATAAAACTCTTGACTCAGGATATAACTTATGATACTGTGTACAATACTTTGAAATTACATAAGCAGTATAGCTGCTTAGAAAAACAGTCGCGCGGCACTAAGTGAACTCTAATAGTAGAGTCTGCCTAGTGCTCCAAGACTTGTTCGGGAGTACTCCTGGACATTGCCCCTTGGGCAAAAGCACACACTTGAGACTCCGGTCTCAAACCCGCAGCTTGCTGCAAAAATCGGTCAAATTTGATCAAGCTATACTCGCAAGAGTATCGAAGCTTGAAGCAAATTTTGAACGACGTTCGAACCAAGGTTAGCTCACCGAGCCACTTAATTACCGCCTGAAAAGGCAAATTAGTACCACGAGGTACCAATTGTAGTTTGGCTGAAGTTTAGCCGTTGATTGGTACTTCTGTACTACCAGCGAGACCCCGCACCACTCCCAGCAGTTTCGACTGCACCCCGGATACTGCGCGGGTATCCTGAATTATCCCCCTATCCCAATCACCCCACCCATCAATCGGCGGGGTTTTTGTTTTGCCGGGAGTGCGCATTCGGGTTTTGCTCCTGGTCTTAGGCGCTGATTTTGACTTCGTAAAATGCTTTCATTTCGATATTATCTACGCGCCTTCCTATTTACCACTATCTCACTAATCTCCATATTCTTTGGTAGTTCAAGAGTCTGAGCTAGGCAGATCGCTATGTCTTCTACACGCATCCAATTTTCTGGGTCGTTAATGGTTTTGCCTGTAACCTTTTCGTGCATCTTAGAGTTAAAGCCTCCAAGTAGAAAGCTGATGACGTGTCAAGTCCCCGATTCCTGCAGCACTTTGTCTGAGACAACTTCCGCCACAGATCGTTCAGCATTTATTTGTTCATACGCCAGCCGAAACTTTCTCGGGCTGGTTTTTAGTTTGGTGTGAATGCGGTCGAGGTTGTAGTA
>JBBRSS010000028.1:0-17349 GCA_038245115.1 Candidatus Saccharimonadia bacterium
ATGGTGGGCAATAAAGGACTCGAACCTTTGACCCCCTCGGTGTAAACGAGGTGCTCTAACCAACTGAGCTAATTGCCCGGGACTTGCAAATTATACGTAGAATGTGGATTCTAGGCAAGTCTTAAGAGCGAGAAAGGGGTGTCGTTTCGCGACCATCGCAAGCAAGCTTGCTCCGCCGAACCCACTTTTCTCATATGTAGAGGTTGACAGACACCTACGACTGCCTTGACGGCTGATTTGGCTAGGTTTACAGGGAATTTTCAACCTAAATATTGCTTAAAAGGATAGGAACCTTGCCGTCCCGGCGACTGCATAGTATCCCCATCTGATCGAGCAGGATACTTTGTGCCCTTTTATTAGCCGATAAATTGCTAACCCCACCACAATAGCTGGCACCGGTAAAACAATGAATGGTATCAGTATCGAAATCGAGGATAGGAAGAACACAATGGGCATAACTACTTCAAGCAATAGAAATATTATGGTACCTATAACTATGTCCATACGATCGGGCGACATTTCCGGTGCGCCATAAAATCTTTGTGTTTTCTGCTTACCGCAAGTGCAAGGTTTAACCTTAGGCAGTTGCTTCATCGAAAGTAGCGCATCTTAATTTATCCTAACTGTTAAACGTAAACGTATGCGGCTTGAATTCAAGGAGACCGACAGAACTGCTAGGAGTCATTTTTGACTGAAGAGCTCCTTAGAGTTCGGCGTTCATACTCTAATGCTGTTGCTTCAGCCAAGTATTAAGCTTTCCTATGTTCCCGGTATACGGCATTGGCATGGACCACATTATTGTCCATGAGATATTGCCTAGACGTTTCCGTACGACGGCCATGAACTTGAGATGCATATATATAAATGCACCGAACAGTATTACTGTTGCAGGAATCAGGAGCAGCTCTAGCTGGCCGCCGATTAGTGGGTGTGACTGAAGCAGATATGAGTTGACTAAGACGAACACGCCCCAAAAGCCGAGGAGTCGCATCATAATTACGTCTCTTCGAGCCCAACGAGCTCCGTCTGCGCCGACCATTTGAGTAAGTCGTAAATATGTCTTTTGATTCATTGAATATGTCCTTGCGATAGATTGTTAATGTGAGCCCGCGGCGGTTCCTATGCTCCAGCCAAGACCGAGTGAATCTAGGCTGCCCCCAATGATATCAAGACCAAGAGCTACCCCAGATGACAGCGCAACCGGTGCCAAAAGAGGTACTAACGCTACAGCCGTTCCTATGGCGCCAATATCCGCGCCAATGCAGGCCGCTTGGTCACCTTTCCTGCACTGCCGAGAGTCAATGATCGTCCCTACAGCCCCTGCGGCAAGAGCGACGCCTCCCAATAATGCGCCAGCTGTGGTTGCGCCGACTACGATAGCAGCGCCTCCGGCAGCAAAGGCTATTACACCGAGGCCAATGCCTACGGCCGTTATGACTGATCCGCTACTTATCCTTATATTCGCCGGCTGTGCTTGGTTCGCTGGTGCTGGCGAAGCTGTATACGGCCGGCTCGTAACTTGCTGGTAAACTGCGGCTCCCAACGACCGAGATATATTGGTGATAACGGGAGCAGGCTTGGGCGTTACGGCGGTTGTTATGGCGTAGGAAAGATTTACTACGGCATTGCCGGCAGATTTAACCAAATTAACAACCGCCTTGTAACCCGCCTTGGCTAGGTTTACCGCGCCATTTATCAGCCCGCCAATTGTGAACTGTCCGGAGTAGTCACTGTCATTCACCGGATCGTTGACGTAGGAGTAGGCATTGTCTGTTCCCCCTTCCACCGGGTCGACTGATGTAAACCGGCCGAGGGTAGGCAGATATACTCTAGCACCCATTTGGATAATGGGAATGGAGAACATACTCTCGGCTTTGCGGGTGGGGCTAGCCGCCCAGGCCATTTTGTTGTCGGCGGCATTGGTGAGGGTAGAGCCACTAGTGCCAAAAGTATTGGAAGCTAGGACCTGGCCGAAGGGATCGTATAGGTGGACGGAGCTGGTGGAGAGGCCGGTAGCACCCACGGTGAGGGCGGTGTCCCCGTGGAAGTTCTTAACACTGTAGATGGCTGCACTGACGGCTGGGGTGACGGAGACATTGTCGAAGGTGGCGGTACCAAGGGTGGAAGGGGTCAACGAGCTGACGAACAGACCGACGAGAGCGGTGGTGTTTAAGGTGACAGTAGCGGAACCAACCTGAGTCCAGGTGGTGCCGTTGGGGGAGGTGGAGCTGGTGAGCGTGTTGCCGGATCTCACGAGCTTGAGCCAGATGTTGGGCGAGGTGAGGGTGCCACCGTGAACGGAGGTAGCGAAGTTATAGTGAAAACGGGTATCGCCGGAGGGATAGCTAAGAGTGGCGGCGTAGTTGGAGCCGGTTTTAGGGGAGTCTTTAATGATGACGCCAGCTTTGGCGTTGGGGTCGGTGTTGGTTTGGCTTGTGACACGGGCGATGATGGTGCCGTCGCCGGTGAGGCTTTTGTAGGCGATTTGCTGTTGGTCATTGGGTCCATAGACATCTACGCCGGCGCCCTTGACGGTGTAGACGCCGCTGGCATAGGTGGTGGAGCCGGTGGTGCTGGGCGCGCCGATGTCGCCGCTAGTCCAGCCACTTGGTAGGGTTGAGGTCTTGGTGACGCTCACATTGTCAAAAGTGGCGGTGCTGGTTTGGGCGGTGTCCTCACTGGTGACAAATAGGCCGATTTGGACGGTATTTGGGAGAGAAACGGACGTAGTGGTGCCCATTTGCGTCCAAGTGGTGCCATTGGGTGAGGTGTAGGTGGTGATGGTGCTGCCGGAACGGGTGAGCTTGAGCCAAGTATTCGGAATCGTGAGATCCGGCCCGTTGGTGCTTGTACTTGCGTATTGCATGCGAGTTTGGCCGCCGGGGTAGACTAGGGCCGATACATAGTTTGAACCGAAGGTGAGACCGTCTTTGATGAGTAGCCCAGCTTTGGCGTGGTAGTCGGTGTTGGTCTCGCTCGCAACGCGGGCAATGATGGTGCCGTCGCCTTGGAGGGTTTGACTGGTGAACTGGGGGCTGTCGTCCCCGCCGTAGATGTCGAATCCATTACCGGAAACCGTGAAGGTACCGGAGGCATAGGAGGAGGCGCCGGTTTGAGACGGTGCGTTAACGCTCGTGGTTGTCCAGGGCGATGGCAGGGCGGACGGAGTGGACCCAGCTGCACCGGCCAAGGTGAGGCTGACGCCACCGGGGAGGTTAATGTAGCGCTCGGTAGTGGTGCAGCTTGTTTGGGTGGTGAGGTTGCAGCTTTGGAGCACGCCACCGGCGTTGCGATAGACTTTGGCCAGGGTGCCGGATGGATATTCTTTCTTGATGAGCACAGCGCCGGTGGCCGACTTGGTGTAGTCGACGTGGGTGGTGCCTTGCTGGATCTTGGTGTTTTGGTCCGAGGCATCATAAGTGAAGGTGATCGGGGCGCCGGCACCGGCGAGGGTAGTGATGTTGCCATGGTCGTCATAGGTAGGGGTGCCGATCTGGGTATCCGTGGAGCTAGCGAGGCGGTCGGCGGCGGTGTAGCAGCTGGTGTTTGTGGTGTTGGCCGAGGTGCTGGTATTGGTGATGCTGGTAGAGGTGCGGTTGCCGTTTTTATTGGCGTTGGCATTGTAGCCGGCGATGCTCGTACAGGCGGATTGCTGAGTGCCGAACCCGTATTGGTACTGCCAATTGTCGACGGTGGCCTGCGTAAGGCGGCCGAGGGCGTCGTAGGTGTAGGCGGCTCCGGCGGTGTGGCCGCCCTGGGTGATGGAATCGGCGGTGACTATCCCCTTTTGGGGCGAGAGGCTCACCGTTTCACTCATAGTGGAGGCGTCGGCGAAGGTGAAGATGGAGCCGGTGGTGCGCTGGAGGGAGTCGCGGTTGATGGTGGTGAGGCCGAGGTTGCTCGTGCCGTTGGTGGACTGCGGGTACTGCACACCGGAGACGCGGCCGTACCCATCGTAGGTGAGGGTGGCGTACGTCGTACCATCTAGAGCATACGCAGTGACGTGGCTGAGGGTGTCGTAGGTGAGTGTCTCAGTGCCTTTGAGTGAGACTTGCTGGGTGGTGCGGCCGACGGTGTCGCGGGTGATGGTAGTGGTGTTGCCGAAGACATCGGTACTGCTAGTGACCCGGCCGAGGAGGTCGATATTAACGGTGGACGTGCCGGTGACGCTGTCGGTGGAGGAACCCACGAGCGGGTTGCCACTCACGGCG
The DNA here is from genome assembly GCA_038245115.1 of Candidatus Saccharimonadia bacterium. Classification (GTDB taxonomy): domain Bacteria; phylum Patescibacteriota; class Saccharimonadia; order UBA4664; family UBA4664; genus UBA5169. The sequence goes on from JBBRSS010000028.1 coordinate 4,212, forward strand.
TAGTTGTAGCTCACGGTGCGTCCGGTGCGGCCAGAGATGGTGGGTACGACGGTCTGGGTGACTCTGCCTCTCGTGTCGTAGGTAGTGCAGGTCCAGGCATCGGTGGAATTGGTGGAGCCAGTCATACGGGTGGCGACGGTGCGGCCGGCATCGTCGTAGATGACTTCGGTCTTGCGACCGACGAGGGCACTTCCGCCATCTGGGTCTTGTTCGGTTTTGAATTTAGCCATGCCAGCTTGTTTGTAGGCTTCGGTGGTGCCAGTGGTGCAAGGGTTGTCGGCAGTGTCGGTGGCGGCATAGTAGCTGTAGGTAGTAGTGGTGCCGCCGGGCAAGGTTTTGCTGGTTTGGCGCAGGTAGGTGCCGGTACCAGGAGTTTCGTATGCGGAACTTGATGTGTAATTAAGCCCGGTAGCATCAACATTGGCGCTTTGGAGCAAACCAAGCTCAGGGGTTGAACCGTAGTTGTTGGTGGCTGTGGTGTTGCCGATGGCGGAGTCGTAGACTTTGTTGCTAGTAGCAAGGCCGTAGCGCGGAGTAAGGAGACTACCTATAGCGCTGGTTTCGGACCCGCCAGGGGCCGTCTTAAGGAGCTCGAGATGGCCATCGGTGTCGAGAGTAGTGCCTACGGCCTTATTGTAGTAGTCGAGGCGGATGCGATGCCAGGAGTTGGCAGTGGTGTTATTTAAGGCGTAGGTCGCGTGGTCGCGGTAAGAACCGTCGGCCCAGTCATTAATTACCAGGGTGTCGTCAATCCAGAGGCGGGCTCCGTCGTCGGATTTGACCTTAAATACGTGGTTGCCAGTCTCAGGGAGCTTGATAGAGCCAGTGAGGCTGACACCCCAACCGTAGGTGTTTACCGTGGGTGTAATGGGCTGAGTCGCGCCCCAGTTCTTAACAGTATCGCCACCCGTAGCCCCGATGCCGGTAGTGTGGGATTTTGGCACTCCTAGGAGCAACTTAGAGGTGTAGCCGTTATTGCTAGCAGTTGTGACATTGTAGTATGCGGCAGCGAGGCCGGTAATACCTTCATCGTAGCCGGTCTGAACATGAGGGACATTATTAACTTGGCCCGAAACAGGTAGGCGGTCGGAGCCAAACCAGGAACTGGGGGCGGGGCCGTATTGGTCGGTTGGGCGGTCGTAATCGTCGTAGATAGTGGTCGACTTGAGGTCGGTGGGGCCGGTGCTCGACAAGACGATGTCTTTGTCGGCGTGCCACTGGATGGTCGACGCCAGATTAGCTGCGTCTCGGTCTTCGGTGGTACGGAAGGTGGCGTCGCGGGTAACCTTACGGCTGAAGCCATTGGGTTCGGTGGCGTTTGCAATATGTACCAGGGTGTAGGCCGAGGCCGAGCCAAAGGCCGGGAAGTGATTGTAGGTGTGTGCCTGACGAGTGGCCGAGACTGTGGCTGCAGGTAGCGTGACGCCAGAGGCGCGGCCGAGCGAGTCGTAGGCAACATCTGTTTGGATGGTAGTATCGGTGCTTACGCGCTGACCAGCAGTAATAGCGTCATTGGCTAGGCTATCGCGAACCGAGGCAAGGCAGCCAGGACAGCTATTGGGCGCGGTTAGCGTAAGATAGCCGTAATCGGTAATATTTGGCGTCCCGGAGTCGCTCGGGTAGTGGACCCTAGCAAGACGATTCTCGGAATTGTAGTAGAAGTTTGTGACTTGGCTGTTCGAGGTCTCGACCTGGCAAAGGAGATTTCCGGTGGGGCTCGAGTTGAAGCCGCTGGTAGTGGGGCATGTAAAGCCACTGTCGCCCCAGTAATGCAGTTTGGCCCACCGGCTGCTGTCTACGGGATCAGTGATCTGCGTGAGCCGCGCCGGGGTACCACCATAGATGTATTGCAAAGCTCCAGGATGGAGGTCATCGGCGGGCATCGTGCTTTCCTTCAGGCTGCCATCGGAATCGAAAACGTAGATACGGCCGTCCGCGTCTTGGAGCGTGATTGAACCATCACTACCACGAATCATATAGCCAGCTTCGGCTGCTGGCGGCGCGTAGCCCGTGCCGGTCCACTTGTATTCGTGGGTCGCGCCGGCGGAGTCGCGGAGCGTGACGCTATTGGAGTTTATTACGGCGTAATCGTAGGCAAAAGTGGCGTCGGCTCCAAGGTTCCAGCCATCAGGCAGAGTGCGAATCAGAGGGCTTAGGAGCTTAGAGGGAACTTGCTTTTGGATGCCATTGATGCCCGAGTAGTCTAGTTCAAATCCGGCGGATCCAATATGTTCATAGTATTCGATAGTAACCGGGTATGACTGGCCGGCGGTCATGGGAATGGCGGATGCGGTCTGTGAATACCAACCTGGGGTGTCAGACCACTTATCAAGAATCGGAGTCGAAACATTGTTGAACCACATGCGAACACCATCATCAACTCCTACCTTAAAGCTATAGGAATCGCTGACATCTGGGGTGAAATACCCTTTCCATCTCACCATATACCGATCTGTCGGAGCACCCGAAACGGGCGCGGCGGTGTTCCACCATTGGGTAAGAGTGTCGGTGCGTTTGAGGAACATAGTGGGGTCATTTTCAGTGGAGGGAAAGGTTGGTGCACTGTCACCGGTATAACTGTAGTAGCGTCCAGTGAGACCATATTCTGTAGTTGCAACTACACCGGTCTGGAGCCATTCTGACGGTATGACTTGGTCGGTGACGACGGTCGCTGACGATCCATCCACCGCTCTCACCCAAACCTTAGCCGTGGCACTGCCCGTGATTTCGGCAAACTCAAATTTTAGCGGAACAACCTGACCGGCAGTAAGTGTTATCGTGGACGTGCTGTCGTGGGTGCCACAGGAGGAAGCCCAGTAGTCGACCCTCAGGGATCCGTCTACCCAAAGCTTACAGCGATCGTCAGCTTCAGCCTTAAAGGTGTAAATCCCATTGGCAGGAGCCACGAAATAACCGGTCCAGCGGCTCAAGAAGTTATCTGGCGTGATAGTGGCGGGCAGTGGCGAGCCGGCGGACCAACTAAAGTCCACGGCACCATCAACCCGCTTGAGCTGGGGCGCTGTCGAAGGTATCGTGAGAGTCCCAGAGGGGTCGTTCCAGTACTCGCCTATGAGGCCAGGGCGCGAACGTTGCGGTGAATTGTAATCGAGGTTGACCCCAAGAGAACCACCAAGAGCAGCAATGCTATGACTTTTTGCTCCCGTCGTTACGTTGCCGGTTGCGAGATCGACCTGCATACCGGCTATCTCATCGTAGGCCTGAGTGTTGTCCTTGCCATTGCGCATATCAACGCGGAAGGACCTGACGGCGCTATTGCTCCAAGAGCCGAGCAGTCCGGTTTCATTTATATATTGCCCGTCCCAGGCTTGGACTTTCCAATAATAGGTGACGCCGTCTTGAAGAGAGTTATCGGGGACGGTCCACTGGGGCACATCCAGCCACCCGGAGTTTGCAACTGTTCCACCCGAGGCATCGGGCGTTGTTGTAACGTTGAAGCGATACTTTACGGCATCACCATCGGGGTCCGTGACGGTAGCAGCCTTTAGCACCGGCTGAGTCGTGACAACAGCAGCTCTATCGGTGGGGGATACGAGGGTGGCCGCGCCAGGAGCGTTGGTGTATGTAAATGTGACTTTCGCGTCGGGATAGGTCATGAACTTGTACGAGTATTGGCTCTCATCGCCGACGAGCATTAGGTACGTATTCCAGTCCCCATAGGAAATAGCTTTGCTGTAAATGCTCGTAACGTCGATATTGCCGTTGTAGCCTATCGAGCCGCTTTTGACGCCGTACGTGTCGTCCACGCCGCCAAAGTAGAGAAAGCCACTACCATCCGGTACCGCATGATGCACAGAAACGTTGCGCGGATCATAGGTGCCTGGGTTGCCTATAACCCCAGGATTGACCATTTCGAGGTAGAGGTTGGCGTTTACCAGCGACACCCCGGGCTGGTTGAGCGTGGTGCTGTACGGAAAATTTACTGCAGCGTGCCAAAGTGCTGCTCCGGTGTTGCCGGAACTAATGCCGCAAGCAAGGGCGTTGCAGTAATAGCCATCAGATTTATAAGACATGTGCGTCGATGTCGTGGTGTTACTCACGAACGATGGATCAATAACTATTGGATATGCCTTCGAAGGCTGCTTCTTGGCCCATTCAGGGTTCAGTTTTAGGGTTATTACATTTTTATCTACCGCCTGGGAGACATACCCATCATCTCCGATAATGCCTTCATTGGATGTCATCACAAAAGATTTTGTAAGTTCGAAATCGGCCAACTCGCCGTCGAGGCTATATGACCCAGGCTCATCAGGCTTGGGAGTAAGATTTGTCCCCTTGATTGTGAATTTAAACTCCGTTTGCTGAGTGGGAGCTTTAATCCAAATGCTTTCTTTGACTGCAGAACCATGTAGCGTATAGCGAAGATCTACGCCCGGCCAAGCATCTTTATAGGTAACTATTTGATGAGTACCTGACTTTGTGACTGCCGGCTTTACTTTTTTCGCACCAATAGGCGCCATACCAACCGTCTGAGCTCCTCGGCCTATTTCCACGCCGGTATCATCGGAAAGTGGTTCAAATTTAGCCTGCCAGGAGTTGGCCTTGCTAGTCCATGTGTCCGGCGCAGTATTCTCTAGCGAGCTATCAACGTCCTGCCACTTGCCCGACTTATCCTTGTAGCTAGTAGCGGAGATACTGCTCTCCGTGGTCTTTGTGCCGTCGTCGTTGAGGAATGTGCGGGTGGTGGCACTTCTGTCTTCATCAAGCGTTTTAACGTGGCTAGGGTTAGCTTTTATCTTACCTTTTTCAAGCTCCTGTCGTGTGGTGGCGAGTTGGTCCTGCGTATTTTTATCAAGCTCGGTGGCGGGCTGGGCCTTCCCGGTGGCGTCGGCCGCAGGCTGGTAGTCGTTAGTGAGAGCTTCCAATGCTTGTGGGGTACGCTTTTGATGATCGTTATATGCGTTGAGGAGGAATACGGCACCCGGCCCGAGTATACTGACGACCATGACGCCAACCAAGAGATTATTGAAGGCAGGTCTACTAAACGGGGGGTTTATTTTTGTCCGAATCCAGCCACCCCGTCGTAACATTGCGCACACCTCCGAAGATTATAATTGTTATGCTTATTTTAAGCTTAGCAAAAGTGTATGTGCAACTGTTTTTTACTTTTGGACAGGGACGTAATTAAATTTTGGATAAATCACAGCACAACTCATGCTTATGACCATTGCTAGGAATTTGCTACTTTTCGCAATGGGCCGTATTCCATTGCCTGACGCTTGACTCCGCCGATACGCCGCTCATACTGGCCGATATCGCTTGGGAGGGGTCCTTTTCGATGTGGTGCCAACCTATGCAGAAATAGTTTCTGGAACCACAGAAAAAGGCCTTGTGAAAGGCCTTAATCCGGTATTTTCTTTCGCAAATTGCGAAGATAATTCTTTGGTGCGCGAGAGAGGAGTGTCGTTTCGCGACCATCGCAAGCAAGCTTGCTCCGCCGAACCACTATTTCTATATGTGGAGGTTCGTCTCCATCCAGACCAAAGCAAAACTCCCCTTTCGGGGAGATTTGCTTTGGTGCGCGAGAGAGGAGTCGAACCTCCACACCTTGCGGCACTAGCCCCTCATGCTAGCGTGTATACCATTCCACCACTCGCGCGAGTGACGTAACTGCGTTACTTTAGCATATTTTGGGAGTTAGGTGAAGGACTTCAGACGCTAAGCGAGCACGTATGCGGCCAGGAGACTGACGAGTCCCAGGAAGATAATGAAGGGCCAGAGGAACAAGACGTTGATAGTGTAGTAGACATCGTTAGGCTTGGTCCAGATACCCTTGACGCCCCGGCGCTTCTTGTAGGCCTTGACGTAATCGTCCCAAATACGCTGACGATTGAGCACCACGAGAACGCCCGTGATAACCAAAGTTGTTCCTATGCCCACCAGACCGACAATAGGCTTAGTTTGGCCAAGAAGTACAAATGCTAGCAGGAAACCCAAGAATATGCCGGGTGCGAACCGCGGCTTGGGCGTTTTTTTGCGATGGGTGAACAGATGCGAGATCAACATGGACTTGAGCCTCCTTAGTTTACGGACAATTTAAGTGAAAACAAGATAATCATGCAGGTGTTTGACGGTAAATTCGCTGCGCAAATGGGCGCGGGCATATTCTTCGGTAGCACCGGTCTTTTTGGTGGGGTTAAAGATGTCCTGCGGGTCAAAAACATGCTTTACGGATGCTAAAAGCTCATAGAAGTCCTCGCCGTAGAGAATGCCTAGGTACGACGACCCAAGTAAGCTATCGTTGCCGGTAGCGCTGGGGGTGCCGCCGAGGGATGTAACGAGCTCGAGATAGTCCCGATAGAGCTTAACCATTTTGTCGACGTCTTTGGGTTTGGACAAATCCAAGCGAGGCTGGAGACGGATATTGCCGGTGCCGGCGTGGCCCCAGATAGCGGGCTCGAAATCGTATTTTCTGAGTAGTTTGTAGGTTTTATCAATGAGCACGGCCAGCTTGACTACCGGCACGGCGGCGTCCTCCATGAACGGGAGTGCCCGCTTGGAGCCGTGCGCCAGCCACATAGCCACGGAGGTACGGCGAATTTTCCAGAGCGCAACTTGCTCCACGGGATCTGTGGCTATACGAACGGTCGCGCCATGTCGGCGCATAACGCGTTCGGCTCTGGTGCTTCTGAGCTTTTGAGCAAATTGCGAGAAGTTATCGAACTCAACCAATAGCGCGACGGCAGGTATTTCGTCGGGTACGAGTCCGTCGAGGTCACTTGGGCGGAGGTCGCGATGGAATTCCAGCAGGTGGCGATCGACCAGCTCTATGGCACTGGCGCCAATCTCAACCAGGCGCTTGACGGCTTCGCCGGCGCCGCTGACGGAATCAAAGTAGCCAACTACGAGGGTGGTACGAAAATTGTGAGGGGTGGTAGCGAGAGTAATTTCGGTGATGATACCGAGGGTGCCTTGTGAGCCAATGAATATTTGGCTCAGATCAAACGAACCGTTGGTGCCGCGAACCGACCAGAGGTCGTAACCGGCGGAGTTTTGCACTTTATTGATCCGACGGTGTTTGATGATATCTTCGTGATCCAGCAAAAGACTGTCGAATTTACGATAGAGTTCACCCTCAAGGGTAGACAAGCCTTTTTTGTGGCTGAGCTCGCGGGCGCCGATGCGGCTGGTTTCTATAAGCGATCCGTCGGCGAGCACTACTTTGAGCTTGCGAACTGCCTGACGAATAGTGCCATACTTCACGGACTTTTCGCCGCCCGTATCAGAAGCTACTACCCCGCCCACGGTTGAGTATCGGGCGCCCGCGGGGTGCTGAGCAATGAATTTATCGTGGGTGTAGAGGATTTCCTGAAGGGTCTGGAATATCATGCCAGGCTGGACGGTAACTGTCTTGGAGTCGAGACGGAGAAGCTTGTTCATGTGAGCAGGAAAAACTATCTGCAGCCCCTCGCCGACGGCTCCTCCACCCTGGTCGCTGCCCTTGCCTCTGGCGATAAGCGTTACGTGACGACCGCCCGCTGTTCGCTCGGCCGCAAACTGAACTGTTTTGCGCACATCGGCGGTATTTTGAGGATATACGACGGCAGTGGGAACCGCCGTAAATATGCTTTGATCGGTCGAAAAATGCTCCAAAGCGTCGGGATTATCAGTGATACTGCCCAGTAAATGGCTTTGGAGTTCTTTGAGATACGCATGCTTCATGCCCTAATAATACGGTGAGCCGGGCAAAATTACAAAGTGCTTACGTCTACTGGCGACCGGCAAACATATGCGGGTTTTGCATGAGGAGTACAGTGAGCTGCTTATAAAGCTCTCGAACAGGTTCGGATCTCGCTACTTTGTCCAGTTTATCGGCATGCAGAGGCTCAAAGGCAAGATCGTATTCCTGCCACGACTTTCCACCTTCAATATATACCGTGAGCATTGGCATGAGTTTATCGAGAGCGTAGACAAAATTGGATTCGTCATTGTCCTGGAGTTCATACTCTTCAATCGTGTCTATGAGCTCGTGGGTTGCCGGCATCTCGGCTCGAATCTGCTTCAAGGCCTGGTGCTCGAGCTCGACTTTGTGCTTGCGTCCTTGAGTATCAAATGACGGAATGTCGCCGGCATATATTTCCGCAAGATCATGAACAAGCGTGTAGCGCAACAACCGATCCGTATCTAGCCCCAACTCTGCGGAGCTATTAAGATACCAGGCCATCATGGCTAGCTGATAACTATGCTCAACATCATTTTCTGGGGTGTCCCGGTTTGGCAAAAAAATTACGCGTTTTATTTCCTGGAATCGCAGCATCAACTGCGAAAACTGGATCATGTCATTAATACTAAGCGCTGTTTTCTGCATAAGACTAATATATCATGTTCGGCTTCTGTATGGCAAGAGGACCCAGCCTACAAGAGACTGGGTCCGAAAATAATTGCGGTCGAGGTAACCGTGCAGCGCGGGGCTGCACGGTTACCAGGAGTACACCGCTACACTACTCTGTCGGCCCGACGGCCGAGATCTGAGTAGTTTCTGCCACCCTCGTCTGTCCACCGGACCTGAAGTAGGGTGATTGACCCCGCGGGTGGGCCCAACACGGATTCGTTGGTGATCGAGCCGGGGATCCAGCGAGTCCCGCAGGAAATAGTGCCCCTATCGAGCACCAGCACATAGTCGGCCTTCTCCGGGATGTCCGGGATGTCCGGGTTGTCCAGGTTGTCCAGCTCGAAGATGATGATTTCCTCGACTTTCGGCACATGTCCGAGACCGGACTGCGTCACATCAACTCCCAGCTCGGTTGCGATGATCTGGCTGGTTTCGCGGCGGCCGGACTGGTCACGCGGGTCCGACATGACCACAACGGTGTGGTCAGGGTCCAACCAAGCTCGCAAGTCCGAAACGGCCTGAACGGCCTGTTCCCGGCCGGTGGCAGTGAGAGCCCCGCCTGGGCTGAACGTGTTGACCTCACCGGTTGCGATGAGGTAGACCCTGGTGACCTTGGTCTTCGCTACGACGCGCATGGCTGATCCCTTCTGTTGGGGTTTCAAGTGTACTCTTCATAAGAGTGGCATATTTTTATGTTTTTGTCAATACTTACGCGAAGGATAAAAGCTCCGTCTAGGCCGCGAGCGAGTCGGTAATTACCTTCAGATCGAGGGTGGCCGCGCCGATAACATGGTCGGCGCCGCCGTAGTAGAGATAGATAATATTGTCGCGTACCACTTGGCCGCAGGGGAAAACAACGTTGGGGATCCAGCCCTCGCGTTCCCAGGGCTCCACTGGTGACATCAGGGGCAACACCGACCGGCCAATGACTTTGGTGTGGTCGTCGAGGTCGAGCAGGGCGGCACCGAGGCAGTAGTGGCCGGCGGCGGTGATGCCGTGGTAGAACAGCAGCCAACCCTTGGGGGTGCGGATGGGCGGCCCGGCGATGCCGACCTTGCGGCTATCCCACATGCCGGGGCGGGGGCCGATGATCTGGATGCAGCGCGTGAGATGCATATCCTTGAAGTCTAGGCTATCAACATAGTCGGCGCAGACGTGGCCGTCGATACGATGGAGGATCATGTAGCGGTTATGTTTTTTCTCGGGGATAATGCAAGCGTCTTTGTCGTCGATGCCTTCCGGAGAGATAATCTCCGGTTCACTCCAGAAATCCCAATTATGGGCCAGGAAGTCTTTGACGCTAATGTGACTGGTGGCTACTTTGGGATTCGAGACACTATCGTAAGCGGTATAGGTAATGTGTAGGCGATCGCCAATTTGGACAATACGGGCGTCTTCGCAGCCGGAATTGTCGGTGGGGCCGCCGTGTTTTTGCTCAAAGCTAGCGCGAGGAACATAAATGGGTTCGGGCAGGCGTTCATCGATGGTGAAGCCGTCGCGGCTCTTGGCGAGGCCGACTACCGAAGTGTTATCCAACCCCACGGCGCGGTACAGGATGTAAATATCACCCTCAACTTCGATGGCGGCCGGATTGAGCACGTGGCGCGATTCCCAGGGGTGTTCGGCAATCGGTTCGAGGATGGGGTTGTTGATGTAACGGGTGGCTTGCTGCTTAATTCCACCGTCCGGCGACAGACTGGCCATGAGGGCCTTGAGGCTCAAAGTTGCGCGGCAACAAGTGGTGTCGGTAGCGCCGTAATAAATCGTTAGGGCGTCACCATCGTGCCTCATGCCGGAGGGAAAGATAATCTTGGGCAGGCGGCCGTATTTTTCATAAACTTCTTCCGGCACCATAAAGGGGAAATTGGTTCGTGAGATGACCTTGGTGGGGTCATCCAAGTCGAGCAGGGCTGCCTCAATGCCGAATTTCTTTTGGTCGGTAAAGTAATCTTCAATGTGGGCGTAGAGCAGCAGCCAACCCTGATCGGTGCGAATTGGGGCGGCACCGACCTCGGGATGGTCACCGGTTGAGCGCGACAAGTTGATAGTGTGCTGGTCGAGGTTCTGATACCAATTGTTCCAGTAGTCTTGCGACCACATATCTTCGGGCTTATCAAACAACGCGATGGCAGTCTTGGAAGGCGGGAGGTCACTGTTGGCGGTCAACACGGCGCAAAGTTTGCCGCCAACGCGCTCCGGAAAGAGCGTCATGGCTTTGGCGTTAAAAGGCGTCACGATGTGCTTGGAGTCGATAGTTTTGAGGTCGCGGGAGGTCGCCACGGCCACCCGAATGCCGTCAGCTTCAAACGGATATTTACTCAGAGCGGTGTAGAAAATATAGTACACGCCTTCGAACAATGTCACCCGCGGGTCCTCGCAGCCGAAGCGCTCCCAATCGTGCTCGGGGATGATCAACTGACGGTGCTTGGTAGATACTGAGTCGGCGCTATCTGGAGCGATGGCGATAGTGGATAGCTCCAGGTGAGCGACGCCCTCGTACAGATCAGGCTCGCTGGCGGCGCGGTACAGTACATAGCTGTTGTCCCCCACCTTAACCGGAGAGGGGTTAAAGGCGGCCACGGCCTCCCAGGGGGTACCGTTTTCGGGCCGAATAAACGGATTGCTCAGGCTGCGACGAACAGTAAACATAAGCTTAGTTTACTATCCCGGCCCGAGTTAAGGCAACGGCGTTGTTGTGCATGAGGCCTTCGATAAATTCCTGGGCATTGGCGCGCGCAACACCGATGTGCTTGTCGCCGCCGCCGTAATAAACCACCAGGTTTTCGCCGAGGATAACCGCACCGCAGGTATACACAACACCGGCTTTGCCTTCATTCTCATACCACTCGTTTGGTTCGAGAATCGGGGTGTTGCTCCTAAATAGCACCTTGGAGGGGTCTTCGAGATCGAGCAACATGGCGCCCAGTTTGTACTTGCCCGGATCGCGCTTATCGGTGGCGTGATATAGCAGTAGCCATCCCATATCGGTACGAATCGGCGGCGCTCCTGCCCCGCGCACGCGGTTATCCCAGTGATTTTGACGATTTTGGTCCGTCCAGCCGGCTCCGCCATGAGAAGCCAGGCTGTTAATGAATTTGCCCTTACCGAGATCATCTAAGCTGTCGATGTAATCGATGCAAATTTGGGGGCTCAGGCCGTGCAGTACGGCGTATTTACCATTAATTTTTTCGGGGAAGATTACCCAGTTCTTGTGGGTTTCGCCCGGACGAGAAATGAGTTTGGGCTTGCGCCACTGCCAGTTTTTTTGATGCAGCTGCTCAAGAGGGATAGAGGTGAGGGCCTGGCGGATGAAGCTCCAGCCGTCGAAGGCCACAAACGACATATACGCGTGACCATCGATCTTGACTACGCGGGGGTCTTCGCAGCCGGCCCAGCCGCCGCCGGAAGGGTTTAATTCGGGATCGTAGGCGGCACTGGACGGGGTCCAACTGGGATGGGGCTTGCCGAAGCCAGTAGTAGGCTCGTACACGGGATAATCCAGACGTTCGTCAAAATGGATGCCGTCCGGGCTGGAGGCGTAGCCGATGCGCGAAACACCATCTGGGCCAAGGGCGCGGTAGAGCAGGTGCACCCGACCGTTGTCGGTAAAGGCGGCGGGATTGAAGACGGCCTCCGACTCCCATTCGTATGCTGTTGGCGATAGCAATGGGTTGTTTTCGGAGCGCCTCAGCTCGGTCTTGATAGTGTGGCGCGTACGGCGAACATACGGGTTCGGCAACTTAACCAAGCCAATCTGCTCGCGGCGATCGGTGTAGTACAGTTCAAACTCGCTAGCCGTAATTACCGCACCGAGCAGCAACCTAGCCTGTCGGACAGGAGTGTGGCTCTCCCAGATGGGGTCTTCGGCGCGCCAAAGTAGCTGCGTAGGGTTGTCGTTGGCAAACAGCGCCGCTCCCACTTGGATGTTATGAGTGGATTTTGTGGCGTGACTGCTTTCGTACAAAACCAGCAGACCCTGCTCGATATGGGTGACGCTAATGAGCTTAAGGGAGTGACGGTCGAAATGACCGGGGCGGGGAGATAGCAGCGCTAGGTTACTGTCGTGCCAGGCCACCAAGTTTTTTGAAAACGCGACCCGCAGATGCCGATCGCCACTGTATAGCACGTATTGACCTTCGTGGCGGTACTCGGACACCACCATACCGGTGCCACGCAAATGGCGATTGATTGCTGCCGCTTCCCAGACGCCCAATTCATCGCCCTCATGATGAGTAGCAACACAAAGTTGGAGCGAATCACCGTCCGGAACGCTATAGGTGAGAATGCTGGTATCGAGCACATTCGACAGGCGGACGCTCTGCATAGCGCCGGCATCTTGAGCCTTGCCCAGGGGTAAAACAATTACAGGATTGTCTTGGCCCAAAGCAAAATTACGCTCGTGGCCGTGACCAATAACGAGTTTTCGCCGTAACAATCCAGAGACACCAATAATTGCGGCGCCATGTTGATCGCTCGATAATCCGAGCGGATTGACCTTTTTCATGCGCGACTAATAATACCTTCCGCTCCCCACAAAATAATGTAAAAACTTCATCAATATTTTAACATAAGCATTACAATAATTGTGTAGAACGCAATGATAAACTACATTTTCGTTATGTGACCTGTATCACTTTAAGCAGGAAATCTGTCAAAACTAGTGAGAGAGGAGTGTCGCTGCGCGACCTCCCTCGCTGCGCTCGGTCACCGAACCCTTTTCTTATTTTCGTGGAGGTTCGTCTCCATCCAGACCAAAGCAAAACTCCCCTTTCGGGGAGATTTGCTTTG
>JBBRSS010000029.1:0-17326 GCA_038245115.1 Candidatus Saccharimonadia bacterium
CGCTGCGCGACCTCCCTCGCTGCGCTCGGTCACCGAACCCTTTTCTTATTTTCGTGGAGGTTCGTCTCCATCCAGACCAAAGCAAAACTCCCCTTTCGGGGAGATTTGCTTTGGTGCGCGAGAGAGGAGTGTCGCTGCGCGACCTCCCTCGCTGCGCTCGGTCACCGAACCCTTTTCTTATTTTCGTGGAGGTTCGTCTCCATCCAGACCAAAGCAAAACTCCCCTTTCGGGGAGATTTGCTTTGGTGCGCGAGAGAGGAGTCGAACCTCCACACCGTTGCCGGCACTAGAACCTGAATCTAGCGTGTCTACCATTCCACCACTCGCGCGGGCGGGTTGTAACTGGCCTACATTAGCATAATTTTGACTTGAGGGGTAGCCTTGAGTGCATCTGAAACTTAACGCGCCGACTGAAAGCGCTGACGAACGGTCCAGCGTTGAACGTCATAAAATCGGTCGGCGGGAACCACCAACCGACGGGCGGATATTCCAGCCACGGTATCGGCGGCGGCATAGGTGTAGCCGGTTTGATACAAAACGGCAGCCGGGGTGTCGGCATTCCAGGCCTTCAGGAATGCCTCGTACTTACCAGTACGGACTAGCGGGTCGGTCTTTATACGGCCTGCCTCTAGGGCACGGTCGGCGTCGGCCGAGTTATAGGCCGAAAGGTTAACTCCCGGATCGGCGATCTGGCTGGAGTGCCAAAACGAGTACACATCGGGATCCGAGCCGAGGTTTAATCCGTACAACAGCATCTGAAAGTTGCGTGGCCGCATGTACGACTGCTGGAGTTGATCGCGATCGGTAGCCGTAATGTGGACATCGATGCCGAGATCGGACCATTGACGCTTGACCTCTTTGGCTACCCGTTCGAGCTCACCGCCGCTAATAGTTGCCAGTTTGAGCACGAGCTTGGCACCGGCTTTGGTGCGGACGGCGCCGGGCTTTGTCTGTACCCAACCGGCGGCATCAAGAGCACGGCGAGCATCGGCGATATCGAGCGATAAGGGCGCAAATTTATTGGTGTAGCCGGTTTGACCAGGGAGAAGCGGCTGAGTGAGCACCAAACCCTGGGAGCCCGTTGCCCGCTCGAGTATCTGCTGTCGATTAAGTGACCGGGACAAAATTGACCGCAAGCCCTTGTCGGCGAGCACAGGGTCGCCGGTGGCAAAAAATAGCGTTTGAGCGTCCGGAAGGGTGAAATTATACTGTCTTAAGCCCTCCTGCTGCTGGACCTGGAGGCCAGCATCCGGATAAATCCGTCCGGGTGAGGTAACTTGGCGCTGGGCGTAGGCTCTGAGCGTTTCGGCAGTGGAATCATAAAACTTGAAATCAAACTCATCGAGCTTGGGTCTACCGAGGAAATAGTTGGGGTTAGCGACCAGCTCAATAGCTTTGGCAGATGGCGCGAAGGTCTTGATCTTGAATGGCCCCGTACCGACGGGGTTTTGATTAAAGTCGGCCTCACGCAGCATTGAAGGCTCGACCGATTCCAGGATATGGCGCGGAACTATACCGACAGTCGTGGAATCAAGAAACGAATTGAGTGCTTGAGGCAGGGTGAATACGACCGTAAAATCATCTTTGGCATCAACCTTAACGCCCTCCCACGACGAGGCCAAGGGTGAGCGCGAATCCGGATTCTGGATAGCTGCCATAGTGAAAGCTACGTCGGCCGAAGTAAACGGCACATTATCATGCCATTTGACACCGTGGCGTAGATGGAAGGTATAGGTTTTGCCGTCGGTCGAGACATTCCACGTTGCCAGATCCGGCACAACCTGACGATGCGAATTGTAGCGAGTGAGGCCGCTAAAGATAAGTCGGTTGACGTCGGAAGCAGCGGCAGATTCCGGCAATACGGGGTTGAGTGAGCGAACCGTGCCGACTGCCGCCTCAGAGTAAGTGCCTCCCGGCAGGGCAACGGCAACCTGGGCCGCGCGTTCGAGGGCGCCCATTTGCTGTAACAGCCCAACCAACCCCACTATGGCTACCAGCCACCAGAGCAGCATGAACCTGCGGACAAGTCGTAATTGATGCCATTTGCCCCAAATGTGGCGAGCGGTATATTCGGTGGTATTTTTTTGAATTTTTCGAGTGGTTCGGCGCAATCGACGGAGTGAGCGCCGATACCGGAACCGAAGATAGCTAAACATTACTTTTTGGTAAGAATACTGAGGATCACCGACAGAACGAATACCACTGAAAATACGATGGTCGCATTAAAGATTACGGCTTCGGCTCCGCGGCGCGAACGATAAAAGTTGGTATCGCCGCCGAATGTTGCGCCGAGGCTCTGGCCGCGGGACTGGATAAGGATGAATAAAATAGTTAAAACAGCCGAAACGATGGTGATGGCATTAAAAAGATTTTTCACGTTTGGGCTCCAACAGTTCAGTTAATAAGTAATTTACGACCCAGATTATTATCGTGGCGATAACGGCAGTCCAGAAGGACCTCAGTTGGAAGGCTGGGTATATCTTCGTGACCAGGTACAGCATGAAAGCGTTAACTACGAGGGTAAACAGACCGAGGGTCAGCACAATGGCCGGCAGCGACAAGATGACTACGAGCGGCCGGATAACGGCGTTGACTACCGAAAATATCAGCGCGGCTATTGCCAACACCGTCAGTTTGTCATTGTAGACGATGCTACCGGTCATCAACTCCGCCGCGGCCCACAGGCCGAGGAAATTCACGAGTACGCGGAGGACGAATTTACGCAACATAACTTGAGTACGATAGCACAAATGGGGGTAAATTGCCATGATCTAGGTCACACTATGCCTTGGATCTGGCGGAAGGAGTACTAAGCTTTCGTATTGTTCGTGCGCAACAGTTTGCGAAGCGCAAAGACGCTGGCACCAGTGACACGCATACGCTTTTTGTGCTTGCGGTCGCGGGTGGCGGCGCGGTTGAGGGCTTTGGCGATGTGGTGGTCGCGACTCATTGGCGGAGTTTCTTTATTGCGGCTTCGATGTCGTCGAGAGCGCTGGGGATATTTTTCGATAGTACTTCGTGGCCGGTTTCGGTAATGAGGATATCGTCTTCCAGGCGGACGCCAATCCCCTCTTCAGCTAGGTACAGACCGGGCTCACAGGTGACGACCATGCCGGGTTTGAGCTCCTGGATGGGGCTACCGGTATCGTGGACATCTAGCCCGAGGTGGTGCGAAATGTGCGAGTAGTACTGGCTGAGATGTTTCTGCGCTTCGGGGCTAGCCGCTTGCCCTGCGGTAAGGAGGCCGAGGGTGACGAGTTCCTTAATGAGGACTGCGCGCATGGCGGCATCGATACCAATAATCGTGGCACCGGGTCTGTGCAAGGCAATGCCGGTAGCTTGAGCTTTGTGAACGGCCTCGTAGACAGCGCGCTGGCGATCGGTGAAGCGCCCGCTGGCAGGCACGGAACGACTGATATCGGCGGCGTAATAGCCAGCCTCGGCACCGACGTCGAACAGCACCAAGTCGTCTTTGCCGACCTCGGCTGCGTCCGTGGAATAATGAATGACGGTGGCGTTTTGGCCGGCGGCGATAATGGCGCTGAAAGCCGAGCCGGTGGCAGATTGGCGGGTAAATTCGGCGGTTAGCTCGGCCTCGAGGGCGTATTCTGGCACCCCGGGCTTGAGCTCGCCCCAAGCTTTGGCGAGGCCTTGGCCGGTCATATCGATGGCGCAGCGGATCTGTGCGACTTCTTCGGGGGCTTTAATTGTGCGCATTTGGCCGAGGGTCGTAACGACCGATTTGATGTTGTGAGTCGGAAGTTGAGCTTGGAGGGCAATGGCGCGGCGGGCGGCGGGACTAAGCGGGCCGGGGCTGAGTGTCGGCTCGGTATTGAGATGGACGGTTGAATATTTTCCGACTAGTTGCTCGAGGTAAGAGTCGAGCTCACCCAGCCACAAAACAGTCTGGATGTCGGAACGCTCGGTGCCTTGAGCTTGAGTCAGCCGCTTCCCCTGCCATAGTGCGGTGAAATCGCTGGTTTCACGCAGGAACAGGACTTCGCGGAGGCGCGGGTTGGGATGGCCGGGCGCGAGTATTAATACCGCCTCGGACTCATCTATGCCGGTGAGGTAATAAAAGTTGGAGTCGGGACGAAACGGATATTCAAAATCACCGGGACGCCGCAAAACATCGGCGGTGTCGATGACGGCGAAAGCCTCCGGGCCAATTGTTTTGGCAAGTTTTGCTCGATTGGCGGTATGAAATTTGGCTGGAAAGGGTTGGTATCGCATTATTAACCTTCAACAATTGCACGCAAGTGCATAATGTCTTTTGAATGTTTGTCGACGATGCGGCGAGTAGTACCAAGGCCATGTTCGACCACCTCCAAACGTTTGATAATCACCGTAAGATCTTGCTGAATCGCAAGCGTGTCGTCGTCGTACTTGGCTTCAAAAAGCTGAAACCGATCTTCAACAATCTTTGTTACATCCTTGACGACAACCTCATGAAGCCCGTGGACCTCACTAACCACTAATTGTCGAACGTCTTCTAATGTAAAATCTACGACTGCCATGGCGAGCCCCTTATGTTCACTCAGTATATCTACATATCTGTTAGTATTATACCGAACATTTACCGCACACGCAAGCCTTCACTAGTCTATTCTGACAGGATGGTAGGCTCGGGCGGGAGGGGCGAATCGCCTAGATGTTCGCGCACGATGTTGGCCTTGATCGGGCCGATGGCGGCATCAAGCTCGCCGGTTGTGGCCAGCCGCACGCCCCGAACCGAGCCGAACTTCCGTATGAGCAGTTTGCGGGTGACTGGGCCAACACCGGGGATTTCATCCAGTAGGCTCGAGGTTTGGCGCTTGCCACGCAAGATTGTCTGATAAGTTATGGCGAAACGGTGGGCTTCATCGCGGACGCGCTGAAGGAGCTGGAGGACGTGGCTGGTGTGGGGCAGGAGGATGGATTCGTAGCGGTCAAGTTTTGCGTTAGCCCTGCCACCCTTTTCGCTTGCTTGCGCCGACTCCCCCGCATCTTTGAATGTACGGCGGATAATTTCTTCTTCGCGCTTGGCCAGGCCGATGGCGGGGATATTCAGACCTAGGCCGTCGAGTATCCCGAGCGCCGCCGAGAGTTGGGGCTGGCCGCCATCAATCAGTAGCAGATCTGGCTTGGGCCACTCGGTGGCGTGTTTGGGGCTGAAGCGGCGAGCGATAACCTCGCGCATATGAGCGTAATCGTCGTTGCCGGTGAGGTTCATCTTGAACCGACGATAGTCGTCGCGGTTGGGCACGCCATCGGTAAAGACAACCATGCTGGCCACATTATCAACCCCGCCAAGGTGCGAGATATCATAGGCTTCAATGCGGCGTGGGGCGCTGGGCAGGCCAAGGCGCTCGGCGAGTCCCATGAGGGCTTGATCGCGCGACAGATCAAAAGCTTCGGTGTCGCCGAAAATCATTTGTTTGCTGAAAGATTTGAGATCGGTGAGCTGATCGCGCAATCGGGCCGCCGCCTCATAGTCCTTCTTTTTGGCAGCGCGCAACATATCGGTTTGAATCGAGGTCATCAGCTTGGTTTGCTCACCGTGCAAGTACATCTGGAGCCGACGGATTGATTTGCGGTATTCGACAGCAGTAATAGCCCCCTCTTCCGGCCCGGGGCACAATCCTAGATGATATTGCAGGCAACCACGATTGGGCCAATTAGCGTGCGTAACGTAGGGAAACACTTTGCGCAGCATCCGCATGGCCCGGCGCACCGCATCGCTGGAGGTAAACGGTCCAAAGTAGCTGGATTTGTCATCCATGGGGCGGCGGACGTAAGTAAATACCGGAAATTCATCATTGGAAATCTTGATATAAATGAAGTTTTTGTCGTCTTTGAGGTCGATGTTGTACTTGGGTTTGTAGCGTTTGATGAATTCCGACTCCAAGAACAACGCCTCAACTTCGCTGCCCACGGTGATCCATTCGGTGTCGGCGATGTCGGCGACGAGCAGGCGGGTTTTGGGATCACGGTGTTTATTTTGGAAATAGCTCATGACGCGGTTTTTGAGCACCGCGGCTTTGCCAATATAAATAATCTTCCCCTTGGCATCGCGGTGGAAGTACACGCCCGGTTCGGCTGGCAGGGTTTTGAGCTTAGATTGGAGGGCTTCGGTCATGCGATCATTATACCGCAGTATTGTATTATTGCACGTTTTATGCTATTATATGCGTTGCCCATTCCCGGGCTGCCACATTGCGGACAAGTGCCGCCAGTCGAGAGGCATTGAATGAACGCCAAGAACGAAACATTCATCATCTCATCGTCGAGCGAAGTGGATCTCAGACGGTCCGTCGATAGGGCGACCAACGACCTCCCAGACGGTGCGAGTTACCGACTCCATTTCGCCGTCACCGGCATCCATCCCGCCGCCTGGACGTACCACGTTCTGATCGAGGTCACGACGCCGAAGGCTGAAATCCGCCTCTGACCCGTCGCCCTAGCCCATTGGACCCGGCTGCCTTCCTTCGGGAAGCGGCCGGGTCCGAAGTCATTTTATCGACAATTTACGACAAAATTTCCCTGGTTCTAATCCGAATTTGATAGTGTATCTTACGGACCGCACAATCATGTTCTTAATATTAGTAGTAGGGGCTTATGCAAAGAAAGTTAATTACCAAACCACTAACTAGATCCCTACGTGATCACAAATCGATGTATCTCCGGGCGGCTCTTGTGTTCGCTCGCCTGTCCGCAGTTATTGGAGTTGCATTTGTTCCCGCAAGTATGGCCGCCACCTCTACAGTTGCTCTGCGGACTACCGTCGTCGCCGCTGTCTCCGGCCTGCAAGAGGTGCCCGGCGGGATCAGTTCCACCACTAATCTCTACCAGAAGGTCAGCGATGGCGTCACTTTTGCAACAGCCAACGATGCCACCTATGTTCAGACCCCGGCGCAGTTCATTCACTGGGAACGAGCTGCCCAACTATAGTGATACCTTTTGTAACTTAAATGTTGCCAACGACAGTACCCTACAGGATAAGGGTAAGCTTACGAATACCACCAGGAGAGGCAGCGTCAGCTATTTTACTGGATCGACGCCGATATTACCCTGAGTATGCACATTAGTATCGTAGCCTGGTAGTAGAGAATTGAGTCTGTCTACGGCCTGAAGATTTGAGGCAGGTACTGAGGTCATAATGCTACCGGCCTGGGCCTGCATGATGGCTTCGGCAGGGGTAACTTTTGCAATCGTTGATGGGATAATTCGAGGACTACTAATATTACCCGATGTAATCGCAGCTGCGGTTACTTTGGATGCGGCAATTGGGGTGGCCGGCTCAGCAATAATGGCCACATTTCTGGCGTCGCTGATCATGCGCCCCACACCAACCCCGGCGATAATGGCGGCAATCACCCAAACTACACTCAGCGCGAGACGAACTTGGCGGAGGCTAAGCCGAGGTTGCTCGGATATACTGGCGGGCATGTTAATCGATGCGGCGAGAGTTTCATCGAAGTTGGCCGGCTGGTTGCGATTGGTTTTTGAGGCTTTCTTGGTCTGGCTCATTGGATAAATCCTCCTTAAATACCCTCACTTGGAAATTTATATTAGCACTTATTTGTGATTAGCGGGAATACGAGCTGGAGATTTGAGCTTAGTACCGGCCTTTTCGAAGAGACGCTTAAGATACCGGCCGGTGTGGCTCTCGGCAAATCCGGCAATTCGCTCGGGCGAGCCGATGGCGAGTACTTTGCCGCCGCCGCTGCCGCCTTCGGGGCCCATGTCGATCACCCAGTCACAGCTCTTGATGACGTCGAGATTGTGCTCAATGACGAGGACCGAGTTGCCAGTGTCAACGAGGGCGTTCAGGACGCTCAACAGCCGGTTAACATCTTCGAAATGCAGGCCGGTGGTGGGCTCGTCGAGAATATAGAGGGTTTTGCCGGTGCTGCGGCGGGCTAGCTCGGTAGCCAGCTTGATACGTTGAGCCTCGCCACCCGAGAAAGTAGTGGCAGATTGTC
Source organism: Candidatus Saccharimonadia bacterium (assembly GCA_038245115.1). Taxonomy (GTDB): domain Bacteria; phylum Patescibacteriota; class Saccharimonadia; order UBA4664; family UBA4664; genus UBA5169. Next base: position 7,965 of record JBBRSS010000029.1, read on the forward strand.
CGAGGTGAATGTAGCCGAGTCCGACTTTATTGAGGGTGTCGAACTTGCGGCGAATAGTGGGAATGTTTTCGAAGAACTTCACGGCTTCTTCCACGGTCATATCGAGAACTTCCGAGATATTCTTGCCCTTGTAATGAATCTCGAGGGCTTCACGGTTGTAGCGCTTGCCTTTGCAGTCTTCACAGGTTACATAAACGTCGGGCAAGAAGTGCATCTCAATCTTGATGATGCCGTCGCCGCGACAGAGCTCGCAACGACCCCCTTTAACATTGAAGCTAAAGCGGCCGGCTTTGTAGCCGCGTATTTTGGCCTCAGAGGTTTGGGCAAAGAGCTCACGGATGTCACCGAAAACGCCGGTATAGGTGGCGGGGTTGGAGCGCGGAGTACGGCCGATGGCGGATTGGTCGACGGAGATGACTTTATCGAGGTTCTTGAGGCCGACGATTTCGTCGTGTTTGCCGGGTGTATCGCCAGCGCGGTGGTAAACCTGAGAGAGTTTTTTGGCTAAGATGTCGTTGACCAGGCTGGATTTGCCGGAACCCGACACGCCAGTAACCGACACTAGCATCCCCAGCGGAATTTCGACGTCGATGCCGGCAAGGTTGTGCTCGCGGGCGTTCTTGATGATGAGCGATTTGTGATTACCCGGACGGCGTTTGCGCGGAATGGGAATCTCGCGGGCGCCGGACAGATACATACCGGTGAGGCTTTCGGGGTTCTTGTGGAGGTCTTCGGGTTTGCAGGCCGCCACAATGCGACCGCCGTGCTCGCCGGCCAGGGGGCCGACGTCGATCACGAAGTCGGCCATACGGATGGTGTCTTCGTCGTGCTCGACAACAATAACGGTATTACCGAGATCGCGCAGGCGAATGAGGGTGGTGATAAGGCGGTCGTTGTCGCGCTGGTGCAAGCCGATGCTAGGCTCATCAAGAATATAGAGCACGCCCATGAGGCTGGAGCCGATCTGAGTGGCTAGGCGGATACGCTGGGCCTCGCCGCCGGCCAAGGTGTTGGCGCTGCGGTCGAGCGTGAGGTACTCGAGGCCGACATCTTTGAGGAAGGTTAGGCGAGCACCAATTTCTTTGAGAATCTGGACGGCAATCTGGGTTTCGCGCGAATTGAGGGAGAGGTTATCGAACATATTGGCCGCCTCACCTATCGAGAGCATAGTTAGGTCCACGATGGACTTACCGCCAACGGTAATGGCCAGAATTTCCGGCTTGAGGCGCTTACCATGACAAATAGGACATTCCCGCTCGGTCATATATTTTTCGATGTCTTTGCGCACAAATTCGGAATCGGTCTCGTGGTAGCGGCGTTCCATATTAGGAATAACACCTTCAAAAGTCGTGCGGTAAGTGCGTCCGCCGGGCCCGCGCATGGGAATTTCGGCGTCGCCGGAACCATACAGCACCACTCGCAAATCGGCTGATTTCATTTCGATTACGGGGGCATCGAGAGAGAAATTGAAAGCTCCGGCCACACCCACAAGCAGCTTGGTGTACCAGTTCATGCGGCTGGTGGTTTTGGCCCAAGGACGAATAGCACCTTCAGCTAGAGTGAGGCGGCGATTGGGAATAACGGCCTCCGGATCAACCTCGAGCCGCGTACCCAGACCGGTACAATGCGGGCAAGCCCCGTGAGGAGAGTTGAAAGAGAAGTTACGCGGAGCAATATCGGGCAGACTGACCTCACGGTGCTCAGGGCAAGCATAGTGCTCGGAAAAGACGTTTTCGACATTGGTATCAGCCTGAAGAACCTTGATAATACCGTCGCTAAGCGCTAAGCCTTGCTCGACACTCTCGGTGAGGCGCTGGCGAATCTCTAAATCTGTTGCCAGGCGATCGACCACCGCTTCCACGGTGTGCTTCTTTTGCTTGTCGAGCGCCGGGAATTCTTCGATGTCCATGATGGCTCCGTCGACTCGCAGCCGGGTGTAGCCAGCTTTGCGCAGTTCTACCGCCACGCGGTTGTGCTCCCCCTTTTTGTCGTCAATGACGGGGCTGAGCAACATGATACGAGTACCTTCGGGCAGCTCGAGAATTTGATCAACAATCTGGGTGGACGTTTGGCGAACCACCTCGCGGCCGCAGATTGGGCAGTGGGGAATGCCAATGCGTGCGTAGAGTAGCCGCAAATAGTCATAGACCTCGGTGACGGTACCGACGGTGGAGCGAGGATTACGGGAGGAGCTTTTTTGATCGATCGAGATGGCCGGGGAAAGCCCGTCAATCTGGTCGACGTCGGGCTTTTCCATAAGACCGAGAAACTGGCGAGCGTAGGCCGAGAGCGATTCCACATACCGACGCTGACCTTCCGCGTAGATAGTATCGAACGCCAATGACGATTTGCCGGAGCCAGACAACCCGGTAATTACCACTAATTTATCGCGAGGAATCTCAACATCAATGTTTTTGAGATTGTGTTCCCGGGCACCGCGGACAACAATTTTATCGGTCATATTTCCCCCCACATCGAGTAACTCGGCGCAACATTACGAGGTGGAATTGTACACGAATTTGAGAGGTTTGGCAACGGGCGGGGGTGCCAACGAGAAGATGCTGGGTTGGCCTTCGCCGTTATGGCTGAGGCTCAAACAGCAGAAAACCCCGCGCCGCCAGCTTCATACTGGCAGCACGGGGAGTCCCGTGTGCTTGATTTTCCCATGTCTAGACCAGCAAGAGCTTGAAGGCGTCGCCCATAACCAAATTCCAAGCCTTGGGCTGTTCACAGTATCCGACGTGCCCCAGTTTGGGGTAGTCGAGGATGCGGGTGTTTGGGAACACTCGCATCCAGCTCTCGGCCGCTCGGCCGCGAACCATCCCGTCGCCGGTGATCTTGTCGCCGACCCTGACGTACACGCAGGGTATATCAGGGTAGGTCCGAGTTGGCTGAGTCGCCGAGGCGATGAAGCGCAGTTGGGCTCGGCGGGCCGATGACTTCACTGCGTTCATGGCTCGAATATGAGCCTGAAGGCGCTTGTACTCAGGTGTCCCCTTCGTTTTGGCCTCCCTGGAAGTGGGAGTCTTGGAGAGAACACGCATGCACCGGGCACCAATCGCCACCACTGGCCGACTTGTGATTGGCCAGTAGGTGAATTTTGCCACAAGACCAGCCGGCGCGGCCGAGTCCTGCCCGTTGATCAGCGCGCAATGCGCGATGATCTTGACGTCAACGTTGGGCCTCTGCCGACGAGCACCGTTGATGATGCGCTCGACCAGTAGACCGCCCATCGAAGATGGGACGAGAATCACAGCTTGGTAGCCGCGAATCGCCTCAAGAACGAGGCGGATAGACTTGTCGGCGTCGTACCCGCGAAGGGGGTGGTTCAGGACGAGGATGTCGCCCTTGGGCGACATTGACGAAGCCAGGGGTCTAATAGTGAGGTTGCCACTATTTCCCAATCCGGGTAGGAAAACCAACACTTGGTCCGAACCCGACCCGGACTTGATCAGGGTGATGTACGGGAGGTAGTCGGCGGCGGGATGCGTGGGGGCCAATGCCCTCACCTCCAATCAGATCGAAGGGATACAGAGCAATGCAAAATCAAGTTACACGGAGACGATTTATATTAACATATTTATGTTAGAAAAGCAAGCATAACTAACTTAACCGCCCACACCCTGCCACTGGGCTGGGGTATCGTTGGCGAGAATATAAGCCTAAATGTGGTTAAAGGGGCTATTTAGGCATCTTGATGTTGATCGCGCCAGAAGTACGTGAATATCCCCCCGGTGATAGCCAGGGTGATTACGAGATGGACAAAATTACCCAAAAGCGAGTTGGCGGACGAGCTGCCGAAAGTATTGTAGGAATCTGTGGAGCCGCCAGACAAAAGGCTGCACACAAAATATATAACATTGACGAGACCGACCAGAATAGTAATAACAAGGGTAATTTGGACACCGCGTTGGCGCGAGGCGTCAGCTCTGAGGGCAGGATCGGCCAGTTCGGCGCTCTTGAGTCGCAAGAATAAATATGCGAGCACCGGAAAAGCTACAACGAGAGCAGACACCGCAAATGAGACTGACAGACCTGGTTTAATACCCAGATCGTTAGAGCCGAAAAGCGAGTCTACACTTGAGTGGAGTATTGATCCCAGGGCAAAGGCAGCGATTCCGAGAGCAATAAACATGATGACATATTCCAGACCTCGAGCGGAGAGGTTCCGGACGACTGGACGCGAGGAGCTTGCCTCGTTGACCCCCGGAGGGGATGGCATAGGCAGATCGGCGGCGGTTTTCAGGGCAGCCAAAAACAGCTTTTTGTTCCAGCCGGCGGCCGTAAGATCATGCTCGATCTGATCATCGGTATGATCTTTTTTGCGAGCGGCAGTGATATAGTTCGAAAGCGCTTGATTGGCCAGGAGGTTCTCCTTAGAAACTGCTTGCGCTCATTGTGTCCTAGGGCATCAAGAGTGTCAAATCTTCGGGCAAATAAGTGCAAACTTTCCCAACTCGCGCGACAGTTGACGTTCTAACCGTTGCGCAGGGCGCTCTCGGCATCTCTTTCCCGGGCGGCGGCCGCATCTATTTCTGAGCTCAATCGCTGAGCCTCCTCTCGATTAGCGGCAGCCAGAATCTCGTCGTCGCTGGCTTGGCTAACCAAATCTTCGGCGTGGCGGATTAGGTCATTGGCAGTGGCAGCCTGACGAATCAGGTCATCAGCTTGGCGGTTGAAATCATCGGCTTGAGCACGCTTATTGGCGGCTAATTTTTCGAGATCGTCGGCAGTATCTTCAAGGGTACGGGGGTCCATAATATATCCTCCAATTAAGCCTAGCCTTGGTATTTTAGGCGCGGCTATACCCGTTATCATTGAGCATTATTACAAACAAAACTGTGATATTTAGCGACCTTTGGTGGTTTTTCGGGGTTTAACTTTGGCGACGATGGCGGCACCTTTGAGTTCATCAATTTGATCGCGCAAGAGCGCGGCTTTTTCGAACTGGAGGTTTTCGGCGGCCATTTGCATTTGAACGCCAAGGTCTTTGATGAGCTTGGAGCGCTCCTCCTTAGGGATGTCCTCGGGGTGAAGTTCGTGGACATCGGCCGTTTCGGCCTCAGCGGCGGCCTGCATGCGCTCCCCCATCGCTTTCTTGATGCCGGCGGGAGTGATGCCGTGCTCGGTATTGTAGGCCTCTTGGAGCTTGCGGCGGGCCAGAGTGGTGTCGAGGGCGTAGCGCATGGAGTCGGTGATGCGGTCGGCATACATTATCACCCGGCCCTCGACGTGGCGGGCAGCGCGGCCGATGGTTTGGATGAGCGCCGCTTGGCCGCGCAAGAAACCCTCTTTGTCGGCATCGAGAATGGCCACGAGGGAAACTTCGGGCAGATCCAGGCCCTCGCGCAGTAGGTTTATGCCCACTACGACGTCAAAAACGCCGGCACGCAGGTCCTGGAGTATATCGATACGGTCGAGCGTATTGACCTCGGAATGGAGATATTGTACTTTGACGCCGCTTTCCTGAAGGTACTCGGTGAGGTCCTCGGACATGCGCTTGGTGAGGGTGGTTACGAGCACACGCTGGCCTTTGGCCACAGTGGCGCGAATTTCGGCCAACAGGTCGTCGATTTGATGCTCAATAGGGCGCACGTCAATAATGGGATCGAGTAGCCCGGTGGGCCGGATCACCTGCTCCACCACCTGTGAGCTGCGGCTGAGCTCGAATTCGGCGGGGGTGGCGGAAACGTAGATGGCTTGATTGATGTGCTTCTCGAACTCGGGATATCTTAGCGGGCGGTTGTCCAATGCCGAAGGCAGCCGGAATCCATAGTTAACCAGCGTTTCCTTGCGGGCCCGGTCGCCGTTATACATGCCGCGGACCTGGGGCAGGGTCATGTGAGATTCGTCCACGAACATCAGCATGTCGTCGGGGAAATAGTCGAGCAGCGTGGCGGGTTGCTCGCCTGGCTCGCGGTCGCCCAGATACCGCGAGTAGTTTTCGATGCCGGGAACCATGCCCGTCTCGCCCAGCATCTCCATATCGAATTTGGTGCGTTGTTTGAGGCGGGCGGCTTCGAGGTTTTTGCCTTCGGATTCAAATTGAATTAGTCGGCTATCGAGCTCTTCACCGATGCGAGCCACGGCGCCTTCGAGTTTTTGCTGGGGGGTGACGTAGTGTTTGGCCGGGAAGATTTTGAGGGCATCGAGGCTGGCAATAATTTCACCGGTAAACGGATCGACCTGGCGAATCCGCTCCAGCTCGTCGCCATCGAATTCGAGCCGGTAGGCCGTTTCTTCGCCAATGGGGCAAATCTCCACGACGTCACCACGGACGCGGAATTTACCGCGCGAAAAGTCCAGGTCGTTGCGTTGATACTGAATATCGGTGAGCTGGCGCAAAAATTTGTCGCGCTTGCGGATTTCACCCACCTTCAAATCGATGGTCATAGCAGTGTAGTCGGAGACGTTGCCAAGACCATAAATACAGCTTACGGAAGCCACAATCAGCACATCGCGGCGTGTCAGCAAACTCATGGTAGCGGCGTGACGGAGCCGGTCGATTTCTTCGTTGATCGATGAGTCTTTCTCAATAAAGGTGTCGGAGCGCGGTATATAGGCTTCGGGCTGGTAGTAATCGTAATAACTCACAAAGTATTGGACGGCATTGTCCGGGAAGAATTGCTTAAACTCGCCATAAAGCTGGGCGGCCAGAGTTTTGTTGTGACTCAGAACCAGTGTGGGCCGCTGCAACTGCTGCACGATATTGGCCATGGTAAACGTTTTGCCCGAGCCGGTAACACCGAGCAGCGTTTGCTCGCGGTCACCACGCTCCAGCCCGGCAAGGAGCTGTTCGATGGCTTTAGGCTGATCGCCGGTTGGCTGATATTTGCTTGTGAGCTTGAATTGCGCCATATCCCTAATATTGTACGCTACTAGGGAGTGGGCAGGCTTCCCATATCTTTGCGCAGAAGACATTCTTCGTGAATCTGGAGGGCCTCATCGGCGATAAGTTCGGGGCGCGGTGCATTCTTGAAGATAAACTTTTCCCGTTCCGCGGCGGACTGCACTTCGACGTTACCGTAATTGAATAGTACCTGCAGCAAGCCAACGCGTCGGCCGGTGACATCCTCAACCATAAGGAAGCTAAGCTGAGAAACCCGCCGCTGAAACACTGCAAGGCGCTCAATTTGAATCAAGTGGGTGTTCGTAAAAATCAGAACATTGCCCCGATACACGAATATGGCTGCAACAAATATAATTGCGGCGATAATAGTCATTGTTGCTATTAGGACGGCCATGAGATCCGGCGGAAACGGAGCCAACTCAGGAGAGCGACCCATAATATAGGCAAGGAATACTGCAGCGACGGCTAGCACCACCGAGACAAGCAGAGTAGGCACAACGTCGAGAATATGGCGCCGCACAACACGAGTAATGGTTTCGCCAGGGTCAAGATGTAAGCCATAGTCCATGATAGTTCCTTTGTATAAGCAATATTATACTACCCGACCTGGCCAAATCCGGAAACTGCCAAGACGACTATGGCTATCGCCAGGGCCGCCACTTGGGTAGCGGCAGATAGTCGATAGTGTACGCTACCCCAGCGCTTGAGGCCTTTGCGCCAGACGGTGAGGTGGGTTACTAGGTAGACAATGAGCAGGATTATGAGAATCAGGATTGTCACGATGGTACCAAGATTGAGGGTAGAAATAATGGATAACGGTTTGAACAGGCTGTACTGCTGCGGACCGGGGGCGCTCGGTGTGATGTTTCCGGTCGGCGCGACAGGACTTGGCGAGGGGGTTGCAGTAGGAGTCGGCGAAGGAGTTGGGGTGGGGGTTGGAGTTGGCGCTTCGGTGGGGGCGGGCGTAACTACGGGGGCGACTGCCGGGCGCGGGGTGGCCGGCTTGGCGGCCGGAGGGGCCGTTGGGGCGGCCGCAAGCACGGTGGAACCGGCCGTAGAACCATAATGGGCAACTACGAGGGTAGTTTGGCCGCCTTGGATGGTACCATTTTGGACGGCAAAGCCAACATCAGTGTAGTTAGGATTAAGGATGTTGGCGCGATGACCCGGTGAGTTCATCCAGCCCTGAATTGCTCCCGAGGAGGTATCAAAATCCTTGGCCAGATTTTCGCCGGCATAGCGATAATTGTATCCGGCCTGAGCGAACCAATGCCAAGGGTCAATTCCGCTGGGCGAAACATGAGCCCAGTAATTCTCATCGAACATATTCTGGGCCTTCAGGGCGGCACTTTGATTGAGTTTGGCCTCAAGCCGAAGCGGCGGAAGGCCATTGGCAACCCGCTGCTGATTGGTCTGATTGAAGATCTCGACAGGAGTGATATCGGTAGCATAGGCGAGCACCCGGACGCTGGGCGGATGGAGAAGGTTGGCCGAAACCTGTACCCCGATAATCAATAGGGCGACAATCGCGAGCCCATGGATGCGAATGACATGGGGGCGATGATCGTTGTGCCGATGCGGCACGAACCAGCGCTTCAAATGGCTGCGCAGTGGTTTGCGCTTAAGCTTTTTGCTCATAGAGACATTGTACACGATAGGCGGCAGCGTGGGCTGAGCTCAATTTTGGGACAAACAAAAACCCCACACTAGGTGGGGTTTTTGTGGTTCGGCCGGAGCACAAACGGGTTGGCGCTTAAGCGCGTAGGCGGCGCTTGGCTAGCTGATAGGCAGCAATGGCGCCAGTTACAGCGGCGGCGAGAGCAATATCTGTACCTGCACCGGTTACTGGCAGCGTCGAAGCGGTTTTGACGGCCACGGGGGCAGCAGCGGCGGCGAGCACCTTACCGGTGTCGGCGTTACCTTTTCCGGCCACAGGGGTCGGGACTGGCGTCGGACTTACGACCGGCTTAGGCGTAGGAGAAGCCTTGGGAGGGCAAGATTTAGACTTGTCGTCCCTATCGGTCTGTTCAACCTTTTTGGCGTGATCGTCTTTATCTTGTTTCTTGGTCTCGTCTTTGGACTCAACTTTTTTACTGTGATCCTTGGATTCGACTTTCTTAGACTTGTCATCCGAGTCGTGCTTGGTGACATGCTGAACACTGGCAACCGGGTGGTTGTGAGTAGTCGGCGTCGCACAGGCTAGGGCGGCTCCCGGAACTACCAGGGCAGCTCCGAGCGAAAGGGTTACGAAGGCGTTTTTGAAAGCTAACATTGTGAATAGATTCCTTGACTAATACTTGTATACATTTTGTAGTGTGTTTATATTGATTGACAATATTAGCACATAATGCTTGCGTTGTCAATAAGTTCGTTCTGAACCACCCTCACTTCACAACCCTCCCGTAATCAGATCTGCCATCGGGGCGTAAAACTCCCGTTGCATGGCCTCAAAGAATTGGCGATGCCAACTCCGGCGCTTCTTGGGATGAGCCGGATCCGTGGAACCATTCCG
>JBBRSS010000030.1:0-17178 GCA_038245115.1 Candidatus Saccharimonadia bacterium
GATTCGGAGCGACCAACCCGAAACGGGTGGCGAACCCTGGTACATTTTGACCTCAGATCTGACGAGCAAACGCAGCAAGATTATTGAGATTTACTACCACCGGTTTGAGATTGAAGAAACATTTAAAGATCTAAAACACACACTTGGCCTCGTCCGCACGCATCTCATGAAGCCAGTTACGCTGGAAGTTTTACTGTGGTTTTGCGGGCTCAGTTTTGTCCTGGCCTATCTGTCGGGCCTGCGGAATGGTTCCACGGATCCGGCTCATCCCAAGAAGCGCCGGAGTTGGCATCGCCAATTCTTTGAGGCCATGCAACGGGAGTTTTACGCCCCGATGGCAGATCTGATTACGGGAGGGTTGTGAAGTGAGGGTGGTTCAGGATCCATAGCTTGACATAATAGCCATAGTAATGTATAATCATGTTGCTTTTCCTCGAACCGATTGCGTGAAATCCGGAGATTCAGGCACGTTACAGACAGGAGGGAGGTCACCAAATGGCCCACAACGAGCAATTCGGGCGGGTTTACACCTCAGATGAGCACGTTGTGCATCTGCGTGAGGAGCGAGCGAAGAAAGCAGAGCGCCGTATAGCGCGCCGCCGCTGGCTGCATCTACCTCTGATACAGGAGCGTTTTCGCAAGTGGCGGGCAGCCCGCGATTTGCGAAAACAGGAAGCGGAGACGCCCTACCACGAGCTGCTGTACAGGAGGCTCCCCCGGGACACGGACGTCTAGACACTCGGGGCGTGGGGGTGAGGGCGTAGACAATCGACCTCACCCCCACAAAAACTTAACTCGACCCAAGTATTTCGTAGCACCATCTGGTGGCTGCGAATTTTGCTTTTAATCAAGTATTTTCTGAAACGGACAACTACCATAATTCTTATGTTTGAGTTATAGTATGGCCAATAATACATGTGAGCGGATTAATTATGGCAAAAAAGGTAAGAAAATCTAAGAAAGAGCTAAGTGTCGATAAGCTACTCATGGTGGCATTGCTATTGGCGGCTACGAGCTACATCGTCAAAAGCACCTGGATGGGAATGTTCTTTGGTGCAGGAGCAATTGTGTTGGGAGTGCTCTGGTCGGCGCGAGCCATATTAACAAACCCGTCGCGCGAGTTTAGGCTCCTAGCCTCGTTGATCCTGGTTTTGATTACCTGTTTGGTGGCGGTTTACCTGGGATCTGCAGAAGGGCTACTGTAGACTCTTTGGCGTAAATATTAAATACCGCCTACGGGCGGTATTTTTGTTTGGCAAATGAAATTATTAGGCTGAAATGGCGCGAGCGAGTTTGCGTACCAGGGTATCGGTAGTAGTTTCGCCGCCGGCCTGATCGAGGCCGAGGTTGGCTAGACCCATGGGGGTGATGTCAGCAAAGCTGGTGAGTTTGCCGGTTTTGTCGAACACCCGATTAACTTCGCTAGGGCTAATGTGATTAACGATTGGTTTGCGAGCGAAGGCAAGGTTTTTATACCAGTCTTTGCCCTTGAGAGCCGCCATAATCTGGGGCAAGGCGGTGCCGCCGCCGCAGAGGAGAATTTTGGCAGGCAGGTGCTCGACACGTTCGAATTCGGACAGGCTGATCTCGACGCCGGATAGCCATACTTGGATGTCGGCGTTGACGGCCTCTTCCACGAGCTTGGCTGGGCGGGCCGCGAGTTTGCCGGCCGAGTAGGCTATTTTCATTTCTTCGGCTTTTTCGAAGCTGCAATTGGCTACCTGGGCGATGCGCTTGGTGAAGCTGCGGCCGCCGATGGCAAACATTTTGGTGCCTTCGACACCACCGTTATTGACCAGGGCAATGTCGGTAGTGCCGCCGCCGATGTCGATGAAAATGGCAGAAAATTCGCCGGAATCTTGACCGCCGACAGATTTGGCCACGGCAAACGGCTCGGCGGCGATGTTGATAAGGTTGAGGTCAAGGTCTTGGGCGACGGATTGGAGTGCGCCTAGGTGGACCATGGGGGCGAAGGCGTTGAAAAGCTGAATGCTGACGTCGCGCCCCTGGAAGCCGATGGGGTTGGTGACGCGGTAGCCGTCAATCTGGACGTCGACGATGGCGGTGTTGACGAGTTTTACCTCAAGTTCTTTGTAGCCGGTCTCCCAGGTGAGCTGCTCGCGGGCACGCTCGAAAGCGCGGTATTGCACGCGGTCGAGGATTTTGCGCAGCTCGGTCATATCGATGGGGTCGGACGGCACGGCGCGCTTGTAGCGAACCACGGTGGAGGCGCCTTTGACCAACTCGCCGGCGATGCCGATAACGACGTCCTTGGCCACCACGCCGGCCATTTTTTCGGCCATTTTAAGCGCGGCATCACAATTTTCGACCACGCCGGTAATATCGGTGACGGCGCCGGATTGCATGTCGGTAAGGCGCTGACGCTGGCGGCCAACACCAATAATATCCACGTGAGAGGGCGCGCCCGAGGCTGGGTCCAGGATAACCTGGCCAATCAAGGCCTTCACGAATTCGGTGCCAATGTCGAGCGCCACCAGATAGCGAGGTCCCGCGTTTCGGCTACGAAGTCGAACGAATTTTTCGAGTAATTTGGCCGGCATACTTGACCCTTATAGACTAGATTGTAGCGCTTATGCTCGCTGGCGCCAAACTTGGGATGCGTTTGACTTTCGCCTGACGCTTAGCCCCTTAATTTGCTTAGGAGACTAGCGCTTGGGAGCGGGGGTAGGAGTCGCTACGGCCTTGGGTGTAGCGGTCGGTCCTGGGGTTGGCAGTGGGGACGGAGTTGGCGCTGGGGTAGCAGCCAGGCGGGCCTTGACCTGTTCAAGCTGGCGCTTGAGACTGTCGTTGTTGCCGCTAAGCTCGGAATTTGTCTGATCGAGGTTATTGGCGTGATTAAACAACAGATAGCCGCCAATAGCTCCACCAATAACGAGTACGGCGATGACGGTCCATAGTAATGCAATAATTTTTCGGCTTGAATCTTTCATTCGATCTGATAGTCCTGACTTATTAGTTAATTAGCGAGTGTTGGTAAGGCGGCATTTTTGAGGGCGGCCCGGGCGGCGGCGAGAAAGTCTTTGCCAGCTTGATCGTCGGCGCAATTCCAGTAGGACTGCCTGTATGAATAAGTATACCCGTTAATCGTCTTGGAGAAGGGTTGGTTGGTTGGGGATCTGGTCGGAAATGGCGTGGCCGTGGCATCACTACGCGGGTAAGGGCTCGGGGTTGCAGACGGGTTGGGTGTTGGCGTAGCTTTAGCCTTCACCCGCGTCAGCGTCCCCAGCGCGCCGGCCTTACAGTCGGGGTATTTTGCTGACAATTTCTTCGTCGTGAAGCCAGCCCAGGTATTGTTGCCGTCTTTGACCTCTCCATAAACGAGATCCTCGATAGGGTCATTCACCGTCATCCTGACGTCATAAAGCAATATTTTGATACTGGCTAGGCTGGCAACGACGGGTTTAACCGGCGTTGGAGTGGAAGCGGATGGAGTGGCTACAATAGGTGTTGGGATGGGGGGCGCATCGGCCTGCATGCGGGGCAGAGTAAAGGTTAGCCACACGCAGACTGCCAACCCAATTAGGACACCGAGGAAAATGTGCTTGCCATATCGCATAGGGACTATTGGATGCACGAGGCCAAAATATAGCCTGTTTGCCCATTAATTGTGACGTGAGCGTAGCCGGCAGTGATCGCCTGATCAACGTATGCGACTAGGGTGCCGGCGGAAACATGTGCCATAAGAATGGCCGACGACGATTTTGAATTTGGTTGCGTCCGGAGATTGGGTTGCGCAGAAGACGTAGAAAATTTCTTAACAGTTGCGGCTTTGGCAGTGCTGGCACCAAGTACCGGAGTGGAAGAGGGGGCGGGCGTGGAAGTAGCCTTCGGCTCGGGGGTGGCTAGTGGCGAAGGGGTGGGACTAGGCGAACTTGCTGAAGCAAGGCTATCTTGCTTAACCTGATAGCGCAGGTCGGTAATTTCGCCCTGCATTAATTTTCGATCCTGATCAGAAGCTTTGAATTGACTATAGTTGAGATACATTGAAGCGGCCAAGCCGATGCCGAACACGGCCGCAATAACTATTGGCAAGCTTACAAATCCACGCTGATTCTTCACACGTCACTCCTAAAAAGTCTTTCGACTGCTAGTATATCAAACTTACGCTCTGTTCGTGAACAGAGCGTAAGTTTGATTATTTGACGGGAGAGGCAGCTAGGCTATCGAGAGCGGCGATGAATATTGAAACTTCGCGGTTGGTGATTTCGGCGCCGGCAGTTGTGTCCGAGCACGCGTTCTGCGGCTTCTGGTAGGCGTAATCGTAGCCGTTAATAGTAGCGACGAAAATCTTGGGGAAGTCGGCATTGACCGATTTGGCAAACCCGCCGGCAGGAAACCTCAGTAGCGCGCCGAGGCCGTTGCGTCCAGCGATACAGGCTGCTCCGTGCTGCTCGAGGTCGGCCGAGCTAAAGCCAATGGCATCGCCGTTGCGTGTAGTGTATTTGAGTGTGGGTAGCTCAGCGGCTAGCGGGGCGGTAAATTGCACTCCCCAATCCGCCATAATGACCGCCTGGCTGCCATCCGGACCTGGGGTGGCAGAGGTTTCGCCAGCGGTGAGCTCTTCGGCATCAACCTTGTGAACGTGGTCAAAAACCGATCCGGCCAGGGTGCCAAATAGGGTGACGGCCACGGCAATTACAAGTACAGGTACTAGGGTACGTATTCGGGCGATTTGCCGCCAATAATGCTGCATCAGTTGCTCCACAACTTAGATTGACTGTATTGTATCAAACTTATGCTTATATATACTACGTTGCAAATTATGCCAAAATGTGGTTTAATGCTTAAGTTCATGTTAGTGGTGATGTGAACGATAAAAAGTTTTTTAGTGCCTCACCAAGAGGCCGCTGAATCGAGAGTTCGAAAGTTGCTTGAGAGTGTTTACACCTCCAACCAGCCGACTCCCTCTCTTCGATCGGTACCGTACTTGAACGGAAACATTTCTGGCTTGGCCACTTCGGCGTCAGCCAAAAATACACGTTCACGGCGATACCCATTAAAAAACCTATACTGTTTTTTGCACCGTCGAACTGTATTTGCGTGGGTTCTGAGAACCCCGTCGCCGCCGAAAGGCCAGGCCGTTCCGGTCAAAAAACTAAAATCATAGAACAGAGTGGTCGCGTTCTCGTGACTACTTTCCCACCACATGGACACGGTCCCGCTTCCTCCCCGGAAGTGGGACCTCTCCCTATTTAGTAACTTTTGACTTTTTCTTGACATATTTACACCTATCTGGCATTATCCTCACGACCCCAGTACTTTGACCGCTCGACCCCAGACCGCCAAGGAGGCACTTATCATGACTTCCGACCCTACGCTCACCAAATCCGCAGGAATTCCTCAGCCAAAACGACCCAAGTTTGAATTGGCTGTTGCCGTCAATTGGGCGATTCACCCAATTATTGCCGCGCTGCTTGAGCCCACCCGACGAGCAGACGGTAGCTTCCCGCCTTGGGTCATGCGCCTGGCCAACCAGATCACCATCTTCCGATGCGCGATGCTGCTACTCATGGGGCCCCTGTTTGTTTGGGCAGCTCAATCCCACCGACTCGGCTGGATGTGCACTGCGATTCTTACTATTGCGGTCATGTTCCTTCTGGACGGGGTCGATGGCGCTGTTGCCCGCTATACCAACTCCCAGTCCGATTTCGGGGCGATATTGGATCCGATGGCGGACAAGATCGCCGGCGCTTCGCTGATGATCTGGTGGTTGGTGACGGTCTACCAATTCAACCGCGAGCAGTTCACGATGTCGTTCTGGCTAGTGATACTGCGTATTGCACTCGATGCAGCTCTGGCGGTAATTGCTCTCTTCGAGGCCTGGCGAAAGTCCCACCCGAAGGCGGGTAAATGGGGCAAGATAAAGGCGACGTGCGATTACGTAGCCATTTTGACTGGCTATGTCGGGATCATCGTCTTCGCCTACGGCGGCCTGGGTAACGGTTTCACCGTCGCTGCTGAGTGGATGCTCGTTGTAGCTTGCTTGTTTTTAGCTCCGATGAGCATCGGCGAGCACTTGCGCAGCCTCTGGCGTCGGCGCCGCACCGCCTGAAAACTGCGGATACGGGGTCAAAGTGAGCTGCCCGGTCCAGATATTTGGGCCGGGCAGCTCGCAAGCCTAATTTTGAATTTATATGACGCTTATGATTATTGGAGAACAGCTTTGATGCGGCGGATGCCGGCGGAGCTGGACTCCTCTTTTTTGATTTTGAATTTCTTACCATGCTCGGCGAGGGCGCCGGTGTGCTCCACGTGGGGGCCGCCGCAGATTTCTTTCGAATACCACTCCCCTTCCGGGTCGCCGGCCGTGTAAACCTTGACCGAGTAGCCGTATTTATCACCAAACGCGCCTAAGGCGCCCTCTTCGAAGGCCTGAACGGTCGTGATTTCGCGGAAGCCCATCGGCCAATCTTTGGCAATCTGCTCGTTAACAATGCGTTCGACTTCGGCGATTTGCTCGGTGGTCATTTTTTCGCCATGGCTAAAATCAAAGCGTAAGCGTTCTGGAGTAATGTTGGAACCGCGCTGGACAACGTGATCGCCCAAGACAATTCGCAGCGCCTTGTACATGAGGTGGGTGGCGGTGTGGTATTTTACCGAGATATCACTGTGATCGGCCAAGCCGCCCTTGAACTGCCCAACGGTTGCGGTGCGGCTGCGTTCTTTTTGCTCTTTGAGAAGTAGGTCGAAATCCTTTTTCCAATCGGGATCAACCTTGATGTGCTTGTCTCGGGCTTCTTCGAGCGAGAGCTCAGGTGGGAAGCCATAGGTGTCAAACAAGGTGAAAACAATTTGCCCTGTTAGGGTCGTGAGCACGGGAGTTGAGTGGCCCGTTTTTTCGGCTATCTCTTCGAGTGAAGCGGTCTTTGTGTCGTATTCACGACCCGGTTTAACGTATATTGTAAACATTCTGAGCCCGCGCTCGAGCGTTCGGCGGAACTGCTTTTCCTCCTGAACGAGAGTATGAATAATAGACTGCTCGCGGGCGGCAACTTCCGGGAAATCATCGCGGTAAATTTCGGTAATTACGGACACAACTATCTCTAGGAAATCTTCGCGTAGATCGAGTGCCAGCGCTTGGCGGATGGCGCGGCGCAGGAAACGACGCATTACGTAACCTTGATCGGTATTGCTGGGCACCACGCCGTCGACCGCCAGGAAGACGGCGGCTTTAAGGTGGTCGGTGATAATGCGCATGGAAACGAGATTGTCTTCATACTTGCGCCCGGAGAGCTCTTCGAGCTTGTGAATAACCGGATAATGCAGGCTGATCTTGAAGACGTCGGGGTCATTAATAGCGGCGGCGGCGATGCGCTCGAGACCGGAACCGTGGTCGATGTTGGGGGCTGGCAGCGGCTCAAATTTGCCGTCGGCGACTTTTTTGTAGGCCATGAAGACGTTGTTACCCAGCTCCACAAAGCGGCCGCAATCGCAATTGGGGTGGCAGTGCGGTCCCCACTTGGGATCGTGTTTGGTGCCAAAATCATAAAACATCTCAGAATCGGGGCCGCAGGGGTCGCCGATGGGGGTAGTTTCGGGGCGGCCGTTGCGGCTCCACCAGTTCTTGGATCCGTCGTAATAGAAAATGCGCTCACCAGACTTCATGCCACGCTTGTAGCCATCGGCCTCAGAGCCAATATCGGCGACGCCAGCCTCAATCCCCTTTTGCTTAAAAAGTTTTTGCCAAATTTTGGCGGCCTCAATATCTTTGGGGATGTCATATTCGGGGGCGCCGATAAAACAGGTGACATAGAGCTTCGCGGGATCGAGACCCACAATATCGGTGAGAAATTCGAACATCCACGGAACTTGCTCGCCCTTAAAGTAGTCACCGAGGCTCCAGTTGCCCAGCATTTCGAAGGCGGTGGTGTGGCGGTTGTCGCCGACCTCGTCGATGTCATCGGCACGAAAGCACACTTGGCTATCGACCAAACGGACGCCGTCGGAATGCGTTTCGCCGAGCAGATACGGAATCATGGGCTGCATACCGGAGCCGGTAAACAAGGTGGTGGCGTCTTCGCGCGGTACCAGATTGGCACGCGGAATTATAGCGTGGCCGCGGTCGGCAAAGAATTTGAGATAGGCTGTGCGGATTTCGTTGGTGGTCATGGGGGGTATTGTAGGTGATTTTGAACAATAATTGTACCCTAGGGCGGTTTTGCAACAAGAGAAAAGCGGTCCATCGGTATGCCGATAGGCCGCTGATCCCATTTTGCATTGGGGAGCTTTGGACATGCTCCGGATCGCCAATTTGAGCCTCCTTAGCCGGTTTGAGACATCTGCTGACGTTCAGGTGAGGCGATTTGCCGCCTGGTTTGCGCGTTAAGGAATTTTGCGATTTGCTCGAGAGCAAGTCTGTTCCCTATCTGCCCGGCGTTTACGACCGCTTCTGCCAGCCGATCGTGCAACGGTTGCAGAGCATTCTGGCTGAAACGCTCATTGCGCAACAACGTCCGCAATCGGCCGTTCTCGGCGTGAAGAGCCCTTTCTCTGGCATTCCTGCCAGACGCATCCGAAGTCCTTGTTGTCCTGATGACGGCAATCAGCCAACGGGCTAAGTCTGCCGCATCTTCGACGAACTCCTCGGGTAAATCCGCCGACGTGTTCCTGATGCGACGATTCATTTCCGGGTCGCGCGTGATGTCGTCGGCGAACAGGCCTTCGATCAATTCGGCGCTCTGATCTTTGATCATGGGGTCACCACCTCTCTAAAACTAGTAGGTACAAAATGGGCTTACGTAGCTTAGCCCATAATTTGACGTAAAAGCAACGGCCGTATTACCAGCCACAATCGAGTCTAGGCGATTATGCCGCCACCGAGGACAATTTCGCCGTCGTAGACGACAACCGATTGGCCGGCAGTGATGGCGCGCTCGGGGCGTACCAGACTCACCTTGCCGTGCGAGTCGATGCGGCCGTCAATGAGCTCGGCGCGGTGACGGCTGCGGAATTGATAGGCCGTAGTTGCGTTTGGCGATGTGGTGATCCAATGCAGTTGCTCGAGAGTGAAGTGATCGGCCTCGAGATCGAGATCGGACTGGTCGGCGGTAGCATAGACGATATTGGCGGCCATATCCTTACCCGTAACATAGTACGGCCCGCCTCCACCGACGCCCAGGCCCTGGCGCTGGCCGATCGTGTAGAACACGGCTCCTTGATGTTCACCCAACTGGCGGCCCGTAGCGCGGTCGAGGATAGGTCCTGGTGCAGCCGAAATGTACTGGCTGAGGAATTCGCGGATACCAACCTCGCCTACGAAGCAGATGCCCTGTGAATCGGGCTTGGCGGCGGTCGGCAAGTTGAGCCCGGCGGCCAAGCGACGAACCTCGGGTTTGATGAGCTCACCGAGGGGGAAAACGGTGCGCTTGAGAGCTTCTGCGGCGACCCGGTAGAGGAAGTAGGTTTGGTCTTTGTTGGTATCTCTGGCGGTTAGTAATTTGCCGTTTTCGGTGCGGGCGTAGTGACCAGTAGCAATGAGGTCAGCGCCGTCGGCCAGGGCGGTTGTTAAGAACAGTTTAAATTTTATCTCCTGGTTGCACATGATGTCGGGGTTCGGGGTACGGCCGGCTTGATATTCAGCCACCATCACATCGACGACGTGCTGTTTGTACTCGGCTTGGAAGTCGAAAACCTTGAACGGGATGTCGATAACGGCCGCGGCGGCGCGAGCATCGGCCAGGTCCTGCTTCCAGGGGCAGGCCACGCCGGCGATGTCGGCGGTCCAGTTTTTCATGTAGACGCCCACGACATGATGACCCTGCTGCTTGAGTAAAGCAGCCGATACCGAAGAGTCCACTCCCCCGCTCATGCCGACGTAGATGGTTTTCATAGCTGGGCAATCTTACCTAGTTTGAGGCGGTTAGTAAACCGCCCTCAGCCAGTTTGTTATCATAATAACCATGAAGATACTCCTGATCGGCAATGGGTCTAGGCATACCCTGGCATTTGCGAATCTGTTGCAGCCGCACACTGTTCAACGAATTCGCTACCGCGATTTGACAACAGTAGGCGTAGAGGCGGCGGATCTACTAATATTATCGGGTGGCCATCCATCGGTTTTGCATCATTACTGGTTTTATCGCAAGCAATTGGAGCTGATTCGGTCGACGACAAAGCCGATTATTGGAGTGTGCTTGGGGTTTGAGCTGATTGCTCGTGCCTATGGGGTTAGGCCGTATAAATTAAATCGTATGGTGCATGGGCTGCGGGAAATATCGGTTGTCCTAGACGCGCTTGGGTTGGGTACGCCGAACATACGAGTGTGGGAGGCACATAAATGGGCTGTCCGTAGCGTGCCCGCCGAGTTCACATTGATTGCTGTATCCAAGAATGGGCCAGAGATTATCCAGCACAATACAAAGCCGATATTTGCCTGCCAGTTTCATCCGGAAGTTGATGAACCCGTAAATGATGGTGGCAGAATATTAGGTGCGCTACTGGCGCGGGTTGGTGAGTGGAAATTTCCCCTAAGGTAGCTGGCTATTTTACTCCCTGACGCTCTTCTTAACTTACGAATATATTTTCTCGGTGACGCGCACTTTGCGCAGGTATGCCCAAAATGGGACAAGGGCTCAAAATTTAGCCTTAAATTTGTTGGCCTATTGCCATTATGGGCACGCGTCCGGAGAATGCATTACCGGTGAAAAGCTAGTTAATCCGTAAAATCTTGAGCGACCATGAGGCCATACGGGCCGCCATCGATAATGCCGATGCCAACGGTGCTGTAATTGGGCGAGAGGATGTTGTCGCGGTGGCCGGGTGAGTTCATGAGCCCGGTATGGGCCAGCTGAAGGGTGGGTGCCAGGGCAAGATTTTCGCCGGCACTCCCGAAGCTTACGCCGCCGGCCTTCATACGATCGAAGGGAGTTTTGCCCTCGTTGCTGATGTGCGAGAAGTAGCCGCGCGCAAATAAGTCGGCGGCGTAGGTACGGGCAACGGCTCTGGCTTTGACGTTGAGGGTGAGGGCCGGGAGATTACGGCTGGTGCGTTCATGGTTGAGTAGGACAAGCATGGCGGCTTCATCTTTGGCATCGATGGTGATATTGGTAGTGGTGTACCCCAGATCGACGCGTTTTTCGCTCTCGGGGTCGGAAGTGATAGTGAAGAAAGATAAGCTATCGTTGATGTCGCGACCGAGACCGAGGGCAATTTTGGCTGGCAGATCCCCGCTGGAAGCCAACAATTGCTGGGCAACAAACGAATTTGAGACGGGACGTTTGATGTCGGTCGTTATCGGCAAGCCAATATAGATAGCCAAGCCGAGGGTAATGATGGCGGCGGATTTGAAAACGTTTAGGACCGAGCCGCCGATGCGGTTAATATTGGAAAGCTGAACATGGGGCGTTAAGCGAGGAACGAACGCAAAGCGGATAAATATCGCACCAGCAACTTCGGCGACAACCCAGACGATGATAACACCGGCAACATTACTCAGCGGGATGGTAACATGCGCGATTGATTTAATGAGGGTGCCCATTTGATGATATACGGTCATGACTAGGATAGTAGCTATGGTAAAGCTAATGATCTCCAGGCCAATCAGAACAAACCCGCGTTTGGTGCCGAAAAAGCCCGAAGATATGAGGACGGCTACAATAATAAGACTAACGAGCAAGCTCACTTGGGCTGACCGCTGGCAAGTTCGTAAGCAACTTTTTGCAGCTCAGCAAAGGTGAGGGCACGGCTCTCGGCGGTGGCCCACCAGTGCGAACGGCGCCACTGGGCGTCGTAAGACGAATGATTGATAATCGGGAAATTCTGACCCAGCTCGTGGCGGAAATCTAGGTTGGCACGGCGCTGATGATACGGCGAAGTAACGAGAATGATCGAGCGAATGTTCTCGTCGACGGCAATTTTGGCGACGCCGGCCGCATTCCCGCGGGTGTCGGTGGCCAGTTCATCAAGTGAGACAGCGGTCGAAGGCACCCCGGCGGCAATGGCAGTTCTGGCCATGGTTTGGGCGTTCGAGGGGCCATTGGGATCGGCCGCAGCGCCGGAAAAGATAACTTTGGGCGCTAGACCGTCCTGATACAGCTTAATGGCTTCGGCGGTACGGGCATCGGTTTCACCACCAGAGATAGCCACGATGGCATCGGATTTGGTGAGGGGGTCTTGAGGAGACAAATAATAGCCAATGCCAAAAAAGAATGTGATAGCCAAACCGGCAACCACCCCGAAAAACACAACTAACCCTACGAGAAACCGCTTCATATGTTCACATTATAGCAAAATTAGAGGGTGCGCAGGCGATGGACAATTTTCGGGAGCGCGGCTAGGACTGCCTCGATAGCAGAAGGGTCAGTGGCGCGCCCGAGGGTGAGGCGCAGCGAGGAATTGGCCTCATTCGGGGTGCGGCCGATTGCCAAGAGGACGTGCGAGGGGTCGAGGTTGCCGGTGGAGCAGGCCGAGCCGGTGGAAGCGAAGATGCCGGCGTTGTCGAGGTAGAGCACCATGCCCTCGCCTTCCGCACCGAGGATGGTGAGATTGACGTTGTTGGGCAGGCGGTGTTTGGGGTCGCCATTGAGTATGGCGTCGGGGATGGCGGCGAGAATGCCGTGGATTAGCTGGTCGCGCAGCAGGGTGAGGCGCCGAGATTCGGCGCCCGCGGTGGTGGCCGCAAGTTTTAGTGCAGCGGCGAAGCCCACGATTCCGGCGACGTTTTCGGTGCCGCTACGCCGGCCGCGCTCTTGGCCGCCGCCATGCATGAGGGGCTCGATGACGGTGCCGTGGTGGAGGTAAAGCGCACCGGTGCCTTTGGGCCCGTAGATTTTGGAACCGTTTAGGGTGAGAAGGTCGACACCGAGACGGGAAACGGACAGGTTGAGGTAATTGGCGGCCTGGACGGCATCGGTATGGAGGTAAATGGGCAGCTTAATGGCGCGCTTGGCGCGGTCGGCTCTGATGGCCGAGATTAGCTTGGCAATGTCGGGGATGGGCTGAATAGTGCCGATTTCGTTGTTGGCCAGCATAACGCTCACGAGCACGGTGCGGTCGGAAATGGCGGCCTCGATGGCAGCTACGTCGACGATGCCGTTGGGTTTTACCATGACGACTGTGGCTTCGTGATTATTGCGCTTTAATGGCTCTACGCAGCCCAAAACCGCATCGTGCTCAATGGCGGTGGTAACCCAATGTGCGTCAGGATGGGCCCGCAAAACGCCCTGAATAGCCAGATTGTCGCCCTCGGTGCCGCCGCTGGTGAAAACAATCTCGGTGGTTTTGGCGCCAAGGATATCGGCGACCTGCGCGCGAGCAGACTCGACGGCCAGGCGGGTGCTGCGGGCGGCCGAATAGAGGCTCGAAGGATTGGCGTATTGATCCTCGAGATACGGGCGCATGGCTTCCAACGCCGCCGGGTCGAGCGGAGTGGTGGCGGCGTGGTCGAGATAAATGGGGGCTATAACTTTAGTCATTTTTAACTTCTATCCCCAAACCGGCAGCGAGTTCCGGCACGAGGGTAATCATTTGGTCGTAGTTGATGGTGGCACCTTTGAGGCCGCCGATGCCTTTGATCTGCCGAACAATTGAACTGCGTAAATCGACATGCTTCATGGTGGCGCCCGAAAAGTCGACAGAAGTGAGGTCGCAGTTGGTAAAGTCTACATCAATTAGCTGGGCGGCGACAAAATCGGCGTCGACCAGCTGGCAGCGCACGAACTGCACTCGGAATAATTTTGCAAAACGGAAGTTGGCGAGATCGAGCTTGGTATCTTCGATGATAATATCTTTGAGCTCGGTTTCGGCCAATATTGCCCCACTCATGCGGGCGCGCCGGATGAGTATCCGGCGCATTGCGCTGCCAGTGAGGTTAAGCCCGCCCAACTGTCCCCCATTAATCTCGACGTCTTCCCAACCGCCCTCGCGCAAAATGGCTCCGGTGAGGTCTGGCTCAATGAGGCGGATCGAGTCGAAATGGGCAAGCTTGGCGTTCTGACCAGGCCAATTGGGCCGGTCGATCTCAACGCCTTCGAGAGTTGGGGCGGGCCCGAGTTTGGCGATTGGGACCAGCTGCGGTATGGATTTGGGGAGATTCGGTTGGCTTAGCGTATATGGTGTCATTGTTACATTCTACGCAAAGTCCACCCAATTTGCTGGATTTGCCGAGCGCAAAGAATCATCTGGCGCGCTCGCATAATAGTTTAGATCCCAAATAGTTTTTCCGCATTTAATGTAGTGGCAGCAATAAGATCTTCGAGGGGCTCACCGCGGAGCTCGGCGAGAAATTTGGCGGTATGGGCAACATTGGCGGGCTCGTTGCGTTTGCCTCGGGCTGGAGTAGGGGCCAGGAAAGGGCTATCGGTTTCGAGCACGAGTCGGTTCAGAGGCAACTGCTTGGCGGCATCGAGCTGGGCAGGGTTTTTAGTGAAGGTCATAATGCCGTTGAGTGCTACATATAGGCCGCGTTTGAGTGAACCTTCGAGCTCAGGAACGCCGGCAGTGAAGCAGTGTACCAGCCCGCGGACACCCTCACTATCGTATTCGTCGAGGACGGAGAAAAACTGCGGGAAGGCATCGCGGACGTGAAAGATCATGGGTAATTTTCGCTCCAGACCCAACTCGATCTGGAAGCGCAATGCCCGCTCTTGGTCATCAATGGTGGTTTCGGAGCGAAAATTATCGAGACCGCACTCACCAATGGCAATAACTTTATCGAATTCGGACAGCCGGGCGACTTCTTCGAGGGCTTCAAACCCGCGGTCGGCATCATGAGGGTGTAGTCCCACAGCCGCCCAGACGTGCTCGTAGGATTTAGCCACGGCTACGGCTTGAGCAGAATCGGTATCGTTGCAGCCAACGGTGATAATTTTTTCGATTCCGGCGGCGTGCGCTCGTGCGAGAACATCGTCAATGTCGGCTCGGAATTCTTCGAAGTGAATGTGTGCGTGGGTATCGATTAACATAGTTTACTTAGGAGTTGGAATCCCCGTTTTTTCAACCGTATCAGACTTCGGGAACAACAGACCAACCTCGGGATGCACCGCGCCACCGGCGAAAGTAGCGGCAATTTTTCCGGCGGTGGTAGGCATAAACGGCATCAGGAGCGAGGCGATTTGCACGAGGTCGGCAACGGCGTGATGGAGCACTTCGGCCAGATGTTCGGCGTCAGCGCGCTTGCCGGCCGGACCGAGCTCCCATGGCTTCTCTTCTTCGATGAGCTGATTGAGGCCGCGAATGAGCAACCAGACTTCGGCCAGGGCGCGGTCAAAACGCAAATCGGCCATGGCTTCTTGATAGGGCATAATGTCGTGTGAGTGCGGTGGCAGGTCGCCAATGACGCCTTTTTGGTACTTGGCGATCATCACCTGCACTCGCTGCAGGAGATTGCCCAGATCGTTGGCGAGGTCGGCATTGTAGACCGATTCCATACGCTGCCAGGAAAAGTCACCGTCACCATCGGAAGGAATTTCACGCAAGAGATAGTAGCGCATGGCGTCGACGCCATATTTGGAAATGATATCGTCGGGCGACACGACATTACCGAGTGATTTGCTCATTTTGTGGCCTTCACTCGAGATGAAACCGTGAACATACAGCGTAGTCGGAAGCGGCAAACCGGCCGAAAGCAAAATAGCGGGCCAGATGGCGGCGTGGTGGCGCAGAATATCTTTGCCAATCACCTGCACATCGGCAGGCCAGTATTTCTTGAGGGCGTCGCCATCGGGGTAACCGAGGGCCGTAATGTAGTTGGCGAGGGCGTCGAACCAGACGTACATCACCTGATGCGGATCGCCCGGCACGGGTACGCCCCAGTCGAGCTTCTTGATATCGCGACTAATGCTGATGTCTTCGAGGCCACGACCGAGCAGGGCCATTATCTCGTTCTTGCGGCTCGCAGGTGAGACCATGAGCTTATCAGTCTGAATCAAATGCTTGATCTGGTCGGTATAGGCAGACAGCTTGAAGAAATAATTGTCTTCTTTTATCTGTTCGAGAGCGGTTTTGTGAATGGGACAGACGTGGTTGGGTACTTCCAAATCAGTATAGAAAGTTTCGCACCCTACACAATACCAACCCTCATAGCTGGATTTGTAGATGTCTTTGGCGCAGGTAGCCCAGAGAGCCTGAGCGGCTTTTTTGTGGTTGGCATCGGTGGTGCGGATAAATTGGTCGTTCGAAAGCGACAACTTAGCAGTGAGCTCCTTGTAGACCTGGCTCATCTCATCAACGTAGACCTGAGGTTGCTTGCCGGCTTTTTCGGCCGTACGCTTGATTTTGGTACCGTGCTCATCCGTACCGGTGAGAAACCACACGTCCTCGCCCTTCTGGCGGTGATAGCGCGCCAAAACATCGGCCTGGATAAGCTCCATGGCGTAGCCGATGTGAGGAACGGCGTTGGTATAGACGATTGAGGAAGTGACGTAATATTTGCCCAAGAGAAACCTGATCTTTTATGCGGGTAATCGTACCATACGAGGCTACATGGGGCTAGGAGCGGAAAATTACTTCTACAAAAGCAAACGACCCCGCCGACCATGAAAGTCAGCGGGGCCTGGCGCTTGCGCGCGCACTCAACCGAGGTTGAGCCTAAAGCTCGTTGTAGGACAGCTCCACCTTCCTGCTGTCGCGCGGAGACTTGACGTTGAGTTCAGCCAGGATGCGGACGCTTCGGCCAAAACGGCGCAAACACTCGTCGGGAGTTGCCTCCACGCGCCACCAGTCGCCATTGCCGTCAAGGCGCTTGAGACCCGTGACGACAACGTCAAGAATGGTCATGTGCACGAGTCGGTCCCGCAACTCGCACTCTTCATCGTCTGAAGAGGGCGCCCCAACGGGCTCCGACTCCAACACAACGTCAATGCGCGCAACGGGGCGTTCAGGATCTTGGAGCAAAGAGGCCGCAAGTTCACCCGGGGAGGATGAGCTGACCACTTTGTAAATGATAGTAGGCATCCGCCTACCTCCTTCGGGTCGAACGGATTGGCTCCGTGCGGTTGCGTCTCCGAAGAGACCACCTCTCCAGGTAGAGAGGAATGTGAGATATTATACCAGTTTACTGACTATCAGTCAAACTTTGCGTGCTGGATTCCACTCCGAAACGCACCATAACCACTAAAAAAGGAACATCCTGCCCCGGTTCGGTACACTGGTTGTTGTCTACACAATCAATAACCTTACTAAGGAGGCAGAAATGTCCCACCGTCAGCTTACACACATCAA
>JBBRSS010000031.1:0-16593 GCA_038245115.1 Candidatus Saccharimonadia bacterium
AATTCTGATATGGTGTAGGTGCGTGTGTCGCTCATGGTGATAGTCATACCTCCATGCTACGGCGCACGCTTTTGAGTTCATGCTCATCTTGCGTTGGAAAGCGGACCTACGTTCATGCCAATCTTGTATTGGACAAGGCTCAAGCTTGACCTCATCCCCGAAATCAGGTATATTAACCCAGTTCACCAGAGACAGTAGCTGCCCTCACGGGCTCAAACATGCTACCGAGGCGATTCCGACCGTTAAGGCCACCAGGCCGGAACAATAGGATTACTTCGAAGCGTCTCTTTGGTAAACACCAGAGAGATTTTTTAACATTAAGGGAGTTAAGTCTTATGGCCATTTCCCGCGTTGCCAAAGAGCAGGCTGTTGATATTCTCAGCAAAGAGCTCGGCCGCATTAAATTGGCTGTCATGACTGACTATCGAGGTCTCACCGTCCGCGAGGTTGAAGAGCTGCGCACAGTGCTGAGGAGTGAAGGTATTAATTACCGCGTCACCAAGAACACATTATTGCGCCTAGCCGCCAAAAACACCCCCGCGCTCGCCGATATCGACCCATCCACCTTCGTTGGCCCCACGGCCTTGGCGATGGGATTTGATGACGAAGTGGCTGCGGCCCGCGTTATCTTCCAGTTCGCCAAGACCCACCAGGCTCTCGAGATTGTGGGTGGTCTCACCGGCGACGGTCAGGTTCTCACGGCCGCGCAAGTTAAGTCGCTGGCAACTCTACCCACCCGCGAGCAATTGCTCGGTCAGGTTGTTGGTACGATTGCCGCCCCGCTTACCGGCTTTGTCGGAGTTATGTCAGGCAATGTTCGCTCAATTATTAACGTTTTGAACGCACTTAGCGAAGCTAAGTCGTAAGGAGAAATACCCATGGCAGAAGAAACTGCTGTTGAAGAGAAGTTTGAAGTTCCGGCTGAGTTCGAGAAGCTGGTCGGCGAAATCGACAAGCTGAGCGTACTCAAGCTGTCCGAGCTCGTAAAAGTCCTCGAGAAGCACTACGGCGTATCGGCTGCTGCCCCCGCCGCCGCTGCTGCCCCTGCTGCCGGCGACGCTGCCGAAGCTGCCGAAGAGAAGACTAGCTTTACTGTGATCCTGGCTGCCGCCGGTGACCAGAAAATCAACGTCATCAAGGCCGTTCGCGAAATCACCGGTCTCGGCCTCGCCGAGTCCAAGGGCCTCGTTGATGGCGCCCCCAAGCCAGTCAAGGAGAATGTTGCCAAGGCCGAAGCCGACGAAGCCAAGTCCAAGCTCGAAGCCGCTGGTGCCACCGTCGAAGTCCAGTAATCCTGAATTTCACAAAAATTCCAAAAAAGAGCTCAACATGGGCTCTTTTTTGTATATTGCTTTGACATTACCCGCTAGGCGTAGTATTAATAAAGCTAGCAGAGTGTGAAACCAATACCAAAGGAACTTCCTGTGGCAGATATTACCGAAAAACAATTAAAGACTCTAAAAAAGCTTATCGAATCAGCCGAGACTAATTTGGCTGGTGCTAAAGAGTTGCTCACGAGCCTCATTGGCTCAGATGATACCGTTTCTGTTACCGAGGCCAAGGCCGAGGCCGCGCAATCCGGCAAAGTTATCGAAGGCGCTTTTGACGGTCAGCACATGATTGGTCCCGACGGCAAGAATTATCCCGTGCCCGCCAACTACGCCTCCAAATCGAAGCTCGTTCAGGGTGACCAACTCAAACTTATCATTGGCGACGATGGGACATTCATCTACAAGCAAATTGGACCAGTTGAGCGCAAGAAGCTTATTGGCACGCTAAACCTCAAGGACGGGGCCTACTTCGTAGAGGCCCGCGGTCAGGAATACCATGTATTGTTCGCCAGCGTAACCTACTTTAAGGCTCAGCCGGGCGACCAGGTCACCATGGTAATACCCGACGAAGGCGAAGCCGAATGGGCCGCCATCGAGGCTGTTATCGGCTAATGCCGCTATATTTTATTACTGGAAACGACGGAAAATTCCGCGAGGTTAGTTCGCTCATACCGAGTATAGTTCAGCTTTCGGTTGAGCTTGATGAAATTCAGAGTCTTGATCCTCAGGTAGTAATTGAGCATAAGCTAGCACAGGCTGCCACCAGTCACGCCGGTGAATTTATCGTCGAAGACACTTCTCTAATATTCAACTACATCAAGCCATTGCCCGGAACATTGATCAAATGGTTCGTTCAGTCGCTTGGGTCGGCCGGTATGGCTGAGCAGGTGTCGCATTACCCCGACCACACCGCCGTTGCGCGAGTTACCATCGGCTACCGTGATATTGCTGGCTTGATTCACTTTTTTAGCGCTGAAACGAACGGACAGATCGTAGCTCCGCGCGGCGACAATGGCTTTGGTTGGGACTCGATATTCCTTGCTGAAGGCCAAACTTTGACCAATGCCGAGCTCAGCCGTGACGAAAAAAATGCCATCAGCCATAGAGGTAAGGCGGTACGACTTTTATCGCAATATCTGATTGAGACATCCCAGACGTAAGCTTTATCCACTTTTAACTCTTACGCCGATCAGATATAATCAGAGCCTGAACTGAGGTTAAATCGAGTGGCCGAGCTGGCGTTGTATCGGAAATATCGGAGCGGGAACTTTTCCGAGGTCGTCGGGCAAGATCACATTGTGCGTACCCTCACGTCTGCGCTTGCCTCCGGCCGTATCCGTCACGCCTATTTATTCACAGGGCCTCGTGGCGTAGGCAAAACCAGTGTTGCCCGCCTGCT
Organism: Candidatus Saccharimonadia bacterium; assembly: GCA_038245115.1. Taxonomy (GTDB): domain Bacteria; phylum Patescibacteriota; class Saccharimonadia; order UBA4664; family UBA4664; genus UBA5169. The sequence goes on from JBBRSS010000031.1 coordinate 2,731, forward strand.
GGCTCGTGCACTCAACTGCACCGGTGAGGTCAAGCCGTGCAATGAATGTCCCAACTGCAAAACCGCTATAAATTCGTCGCTCGACATTATTGAGATGGACGCCGCCTCCAACCGTTCCATCGATGCCGTACGTGACCTACGTGAAAAGATTGGGCTCACGCCCAGCCAGGGTCGCTATAAGGTCTATATTATCGATGAAGTACACATGTTGACCTCGGAAGCGTTCAATGCCCTCCTGAAGACTCTCGAGGAGCCACCGGCCCATGCCGTTTTTATCCTGGCGACCACCGAAGCGCACAAACTGCCCGAGACTATTATTTCGCGCACCCAGGCCTTTAACTTTAAACCGATCACGACGGTCGATATAGTTACTCAGCTTGCCCGCATAGCGGCTGCTGAGAGTATTAATGTCACTCCTGAGGCCCTCGAAATTATTGCCACCACAGCCCGTGGCGGTTTTCGCGACGCCATTAGCTTGCTCGACCAGCTGGCCGGAGCGGGCGGGGAGTCGATTGCCGCCCAGGACGTGCGCAACCTCCTGGGCTACTCGGCCTCCGAAGAAATTGCCGCCATGAGCCGGGCGCTGGCGGCCAATGACACCGCAGCCGCCCTCAAAATAGCCACCAGGCTTGATGCCAGCGGCGCCCAAGCTGCGATGATTGCAACCCAGCTTGCTGGGCAATGGCGCGCCATCCTGCTTGCCAACTGCGGCGCAGCTCCGGCCACCGATGAGGTTGTGGCTCAGCTCAGCGCCAGTGTGGCCCCGGCCCGTATCGCCGAGATAATCTCTAGCTTAATCGAAATTACTCGTTCCGGCTGGCCTCAGCTCGCCCTTGAGGCAGCGCTCGTGCGGCTGACGGTGCCGTCTGCCGAGCCAATCGTCATCCATGCCGCACCTGCTCCCATCAAACGCTCCGTCGCCGCCACCCGCACAGAATCACCAGTCGCGACCACACCAACCACGGCCGATCCCGCCTCCGCCGATGCCCCAGCTTCGGAGCTTTGGCCAAAAGTCCTGGTTATTATCAAGGCTCACAATAACTCCCTTGCCGCCCTACTGCAGATGTACCCAGTTGAATTTGAGGCGAGCGGAATTACTATTAAGCCGCGCTTTAATTTTCACCGCGATTTATTCCTCAAACCAGCCAACCGCAGCGCCGTTGAGGTGGCTGCAACCAAAGTCTATGGGCGCACCACCAAGTTCTTTGCCCGCACCGAAGAATCCGCCAAACCTGCTCGGCGCACTCAGTCCGATCCCGCCGCCGAACTAGTGTCGTCGGCCCTCGAAATATTAGGCGGGGAGATAGTCGACTAATGGCACGATCAGATACCAAACAGCGCACCGGCGAAAAACGCCTTCCAACCATTGGCGAAATTCTAGCTCAAGAAGTCACGGCCGGGCGCGTTCCACCGCAGAGCCTCGACGCCGAAACCAGCTTGCTCGGCTCCATTCTGATCGAAAAAGATGCCATTATTCGGGTGGCCGACGTTGTCTCGACCGAGGATTTCTATGTTGACCGGCACGCCCTCATCTTTGCGGCCATTATGGACTTGTACGAACAGCGCCAGCCCATCGATATTGTCTCGCTTTCCAACAAGCTGTCCGAGGCAGGGGAGCTGGAGCGCATCGGCGGCTCAACCTACGTTGCCGAGCTTACCAGTGCGGTCCCTTCGGCCGCTCACGTGGTGCATTATGCCGGCATCGTAGCTCACAAAGCTACCTTGCGCCGCCTCATCGCCGCCGCCTCCAATATCACCCAGTTTGGCTACGACGAGCAATCTCCGCTCGATCAACTCCTAGATAAGGCCGAACAGGTCATCTTTGAAGTGTCGCAAAAAAATCTCAAGCAAAACTTTATTCCCATTAATACCATCTTGGCCGATTCATTCGATCGCCTCAACGAAATGCACTCGAATTCCGATAAACTCCGCGGCATCCCCACCGGTTTCCGCGATCTCGACCGCCTCTTGGCCGGCCTCCAAAACTCCGACCTGTTAATCCTCGCCGCGCGGCCTTCCATGGGTAAAACCACCTTGGTCATGAACATCGCCCACCACGTGGCAGCCAAACAGGGGATACCCGTTGGCTTCTTCTCGCTCGAAGTCTCGAAGGAGCAACTCATCGATCAACTCCTGGCCATCGAATCCGGCATTGACTCCTGGAAACTTCGTACCGGCGCCCTCGACGATGACGATTTTCCGCGTATTAACGAGGCCATGGCCGAACTCTCCGAAGCCCCGCTCTACATTGATGACTCCGCCATGACCAACGTTATGGAGATGCGTACCAAAGCTCGCCGCCTGCAAGCCGAACACGGTCTCGGCCTCATCATCATCGACTACCTCCAGCTCATCTCCGGTGGTGCTAGCTCCCGCGAGGGCCGCCAGCAGGAAGTTTCCGAAATTTCGCGTGGGCTCAAGGGGCTTGCACGTGAGCTCAACGTCCCCGTAATCGCCCTGTCCCAGCTGTCCCGCGCCGTGGAATCGCGCACCCCGCCGACCCCGCAGCTGTCCGACCTGCGCGACTCCGGTTCCATCGAGCAGGATGCCGACGTGGTGGCCTTCATTTACCGCCCCTGGTATTACGATAAGCAGGCCGACGAAAACATCACTGAGGTCATGATTAAGAAACACCGTAACGGCCCCATCGGCGACGTCGAGTTATACTTCCACCCCGAACAGCGTCGTTTCACTGACGCGCCGAACAGGTAGCCTGCAGTGCTCGCTTAGCCCAGCCTGTTTACAGTAGTGGCGCGTATCGGTTATGCTTAAGATACAAATTCTGAGGTACATGTGTCGAATCAACAGCTTGCAGGCGGGCCGGAAATCACCCGTGTGGGCAAATTCGGGATTGTTGGAGTGCTCAATACTTTCATCGATTTCGTTATCTATAATGTCCTGTCTAGTGCTGTCGGCCTCACTTTGGTACAGTCAAACATTATTTCCACTTCGATAGCCATGGTGTTTAGCTTTCTTGCCAATAAGCATGTTGTTTTCAAGAGCGATAAAGGATCTTCGGTTAAGCAGGCAGTGTTATTTTTTGCCGTGACTGCCTTTGGCCTATATATACTTCAGACCGGTACCATCAAACTCCTCACTGACGTCTGGCTGCTGCCTGTTACGCTTGGGCTCGCTTTGTCGCACCTGCTCGGTATCACGGGACACGACCAGTTTTTAGCCAAAAATGCCGCCAAAGCCATCGCTACGGTCGTGAGCCTGACCTGGAACTATATAATGTATAAAAAGGTAGTATTTTCTTAAAATGACAAAGCACACACCCCCTCAACGCCCGTTCGCTTGGCTTGGTCGCTTCTGGACCCCGGTTGGGCTCGGTTTGGTCGCACTGGCCGCAGGATTTTTTCGAACCTTCCAGCTCAGTTCGTTACCACCGGGGCTCGATGAGGCTTCGGCCAGAATTGGGGTTCAATCTCTCGGGCTTAGCACTACAAATTGGCTGCCCCATCTGAATGCCGCTAACGGTTATGCTGCGTTGTGGGTTTGGATGCAAGCCATTAGTATCCACCTGTTTGGCCACAATGCCCTGGCTTTGCGACTCTGGCCTGCGCTACTTGGGACAATGGCGGTAGTAGTGACATGGTTGTGGCTGAGAGATTGGTTCGGCTTGCGCATTGCGTGGGTAGGGGCTTTCACGATGGCCGTTTCACCCTGGGCGGTCACTATCTCCAGAGGAGGGGTCGTCTCGGCCATAATAGTGCTGCTCGTGCCACTTACTCTGTGGCTTGGCGGTCGAGTGCTGCGCAATCCCGGCGGCTGGCAGTATCTTGCCCTCGGCGGTGTCCTGGCGGTCGACCTACTCAGTGGTCCTATCGGGTGGTTGCTAGCCGTTTGTGCCATTATGCTTGGTCTGTGGCGTCTAGTTAAGGAGCGCAAACTCCTCGCCTACAGCCGAGGCCGCGCGGCCGGGTTGGCTGTTTTGGGCGCTGGCATTGCGGCCCTGGCCTATCTTGTTGGCACTTCATTAGCCGCCGTCACTTCCATGGCGCACACTCTTGAGCTCGTAACGGCCCCGGCTACTCTCGGCGGTAATATCGTAAAAGTCTTGTTGATGTTTAACGTCCACGGCGATGAGAACTATCGCCACAATTTGGCCGGCGCACCCATGTTAAATGCCTTTGTTGGCCTCATGTTGGTGACTGGCCTCCTCGTCGGCATTTCCCGCCTGCACCAGTTGCGCTACCGAGTCTTGCTAACGCTTACCTTAATTATGCTGCTGCCCGCTTTCCTCACCGTTAAGGGCTTGCCGAACTCTAGCTGGGCGGTTGGTGCCTTGCCGCTGATCTTTGCGCTGGTTGGCATTGGGACCTCCTATATGCTCGAGCTGTGGTACGCTACTTTCCCGATCAACTCGGCCGCGCGCGCCTCCGGTCAGGCCGCGATAATTCTTCTCCTCGCCCTCACTTTTGTGCAGGGGTATACCCAGTACTTCCGCGCGTGGGCCGGGTCTACGGCGGTATATGTTGCCTTCAACGAAGGTACCGTTGGCATAGCCGAGCACTTGAAGACCGATAAGTTTTCGGGCGAACGCTACGTTGTTTCCACCACTGACCAGTTTCCGGTAATAGATTACCTCGATCACGGCCAGCTCGGATATCGAGTAATAACCACAGCCGATTTAACGGCTCTGCCCGTTGCTGGTGCCAGTCGGCAGTTCTACATTGCTACCAGTATTCGAGATGATGCGGTAAAAGTTCTCAAAGCCAAGTTCCCTGGGGGTACATTGCAACCGCACTATTCGTCTTTCAACCAAGTTGAGATCTACTACACCTACGAAATTACAAAATGACTCCCGAGCCAATAGACCTCAGCATAATAATCCCGGCCTACATGGAGGCGGATCGTATTTCCGATGTTCTGGGAGAGTTGGCGGCGTTTCTATCTAGCCGCGATTATGGTGCGGTTGAGGTTATAGTCGTCTCGGCTGATAGCCCGGATGGTACGGCGAATCTGGCCGGCAGTCAGGCGCATTTATTCAAGCATTTCCGATTGATTCAACCCGGCCCCAAAGTCGGCAAAGGGCGCGATGTGAGGGTGGGCATGTTTGAGGCCCGCGGACGATACCGCGTGTTCATGGATGCCGACCTGGCAACGCCCCTGGTTCACCTCGATGAGGTGAAGGCATTCATGGATCGCGGCGGCAAAATTGCCATTGCTGTGCGCGACCTATTTGTGATTCACAAGGGGCTAATGCGAAAAACCATGTCAAAAAGTGCCAACTTAGCCGCGCAATTACTGGTAGTACCGGGAATTAAAGATACTCAATGTGGGTTCAAGGTTTTTGAAGGCTCAGTCGCCGAAGATATCTTTGGCCGTATGACTATGCTCCAATGGAGCTTCGATATGGAACTGCTCGCCATCGCCCGCCTCAGAGGTTACGAGATAGAAGTAATCCAAACCCCTGACTGGAAAGACCCCAAGGCTAACGGCACCGGCCTCGTCGGAGAATCCATGGTCAAGGTAGTTCTGGGGGGTCTGCTTGATCCATTCAAGATCCGACTAAACATCTGGGCCGGCCGCTACAAAACCGCCTCATACAGTCATAAACGAGTCTACTCTTAAGCGGGCCAACTAGTACTGCTTGAAGATGTAGATGCTGTTGCCGACTTTGGCAATTGGTTGCATCGCCCGCAGATACCCGTAGCCTACTTGGTGATTGAGCTTTGCGTAGTACCGATCGTTCTCCAAGAATGTTTCTGACACCGCAATATATTGCCCAGTATAGACACCATTTTCGGTATGCCACGCTTCGTAGCGACTATGGGTGCAGTCGTAACCGTCCGACGCCTTTACGACCGCCCCAACGGCATCGTACTGTCGCTGGCAGAAGTAATAGGCCGGCACACCGCCGCCGAAGTAGTCCACCGCAATGTGTTTAATCTCATGATGGCTATCAACGTAGGTTTTCAAACGTTTTAGGTCTTGGCCCCAATCCACGCTTGAGTCAGAAAAATACTTGTTTGCATTAGTGGGGCCACCAATAATTTCATTAAAGTACGAAATGTAATTTGGAAAAGCAATCACAGCGCTGCCACCGTACCACACCATCAGCAGGGCGAAAATACCCAGGCTTAGTCCGGCCCAGCGCCCAGCCCGGAGCCTACGCAGCCGTTTCACACTCGCTAGTGCGACTAGGATGAAGAGCGGAATATATACGGGCAATATATGTCGGATACCAAGGTTAAGATTACCCAACACCGCTATTATGAAGTAGAAAAACGCAAAAGATCCTAGAGTCCATTCAAGAATATGAGTCCGAATATGAGCTAGGATTAGCCGCCCCCAACGATTCAGCGGCATACGAGCTGCCCGCACCCAAAATGACACTCCGATAATTACCATTAGCAAGAGCAATGCTACCTGGGTCTTTAGGGTGAACAATTCAGGAAAATACCAGCCGAAACTCTGCGCCGCCGTAACTTGACCGTTAAAGTAAGTTACATTCCCCCCCGCCACACGCCCTACCACCATAACCAGCCCAAGAAGATATTGTACGACCGGTTGCATCAACGCAATACTATTAAGGTTAACCAATATATCTGCCATAAAATGCACCTTGGGCGCACTCAGTGAGCCCTCAATCAAGCGGTTTTGAACCGCAATCGGCATTCCGCCCACCTGGAGAGCATACACTAGCCAAATCCAAGCCGCGCTAAGTGCCGAAGCAATCACCAGGCCGCCCATATACACTTTCAGACGCTCGTATAATGTTTTTGGCCAGTGGAGAATAATAGCCAAAAACAAGGTTAAGGCTCCAAGAAATGGGTAGAGCAGGAATGATGAAAACTTTGTCAGCTGTGCCAGGGCTAGAGCAATCGACAGTACGCCCAAATTTATCCGTGTTGGCTCACTGATAAAACGGGCGAATGCCACAATAGCTATGAACATAAATATGCTTGCGCCTAGGTCGGTAGTCACCAGGGTTGAATGCGCCAGAAAATTCGGGCTAAAAGCATAGAAAAATAGCGTCACTAGTGCTACTTCTGTGCCCCAGTGCCGTCTGGCAAATATATATAACCCGGCGCCAAACGCTAATGCTAACAATAAGATTGGCAACCTTGCCCAAAAAATAATCTCATCGGCGTTATTGCCCGCATGATATATAAAGTTCCAGCCAGCCTCCCATTGGCCGTTAGCGTCGTTCGTCCAGGCGGGCATAGAGTCGGGGAACGTCAAATCCATAAATTGCAGAGGTAAACCGGCCAAATCCTTGATGAGTGGGGGATGCTCCGGGTTCAACCGGTAGTCGCCATAATGCAAATATGAATAAGCTGCCGGAATATGCGCGACCTCATCTACGATCGCTGAATTTCCGATCATACTGCCGAATGCCAGGCCTGCCATCGTCATCAATAGAGCCGCTGCTACCCAAGCGTGCCGACGGCAGATAACCTCATACACGCGGCTTGTGATACGATTATACAAAGACTTCATGGAGCTTACATTTTGCATGAGATAATTCTAGCATAAGAACGATCATCTCGATGAGTCCTGAAGCCAAATTATAAGGAGCCCACATGTTTGAGAAAAGCAAAGCCTTGTTTGAACTAAAGAAAATTCAGTCAGCCCTAGCCAAAGAAGTTATTGAAGTTGAAGCCGGCAATGGCGCGGTCAAAATAAAGATTAACGGTGAACAAAAGATTCAAAAGATTACTCTCGACGAAGCCATTATTCGTGATACCGAGATGGCCAAGGTCGAAAAATGGCTTGAATCAGCCATTACCCAGGCCATAACCCGTTCACAGCAACTCGCCGCCGAGAAGATGCGCAGTGTTGCCGGTGGGCTTGGATTGCCCGGACTATAAGAGGGTAGCAACAGAAATAGCCTATGCAAATTGTTCCTTCTTCAGTTGAACGGCTCATTGCCGAGCTGGGTAAACTCCCGGGTGTGGGTCCGCGCACGGCCGAACGGCTAGCGTTCCACCTCCTCAAGAGTGACCCGGCTCGGAGTGCTGCCCTTGGATCGGCCGCCGAGAGTCTGCATGCCGGTGTTCACACCTGTCAAACCTGCTTCAACTTTTCGGAAGGCCCGCAGTGTCAAATTTGTGAATCGCCCAAGCGTTCGCACGCCATGATTGCAGTCGTAGAAGAACCGTTCGATGTGGTGGCAATTGAAAAAACCGGCACCTACCAGGGTATCTATCACGTACTTGGCGGGGTTATCTCCCCGATTGACGGTATTGGCCCAGAGCGTCTCGAAGTTGCCAGCCTGATAGAGCGCGTTAAAGCCGGTGGCGTCCAGGAGATCATCTTGGCCACCAACCCGTCACTTGAGGGGGAATCAACAGCTATGTACATCCGTGCTCAGCTCGAAAACCTACCCATTACCCTTACCAGGCTCGCTCGCGGCTTGCCAGTGGGCGGTGATCTCGAGTATGCTGACCAAATTACGCTCGGTAGAGCACTCGAAGGAAGGCAGTCATTTTGACCAAAATTAATCCACTTTATACTCAGCTCAACGCCGCCGTTGCAGCCGCCAACACCATTCTTATCTTGCAGCCCGACAGTCCGGACGGCGACAGTCTAGGTTCAGCCCTCGGCCTCGAAGAAATATTTGGTGAATTAGACAAGCAAACCTATATGTACTCATATAAGGAGCCCGAAAATTATTTGCGGACCCAAGAGGGCTGGGACCGAATCGGTCAGGACCTACCCAAGCAGTTCGATCTGACTATATTGGTTGATACCGGCTCACCAGCGCTCATTAAGGCCGCCCTAGAACACCACCATACGGCGCTCACCAGCAAACCGTTTTTCATTATAGACCACCATGTTAGTCGTCAAGATTTTGGCTTTGCCGTTACTGAAATTATTGAAGCCGGAGCCGCCGCCGCCGAAGTTATCACCCGTATCTGCATCGAACTGGGCTGGACTATCAATAAAGCCGCCGCCAGTAAGCTTGCGACCGCCATTCTGAGCGACTCTCTAGGCCTCACCACGCCCGATTCCACCGCCGACACCCTTGATGCTCTCACGCACCTCGTGCGTTGTGGCGCCAATCTCTACGACCTCTACACCGTCAAACGCGAGAGTTCGGCGCTATCCGAGGAATTATTCAAGCTCAAAGGCCAACTGATTACCAGCGTGCAATTCCATGCCGATGGCCGCCTGGCCGTGCTCGAGATTCCGCCCGCTATCGTTGCTCAGTACAAAGACGTCGCCGAGCCCTACACGCTTGTTATTAATGATATGCAGTGGACCAAAGGTGTTGAGCTGGCCGCCGTGTTCAAAAACTATGGCACCAAGATCAATGTGCCTTTGCGTTCGAAATCCGGCCTGGCCGCGCCTATCGCCGAGAAATTTGGCGGTGGGGGACACCCCAATGCTGCGGCCTACCGTACCAAAACCACCGATATCGCAGCCGAAATCTCCAAGCTTATTGAGGCCTTTACCGCCCACACGCAGGACCAAACATGAGATTATTCAATACCCTCAGCCGCAGTGTCGAGAAGTTTACGCCGATTAGTCCCGGCCATGCCAGTCTGTACACCTGTGGCCCTACCGTCTACAACTACTACCATATCGGCAATCTGCGCAATGCGGTCTTTAATGATATGCTACGGCGCGCCCTCGAATCTACCGACTATCAGGTGAAGCATGTCATGAATATTACCGACGTCGGCCATCTGGTTTCAGACGCCGACGAGGGCGAGGACAAGCTCGAAACCGGTGCCAAACGTGAAGGTAAAACCGTTTGGGAGGTCGCCGAACACTACACTCAGGCTTTCAAATCTGATATGGCAGCCATGAACGTGCAGCCGCCCAACGGCTATGAATCCGCCAAGTACCACGATACCTACGCCCGCGCCACCGAATTCATTGCCGACCAAATCGATATGGTCGCAACGCTGCTCGAGAAGGGTTTTGCCTATCAAACCAAGCAGGCCATTTATTTTGACGTTGCCAAGCTGCCTGAGTATGGTGCCATTACTGGTCAAAAACTGGCCGACAAGGAAAATGCCGCCCGCATCGAGGTAGTAACCGACCCCGACAAGCACTCGCCGCATGATTTTGCGGTCTGGTTTTTCGCCGTCGAGCATTTTGAAGATCACACCATGCAATGGGACAGCCCCTGGGGTAGCGGGTTTCCGGGTTGGCACCTGGAGTGCTCCGCCATCATCCACTCCACCCTGGGCGATCCCATTGATATCCATACTGGCGGCGTTGACCACATTGGCACTCACCATCCCAACGAAATGGCCCAAACGCAGGCCGCCTTCGGCCATCCTTTGGCCAATTATTGGCTTCACAACGAATTTATTCTGGTGGATGGCACCAAAATGTCAAAGTCTAAAGGCAATTCCTACACCTTGCGGGAGGTCACCAAGCGCGGCTTTAATCCACTAGCCTACCGTCTGCTCATTCTCCAGGCGCACTATCGTTCCGAGCTCAACTTCACCTGGGAGTCTCTCGAGGCCGCCCAAAACACCCTCATCAACCTCTATGCCTTTGCCGATCTCAAGCATCAACCTAACCTCTCCGAGCTCAGATTAGGCGATTCTGACATTACCGATCTGCTCGGGCGGATCTCGGCCGCCCTGGCCGATGACCTAAACACCAGCTCCGCCCTGGCCGAGCTATTTAACTACGCCACCAGCCTGGCGCCGGGTATGAAACTCGACGCCGAGGACTTCGAAGAATTGCTGAGCGGCCTCGACCGACTCCTAGGGCTGAGTCTCAACACTCGCCCCGACATCACGCCAGAGCAAACAGACCTCATAACCGCTCGCGAAACCGCTCGCGAAGCCAAAGATTGGCCCGGCGCCGACAAACTTCGCAATCAACTTCGCAAACACAATATTGAGCTCAGCGATACTCCCAACGGTCCCCGCTGGCGCCGCAGCAACATCACCTAACACAAGAGAGTCCCTTTTCGCCATGAAAGACATTATCAAGATCATTCGTTATTCATGGGAGCTCAAGCGCTACTACCTCTGGTCGGGATTCTTCGTTGTCGTAGTATCCCTGCTCAATCAAGCCACACCATTCTTCCTCAAATTCATTGTTGACGGCCTAGTTAAGATCGGCCAAGGCCACACCGTGGCATTGAGCTACTTCTGGTGGATCCTAGCCCTCATCGCCTTGGTTAGCGTCATCATTACCATCATCTCCAACATCCAGGGCTATATTGGGGACAGACTTGGCGCCAAACTCAATTCGCTGCTGTCCGAACGCTATTACCGCCATATTCTGCGTCTGCCCCTGACGTACTTCGACAATGAGGTTGCCGGCAAAATTACCAGCCGCCTCGAGCGCAGCATCGTAACCATTTCGAATCTTATGAACGCTTTTGCCAATAACTTTATCGGTTTCTTCCTGACCGCCGCCATCACCCTGGTTATCCTAGCTTTTTACGCTCTGCCCGTGGCCATTCTGCTGGGCATTCTGTTTCCGTTTTACATCTGGTTGACGACCCTTTCTAGTCGGGGCTGGCAAGCCAAGCAGCAAGGAATCAATTTGGATACCGACGTCAACAACGGCCGCTTCGTGGAGAGCATTAGCCAAATCCGAGCCGTTAAGTCATTTGTCACCGAAGCTGTCGAAAATCGATTCTTCTCGGATAAACGCCGCTCAATTGAGCGTCAAACCAAAGCTCAATCTATCGAATGGCACTGGTACGACATCGCCCGTCGCCTCGGTCTCAACCTGATCTTCTTTGGAATATATACTTACATCGTTCTTCAGACATATTATGGCCACTACACCCTAGGTGAGCTCACCCTGCTCTTGCAGCTTGTTACCCAGGCTCAGTTCCCATTATTCGCATCATCATTTATCGTCGATAATGTTCAGCGCGCTGCCGCCGGCTCCAAAGACTTTTTTGAGGTTATGGCATTACAGCCCTCCATCCAAGACGCTCCGGGGAGCCAACCGCTCATTGTCTCCGCTGGTCGAGTCCAGTACCGCAACGTCGACTTCGCCTACGCTAGCGGTAGCCAGGTGTTACACGGCATCTCTTTCACCCTTGAACCAGACTCTAAGCTGGCCCTGGTTGGAGAAAGCGGTGAGGGCAAGACCACTATCTCCAACCTCCTCCTGCGCCTCTATGAGCTCGGAGGAGGCCAGATATTGATTGATGGCACCGATATTGCCACCGTCACCCTGGAGTCGCTGCGCCGTAACGTTTCGGTAGTTTTTCAGGAGCCCGCCTTATTCTCCGGTAGCGTACGCGAAAATATTGCTTACGGAACTCCCGCCGCCACCTTAGCCGATATCAAATCGGCCGCCGCGGCCGCCAACGCCTCCGCATTCATCGAAAAACTGCCTCACAGCTACGACACCGAAATAGGTGAGCGCGGCGTGCGATTGAGTGGCGGCCAAAAACAGCGCCTAGCCATCGCCCGAGCCATTCTCAAAAACGCCCCAATTCTCGTGCTAGACGAAGCCACCAGCTCGCTCGATTCCAAAGCCGAACATGAAGTTCAGCAGGCCCTCGAGCATCTCATGAAACACCGCACCACATTAATCATCGCCCACCGCCTGTCCACTATTGCCGGAGTCGACCGCATCGTCGGCATTAAGGGCGGCCGAGTTGTAGAATCCGGCACTCCGGCCGAGCTGGCCAATTCCGGCGGTATCTACAGTGAACTACTTCAGCTCCAGAATCCGACGGAAGCCAACAAGACGAAGCTTGAGCGCTACGAGATTACAGCCTAATTCTTAGCCGTAGAGTGATTGTCGGAAAATTCCTTCAGCACAATCCGTAGGCTGGCTCCCGCGGGTATCGCCACAACGGCACCAATAATGCCGCCGATGCTGGCACCAATCAGCACCGATACCAAAACAAGTAGGGGCGACATCCGCACAGTGCGGCCGTAAACCAGCGGTTGGAGTACGTGATTCTCAATCTGCTGATAGATCACAAAGAAGATTGTCATTATCACTGCGGCGCCAACTGAAGTAAACAAGGCGGCCAAAACTACGATAATCGATCCGATGGTTGCACCAACCAGGGGCAGAAAATCAAACAGGCCCACCAAAATGCCCAGCGGAATAGCATAGGGCACACCGATAATTGCCAGAGTTGCTGCCGTCAGTATTGCAGCCAGTACACTCGTTAAAATGTTCCCCGTTACGTAGCCCGTGACCGCGTTATACATTTTGCCCATGAGTTCCTGGGTCTTCTGCAGGCGTTTAGCCGGTACAATCTTCCATAGTGCTTTTAGCCAAGCCGGCCCCTCCAGTAGCATAAAGTAGGTTAATACCAGAATGGTTAAGCTTGCAGCAAAACCCGAAAATATGCTGCCGACTATAGAATATAGCGATCCGCCGGCCTTAGAGGCATAGCTCAAAATCTGGTCTTGGCTTTGCTTCACATGATCAACCAGGTTATTATCGCGGATTTGCTGCGATACAAATGAGTTGCCGTACACCAGTTCGTTCGTGTACTGAGGATAATTGTTTATCAACTGCTCAGATTGCTTCACAATGGGTGGGGCCAGCGCCGACACCAAAAATGTTAGCAACAGCACCATTATCAAAAACACGCTGCCGGCGGCCAGTCCGCGGCTGCGTTTGGGCATTACCCGGCTCAAATATTCCACCGCCGGATTCAAAGCCACGGCCAGAAAAAACGCCGTACCAATCCAAATCAGTACCCGACGGGCGGTATACGCCGCTAATACCATAATAATGAAAAGCAATATCAAGCTCAGGACTTTGAAAACGGATCGTGCAGAAATGTTCATAATGTGTAAATTATGACATAATAATTTCAGTTTGCGCAAGCCATACCGATAGGCTAAAATCTATCCTTGGTACTACACAAATAATGGGGCGTGGCCAAGCGGTAAGGCAACGGTTTTTGGTGCCGTCATTCGCAGGTTCGAATCCTGCCGCCCCAGCCAA
>JBBRSS010000032.1:0-16400 GCA_038245115.1 Candidatus Saccharimonadia bacterium
AATTCTGATATGGTGTAGGTGCGTGTGTCGCTCATGGTGATAGTCATACCTCCATGCTACGGCGCACGCTTTTGAGTTCATGCTCATCTTGCGTTGGAAAGCGGACCTACGTTCATGCCAATCTTGTATTGGACAAGGCTGCTTCTTGACGACTTCATACAATTTTCATACAATCTGGGTATAAGTTAGAGCCAGGTTATGAAGACTAATGCACAAACATTTAATATATCTTTTCCGAAGCAGCTCGTGGAGCAGATTGATGCTAAGGCGAAGGAGCAATTTGGCAGTCGCAGCGATCTGATGCGGGCCGCGGTGTTGCAATATTTGCGTAATGAACAGCAATGGGAGGAACTATTCCGCTATGGCAAGATCATCGGCTCCCAAGTTGGGTCCCGCTCAGAGGAAGATGTGGTTGCAGACATTACAGCAGCACGCCGCCGCAACCGAAACTGGGCACAGTAGCCCGCGATACCGCGTCGTAATTGATACGAATGTGTGGGTGAGTGGGCTGTTGCATGGCGGCAATGCTGAGGCGGTGGTGCGGCGGGTAATGAGCCGGCATGAGCTGGTGTGCTCGGAGTACATCGTTGATGAACTATTTGATTACTTACGCGAATTGAGTCCGAAGGTCTCGCGTCGTTGGCTGAGTCATTTAGGGCTGAGTATGGAGCGGTTTATGGTGGCGGTAGACTCGGGCGATCCAGTGGGAATACGGGATCCGAAGGATGAGCCAGTGGTGGCGCTGGCGCGAGAGACGAGTGCAATTATTGTGACCGGGGATAAGGATTTTCTGGAGCATACGGGCGAGCTAGGCGTGACGGTTTTGAGTGTGAGTGAGGCAGTGCAGTTATTATAAACGTTGTGCTTAGAACAACTATAATGCTAGGCTATGGCTATGAATGAGCATGAAGAGCCACAAGAATTACAGGGCGATGGCGGTACCTTGGGACGGGAGTTGGCTGACGAGCTCCTACAGGCCCAGGCGGCTGAGGCGGGCGAAACACACCATAAGTCGGTTAAACCTAGCCGGAAGGCAATGAGGTCTTTGGCGAAGAGCGCTGTGCTTGGTGGTATGTATACATGGTATCTTGATCGGAGAATCGCTGGCAGCGAAGGCGAGGCTAAGCCGCTTGATTTGCGATTGATCGACCGGTTAGCGGGTCGGAAACTTGGAAAAACTACGGAGGTTAGTCCCGTTTCGCCTGAGGACGAGGCAGAGGTGCTTGAAGATGTTGAGATGATATATAAGGACGTCTGGCGCTGGCATGGTACGGGCCGGTATCAACACCGCAATGGCGAGGTGACGGATATTTTGCAAGAGATGATTCGAGATGGAGGTATGAAGCCGCATCCCGATAAATTAGATCCAGTCGCAGGTGAGATGCTATCAATCTCCACTTCGCCGTCACGTATGTATGCAAGACCATACGCCGATATGCACCATGATCGCGACCAGCCTTTGTCCTACCGGTACGGTAAGGCTAGTAAATGGGCTAAATATTTTATGGCTCCTTACCCGATCGAGGCTGCTATGGAGGCAAAACTATGGCGCAAAGAGGTGCGAGGAGAGTTCAGGAAGGGAGCAGAAGAGTCCATGGTAAACTTCCAGGGCAAAGTCAGCGAAGCTCCCGAATCGGAGAATAGTGCAATCTACGACATGTTGGACGAAGGCTCTGATATTCCCGGCAACTATCCTGTGGTTGCTGGATTCCGGGAGGGCGCGTTTGAAGATGTCGTCCAGTCGGAGGCATTGGCGCGTTATGAAAGCCGGTCGGGCGAGTTTACTCCTTGGGAACGGTTAACGCATTTGGAGGTGCCGCTTGAGAATATTAAAGAGACGCGCCGGATGTTGGAGGAGGCAGGTCAAATCAATATTCCGGTGATACCTCTAGAGCTAGGTGAGTATTACTGTTCCAAATTCGATTTTACCGAGCTAGTAGCGGGTAAGCCGCTTGAGCTGTCGAAAAAATCCGGCGACTCTAGCATATAAACTTACATTTAAATATTGAGTTTCAATTTGCATGGCCGCAGCAGCGTTTTGATGTTGTCGCTGTTATGGTTACAACGAATAATGGTGATTTTCGAAAGGATAACGCTTGAGCCACTCACCTAACGCGATGCTGTTGAGACGACCCATGCTCTGCTCACTTGAGAGTGGCTCAAGCCGTAATTATTCGAGCAGTTATTTAAGATATTTGTATGGTATTTGTTCGCTCATCGTGCTAAGATGATCTGGTAATGGCAGAGATGAATTAATCATTAATGTACATGTGATATGTACATTAATGATGTTAGGTGATATCGTTGAGCCATTAAGTGCAGGTTAGTGTAATGGCTATAAAAGTGATTAATGCAACGAATTTGCGTAGCAATCTGTCGGAGGCGCTGGATGATGTGGTGGCGTCGCGCGAGCCGACTTTGGTGAGACGCCGGTCGCACGCTGATGTGGCGTTGGTGAGTGTGGAGATGCTCGAGGAGCTCATGGAGCTGCATGACCCAGAGTATGTGAAGAGCATTCAGGCGGCGCGCGAAGATGTGAAGCAGGGGAATACCTTCTCTTATGACGAAGTCTTCGGGCAACTCTAAGCCGATTTACCATTACGTTTTTACGGCGGCGGCCAAGAAAGACATCGATAAACTGCCGCCGGTTGTGAAAAGGGCGGTGGGGTTGAAGTTGAGCGAGTATTTAGACTCTGGCGATCCGCTACATTTTGCGAAACGGCTGATAGATTCGAAGATTGGGACTTACCGGTATCGGATTGGGGATTACCGGGTGGTGTTTGATGTCGAGGGTGAGAGTATTACGGTGCTGCGGGTGAGGAATCGGCGGGAGATATACAGATAGACTGTTGATCTGGGGCTTTTTGGTCTAGGTGGGAGTAAAATGAGGCCATGAATAAACGATTACTCACTACGACTTTTCGAAACACTGCTATCGCGGTGGTGTACATATTTCTGGTTTCGCAGATTATGCAGCATGGCGATCAACTGTTTGGCCAGAAAGATACCTTTCTAACACCGTTCATTGTGCTGCTGCTGTTTTCGTTGTCGGCGGCGGTAGTTGGCGGGTTGGTGCTGGGTCAGGCAGTTGTTTTGGTTCTCGAGAAGAAGAGTGCCGAGGGTGTGAAGGCGGCTATTTACAGTGTTGGATGGCTGGCGGTGTACACGCTGCTTGGGATTGGTGCGATGGCGGCATTGAAGTGAGATAGATAGTTGGAGCAGTAAACAGGGCCGCTGTCGGCTCTGTTTTTTTGTGTATAGAAGTGACGCTCAGATATTGTTTATTTACAAAATATTGAATATATTTTATACTAGTTCAGTTCGTTAGTCCGGTATATCGATACGAAGGGAAGAACATGTCCGACTGGAACGGAGAGGAAGGGCCATTGTCTGACATGCTGGAAAAAGGCATGCTGCCTAGGCCTTCCACGGAGTCTGATTATCGGGCGATGCGCAAGGCAGGCGTCAAATTCTCGGGCGAAGGAATGCTCGTATGGGCAGAGCTACCTCCGGGTTGGCAGATAGAGCTCATCGACACCAGTACGGGCCTACTAGTCGACGACCAGGGCCGCGAGCGCGCGATGTTCAGGTACAAGGCCGAAGCTTACGAGCAGAAGGCCTACCTGAGGGCGAGCTGCCGCTACAGGACGCATTGCAGTCGACCTGAAAACCTCAACTGGTGCGCGTGGGATTGTGGAACCGATACGGTTCTGTTCGAGAACTCCGCGGCCAGCTACAACGACCAACGCGTTCAGGCCATGGAATGGCTGAACGAAAACTTCCCGGACTGGAAAGATCCATCGGCCTACTGGGGCATCAGCGCGGAGCGCCGGTGGTGGCAGTTCTGGAAGTAGATTCCGGCGTCATCGGCGCCAATATTATCCGGCTTAGCCGGACAACTGCCCTGCTAAGGGCAGCATAGTAACACCCGAATGGGGTCACGCTCTGCTGCAACTTGGCAGGGCGTTCACCTTTTTTGACGGCCGCGCTCTGACATTGAGACGGGTTGAGCGTGCTAAAATTACCCCATGTCAGAACATGAACCGCCCGGTAATAACGAATTTGGCCCTAGCAGTCCTGAACTTCCTGCATTGCTAAGGCATATGGTCGGGCTGAGCCTAGCGGCGGGTAGCCTGACGGACCTGGGGTGCGATTGCTAGTATCTCTATAAAAATGTATTTATCGTAGTTATGGTTACAACGAAAAGGGTAGTGTGCGGCTGTTAATTTGGTGAATGTGCTATATCGATAATGGCTGGGGTATGGCATATTTTTTTGTATGTAAAAGGGGGAAGAATATGGATGCAAAAGGTTTAATGGCGGAGCTATCGGATCGGATTTCAAAGACGGCCAGTGCGCGGGCGGTGTTTGGGGAGCCAGTACATAGCGGCGATAATATGATTGTGCCCGTGGCTAGGGTATCTGTACGTGGTGGCGGGGGCGGCGGCACCGGTGAGGGGCCGATTAAGGGTGCTGAATTGAGCGAACACGGCCAAGGTACCGGTATGGGATTGGGCTTGAATATCAATGCTACCCCCGTAGGGTACATCGACATAGAGCCTAATGGAGCGAAGTTTGTGCCGATTGTGGACCGGAGCCGGGTGATGCTGGCGGCGATGGGCGTATTGGGGATGGCGCTGTGGGTAGGTAAGGTAGGGATTAAGATGGCCGGCAAGCAGCAGATGAAGATGCCGCAGTCGCCGAAGCAGATGAGTATTCCCAGTTGATCTGGGCTTACTTTAGCTCAAATTCAACTGTGAAGGAGTAGTTAACTTCGTTGGTGCCGGGCTGGACGGTTGGTCCGGCGGCTTTGGTAGGCTGGGATGAAGTGGCGCCGTCGGTGGCGGCCATCGGGTATATGCCGCCCGAGCCGCTGTCGCTGATGGTGATGACTTTGCCGACGTGGGCTCCGAGCTGCTTGGCCGTGACATTGGCCTTGGTTTTGGCGTTGTCACTAGCTTGGCTGCGGGCGTCGAGGTCTAGTTTGGCCGCGGTGGCTTTGCTGAAGGTGGCGGACGGGGTGATTTGGCCCGTGGCTGGGGTGGTGGCTAGGTAGTCGCTAACTTTTTGAGCGAGAGTTTTGTCGCGGATGGTGGCGGTGATGGTATAAGTGGAGACGTTTGCGGTGGGGCGAGGGTACATCAGAAGGGATTCGTTGGCCGGATCGGGCTTGGTGGTGCCGGATGTGGAGATGGCGGTTTTGATGTCGGCATCATTGACGCCTAGCTTTTTGAGCTGGGCGACGGCTTCGTTGCCGGTGACGGTGACGGCCTTGAGGTCGGCATTGCTAAACATGGGTTGGAAGTCGTATTGGTCGGGCACGGCGGTGACGGTGGCCTCGCCCTGAACCGTGATGGTGCGGGCGGCGGTGGGCTTGGTCCAGGGCTCCCAGACGAAGGTCATGGCAGCGATGACAACGAGCAAGAGGATTGTGAGCGTGCGCCAGCTGAGGCTAAGCTGCATGGCGGGTTTGTTGATTGGGGCTGGTAATGGTGAGGGGGTGGTGTCGTTCATGCGTGAATTGTAGCATGAGCGCAATGCTGTGTTGGGCAAAAAATTTACAAGCAAACGCCCCGCTGGCAAACAACACCAGTGTGACGTTGCTTGCCCGTTGCGGGGCGGTGTGAATTTTTGATGAATGACAGATAATTCATCATTCGTCAGTCTCGAAGGGTCGGTAGAGGGGGTTGGCAAACATCCCGTTAATATCGGGAGTCAGCACATGGGCGTACGGTCCGCATAAGGGGCACGCGCGGCTGTGAAGCGAGGGCTCGTCGAATTTGAGTCCCGCTTCGATCCTGTCCAGTTGATCCTGCGATCCACCCCAACTGGTGAATATCTTCAGGGTCATAATTCCGTAATGGCCGCAAGGGAAGTACAGAACTTTGAAGGTGTTGTCGGTGTTGACGACTCGTGGTTTCATTTGAGTCCCCCCGGACTTCGATGTGACTGTCAAAAAATAACTCAAGTATGTTACCACAATCTGAACGATAAGTCAATGCTGGATTGTATTTTGCTTGGCCAGGGGGATGGCGAACAACTTTTTGAAGGCGGGATATGAGGTTTTGGTGTGGAATCGTACTCAGAATCGGGTTGACGACATTATTGGTGCAGGGGCAAGATGGGCTGAAACGCCCAAAGATGCGGCGGCGAAGTCTGATATTTTGATTGAATGCGTGGCTGATGATGCGGCTTCTCGGGCGGTTTGGACCGACGAGGTGACGGGGATTTTGGTCGGAGCACACGAGGGCGGGGTGTACATTGCATCGTCGAGCTTGTCGCTTTCTTGGGTGGACGAGCTTGCAGATCGTTGTAATGGACGCAACGTAAGTTTCTTGGATATGCCGCTCACGGGAAGTCGGGCCGGGGCAGAGGGTGGTACGTTGACGCTGCTGGTGGGCGGAGACGAGTATGTTCTGGATAGGATCAACGAGGATCTAAAAACCATAGCCGCGAAGATATATTGTTTCGGACCAAGTGGATGCTTGTGATGAGCTAATGGCATTTATTGTGAATAGCAGCGAGGGTACGCAGGATACGAGCCATAGGGCACGGGCGTTGGCGGTTCATGGGGTAGATGTATTTGACCTCGGGTGGTATAGTCGCCAAACGCTTGACCCTTATAGAGGGGCAAGGCGATGTCCGAAGAAAGTGATACCTCGACATTTGAGGTCCATCCGATTTTGCGATGCGGATCTTGGCACAAAAAAATCTATCCGATTTCGATTTGGAGGCAAGATATGACCTCGAGTGAGAACGAAGTTGAGGCACGAGATGAAGCTGTTGCCGCCGCCCGTTGGTGGGGCGACTGGCTCTGGGACATTGCTGGGCTCGGTCGAGAAAACGATGAGCCCGTGGGCATGCTGTCTACAACGGCTACTCCGGTTGCAGATATTGCACTCGACTCTTATGACATCACCGGGCCGCGGATTGCGCGGTTCGAGCATGATTTGGCTTTGGCCATCTCTGATGAGTTGGGTCGATACAGGGATGATGCCGTGCAGGTGAGCCGTGGTTCCGACCCTAAGCGCAAGGTAGCCAAAGCTCTCAGGTCGGCTGGGATTCGTTCGGCAGGTATGTTTTTGCCCAGAGAGGCCCGAATGTGGGTCAGGCCCGGAGAGGTCAAAGTGAGCGCGGCTCAAGGTTCCGAGCTGATCAGTATTCCAATAAGTTGACCCTCAGGGTTGGCTAATGCCCCGCAAGGGCGAAGCATTAACTGTTTTAGGTTGGGGCTTCGCTTGCGGGGCTCCTTCTTGTTTTGTTGGGATTTAATGGGGGATGACTGGGCTGGCGTCGGTAGCATAATCGGTGGGGTCGTCGCGGTAGGTTGAGCGGGCCTCTCGGTAGAGGAAGGCGCAGATGATAATCAGAGGGGCGGTGATAAGCCAACCGGCGGCGAAAATTGTATGGGTTTCGGCGAATGATCCGAAGATGATGGCTACCCCGATGAATATCAGGCGCGTGAGGGAGCTTATAGCCGAAGAGGCACCGGAGCGGACGTTTGAGGGCAGTCGGTTGTGTAGGCGCTCCAGATAGACGATACCGGTGCTGAGCAGGCCGATGACAATAACTGATTCGGCGGCAACAAGCAGCCAGTTGGTGTGAGCGGTGACCAGGATAAGGCCGGAAATAAGCAAGATCGTAGTGAAAAATGCAACGAATTTGCGATCATTTAGGCGGAGATGAGGAGCAATTAGGCCGGACAGGCTGATGGTTACGAGTACGATAGCGGTGAAGACTCCGTATAATACGACCGGGGTGGCGGTGGCGATGAGCCATAGTTGATTGAACTCAAAGACAGTTTCTGTGAGGATAGCTCCCAGCACGAGGATGAGGAGCATGCCAACCAGCGAGCTGCGATGGAGGGCGGCTCGAAGCATCGAACGGATGTGGGCGACGATTGGTCCGGAGGATATGGCCTTATGCAGGGTGGGCTCTTTGAAGAACATTAAACATACCGCGGCGAGCAGGGCGACGGGTGCGGTGAGAAAAAAAGCTGCTTTGAAGCCGAAGGCGGCAGCAATGGCGGCGCCGGTGATGGAGCCCACGGCCAAACCGAGGCCGTCGAGCACTTTGATGAAGCCAAAGTAGCGCTTGAACCCGTCGGTATGGCCGGTCTCTTCGATGAGGGTGTCGTAGACGATGGGGTCGAAGGTTCCGGAATAAAGGGCCATGAACAGGCCCCAGATGACGGCGCCGAAGATATAGGCTGGGACGTTTTGGCTAAGGCCTTCGATGACGGACGAGCCAGCTAGCAGGAAGCTGGCGATGATGAGCATGCCTTTGCGGCTCCAGCGATCGGCGATGAGGCCGGATGGGGCTTCTACCAGTAGCATGGCGAGGGAGTAGGCCGCAGCCATAATCCCGATAGTGGTAGCGGTGAAGCCGATAGTGCCCATGAAGAGTTTCTCGGTGCTGTACCAAAACACGCAGCTTTCCAGAAAAGCGGCGGCGTAGAGGGGCAGCAGACGGCTGGTGAGGCGTGAGTGAAGAGTAGATTGATGCGGCATTGGATAGTAGTATAGCGGTTTTTTAGTTAATCGGAGGGTTATTTGAGGGGCGAGCTTGATTGACGATGATTTTTCGAGTACATATTGTATCGTCCACGAAAATCGATTATTTGGGTCGTAAAGATGGTGAAATGCAGTATGGATTGTGAATGAAATTATTTTAATGTAATGGTGTTCTTAGTAGCTTTAAATAGTATTTCCGCACGTTTCCACTGAGGCCCCGTGTTGGGCGAGATTGGAGTTGTAATGGAACCCCGTATTTACGAAGAGTTGTTTCGGTCTGACAGTGGGGCCGTGATTGCCTACCCCAATAAGGGTGGAGCCCGATGGGGGGATGCGATAGTCATTGGTGTTGATGGGGGATATCGTGCCCTGAGAATGCTCTGGATTGGCGGCGACTTCGAGTTTCATGACATTTCAGTTGCCGATCCGGTACTCAAGATCGAGCGTCGTCTGAGGCGTAGAGGCCACGTGGTGATCCTGGACGGAGTGATGTACAGGAGGCAGAACGAAGCCTTGAGAGTGGAGGAGATTGTCTCGTATCCTGTGGGCCGTGTGGTGCTAGGTCTCTTCCGGATGGACGATGGCAGTCTGCTGTTTCTGAGCGCCGAACCGCTTGATTTCCTCCGGACAACTTACCGGCTATACATCGGCCCAGGTGAATTCATGAGGCAGGTGCCGGTCTATGGGGTGGAGACGCTACTTGGCAGAACCTATGTCACGACTGCGGACGGCGACGAGTTGGTTGTAGTGGAGCCTAATGGTCCGGACCACGGTACATCATGGGGAGTCTTTGGGAGGCAGAAGTGGCTGAAGCCGCTCGATCCTGATCAGTTTGAGATTACCGAGACGGAAGCAGGGGCAACCATTATCGAGAAGTAGCTACTAAGGACAGCCTTCCTGTGCCGAAAGGTGCGGGGAGGCTATTCCTATGGTCTGTGGTTAGTGCTTGAGCTGTTTGGCGTAGGTGAGAAGGATGATACCGATAAGGGTAATGACGGCGCAGGTACTGGCTAGGGGAGGTATGTTTGAGTTGCTGTTCCCGGTAAGAGCAATAAGTGCAGCTAATATTAAGCCGACTACCCCGGTAGAGAGAAAGATAACGGTGAGGCCGTTAATAATTACTTGCCCGACCGGCCAAAGCTGCTTGGGACGGGGTAAAGCCGCTTCATCGGTGACCGACATTGTTTCTACTTCGTTGTAAACTTGTCTACTAATTAGGTCGCCAAACTTATAGAAACTGTCTAATTCGGCCTTGGTACTGATAAACCGGTAGGTGTAGATGAATAGGGTCTGGTCGAGCAGCTCGAAGTCGTAGCGGTAGGGGGTATCAATTAATTTAGCCATTAGATTGGGCTCGAAGATTTGCATGGCAATGGCTTCTTCGCCGGGATCGATCTGGATTTGATAGTAATCGTCAAAGTTGCCTTCGAGGTGGAGAGAATAGTCGGTTTTGGGTTGCGGCAAAATATTGGTTTGCCACCAGTGAGGGGAGGTGGGCTTGAGGGAAACGGCGAATACATTCGGGACATTTTTGCCCATCGGTATTTCCATCACAGTGTTTTTTATTGTGGTTTGGTTACGACCTTCGCCTACGATGGTAGTGAAGAGGAATAGCTGATAGGGTAGTTTGTTGAGCCATCCCGAGATAACGCTGGTGACTGTTTGGTTGTGGCCGTTAGAAAGGACTCTGCCGGTAGTAGAGTACAGATCAGCCGTCGGTTGATAGTCGAGGTGGTTGAGAGCTGCGAACTGCTCCATGAATTCGACCTCGATGCGGTTGGATATGCCGGTAATCCATGTCGCATAGATCCCGATCGTGAACACTAGTATCCTTAGATCCTGTGCTAGGCCCACGCCGATGATGCTCGTTGCAACCATTAGTAGGGAGTAGCCGTAAAACTTGAGAGGGATTTTATGGTTGAGATAGTTCCAGGTGGAGGCACGCACGTTGGTGATCGGGCCTTCCTCAAGGGGTTGTGTGGGGTTCATGGGTATAATTTTAGCAGGGTAGTAGCACAAGGGGTATCAGATTACTGTTTTTGGCTTTGAAAATGGCTGGGGGCGCGAAAAGCTGAGCGGTTGTACTTTAAATAGGGTCGGGTGTCTAGGCGCAGATTGTTAGGGGTTGCCATAGGACAAGCGAACGGCCCCGAAGGGCCGAACATGCTGTTCGGTCTTTCGGGGCCAATTGTGCTGGCTAGGCGGCCTGCGGGCGAATGATGGTCATCAAGAAGGCCACGAGTGCAGCGGTGTCGGCGCGCTCGCAGAAGTGGGTGAAGCCGGGAGAACCGGGGATCTTGGTGTACCTTGCGGTATCACAGGGCTGGAGGACACCAAACGTAATGATGGTGATGTCCTGTCCGTCCTCGGGGATCTTCCCGGCCTTACGCAGCCCGAAGCCAAGATTGTTGCCGATGATGACGGCGGAGTACCTCATCGCTTCACGGGCCTGCTTGAGGCTCCATTCGGAGTTGCTGTACAGGTAGTTCCGGCTGAAACTACCCTCGCGGGCCTCGGAGGTAACGAGGATTGTGACCTTCTTGCCGAGAAGGGAGCCCAGCTGACGCTCGCATTTGGTGAGATCGTACCTGTCAGGGGCATCCAGTACCAGAAGGCTGACTTCGATGTAGTCTTCGGTGTCGTTATTGACCATCGTGACCTCCAGGGGTCATCGGTCCGCCGGCGCGGAAGCAAGGGCATTCAGGGAATCTGAATGAAAACTATAATATCACTATTCTACGTTAAGGTCAAACTTCTAATCTGGGAAGTGCCAATAAATTCTATCTGGTATGATTACGGTAATGGTTGAATGGAGCAGATTATGGTAAACCTAGGCGTAGTGGCGGATTCCGGATTAACCCGCGTTAACTCATCCGAAAGTACCCTGATGGCGAATGTGCCAATAGGGTTGTTCGGGATTGTATTTTTGGTTATATTGGCCGGATTTATCATCTGGTTGATGTATATGCGCCGCGAGTAATCGACTTAGTTGTGGCGGTCGAGCCACTCGCCAAATTCGTCGTGCTCACGGTATAGCATTTCGCCATTTTCGTCGATAAGCTCTTGATTGGCGCTAGCATTGTGATCGGCTTCTTCGATTTGCTCACCAAAAGTCGATGTTTCGGTAGTTTGCTCCTGCTTATATTCCTTCTTTATAAGATTCACATGTTGATTGTATTGATCGTCAGCCATCTCAACCCCCAACTTAAAGTGTTGGTATCCTATAGGACGGATAAAGATTATGCATTGGCGGAAATGACAAAGCGATAGCTAGGGGCGTAATGCTGTCGATGCGATCGGTCGTTTAGCGGCAGATGAAGTAAATGCGGTCGGAACTATTGGTGGGAAGGTTGTGGTCGGAGTCGAAGCGGTCGAGGATCCTGAACTTGGACTGAACTTCGGATGTAACTTTGAGTAGGGGGAACGATGCTTCGCGCGCACGGTCTTGGTAGACTTGGATGACGCCATCGGAACCGGGTTCCTGAATGGTGACATGCCAAAGGACTTCATTGGCTGCGATTGGTTCTATGACTAGTTCGGCGCTGCCGGTATCGAAGTCCTGGACGTACCCGGGGATTGCAGTGAGGGCTTGAAGACGTTCAATAGTATCCATATCAAAGATGAACAATCCATTTGAACACAGATGTTTTTTGGCGCTGGCAAAGAGTTTTTGCCAATCGGAAAAATCAGTGAGATGGTTCACTGTATCGAAGACGCAGATGATGACGTCGAATTGCTCGTGCAGTTCGAATCCCGCAATGGTGCCTTCATGAAGGGTGGCACCCGGAAGCTTCTGTTGTGCAAACTGCAACATATTGGCTGACATATCGATGCCGTGAAGCTCGAATTTATCGGCAAATCCTGCCATGATGCTGCCGGTTCCGCAGCCAAGCTCGAGCATAGTTTTGGCTGTCGGGTGGTACTGGTTGATGGCGTCGGAAATAATTTTGATAACGTCGCTGCGGTCACCCATGACAGTGTCGTAGAACGGGGCGAATTGGTCGTAGTGAGACATGCAGCTATTATAGCCGTTTTTGCGTGTTAAAATCTGCTTATGACACGTAAACAACAGCTGACGCTGACGGCCACCATAATAGGTAGCGGAATTGTGGTTCTAGACGGGGTAGTAGTGAACCTGGCCTTGCCGAGCATAGGATCCGACATGCACGCTAGTTTTTCGGCCTTGCAATGGATTGTGGATGGTTATTTGCTGAGCCTGTCGGCGCTGATTTTGCTGGGCGGGTCGCTCGGAGATATTTTCGGTCAGCGAAAGGTGTATTTTACCGGGTTGGCGGGATTCGGAATTGTGTCGCTACTATGCGGATTGTCACCCAACCAGGAGACGCTGATAATTTTGCGGGTACTGCAGGGCGTATTTGGGGCGCTGTTGGTTCCGAGCGGGCTGGCAATAATAAATACAAACTTTCCGGCGGGGATGCGCGCGGCGGCAATTGGACGCTGGACGGCGTTTACGGCTATTGTGACAGCGGCCGGACCGTTGCTTGGCGGGTATTTGGTTGATATCGGATCGTGGCGGTTAATATTTTTCATCAATGTGCCGTTAGTGGTGGTTACGTTGGTGATGGCGCGCATTGGAATGGTGGAACATATTGGTGATCGGAGTCGACGGGTAGATTTCTGGGGAGCAGGGTTGGCGATGGCAGGGTTGGGCAGCTTAACCTATGGTTTGATTGAAGGGCCGGTAACGCATTGGGCGCCATTTCAGCTATCGGCCGTTGGGTTGGGGTTATTGGTGATAATAGGTTTTGGGTGGTACGAGCGCCGGCAAACGGATCCGATGCTGCAGCTGGATTTATTTAAGTCGCGAAACTTTTTTGCAGCTAATATTACAACGTTTTCGATGTATGGCGGCCTCGGCGGGTTCTTGTTTGCGCTGGTAATCTATCTTCAAACAACAGCTGGCTACACGACACTTCAGGCGGGTGCGAGTTTGCTGCCAATCTCGGTAATGATGTTTTTGGTGGCGTCTAGGGCGGGGGCGTGGGCGGGAAAATATGGCCCAAGGCGGTTTATGACTGTGGGTCCATTACTGGCTGGTGCCGGGATTGCCATGCTGGCTGCGATAGGCAAGGAAGCGCCGTATTTAACGAGTGTGTTGCCCGGAATAGTTGTGTTCTCGCTGGGGCTGGCTCTTACCGTGGCGCCTCTGACAGCGACGGTGATGGGTTCGGTGAGCGTGCAGGATTCGGGAATCGCCTCGGGGGTTAATAATGCGATATCCAGGGTAGCGGGACTGGTTGTGATTGGCCTGCTAGGTCAGTTTGGAGCCTCAAATTCCTATCTATTTGCAGCGATATTATGTGCTGGGTTGGCAGCCGCAGCCGGGGTTATATCATTTCTGATGATTGATGATCGACAGATGATTCAGCCGGGACAGTTGGAGCGGACGTAGGGCACGAAGATCTGATACAATCGGCATAATGCTTAGGATGTTTAAAATTGGTGGGCTACTGGTGGCTACGGGCGTATTCGTGGGCCTGGGTGGTGTTGGCGTGGTGTATTGGCAGCATTCCGGTATTACTCCGATAGCATCCAAGCCCGGGTCTATGGTGCTCGATACTAGTACTACGCCGACCCCTGCCGCGGCTAGTGACCTGCGCGTGGCTAGCCCCGGCTCTGTGAGTGCAAATGGCGGCGGGGCGCAGATGTTGTTGCCGGAAACTGCCAAATCTGCCGGAGGCACAAACGCGGGTACAGCCACACCGAGCGCGACGCCGACAGCGGACGATTTGAGTAAATACGAACAATATAGCACCAAAGAGACGGCGCTGTTCGGGGATTATGTAGTAGGTCAGGGCCCGGCTGTAGCAGCCGGCAGTATAGTCACGGTTAAATACCGCGGCTGGCTAACTAACGGCAAGATGTTTGATGAATCTTATTCGAGCGGCCATGACTATAGCTTCAAGGAAGGTGACCATCATGTAATCCCGGGTTGGGAGCAGGGGTTGTTTGGGATGAAGGCTGGAGGTAAACGCCGAGTGATTGTGCCGCCGGCGCTAGGCTACGGCGCAACCGAGCATGCCGGGATACCGGGTAACTCGGTATTGATATTTGATATTGAGCTGGTGAGCGTGCAATGAGGTCGAGTTTGCGGGTGGGTCTATTTATTGGGGTAATTGCGGTAGTTTTTGTCGGGTTATTTATTGCGGCGGGTGGATTTGAGCTAATTTCGGCGCCAAAGCCCGTGACGGCGCAGCCGATTGTTGTGAAACACGGCAATTCGGGGAAGTACCTCTATGATATTTCGGATTTATCTAAGCGGGAGATGAAACGGGTGCAATTTGACCCGTCGTTGCCGGCGGAGGACAATTTGGTCCTGACCACATTGAAGGTGGTGGCGAAGGATGAATACGGGTTAGTGATTGATGACTCTATTGCGCCGGTTGTCGAGACAATTGATGAGGTTAATTTTGTAACGTTTACGGTAGGGCGCACCAAGGTGCTTTTTGAATTATTTAGAAATTCCAGCGGCGGAATAGGAATGGCGGATTTCTCGCAAGAGCAATTGCAGTGATGCGAGAGGGTGTCAGCTTGAGTCCTCGTTCGTATATTGAGGCTAAATCTGGTAGAATAACCGAAATCTCTTGACGAGACTGGGCCGTGATCGTAATGAATTAGGATCTAACAAGGAGCACAGAGCATGGAACAAGATTCCGAGCGAGAGGCACGACGTTTCAAGCATCCGGATGCTAATTCTTATGTGCCCAGATCGACCGAAAGCGGGATGGATTCGGATGAAGTTGCACCGCTTGGTGCGCCGCGGCGTGTAGGCCAGCCACGCCGACCTAAACGAGGCGGCCTCAAGAAGGTAATTGGCCTATTGGTGCTACTAATTCTGGCTGCGGGTATTGCCTACGCGGTGTATATCGCATCTATTGTTGTAAAAATTTCTACTAATTCGTTCCAAATTGGGCCGTTGGCGGCGGATGCCAGCGGTCGAACAAATGTTTTGGTATTGGGCGTGGGTGATCCAGGGCATGCGGGAGAAAAGCTGTCCGATACGATGATGATATTGAGTCTGGATGGACCAGGCAAGAGGATGGCTCAGATAAGTATCCCGCGCGACTTAAGAGTATCGGTACCGGGATTTGGAAAAAACAAAATTAACTCGGCTAACGCACTCGGTGGGGTATCTCTAGCCGAGCAGACGGTCAGCGATACGTTTGAGGTGCCGATAAATTATTACGTGCAAACTAATTTTTCCGGTTTAAAAGATTTGGTAGATGCAGTGGGCGGTGTTGATGTGACGGTGAAGGATCGGTTGGTGGATAGTGAATATCCGTGTGACGATAATCAGTATCAAGTTTGCGGCCTTGATATTGAACCGGGGCTACAACATATGAACGGTACGGTGGCTTTGCAGTATGTGCGTTGCCGCAAGGGGACATGCGGTAACGATTTTGGTCGTGCTGCCAGGCAGCAGGAGTTATTAAGTTTGCTGAGGCCTAAGTTGATGGATCCAAAACTGCTGTTGAGTCCAGTCAAGCTAAAGCGACTGGCCGACGCGGTTGCAAAAGGCGTTAAGACCGACATGGGCATGTTTCAGTTACTCGAAATGGCTAATACTTGGCGGGTAGATTCGGCCAACAAGCCGGTAAATTTTGTATTGTCGACATCGAACGGCGGATTATTGCGCGGCGACCCATATGGGTCAAGTGACCTGCTTCCAATTGGCGGAAATTTTACAGATATTTCGGATAAGATAAAAACAATTTTTACATCCTCAGAGCTGAACCACCCTCACTTCACAACCCTCCCGTAATCAGATCTGCCATCGGGGCGTAAAACTCCCGTTGCATGGCCTCAAAGAATTGGCGATGCCAACTCCGGCGCTTCTTGGGTTGAGTCGGATCCGTAGATTTATTGC
>JBBRSS010000033.1:0-15504 GCA_038245115.1 Candidatus Saccharimonadia bacterium
AATTGCTGTTGAATGAGTTGGGCGCAGGACGGTATGATGTGACGTGACGGCATAACTTTTGTTTTCCTTCCAGGAAGTATTGGTTTTGCCGTCTATTTTTGTGCCTGGATGACGCTTATGTCAAAAGTGAGGGTGGTTCAGCTATGGATCATTACCATAACGCAAACGTAACAATTATGGTAGTCTTAGTTCATGAAAGACAACGCCCTCTACCTTGAGGTCGATGAAGATATAACGTCGGCTATCGATAAACTTAAGCACTCCGCTGAGGGCTCGGTTCAAGTCGTTGTGCCCAAACGTTCTACGATGCTCCAGAGCATTATTAATCTCAAGTTGCTCAAAAAAGCTGCCGAACAGGGCAATAAAGAGCTGGTATTGGTCACTGGCGACCGTATCGCCACCGAGCTAGCCGCGCGCGTTGGCCTGGCTGTAGCCCCCTCAATTGGGGCTAAACCCGTTATTGCTGAAGTCAAAATTCCTGAAGCCCTCAAGACCAATGAAGAGATTATTGAGGCCGACGATCCTGAGCCCCCGCCAATTCCCGCCGATCCCCGGCCAAAATTGTTCAAGAAACCCGTAATGAAGCGCTTACCTATTAGCGATGGCCCGCCGCCCTCCGGGCTTCCTGATGCCCCTGCCGCCCAACCTGCCGGTCTGGCTGTTGGAGCGGCTGCCGCTGCCGGCGACACAGTCAAAAAAGCCGGAACCAAAGTACCCAATTTTGGCCGTTTGCAGAAGCGCTTGATGTGGGCCGGACTCCTCGCCTTCCTGGTCGTCGGCTATCTCGGAGCCATGTATCTGTTCACGGGCGCCAAAGTCACCCTCTACGCTACTGGGACGAAAGTTCAGGTAGATACTACCTTCGCCGTTGATCCCGCTCTCAAAACTACCGACCAGGCCAAGGCCGTCTTGGCTGGCCAGCTCGTTACCATTAGCAAGGATCTATCCGGGCCATTCACGCCTACCGGCAAGAAAGACGTTGGCACCAAAGCTAGCGGAAGTATTACGATCCAAAACTGCGAAGATTCAAACGTCTATCCTCTTGCCGCTGGGAACAATCTCACTTCGCAGGGATTCAACTTCATCTCCAACGAAGCAGTTACTATTCCAGCCGGTACTTTCACAAATGGTGGCAAAAATTGCACCTCACCCACGGTGTCGGTATCTGTTACTGCCAGTCAAAACGGGGATAAATACAATCTCACTAATGCAGCCTTTACCAGTGCCAAATTGACTTCGAATTTTAAGCTCAACGCCACCCAAATGTCCGGCGGCACTACCAAAACCGTTACCACCGTCGCCCAGTCGGACGTCGATACCGAAAAGGCCGCTTTGCTTGATAAAGACAAGGACAATTCCACTCGTGACCTTCAGGGCCGTCTTCCGAGCGGGTTCGTGGCGCTGCCTTCCTCCCAAGCCTCGAATGTCGATAGCACTACCCCGGCCCCAGCAGTCGGCGCCGAGGGCGATACCGCCACCTTGGCACTCAAGGTGACGTACTCGGTTCTGGCCGTCAAGCAGTCCGAATATGAGGCTCTCCTCCACGCCCAGGAACAAAAGCAAGTTGGCGACAAGAATCAGATCTACGAGGATGGTTTGGGAACAGCCCAGGTGACCGCTACCGACAAGGACTCCGGTGGCCGTCAGAGCTTCCACCTTACCACCGAGGCCTTCGGTGGCGTCAAGCTCGACAAAATTGCTATTGCCGAAAGCCTCAAAGGCCAGCGCTATGGTGATGCCACAACAACTGCGGGTGGATTGCCCGGAGTTACTCGTGCCGATATTTCTATTTGGCCCGGCTGGGTCTCCAAGTTGCCATCAAGACCTGATAAAATATCTATTACAATTCAAGTCGCAGGTAATAAGTAATCACTCGGGTAGGTATGTTTTGGGCAAATATTTAGGAATAGATTATGGCGCCAAACGCGTGGGCTTAGCTACGGCCGACTCTTCGGTCAAGATAGCCTCACCTTTACGGACGGTAGCGCCACACGAGCTCGTGGCGGCCATAGAAAACGAGGGGCCGTTTGAAGCCGTCGTGGTGGGCTTGCCGCGCGGCCTAGATGGCCAGGACACCCCACAAACCCTCGCGGTGCATCGTTTTAGCGACGACATTCTCTGGCGTCGCCTGCATATTGACCCGATCTATCAAGACGAAGCCGGCACTTCCGGCGTGGCCGAAGATCGCCTAAAAGCCAGCGGCAAATCTTATGGCAAAGAGGCCATCGACGCCGAAGCCGCCGCTATAATTCTGCAGGATTACCTCGACTCCATATGACCAAGCGCCGCCTAATTATTCTGGGACTTATCACTCTTCCGGTTGTCCTTTTTGCCGGTCTATATGCGAACTATCGCCTTGGCCTGCGCCCCGTTGCCGGCAGTGGCGAAGCCCAGGACTTCACCGTCGCCAGCGGTGAAAACGCCCCCACCATTGCCCAGCACTTGGTAGACGCCGGCCTGCTGCGCAATCGCAACGCCTTCGTCAGCTACGTCAATTTCCGCGGCCTGCGGGCCCGCCTCAAGGTCGGGCGTTATTCGGTATCGCCAACCCTCTCCGGCGGTGCCATTGCCGATCTTTTGGCCGGCGGCCGGACATTATCTCGGCGAATCGTAGTACCTGAGGGCTACACCTTAAAGCAAATTGAGGCCTCGGCCGTCAGTATCGGCATCTCCAAGGTCGACTTTCAAGCTGCCCTTGGCACCGGACACAATCAGCCCTTTTTGGCCGGCATACCGGCTGGGGTTTCCCTCGAAGGCTACCTTTTCCCTGACTCCTATCAAATTGGCTCTGGCACCACCGCCGCCAGCCTGGTCGGCGATATGCTCGACAATTTCGGCAAACGCGTCGGTCCCGAGTACACTCAGGCCTTTGCTGCCGAGGGCCTCAGCTTGCACCAGGGGCTCACTATGGCCTCAATTGTCGAGCGGGAGGTCAACATTCCCGCCGATCGCCCCATCGTGGCCCAGATCTTTCTCAAACGCCTCAAACTCGGGCAAAGCCTCGGCTCCGACGTCACCACCCATTATGCGGCCGATCTGCTCGGAGCCCCCTTTAACACTGACCTCAATTCGCCCTACAATACGCGCCGCGCGGTTGGCCTGCCGCCGGGGCCAATTTGCAGCCCGGGCCTCAGCGCCATGGATGCCGTCGCTCATCCCGCCAGCACCGATTACCTGTATTTTCTCTCGGGTAAGGATGGAAAAACGCATTTCGCAAAAACTTATGCCGAACATCAACGAAATATCGCCAAATATCTGTAGTAGTTGCTAAGCCAAGCATTTTGTAGCCTCGGATTTGACATATATAAAACGTGTGCTAGACAGCAACTCTCCTAAAAAACGCCGGTATTTTCGCCATTTTTTAGAGCTTTCTACCGCATAAACCTCGGTTGACAGGTATAGAGCCTCAGATCTAGACTACGAAGGTAAATTGATAAGCATTAGCGCTATAGTCTCGAGGTGAGATAGCTAATGCGATGCAATTTACTACTTGTACCGTCGAAACGAAGTATTAACCAGGTCGAAATTCTTCTGCCCCGAAATATATCGGGGGAAGGTCGGGCCACAAGTAGTATCTTGCCTTCGTGTATGCACCGTATTGGGGCGTTAAACGAAGAGTGAGGTGGAGAAACATTATCAGTAGAGATGCCCTTAGTGTCTCCCTAGATCAATTCCCAATGGGCCGAATGCGGCCGGGAGTCGGAGATACATCAGAGTCATTTTCGAACATAAAAACCCCCGCAGCGGCCAAACCTCGCCGAACTGCCCGAAAATTTGAACTCTCACAAACGCTCGCCAAAAACTCTTTGGCAGCCACCAAAGTCCTTGCTCATGCTTACCGACCGCGCTACTTAGCCCACCTCGGTTTGCTTACCGTTGCGGCCTGCCTAGTGCTAGGCAACAACTTCGACCGTGCGCATGCCGTATCGGTGAGGTTGATGTCGTCTCATGCCGGTATCGGCTCCTCGCTCGACGCAGCCGCTACGGCCAGCATTGCGGCTGATATGGCCGGCAAGAGCGAGCTGATGATCCAAAGTGACGCCGCCAAAACGGCTACCACCAAATCGCAGCAGGTTGCATTACTCAGCGCCGACGACACTTCGCTGGCCAAGCGGCAGGTTGTCTCCACGGCCGGTAACGCCACCCGCGATATCAGTACCTACGCTGTGCAGGGCGGAGATACGCTCTCGGGTGTTGCCAGTAAGTTCAACATCACCAGCTCGACGCTCAAGTGGGCCAACAACCTCGACGACGCCGATATGATCAAGCCCGGCCAAGTGCTCACCATTCTGCCCGTAAGCGGCTTGCTCTACACGGTGGGTGCCGGTGATACGGCCGATAGCATCGCCGGAGCCTTCAGCGCCAACGCCGCCCAGATTCTGTCGTTCAACAACGCGGAAGTTAAAGGCCTTTCGGGCGGCATGAAGATCATCGTTC
This sequence comes from Candidatus Saccharimonadia bacterium, assembly GCA_038245115.1. Lineage (GTDB taxonomy): Bacteria > Patescibacteriota > Saccharimonadia > UBA4664 > UBA4664 > UBA5169. The sequence continues at coordinate 4,438 of JBBRSS010000033.1, forward strand.
CCGATGGCGTCAAGCAGGATGCTCCTAAGCCTGCTCCAGCTCCTGTCCAAGCCTCAAGCTTCGGTCGTGTCGCTGGTGCCTCTACGGCCGCCCCGCAGCTCACCCACTTCGGCTTTAGTGGCAACGGCTACTCCTACGGCTATTGCACCTACTACGTCGCCTCTCGCCGCAGCGTTCCCTCGAACTGGGGCAATGCCAATGCCTGGTATTACAACGCTCAAGCCTCCGGGTTCTCAGTGGGCTCCGTCCCAGTGCCGGGCGCCATCGCCTGGACCGGCGCCGGTTACTTCGGCCACGTGGCCTACGTCGAGAGCGTTTCCGGCGGCATGGTGACCGTCAGCGAGATGAACTTCAACGGCGGCTGGAACCGCGTTAGCTCACGCACCGTCTCTGCTGGCACGTTCCGCTACATCTACTAACAAAACCAAACAAAGCAAAACCACCGGTCATAAAGACCGGTGGTTTTGCTTTGTTTGGTTGAAGAATAACTTCAGTAGGGTCGCAGCCCGGGTACGACACATTATGCGTCACATTATTCCCGGGCTGCGAGCCCCGCACCTATCTGTTGGAGCGTGGACCCCAGGTCTGCCAGAAGAGCCAGAGGACCTTGATTAGCAGTAGTGTCCCCAGAATCCAGAGCCATCCGACGAGGCAGTGGGCAGCAATAGACAGTGTACCGGTGTCGGCGCAGACGGCTGCCGGTGAGGCATCGTCTTTGCGTCCGAGCGAGATACACTGGATGCTAATCGAAACCCATTCCAGGCCGAACCAGATGGCGGCGGCACAGAAATAGACTATGCCGTAAATCAGAAGCTCTTCTGTGTCGAAGATCCATACCTGACGTTTGCGCCAAGGGTTCTGGGCTGGAGTTCGGGGATTGTTGAGCTCGTTCTCGTAAGGTTTTATGTCACATCTCCTAGTGTCGAGACTATCTTGTGAGGTGCGGGGTAGGCGCTCAGTCGCGGTGACCGAGCGCCTGCAAAACTACCATCGCCGATGCTAGAAGTCAAGTAATATTGCTCCAAGCATGCTATAATCCACAAATATGTTCGTAGACTCAGCAACAATCGAATTAAAGGCGGGTAAGGGCGGCGATGGCCGTTCCAGCTTTCGGCACGAAAAATACCGTGCCATGGGCGGACCCGATGGCGGCGACGGCGGCCGTGGCGGCGACGTCATTATTCGTGTTGACCACAACCTCAACACCCTCGTGGCTTATCGCAACGCCAAGACCATCCGTGCCGAATCCGGCGAGCCCGGCGGCGGCAATCGTTCGCACGGCAAAAACGGCCTCGACCAGATCGTGAAAGTCCCCCAGGGCACCCAGGTCTGGGAAGATGACGTCTTGGTGGTCGACCTCACCGGCCCCAAGGACGAGGCGGTTATCGGCAAAGGCGGCCGCGGCGGCTTTGGCAACGCTCACTTCAAGTCCAGTACGCGCCAAGCTCCTCGCAACGCCGAGCTGGGCGATCCCGGCGAGTCGCACAAGCTCCGCCTCGAGCTCAAAATGGTCGCCGATGTCGGTCTGGTCGGCCTGCCCAATGCCGGCAAATCCACCCTGCTCTCCGTGATCTCCAACGCCAAACCCGAAATCGCCGACTATCCCTTTACCACCCTGGTCCCAAACCTGGGCGTGGTTGATGTCGACGAATTTGGTTTCCTGGTGGCCGACATCCCCGGCCTCATCGAAGGCGCCAGTGAAGGCAAGGGCCTCGGCGACGAATTCCTCCGCCATATTGAGCGCACGGCCGTATTACTCCATCTTGTTGACCCCAGCAGCGCCGATCCGGCCACCGATTACAAAGTTATCCAGTCTGAGCTCGCCCATTACGAGGTCGATTTGTCCTTGAAGCCTCAACTCATCGTTATTACCAAATCCGAGACCGTCGACGCCAAAACCCTCGCCGACGCTACCAAGGCCATCAAAAAAGTCGCCAAAGCTACCCCTATCTTCGTAATTTCTGCTCAAGCCCATGTTGGCCTGCTCGAAGTTCTGCGCGCCGCCGCCGTGCTAGTCAAAGATGCCCGCGCCGTCCGTGAGCGCTACATCGCCGAAACCGCCATTCCCGTCATCGAAACCATTGATCTGCCCGATTTCTGGCGCGTCGTCACCGAAGAAGACGGCATCTTCCGTGTCATTGGCGAGCGCATCGAGGGCTTTGCCCGCCGCACCAACTTCGAAGAAGACGATGGCGTTCGCCGCCTGCGCGATATTCTTGCCAAAACCGGCGTGGCGCGTGAACTCCGCCGTCAAGGCGCGGTAGATGGCGATATTATCCGCATCGGCGACACAGAACTGACCTGGTTGAGTTAATATAAGCGTTATGGCTCAACCTAAAAAAATTCAGGTTATGCGGACGCTACGTTTCTTTTGGGATCACGCCGTCCGGTATCCGGGCAAGGTTTGGACCCTCGGCTTACTTGTGCCCACCCTCGTAGTCGTTAGCGACTTCCTACTGCCCTATATTGTTGCTCAAGTCCTCGCCCGCATTAGTACCGGCAACTATGACCACCAGAATATCTGGGCCAGCTTTGGGCCGCAGTTAGCTTTGTACGCGGTCGGGGCCATTCTCAGCGGTATCATCGGCTGGCGGGTTGCCATGTGGATTACCGCTAATCTGGAAGTTAATGTTGCCCGCGACATTAGCCGCCGCGTTTTTGCTCATCTCATGGACATGAGCGCTAGCTTCCATGCCAATCGGTTCGCGGGCTCGCTCGTGTCGCAGAACAATAAGCTCATTGGAGCCTATATGCGCTTGGCCGATGCCATCACCTTCAACCTCGCCCCTCTCATTATCTCGATCATCGCTACGGTAGTAATTTTGGCCCCCCGAGCACCTGTTTACGTCGCAATACTACTAATAATTTCAATCGCTTATCTGGTCGGGACAATATATTTCTCCGGGGCCGTCAGTGCCGCCAGCGCGGCTGAAGCCGGTTCACAAAACCGCCAAACCGGCTACTTGGCCGATAGCCTCACCAACGTCTCGGCCATCAAGACTTTCGCCGCCATCAGCAGCGAACGCGATCGGTATGGCAAAATCAACAATGAAGTCCGTGAGGCCGGCCTACGCACCGTTACCGCTCTCATCAAGCGCCAGAACTATGCCTCCGCCCTCACTCAAAGTCTGCGTATTGCAGCCTTATTCATCGCCATCATTGGCGTGGGCGTATTCAAGGCCGATATCGCCACAATATTTCTAATGGTCACCTACACCGGTACTCTCGCCTCCAACCTATGGCAGTTCCAGAGCGTTCTGCGCCAATACAACCGCGCCCTCGGCGATTCGCACGACATGATCGAAATCCTCCAAATTAAGCCCGGCATCAAAGACCCTGCCGTCCCTGAGCCTTCCCGCATGACTGCCGGCGACATTGTCTTTTCGGACACCACCTTCACCCACGGCGAAAACGACGAACCTCTGTTTAGTGGCCTCAACCTCCACATCCGTCCCGGCGAAAAAATCGGCCTCGTCGGCCGCTCCGGCTCGGGCAAAACCACCCTCACTCGTCTCCTCCTGCGCTTTGCGAACCTCGACAGCGGCCATATCGCCATCGACGGCCAAAACATCGCCCACGTCACCCAAGACGATCTGCGCCGTGCCATCAGCTATGTTCCCCAAGAGCCGCTGCTGTTTCACCGCACCCTGCGCGAAAATATTGCTTACGGCAAGCCTGACGCCACCGAAGAGGAAATCGTGCGTGCCACCAAGCGCGCCCACGCCCACGAATTCATCGAAAAACTCCCCAAGGGCTACGACACCCTAGTGGGGGAGCGGGGCATCAAACTTTCTGGCGGTCAGCGCCAACGGGTCGCCATTGCCCGCGCCATGCTCAAGGATGCGCCCATCCTGGCTCTCGACGAGGCCACCAGCGCCCTCGACAGCGAATCCGAGCGACTTATCCAGTCGGCGCTCTGGAGCCTCATGGAGGGCCGCACCGCCATTGTGATAGCCCACCGCCTCAGCACCATCGCCCGCATGGACCGCATAGTAGTGCTCGAAGACGGCGCCATCATCGAAGACGGCACCCACGCCCAGCTCCTCGCCGCCGGCGGCCAATACGCCAGCCTCTGGAGCCACCAATCCGGCGACTTCATCGCCGAAGACGATGCCGCCGAACCAGACTCAAAGCTAGCTACCATCCACGTTTGACGCCCACCCCACAAACAGGCACAATAGATCAGTCAATTCCGCACATCTTGGGGCTGTAGCTCATTTGGTAGAGCGCTGCATTCGCATTGCAGAGGTGAAGGGTTCGAATCCCTTCAGCTCCACCATCGTAGATTCCCTGCCTAAAGCCGGGTTCATCGTGTTTCCACTATCGATTACCATAGCCAATAATGGTGACAACTCTTAACGCTTGCAACAAAGCTGAACTTAATGCCATAGTATCCTGGCACTCAAGTCCCAAGGGACGCGAGTTCGAAACTTCCCATCCCGAAGCCTCCCCAAGGAGCTGGCATGAAGCAAGCCGTAATCGCGACTACCACTCTCGCCACCTACAACAAGCCGCACGAAGTTGTGCGAGCTGATTGTATACTCAAGACCATCCAGGCGGCAGCCGATTATGGCTACCGGATTCTTGCAATTGATGACGGCTCGCCAGCCGAGTACATCCAAGCTATGAAAAGGCTGGGCGCATCAGTTTACGAACAGGAAGTTCCCGGCATCGGGAACGCCAGACGGCAAGCTTTGCGCCAAGGCCGCGAGATTGCCGAGAGTGGCGAGGCAATTGTGTGGACCGAACCAGAAAAATACCCTCTCATACCCCTGCTGGACGAGGCGATCAGCAAGGTTACTCAGGAGCAATACGATCTTGTAATGCTTCGCAGGCTCAGTCTCGACTCGTACCCACCTGAGCAAGCCATGTCTTACCAGTTGATCGCGCTCGCAGTGCGATATCTCACTGGCATCGATAGTGATTTCGGATGGGGGCCAACTGTCTTGAGTCCCAAGGCAATCGACTACTATCTCAAGTATGAAAGCCAAGCCGGAGATCTGTGGGACGGCATCCATTGCCCCAAGCTGCATATCATCAACGATAGCATGCCGTGGACAATCGTCCCGGTCGATTATCAACACCCGCCAGAGCAAACAGCCGCCGAAACTGGCATGGAACTATTCTTGAAGCGGGTAAGACAAGTCGAGCAGCTAGTAAGTGCGATTACGCGCGAGGTTGACCGGCTAGGAATGAGGAAACAGTGATGAAATCGGGGCGGGTCTATGGCCTAAGGTCTAAACCCGCCCCAAACCAACCTGCTATAGTATTCGCTATGATCAATAAACTACCTAGTTACGAAGCAATTATCGAACTACACAAGAAATACGCACCGTCTGATGCCGCATTTAATCTTATATTCACTCATTGCCAGATCATTTGGGAATTGGCTGAGCAGTTAATAGAGAAATCAGCACCAAAAGTAGATGCCGATTTCGTCAAAGCCGGTTGTTTGCTGCACGATATCGGGGCATATCGCCTGTACCTGTCAGACGGCGAAATCGACCACAAAAACTACATCAAACACGGTACTCTTGGCTACGAACTTCTAAAGGATGAAGGCTTTGATGAGGATGTCTGTCGCGTCGCCTCCTGCCACACTGGTGTCGGCCTAACCAAGCAAGAGATCATTGATGAAGCAATCCCGCTCTCCCCTCAAGACTATGTCGCCAAAACAGCCGAGGAACGACTTGTCATGTACGTTGATAAGTTTCATACCAAGACCACACCGCCGAAGTTTATGACTGCCAAAACCTACATTCAACAGGTCAGAAAATTTGGCGAACATAAAGTCGAGCGGTTTAATAGATTCCAAGAAGAGTTTGGTAGCCCAGATCTAAAACTGCTCGCCGAAAAGTACCACTCTGAAATAATCTAGGCCAACTTATGAGTGGCCAAGAGTTATATGCCAGATCCCACCTCAATCTTGGCCGTTTCGATTAGAGCCGGGAGGCTCTTTTTTGGTATAGTTAATGCATGACAAATGATGCATTATCGCGGCAAGCCAATAAGATTGATGAGTCTCGAAATAGAGCGGAGCCGTTCATCAAAGTTCTCTCTGGGATGGAACTGGTTATATTGCCGAGAGTATTCCCCGGCGGCACTGATACTGGCTTACTATGTGACACTATCAAGATCGAGCCCAGGGAAGTCGTCCTTGATGCCTTCACTGGCATGGGCGCAGTAGCCCTAAAAGCAGCCCTTGCCGGGGCTGCCGAGGTTATCGGAACTGACATTAGCCCAGATGCAATTAGCAATGCAAATAAGAATAAAATAAAACTTGGCCTTACGAACATCGATTTCGTTGAAGCAAATGTCTTCCCAGAGCCCGTTAAACTATTCGATGTTATTACGGCAAATCCGCCCTATACCGACAACGAGGCCCCAGATTCAACGGCAGCCATGTTTTGGGATAAAGACAATATGGCACTAAAAGGGCTTTTTGGTAGGCTGCGAGAATTTTTGGCACCCAGCGGCCGCATGTACATGACATGGCCCAGTTTTGCGCCGGCTAGTTTGCCCGAAGATCTGGCCAAACAGCATAAGTGTTCCATCGAAATTGTGAGCCGCCGCGCTAGTGGAAGCTCGGGATTCGAATATTACGTCTATCTAGTGAAGCTACAGTAGTAAATATAGGATTGACTCATGGCACACCTAAACATCGAGATCAAAGCAAAATGAAATAATCACCCAGCTGTCCGGTCTCTTCTGAGGGGCAAGCAAGCCGACTTCAAGGGTACCGACCACCAAATTGGCACATAATGGTGCTGGCTATATCTGATGTTGATGCCGAAAATTAGCGGCGCCTCTAAGCGACTACTCCAGATTCAGACTCGGTTTGGACGATATTACTCGTACCGCCCTCTACTATCGACTGCCCCGAAACCAGCGTCAGTACGGCATTTTCTGTGAACTCACTCAAGCTCAATGACCCCAAATTGCACATGGTGGAACGTAGTTTTCCAATGGTTACACTCAGCATGTCTTTCACCGGCCCAATTACGGGGACATACCCATCGATGCCTTCTTCGAACAGCAGACCATCAACTGCTTTGCCCTCGCTGTAGCGCTGCCAGTTGCGAGCTCGGTTCGAACCCTCGCCCCAGTACGGCTTGAAGATGCTGTTCTTGATGGTAACTTTCTGCGTCGGGCTTTCGTCGCTCATTGCGAAGTAGCGCCCCATCATTACAAAGTCGGCACCCATCGCCAGCGCAATAATAATCTGTGTGTCATTTGCCAGGCCGCCATCCGAACAAATCGGGATATAAATCCCGGTCTCTTCGAGGTATCGGTTGCGTTCAGCGACAACGTCCAGTAGCGCCGATGCCTGACCTCGGCCGATACCTTTTTGTTCGCGGGTAATGCAGATGGACCCGCCACCGATACCAACCTTTACGAAGTCCACTTTGGCTTCTTCTACCAAATAACGAAAACCCTCGGCCGAAACAACGTTGCCGGCGCCAATGACGATGGTCTCGCCATATTTCTTCCTGGCCCATAAGGCAGCGTCGCGTTGGTACTCGGAGAACCCATCCGATGAGTCGAATGCGACAATATCCACGCCCGCTTCAACTAGCGCCGGAAGCCGCACTTCGTAATCGTGCGTATTTATGCCTGCCGCAGCCACCAACCGCTTTTCGTGGTCAAGTAGCTCAAGCGGGTTGTTCTTGTGAGCAACATAATCTTTCTTGAACACAATCGAGTTTAGCTTGCCGTCTTTTTCCAGAATTGGCAGAGCTTCTTTTTTGTGTTTGTGGAGCAATTCATTTGCTGCCCTGAGGGAAATTCCAATTTCGCCGAAAATTACCTTTTCTTTTGGCGTCATATACGAGCCCACGAGCGAGCTAAGGTCGTCCTCAAACTCCCAGAAATCGTTATCGGTAATAATCCCCTCAAACATACCGGTAGGGGAGCCGTCGCTGGTGACCGCTACCGTTGAATGTCCCTCGCGCCGCATCAGAGCAAGCAATTCACTCAGAGTAGCGCCTGGTTTGACGTTTAAGGTGCTCTTAACGAACCCGGCTTTGTGAAGCTTAATCTTGGATATCATCGCGGCCTGGGCTTCTATTGTCTGCGAACAGAACACAAAAGCCGCTCCGCCCTGGCGGGCCAAGGCTACGCCCATATCAACCCCGGACACAGCCTGCATACTCGCCGACACTACCGGTAGGTTCAATTGGAGGCGACTCGTCTCGCCCTTCTTAAACTTGGCAACCGGCGCCACGAGAGAGACATTCGAAGTCATATGGATCTTCTTTGTCAGCCGGGGTATTAAAAGGTATTCAGAAAACGTTCGGGAAAAACCATCGAGTACATTTGACATACCCCAGTCTAGCCCAGAAATCCGCGTTTTGTAAACTCTGGGGCTCGATGTGGGGTGCCTATTTGCTATACTTTCTTCATGCGTACATTTGCTTATCGAAAGCTCATTCGAGATAAGATCCTCGACCATATGCTCGGCCAGGGCGAGCAGCCTAAGCATCATATTCTCAGTGACCAAAACTACCTTCTGGAGTTAAAAAAGAAAATTCTCGAAGAGGGCTCTGAAATCGCGTTTGATGATCATGAAAAACTGCTTGTCGAGCTGGCCGACCTGCACGAAGTTTTGGACTGCATGGTCGCAGCGATTGGCGAGAACCCTGAATCGCTTAAGGCTATCCAGGCTAAGAAAAATTCAAAACTTGGCTCGTTTGGTAAAAGAGTCTTTATTGATACTGTTTCGATACCCGAAGACAATGAATGGATCAAGTATCTCGAATCCAATCCCGACCGCTATCCCGAAATAGAGGGGGATACAGACTAGTATGAACCAACCATATCCCCCAACCGGTGTGTACGAGCACTACAAAAGCACTCTCGAGAGCCGCCGCTACTATCAGGTACTTGGCTTTGCCCGGCATACGGAGACCGAGGAAGTCCTGGCCGTTTACGTGCCGCTGTACGTTATCCCGGAGCATCGCGGGCTGAGAATGCAGGTGCGGCCGCTCGATATGTTCATGGAAGAAGTTGAGCACGATGGAAAACTCCTGCCGCGCTTCAAATATATCGGGCCGGAACTTTAGTATGCCGCCCTGCGTCGTCGTCAAAATAGGCACCAAGGTCCTCACTAATCCTGAGGGTGATCTTGAGCTTGCTACCATCAAGCACCTCACCGAGCAGATTGTTGAGCTCAAAAAGTCGGGCGTGCGGGTGGTGTTGGTGTCTTCCGGGGCCGTGGGAGCGGGCCGACTGGCCACCAAGTTGCCGGATAATCTCGGCGAAACGGCCAGCCGCCAAGTTTACGCCGCTATCGGTCAGGCTCGGCTGATGGGCATTTACGGTGAACTTCTGGCCGTCCACGGCATCATTTGCGCGCAGGTACTTGCCACCAAGGAAGACTTTCGCGACAAGGTGCACTACTACAATATGCGCAGTTGTTTCGAAAACATGCTTCACGATGACATCCTGCCCATCGTCAACGAAAATGATGTGGTGGCCATTAGTGAGCTCATTTTTACCGACAACGACGAACTCGCCGGCCTGGTGGCCTCGATGCTCAGCGCTGATGCGCTCGTGATTTTATCGGGCGTCGACGGCTTGTTGGATGCGGCCGGGCAGGTAATCCGCCGGGTGCAGCGCACCGAGATCGACGAAGCAGCCTCCGCCATTCATACCGCAACTTCCGATTCGGGTCGCGGCGGCATGGTCACGAAATTTGCCATCGCCAGAACGCTTACAGCCCAAGGGATCGAGGTCTATATCGCCGACGGCAAGCAACCCGGCATTCTGCAAAGCGTTCTAGCTGGCCGGGCCGGCACCGCTTTCGAGCCAGCAGCCAAGAAAACCCGCGCCTTCAAGCGCCGTCTAGCCCATTCCGACGGCCTAGCCACCGGTGCGGCCCGTATTAGCCCAATGGCCGAGGAGCGTCTAGTTAGTGACCAAACGGCGGCCAGCCTGCTGCCTATCGGAATCACTGCCGTTACAGGCAACTTCGAGAAGGGCGACATTATTGAGATCCAAGATCAAACCGGCCGCCGGTTGGGCTTCGGGGTGGCGGAATACAGCGCCGGACTGGCCAGAACCGAGATGGGCAAAAAGCAGGCCAGCCCGCTCGTGCTCTACGACCGCATGTTCATCGAGTAGATCCGGCCATCTGCAAAATATGCTACCATAAGCAAGATAATAGGTAGCCCCCAGCCATGGACGCTCGATCCAAATCCAAAGATACTCCAACCTCTCGACTCAGCGACAATTTCCTCTCCGACGTAGTGCGCCCGCGTTCCAAACACATTTCCTACAGCGACGGTTTTCGTTTTGGCGTTGGGCTAATGGTCGCTCAATTGTTCATTGGTCTCATTGTCGGCGGCCTGGCCTGGGCCATAGTGGCCGCCTTCAAGCTTCATTAGCCGGCCCGAATACTTGATTAAACTCCTAAATTTTGGTAACGTTTTGTCTTGTTAACCCATACGTGGGGCTGTAGCTCAGCTGGTAGAGCGCTTGCATGGCATGCAAGAGGTCCAGGGTTCGACTCCCTGTAGCTCCACCATAATAAGCACCCGGAACTTTAGCGCCGGGTGCTTTTTTGTGTATAGTTGAACCATGCAATACGTTTTTCCGGAACCAGAAGAATATGCCTTTCGCGACGTCAATGGGCATCACGGCAAGTTTTTTGGTACAAATAGCCCCAAGACAAACCATTTGATCATCGAGTGTGACGATCGACTTACGGTGTCACTCATTCAGCACAAGTCAGAGTTCAATTATTACATTCTAGAGGGTGAGGGCTACTTCATTCTTGGTGGCGCGCAGCAGCTCGTGAAACAAGGTAGCTTGGTAGTCATTCCGCCCGGCACTAAGTATCGCTTTGGTGGCAGGCTCAAGATGCTTCTAATCAATACTCCGCACTGGAGCAAAGAGCAGGAAGAAGTTGTCGACGGCTAGAAGTAATTGTCAGGTCCCCGATATATTAAGCACATAGTCTGAGTGCTCGCACCGAAGCTAGCCCTCATGACTTAAGCTAATAAGTGAGGGAGCCACCATGAGTAACCAAATCGACGCGACTAAGAAACAAGCAATTATTACCAAAAT
>JBBRSS010000034.1:0-15033 GCA_038245115.1 Candidatus Saccharimonadia bacterium
CTTCCTCCCAGTTAACCTGGGCAGTCTCGTAAGACATAGTAACTTACGATGAGGGTTGCGCTCGTTGCGGGACTTAACCCAACATCTCACGACACGAGCTGACGACGGCCATGCAGCACCTGTCACTAGGCTCCCGAAGGCACTCCAACGTTTCCGCCGGATTCCTAGGATGTCAAGCCTCGGTAAGGTTCTTCGCGTATCGTCAAATTAAACCACATCATCCTCCGCTTGTGCGGGTCCCCGTCAATTCCTTTGAGTTTTAGCCTTGCGGCCGTACTTCCCAGGCGGCATACTTATCGCGTTAGCTGCGTCTCACAGGGGGTCGATACCCCATAAGACTAGTATGCATCGTTTACGGCGTGGACTACCAGGGTATCTAATCCTGTTCGCTCCCCACGCTTTCGTACCTCAGTGTCAGAAGAAGCCCAGCAAGCTGCCTTCGCCATTGGTGTTCCTTGTAATATCTACGCATTTCACTGCTACACTACAAATTCCACTTGCCTCTGCTTCCCTCTAGCATGCCAGTATGCGATGCACCGACAGGGTTGAGCCCCGCGATTTAACATCACACTTAACACGCCACCTACGCACGCTTTACGCCCAGTGATTCCGGATAACGCTTGGACCCTACGTATTACCGCGGCTGCTGGCACGTAGTTAGCCGGTCCTTATTCATATGGTACCGTCATAATCTTCCCATATAAAAGCAGTTTACAACCCTAAGGCCGTCATCCTGCACGCGGTGTTGCTCCATCAGACTTTCGTCCATTGTGGAAGATTCCTTACTGCTGCCTCCCGTAGGAGTCTGGGCCGTATCTCAGTCCCAGTGTGGCTGGTCAACCTCTCGATCCAGCTACCCATCGTCGCCTTGGTAGTCTATTACACTACCAACTAGCTAATGGGACGCAGGCCCCTCCCGAAGCGCATTACTGCTTTAACCTTGCGGTATTATGCGGTATTAGCCACCCTTTCGGGCAGTTATTCCCCACTTCGGGGTAGGTACCAACGTGTTACTCACCCGTCCGCCACTAGACCCGAAGGTCTCGTTCGACTTGCATGTATTAGGCACACCGCCAGCGTTCATCCTGAGCCAGGATCAAACTCTCCAAATATGCCCAGAGATTAACCTGAGACTTGGGTTGTTTGAGCTTGGCGCTCAATCAAAAAAATTTTTCGGTTCTTTGATGGCTTTGCAGCCATCTAAAACTAATATGCTCACGGCTTACGCCGTGGCATCGTGGTCTGTTTCCCCGCTGACGGAAAAAACAGACCTTCATTGCACTGCACGATTAAAATTTCAAGCTACTTTTGTCTCTAGTCATACTCGGTATCCCGAGCATTTAGTCAAAATAAATAGCCAGCTCTTATGAGCTTGCTACCATCAGACCATTTCAAGACTTATGTATCTTACTCGAACAGATCACGAGTGTCAACGGCTTTACGGCCGATTATTGGCATTTACTATCAAGAAGTGCCGATATCTATAAATCGTAGTACTTTTTGCGCAAGTATTCATTGTATTGCTGCTTTTGCGATTTGCGCAGTACCAGAGCAAATACTCCGCCAATAACCAGTATCAAAACCAGCAAAACCGCTATCACATTTCCCGGAATACCCTGGTTCTTTGAGGCCAATACTGCCGTCGTCGTCGCCGACGACTGGTTAAACTGCAGCGTCTGCGCTTTGGCGTTGTAAGTCGCGTCTTTCACTGCTGACTGTCCACCGATACTATCAACGCTTATCGCGCCCGGATTGCCTAAGCCCTTCATCTTATCCTTAAGCATAAATGTCCAACTCACTGGTTTGATAAAATCAGTGATTAAGTCGCCGGCCGAATTCTTGCATACCAATGTATACGGCCCCGCTACAAGCGGCCGATCCGCTGTACCAAACTTGGCAGTTGAAGTCTCTACCGTACAGACCGCACTTTCGCTGGCAATCGCCCCGGCCGGCACCTCAACACCCGCCAGCTTATCCTCGCTCAGGTAATTTCCAATATCCGAACTCACCGAGTTTGCCGCAAATTCTCCCGTCGCCACATCCACCGTGGCATAGCCGGAAACCTTCCCCGTAATGCTTGTTGCGCTCAACCGATAGTAATAATGAACTCCAAACGCCACCGTATCGTCTATGAAATTGGGATTTACAATATCCCCGCCTATAACGGTCCAGGTCGTTTGATCTAGCGAACGCTCCAACTTGTATGCCTGCACACCGTTAGCGTCGGTCGACACATCCCAGCTCAAATTAACTAACGCATTATCGCTCGCTGTTGTCGCTTTAAAGTTTCCTGGCGTCGTCGGAACGGCGGTAGGATTTAGGGCAGATGCCGGAACATTGTTAGTAGCCACCTGATTTGCGGGTGCATTTAAGCTTGGCTTGACGGTCGTCGCAACAACTGGCTTTACTGTCGGTTTCGGGGTAGCCGGCGCGGGGGCTGGGGCTACCGTTGGATTAGGAATCGGGGCGACAGTTGGCTTTGGAGTTGGCACCGGCGTGGGCGTAGCTACGGGAGCAGGCATATAAATCCAGCGCATATGATAGCTATGATTTGGACTAAAGTTAAATCTGAGCGACGATACGCCATGAAAATTAGATGACTGTGGCAGGTATCCGGTGCAGGCATCTATGCAATAAGTGAGCCCCTTAACCGTATATCCGCCAACCGTAACCGGTGAAACGCTTACCAAATAAACTTCGCCGCCCGTCGCCGCACTTAAGGTGGAAAAGAAAAACGGGTTGGCGGCCGAACTCACCGACACCCCGGTAGACTCACGCTTCACGGTGACGGTTGCATTAGCGAAAGGGCCCGTAGCCGTGCCGCCATAAGTACCACTACCAGAATTCAATATTTTTGCGCCATCCAAGTAGGCTGCCGTAGGAGAAGCCGCAGCGCGAGTTAACAACGCCGGGGTTACGATGCCCGCCGCCGACACCATGAGCGCCATTAAAGCTACCCCGAGACGAAACCGGTTCGTCCTCGCTTCAATAAGATGGCGTTTGAAATAATATTCTCTAGGCATATTTATATTTTAGTATACCCTAAAATACTTATGTTCTGCGAAAAATCGCCGGCTTATTTCTTACCCGATTTGCGCCCAAAATTGAGCCATTTCATTTTTCTAGTGTGGTTAGCTTCAGCTGCCAAACCAGCCGGCACATCGCGTGCGGAGCCTGTCAGGATCCACCATGTCCAAATCAAAGTTGCAGCAATAACCAATATTGGCCACAGTCGCCAAGCCAAATAGCTTGCGTGTTCGTATACAAACAGAGTCGTAACCAACCCCAGCCAACCAACCGTCTGGGTCGCAGTAAAAATATGACCCCTAAACCGCTTCATTACCCTAGATTTTGGGTATCGCTTGGCCAAAATCCAGCGCGTCAATAGTCCGCCGACCACTAACACCCCAAAAAACGCCATGTACCCCCAAAGTTCAAATTTAACCGGGACGGTCTGCATAAATGTTCCCAACCAACCTAATCGGTCGTAGTTGAATAATCCTGCGAGCACCACGCCAGTTATTGCCCCCGCCCCCACTTCACGAGGCTGATGTCCAAGAATCTCGCGAAGTCTAGGCGGTGCAGGTGTATCGAGCTTGAACCTATTACGCTCAAGATTATCGAGCAACATATTCACGGCCACTGCCAGCTCACCAGTCGAGCGTCGGACACCGAAAGAGTCATACATAACTATCAACGCAAAGATGAGAACAACACCGAAGATCGGACTGCTTGGCCCATCAACCAAAAATGAGGTCGCCGCCAGCGAGGATACCACCGAAGCGTGCACACTGGGCATTCCGCCCGATGCATACAGATAGCGGAAATCAACATCACCCTTCATTGCAGCTATAGCGAACTTTGAAACCTGAGCTACCGCCCAAGTGGCGATCGGAACTACGATATACGGATTGTAAACCACACAATTTCTCCTGATACAGTCTGCTTATTGTAGCGGTTTTTTAGCATTAGCAACAGATAGCGCTTAGAATCACTTGCGCCTGAGCTTCTTATCGATGCTCACCAGGGCTCCGGCAACCAACATTACCAGTGCCGACAGCACAAACATCAAACTCATATTATTGGCTTTGGCAGGATCCACTACTGTCTTAGGAGTCGAGACGGCCGCCGCCGTTAGTACCTTGCCTTCTCCGGACGTCACATTGCTTGTATTGGCCGTGGCGGCTACATTTGAGCCGCCATTTCCGCTCGGGTTCACCAGAGCCAACAATCCGACGGATGGCAGCGCAGCCACTCCCGAGGATGCGACGGGCGCTGCATCCCCGCTACCTGCACCCGGCGCCGTTCCTGCAGCAGAATCGTTATTTACGTCGCCCAGCCAATCACCAAACACATTAATTACCAACACCCCGAACCAATGCTTCACATTGAGAATAGTATTGAAGATGTTGGTCACGCTCGAAGCCGCGTTAGCATTACCCGTCGACACATCACCAACCTTTGTGTTATTCGATGCATTAGCGTTGCCCGATTGCGCCCCCACATTCACGTTATTGGTGATCGTCCCCTGCGATTGCTGATTAACATTAGCCGTGCTCGCATTGTTAACATTTGCCTGGTTAGTTGAGCCTGGCCCAGTCCCGTTCACTCCCACCTGAGCATTCCCCGTCAGCAGCGCCGCCTCCGAAGTTCCACCGCCCAGCGACATAATCTTGCCAACCCAATGCCCGAGCACATTTACAATCACGAGCACCGCATTATCACCGAATATCGAGCTGTTCGAGAGGTTAAATAATCCCTGAGTAGTGTTGGCGTTCCCGGTGCGAAGATTGCCAACTTGGCTATTCGAGTCGGCTGTCGCCGCCCCAGAGCTCGCCGTGGTCGTAATATTATTCGCAACGCCATTATTCACCGCATTATTAATATTGGCCTGCCCAGAGTTATTGATTCCAGCCTGATTGGTCGAACTTGGCCCTGTCCCGGATATGGTTGCCGCATTCCCGCCCGCCGACGCGCTGCCCGTCGGTACCAACCCGTTCAGAAAGCCACTGGGGAACAAAATATCGCCGTTGAGATTGCCAAATATATTCAAAATCCCAAAGAACGAGCTCCCCGAAGTAATGAAGGAATTGATCATATTGATAATATTAGCTTCTGCCGAAGCATTTCCCGACGCCACGTTGCCCGCCGACGTGTTGTTCGTAGCCGAGGCATTACCCGATCCAGCCGCCAGATTGACGTTATTCACAATATTACCTGTGTTCTTAGCGTTCACGTCCAGAGTCGCAGAATTGTTAATCCCAGCCTGATTGATTGAGCCTGGACCGGTGCCTGCCAAGCCTGCACTAGCGCTCGTTCCGCCCAACTGGCCTCCCCCGCCGCTCACAGCCTCAGTGGGCGTTAGCGTGATATCGCCAGTCTTATTCCCAA
Organism: Candidatus Saccharimonadia bacterium; assembly: GCA_038245115.1. GTDB lineage: Bacteria > Patescibacteriota > Saccharimonadia > UBA4664 > UBA4664 > UBA5169. Next base: position 5,392 of record JBBRSS010000034.1, read on the forward strand.
ACAAGTTCTGCATAAAGAAATTGAGTCCGCCATTCGACCACGACCATGCCGAAGCCAGCAGATTGAAAATATTCGCAATCACGTTGGCCGCTCCCGTTACAGCACTACCCACCTGCGTATTGCTATCCGCTGCCACATTGCCCGAGTTGGCATTGCTCTGCAGGGTATTAATCACATTCACTAAATTAGTCAGATCAATCCAGGTTTGTCCCGAATTGGCTATTCCGGCCTGATTGTTCGAACTGGGGCCGGTTCCGGAAATTGCGATACTATCGGCGCCCCCAACCAAACCAAGCGCCTTCGCCATGTCGTAGTCCTTAGACCCCACCACCAGATCTCCCAGTACTGTATGAATGACATCCGGCGCCGTAATCATATAATCCGGCTTAGGAGTTGACGCAGGAATAATTTCATACCACCCAACCCGCTTGTCATAAAAATATTTCGGCGACAAAAAGTAACCGCTCGCCGCATCACAGCTAAATGACCCGGCATCTGCCGCCACCCAGGTCTTCGAAGACGTATCAAACACCCAGCTCGGAATCACGCCACCGCAACCGCCTGGCCCCACAACGCTACTCGCCGTTGGAGACGGCGATACAACCGCTGGCGATACACTTGGACTTGGCAGTGACGATGGCTGTACGCTCGCGCTAGGCGAAGGTGATGCTGGCCCCACTGGGCTCGGCGAATCCGACGGCTGCGGGTTAACGCTCGGCGCCACACTAGGCATATCGCTCGGGCTTGGCGATACTTCCGCTGCCGGGCTCGGGCTTAAGCTCGGATCAACCGTATCGGCACTGGCCAACCCAGCCCACCCAAACTGGCCTGCGACCATTAATGCCATTAATATATTCGAAATAGTTCTCTTGAGTTTCATGATCATCTCACCCTGCCTCTCCCCTATTAGCCCGTGCTGCTTAAATTTCTAATTCAAAATTATATTTATCAGATAATTGCTGGGTAGGGAGCGAGCTCCCTACCGCTTACCAACGGACCCGAACCAGCTAGTTGCTAATGCTGATCGAAGTTGTGGTGTCGTTGGTGTTCGAAGCGTCACCCGAACTCAACCCACCCACAGTGGTGTTGTAGCTGGCGCTGACGTTGCCCGACGTCGCGTTCTGGTGGTTAGTGTTCGATACCGTCACGTGATTGTCGTTGTTGATGTGGGCACTATTGTTGTTGTTAATAGTGACATCATTGTGCGAGCTAGGACCCGTGAGAGACATCGAGACGCTATCGTCGGCGGGAGTAAAGTTAAATGACCCCATGCCGCTACCGTTACTCACCGATAGAGTGGTGGCGGTAGTATTAGCGTTGCTTGCAGCACCCGAACTCAAGTCACCGCTAACCGAGGTGTTGTGGTTGGCGTTAACATTACCAGAGCGAGCTGTCTGGTTGTTTGAGTTCGTTACACGCAGGTTGTTGTCGTTGTGGACATCCAATCGAGCGTTATTGTTGAGTCGTACAGACTGGTGAGAATTCGGACCAGTCGTATCGAACGTTACCGTGCTGGCAGCCGCGAAACCTGCCAGGCTAACCGTTGCCATACCAATGGCAGCGTATCGAAGTACAGATGTCTTAATCATGCTGTAATCCCTTTCATTAAACTTAAATTTAATATGAATCTTTAGTACCGGGCCCGAAGGCCCGCCCTACGTTAATGTGAAACATTAACGTGATTTTTGGCATCGGTACTAAAGATCGTAATATTATTGGTACTCGAGCTGGAATTGCCTGAGCTTCTAGAGGAACCGTGGATCTGGGTAGTGCTGTGGCTATTGCCGCCGGTCGACTGGGAGTTGATGCTGACATTAACGTTGCTCGACTGCGTATTTACGCTGTTTCCTTTTCTGCTCTCGTTTGTTGTTATCCGAGTGCTACCTCCGGACACTTCCACCCTAGCTTTGCCGCCTGGGATATTCACTTCCGTAGCCCCGCTCTTATCAGTTGGAACTTCGGTACCGTTGACCTTAACCTGCGATGAAAATGTTTCCGAATGTTGAGTAGGTGATGTTTTATACTTCACATCTGTTGCCGTAGGTTTTGAGCTTGCCAAGCCAGGCTGGATAATCGCCAAGTAAGCCAATCCAATAGCCACTATCCCCGCTGGCAAAGCCCACTTTCTTGCCATTTTAATGTCTGTCAATCTCCGCTTCGTCATCGCTATACCCCCTCCTGTCGCCGTCGTGCGTAGAATACGCTTCCGATTGCGCCTAATAGGCTCAACACCGTAGCAGTTATCAGCATCGCTGCCGTAAACATGCGTGAGTTCTTGGCCAAGTTAGCTGCCGCAGCGTTAGTTTGGGGGTGCCAAGCAGCCCGCAGCGCCGAAACATCCATTGGAATGGTTGCGCCGACTTCTGGCAATACTGCCTCGCCGCCGCCAAATCCGCCGACAGTTGCTGCTCCCTGAACACTGCCGCCACCGGCACCACCACTACCGCCGGCACCACCATTGCCGCCAGTACCGCCGCCGTTACCGCCGCCGCCCGGCACACTCGGTACCGTTTCGTTCGATACCACTACCGCCGTATCAGTACCGTTGGTGTTCGTGGCATTACCCGACCCTAAGCCGCCTTCAACACTGGTATTTTTGTTCGCATTAACATTTCCGGTTGTGGCCTGCTGAGAATTGGTGTTGCTCACGGTCACGTTGTTCGTGTTATGCACTGTCACTTGTGATGTGTTGTCTATTACGACCTGTTGATCCGAATTCGGACCAGTCGTGTCGAACGATACATCCGCCGCAAAAACAGATCCGGTATATCCGAATGCCAGCGTTGCTACTATCGAAGCTGTGCCTAAATATCTTTGAATAGTCATCTCATTTCCTCCTTTCTATAGCGTTGGGAACCATCGATAATACGGTTTTATTTTCTGACACCATTAAGAAAGGGTTATGTTGAGGCGAAAAAGCCAAGACATAACCCAATCGAAGTGGTGTAGCAAAGAAAGAATAAAAGATGGCCGCCGGCACGTCACTACGTGCAGCGTGGGCAAAGCCACCTCGCCTGGTCAACGACCCAAATGTGCTCAAAGCACGTCCAATGACAAGCAAGAGGATCGTAGCAAGAATAGAAATCAAGCTCTCCATGGCCGGAATAACCAAATTAGTAACAGCAAATACCGAGGGAACCACGGTTCCGGCCAACATGGCGGCAAAATTACTCAATAGCCCACTGGGGATAACCGGCTCCGGAGGAACACTCGGGTTTTGTCGCTGCGCGGGTGCCGACGGAATCATCGACGCCAGATCGTTCAACTGCAAATTCGTCGTCGTAATCTTGGGTCCAATTTCCAGAGAGAACGCGCGACCGACCACTGCCTCTTTCGGTAGCGGCATCGCGGTCGATGCATCGGTCTTCTCGACGGTCCCAATGCCGCCAGCCATTAAAACTGCCGCGCCCTGATTTGCCGAAGTGTCTAACGGCACCGCGGATAAGCTCCCAATATCTCCCTTTTCTCCGCCAACTATCGTTGGCGCCATCAACTCACTGGCCCCCACCGGAGCGGATGGCGTAGCGACATCAGTAGCAGCACCTGCGCTAACTGCTTGATCAGCGCTACCAACAACCGCCGCATTCGCACCAACCGCGCTATTAGTACCTGCTTTGCCGCCGACTACGAACACATTGATTAGGTTTGCATTCTTACTAACTGCCGCATCGCTGCTGCCCTGCTGCGCCAATGTACCCGCGTTTAGTTGAGGTGTCGTGCCCTCGCCGCCATCAGCGGCAAATGCACCACCACTCAAAACCAGCACTGCCCCAGTACTCAAAGTCACGCCAAACATCAATTCTAATGCCTTTGCCAAACTCATACCGCCCACCAATCAAATGCTAATAATTTTGTCCATTACTACATGAACACAACTAACATTAGCCCTCTGGCCCGTACGCCAACATTAGGCCGATTCCTAAAAAAGGGTGGAGACGCTTTGCAGCCGATTTGTAGACATCACCAACAGCATAAACACAATAATAATGCTTTAAGCAGGGCCTTTTTGAGTAATACTACTTACTCAAAAAGGCCCTGCTTAAATATCGGCCGATCAACTGTAATTACGCCTCATCGAAAAGACGAAATTGTATTTATAATTTTGCGTAGAAACTAATCTTCAATCGGAGTCGGGACAATACCCTCTTCAAGCTCAGACTCCCCCACTAGAGCCACCGATGCCACCTTGTCGCCGTCAGCTATGCGCATTACGCGCACACCTTGAGTAGCACGGCCAATCAGTGAGATCCCGGACAATGCCATGCGGATAACCTGTCCCTGCGTGCTCACCACAACCACTTCATCACGTGCATCCGTAATGGCCCTCACGTCGACCGTCTTGCCGGTCTTGGCCGTAACTACCCCAGCCTTAATGCCCACTCCGCCACGTGCGTGAGTTGCAAACTGGTCTACCTTGGTACGCTTACCGTAGCCGTTCTCCATCACAACCAGCATTTCCATGCCGGCCCGAACCACATCCATACCGACCACACTGTCACCAGTGCGTAGACGAATTCCTCGGACTCCGCGCGTTGCTCGGCCCATCGGACGTACTTCGCTCTCTTTGAACCGTATCGCTTGAGCCAACGCCGTCGAGATTATAATTTCATCCTTACCGCTAGTGAGCTTCACCCACTTCAACTCATCCCCGGTATCCAGCTTAATCGATATCAACCCGTTCGCCCGCACGTTCGCGTAATCTGCCAACGGCGTCTTCTTCACGGTTCCGAACTTAGTCGTCATAAACAAATGCAACTGATCAACCTTGGAATCAAACGTCACCAACGAAGTTACCTTCTCACCCTGCCCGAGCTGCAGCAGATTCACTACCGGCTGGCCCTTGGCCGTGCGCGAGGCCGCCGGAATTTCGTAAACCTTCAGGCGGAAAACCCGACCCTTATTCGTAAAGAACAGCATATAATCGTGGTTCTGAGTGAGCACCAAATGCTCCACCACGTCTTCTTCTTTGGTTGTCATACCCATAATGCCCTTGCCGCCGCGGCCCTGACTCTTGTAGGTATTGGCCGGGATACGCTTAATGTAATTGCCCGTCGTGAGCGTCACAATAACCTGCTCGTTGGGCACCAATTCTTCTTCCGAGAATTTACCGAGCTCGTTGCCCACAATCTGAGTACGACGAGCATCGCCGTACTTAGCCTTTAGCTCTTCCAGCTCTTCGCGGATCACCCGCAAAATTTCGCTCTCGCTCGATAGAATGCCTTCCAGGTGCGCAATCAGCTTCATCAGCTCCGCCAGCTCATCCTCGATCTTCTTGCGCTCAAGCCCTGCCAAAGTGCGCAGCTGCATGCTCAATATCGCCCTTGCCTGAATCTCGCTGAGCTTAAACTGCTTCATCAAATTCAAGCGTGCTTCATCGGTGGTCTGCGACGCCCGAATCGTCTTAATAACTTCGTCAATATGATCAAGCGCAATCTTCAGCCCTTCAAGCACATGTGCCCGGTCTTTGGCTTTACGAAGTTCAAACTCAGTTCGACGTCGCACCACAATCTGACGGTGCTTCAGGTATTCCCGCAGCATCATTTCCAAGCTCAAAATGCGCGGCTGCCGGCCATTATCCACCAACGCCAGCATATTTAAGTGGAAAGCCGTCTGCATTGGCGTCATCTTATAAAGCTGATTCAAAACCTTCTTGGGGTAACTATCTTTTTTGAGCTCAATCACAATTTTGGTACCGTGGCGGTTACTCTCATCACGCAAGTCGCTGATGCCCACCACCCGCTTATCTTTCACCAGCTCCGCAATCTTCTCGACCATGGTCGAACGGTTCACGGCGTATGGAATCTCGGTGATCACAATCGACTCATGACCCTTCTTGTCTTCCACGATCTCGGCCTTAGCGCGCACAACCACGCTCCCCTTGCCCGTCCCGTAGGCTTGGCGAATCGAATCATTGCCAAAAATAATTCCTCCCGTCGGGAAGTCCGGACCCTTCACGCAGGTCAACAGGTCGTCTAGCGTTACGTCTTCCTTATCGATCAGCATCACAATCGCGTCCACCAGCTCGCTCAAGTTGTGTGGCGGAATGTTGGTCGCCATACCCACGGCAATACCCATCTGGCCATTGAGCAATAGGTTCGGCAGCTTTGCCGGCAGTACCGACGGCTGCTTCTTCGAGCCATCATAGTTCGGTACAAAATCAACGGTTTCCTTCTCGATATCGAACAGCATCTCCTCGGCAATGCCGGTCATGCGAGCTTCGGTGTAACGCATGGCGGCGGCGGAGTCACCGTCCATCGAGCCGAAGTTACCCTGACCATCCACCAGCGGATAGCGCATCGAAAAGTCCTGAGCCATGCGCACCATCGAGTCATAAATCGCGCTGTCGCCGTGAGGGTGGTAATTACCCATCACTTCACCCACCACCGCCGCACTCTTGCGATATTTAGCGGTGTGTCGCAGACCTAAATTGTTCATAACGTACAAAATTCGCCTGTGGACAGGCTTTAATCCATCACGCACATCGGGCAACGCGCGCGACACAATCACCGACATGGCGTATGCCAAGTAGCTCGTTTCCATCTCGGTCTCGAGCTTTTGAATCTTCACCGTGCCAATGTCGGACTTGATGATTTCGGGTTCTTCGTCTGGGTTTTCTAGATTTTCGAAGGGTTGTTCGTCCATATCGTTCCTTATACGTCTAGGTCATCAATTGATAAGGTGGAGGCTCGCGAAGAAATGAAGTTCTTGCGCAGCAGCACTTCTTCGCCCATCAACTTGTTGAAGATGGCATCAGCGCGTTCGGCATCTTCCACGGCCACTTTGAGCAACACCCGGTTGCCGGGGTCCATAGTCGTATCCCACAGCTGGTCAGCGTTCATTTCGCCCAATCCCTTGTAGCGCTGCACTCCGCTCACGCCGGCCGACTTCAGCCGTTGTTTCTCTTCGTCCGAGGCGCTCGTCTCCTCTTCCTCGTCAACGACCACCGCGCCAGCCTCTGTCTCAGGGGTATCTTCCAGCTCAGTATCATCCTCAGTTGCTACGATACTTCCATCCCCCGCCACCGCATCGGTTGCCGTCTCATCGCCAGGCTTCTTGCCCAACTTTGCCTCTATCAAACGCTCAATAATCGCCTCGCGCTCATCTTCATCGTAGGCATACAACTTCTTGCGCCCGACCTGCAGTCCGTACAACGGCGGTTGCGCAATATAGAGGTGCCCGCCGTTCACGACTTCGGGCATGTGCCGGTAGAAAAACGTCAATAGCAGAGTGCGAATGTGCGCCCCGTCCACATCGGCGTCGGTCATAATAATAATGCGCCCGTAGCGCAACTTACTAACATCAAATTGCTCAGCAATTCCGGTACCCAACGCAATAATAATATTCTTGATTTCGTTGTTTGCCAGCATCCGGTCCAGTCGAGCCCGTTCCACGTTCAAAATCTTTCCTCGTAGCGGTAAAATGGCCTGGAATTCACTATCACGGCCACCCTTGGCGCTGCCGCCGGCCGAGTCGCCCTCTACGATGTAAAGCTCACTGCGAGTGGAATCTTTAGTGCGGCAGTCAGCTAATTTGCCAGGCAAAGTCAACCCATCCAGCGCGCCCTTACGAATAACCGTATCGCGCGCCGCTCGCGCCGCCATGCGAGCTCGCGCCGACAAAGTCGCTTTGCCGATAATCTTCTTGGCCTCGTTGGGATTCTCGTCGAGATAATAATTGAACATTTCCGAGAAAACCTGCTCCACATACCCGCGAATTTCCGGGTTTCCCAGCTTCGACTTGGTCTGGCCTTCAAACTGCGGGTCTGGTAGTCGCACCGAAATCACCACCGTTATCCCCTCGCGAGTATCTTCGCCGGTCAAATTCTCCTCATTTTCCTTCAACAGCCCATTCTTGCGCGCATAATCATTAATACTGCGAGTAAGAGCCCGACGGAAACCTTCGGAGTGCGTGCCGCCTTCCGGGTTGGGAATGTTATTCGCAAAAAACTTAGTGGTCTCGGTGTAGGAATCGTTGTACTGCAACGCAATCTCCACCTCAGTATCTTTAATGGTCTTCTGTGCATAAAATGGCGGCTCGTGAATCGCGGCCTTCCCCATATTCATATGCTGAACATAACTGCGAATTCCGCCCTCAAAGTAGAACCCGAACCGCTTGCCCGTCTTCTCGTCGGACAAAAATGCGTGTACTCCTTTAGTCAAGTACGCCTGTCGGCGCAAATATTCCAAAATATCGTCATAACTAAATTCGATAGTCTCAAAAATACTAGAATCGGGCCAAAAAGTAATGGTAGTCCCGGTACCGCCAGTATCATACTTGCCCACCACCTTCACTTCGGTTTGAGGCACGCCATCCTTATACTCTTGCTTGTACAATTTACCGTCACGGCGCACCTCGGCCACGAGTGTAGTCGACAGTGCGTTTACCACACTCACACCCACCCCGTGCAACCCACCACTCACCTTATACCCGCCACCGCCAAATTTACCGCCGGCGTGCAGTACCGTCAGTACTGTCTCGAGCGCGCTCTTGCCAATTTGTGAGCCCGTCTTGTGCTTATCCACTGGGATGCCGGCTCCGTCGTCGGTCACCCGCACGCCGCCATTCTCAAGCAGAGTCACGTCTACTGTGGTCGCACGGCCAGCCATTACCTCATCAATCGAGTTGTTTACAATTTCCCACACCAAGTGATGGAGTCCTTCGACCCCAGTTCCACCAATGTACATCCCCGGACGTTTGCGGACCGGATCCAACCCTTCAAGAACTTGAATCTGATCTGCACCATACTGTGTTTTGTCTGCCATGTCCGAGTATAACCACCTATGCTTAACTCAACTAAAAATGGAGCTTTTGGCTCTGCAATATAACTATTATAACGCTCCAGTCTATCTGGAGCAACCTCTGTACTCTACTTTACCATGGTAACTCCAAGCAAGTCCTAGCCTAATACATATATAGGGAGTATGATTACGCTAATGTTTAAACGTATCGTATCTCAACTGTCCTTATCACCTAGCGCCGTCAGCCAGTTAATGTTCTATTCCCGGCGCCTCAAGCAAGAACGCATTACCCGCACCTTCTCAGCCATCGCCGCCGTTTTGCTCGTCGGCCTGCAATTTGCCGTCATCGCCGCTCCTCCCACGGCCGCCAATGCTGCCTCGCCCAACGATATTATCCAGGGAGGGATCGTCTCCAAAGCCGACTTGCTCAACCGCTACGACGCCAGCTCTGAGCTACAGGCACTCTACACTCGCTTCGGGATCACCCGCGCCGATATTCAAAAATCTGCCCAAGGTTATCTCAGTTCCAAAGATAAAACCCTCAAATCCATCGGCCGCCTCCAGCACGGCGCCAGCGACACCGAAATCAACGTCGGCACTCACACTTATTGGATGCGGTCGCTCAGTGTCTGGGACACCGGCTCAAACGTTGCCACCGGCTCAAAATATGAAGTCTTCCAAGGCAACCGTGCCTCTGATGGTAGTTATTTCGGCATCATATTCCATTGCGGCAACATAGTTTCTCGAACCATCCCGCCGCTGCCCACACCGAAGCCGACACCAAAGCCCACGCCAAAGCCGACCCCGACGCCCACACCTACCCCCAAGCTCACCCCCACACCGACACCCACACCTACCCCCAAGCTCACCCCCACACCGACACCCACACCTACCCCCAAGCTCA
>JBBRSS010000035.1:0-13978 GCA_038245115.1 Candidatus Saccharimonadia bacterium
AATTCTGATATGGTGTAGGTGCGTGTGTCGCTCATGGTGATAGTCATACCTCCATGCTACGGCGCACGCTTTTGAGTTCATGCTCATCTTGCGTTGGAAAGCGGACCTACGTTCATGCCAATCTTGTATTGGACAAGGCTCCATCTGGACTCACAATTTATAAGGTGTATACTGGATCGGTTCGTACAATTTCTATCGAGACCGGAGGCAATTATGGCCGAAATGCGCAAGATTGGGAATTATCAACTCTCGCGCCACCAAGCCGCTGCTTTGTTGCTCGTAAAGTTTGGCTCCTTTCCTCTGAAGCGTCTCTTTCTCAATATACTTAACCGGAACAGCGTTACCGGTCTCAACCCTGGGCTAGAGAAGAGGCAGTGGCAACGGATCCTCGATCGTCTCTGCGAGCTGAAGCTTGTCGAACGCGAAGAGCATTCTGCCACCACTCGAGTTCGGGGGCATGATCTCGGCGGTCCCACGTATACCCTGACGGCGGTCGGTCTCGACTTCTGTGACGCCTACAAGCGGGAGCTGAATGATCACGCGGTGGATAGAAGCACCTAGTGCGAAGTACTCGGTGCCAGTAGCCTCTGTCTGAGCGCTCATACGGACAAACGCCCCTTGGCCCCGCCAAGGGGCGTTTCCCTTGCCATAACAACTCCGGCTTGACCTTAAACCCCAGCTTTTGTTAACATTGCCCACAAGCTATGAATGTCAAAATCCAAACTAACCTGCTGGCCCTGCTGTTGCCCCTGACCACTCCGGACGGGAAAGTTTGAGCTTGAGCTAGCATCGATCAGCCAATCTACCTCCCGCCCCCAAAATGAGCGGGAGTTTTTATTTATTAACACCATAAGGACACATCATGAGCGACCAAATAATGATCTTCGACACCACCCTTCGAGACGGCGAGCAAGCCCCCGGTTGTCAGCTCAACACCGTTGAAAAAATTGAGATTGCCCGTCAGCTGCAAGAGCTTGGGGTGGACGTGATCGAAGCCGGTTTTCCCATCTCGAGCCCCGGCGATTTTCAGAGCGTAGTCGAGGTTTCTAAGGCGGTAACCACTCCTGTGATCTGCGCCCTCACCCGCGCCGTTACCGGCGATATCGACGCCGCTGTGGAGGCGCTCAAGTTCGCCAAACGCAAACGTATTCACACCGGCATCGGCGCCTCCGATATCCACATTGAACATAAATTCAATTCCACTCGTGAAGAAATACTTGCTCGCGGTGTTGCGGCCGTCAAATATGCCCGCAAATTCGTCGAGGAAGTCGAGTTCTACGCCGAAGACGCTGGCCGCGCCGACAACGCCTATCTGGCCCAGATGATCGAGGCCGTCATCACGGCCGGCGCCAGTATCGTCAATATTCCTGATACCACCGGCTACTGCACCCCGGACGAATTTGGTGCCAAGATCCGCTATCTCAAAGAGCACGTTAGTAATATCGACCGGGCCGTTATCTCCGTGCACTGTCATAACGACCTCGGCATGGCCACCGCCAACACCGTCGCCGCCATTCAAAATGGCGCCCGTCAGGCACAGGTCACCATCAACGGAATCGGTGAACGCGCCGGCAACACTTCGCTCGAAGAAATTGCCATGATTCTCAAAACCCGCCAAGACCTTGGCGCCCACACCAACCTCGATACCACGAAAATTTACCCCACCAGCCGCCTCGTATCGCGGCTAATGCGCATGCCGGTGCAGGCCAATAAGGCCATCGTCGGCCGCAACGCCTTCGCTCACTCATCCGGGATCCACCAAAACGGCTTGCTCAAAAACCGCCTCACCTACGAAATAATGCAGCCCGCCGATATCGGCCTCAAAGATAATTCCCTCGACCTCAGCGCTCGCAGCGGCCGCTCCGCCCTCAAGCACCATCTTGAGCGACTTGGCTATGCTCCCGCGCCTGCCGAACTCAGCACCGTCTACCAGGCGTTTCTGCTGGTCGCCGACCGCAAAAAACAAATCACCGATGACGATTTACGCCAACTCATGGGTGATCAGGTTACCGCCGCAGGCATCAAAATAGTTGTCATCGATGTCCATGCGGGTACGCCTCTAACCCCAACTGCCACCGTCAAGCTGGCAATAAACAGCGTCGAGCACCAGGCTACCGCCATCGGTAACGGCCCCGTCGATGCCGCATTTAAAGCCGTAAATGACATCATTAAACAGCCGGTAATACTAGAAGAGTACCTAGTGCAAGCCATAACCCACGGCACCGATGATACCGGCAGAGTTCATGTGCAGCTGGCTCACGATGGCCACCTCTACTATGGCTTCGGCGCCGACACGGATATTATCGTGGCCTCCGTGAAGGCCTATATCGATGCCTTATCTAAGCTGGGAAATGCTTGAAATCATCAATATCGAGTGTATGAACTCAAGCTGTCCGTACGACAATCTAAACCGTCACATTGCCTCGAGCGACCGCCGTTTCGATAATGTCGATACTGCAGTCGAGCAGCTCGATATTCGCTTGAAAAAAGCCGAAGCTAGTCGTTAGGATTGTCAAACCGCCTCAAATAAGATATAATCTCCCTCAAGAGTGCTATGCACATCAATGTACGCGACATACTAGTTGAATCGGTCGGGTACAGTCGGACCTACAAGATCACGAGCGAACGCCCGGATCTCGAAGCTGTCAAACTGACCCGAGATATAGAGGGGGAGATTTCGATCTCTCGGCTCGATAATAGCTTGCTCGTTCGCGGGCACTTGGCTGCCGAAATCCAGCTCGAATGTCACCGTTGTTTAAGCACTTTTAGCCGCCTAGTTGAGTTTACCCTCAAGCAGGAATACGCTGAGGAGCCCGTAGACGAACAAATGCAGTTCGAGGATGATGTCATAGACATCGCCCCCCTCGTTGAGCAGGAGATTATCTTGGGTCTGCCCATCAAAATTCTTTGCCGCCTGGATTGTCCGGGTATCAAAGAGGCGCAAGGCAGGTATACTAAAGAAGACAATATTGGTGTGCGTCTTGCAGACAAGGCGCACATAACGAAAGGAACCCATCGTGGCCGTACCTAAGAAACGTACTACCAGGACTGCTCAAGGTCAGCGTCGATCGCACCTGGCACTCAGCCCCATTCAGCTCGTGAGCACCTCCACCGGAGCCCTCGTCCCTCGTCGCCTCAAGAAGGCTGCCGAGCTCGGACTGCTCAAAACAACTAAGAAAGTCTAGGCAAACTAGCTATGGCTTCCAACCGTCATCTCGGCCGAATTGTCGCCATGCAGACGCTCTATGAGCACGATTTTCGGTCTGGCGACGAGACCGAACGTGATCTCTCGCCGATATTGCAGCGTAATCTCGATGAGTTTCGCTCCAGTATCGACGACACCAACTTCGTTGAGGATCTCGTGGGAGGCGTATCGGATAGCCAGACAGCCATTGATGCCATCATCGGCCCGGCCGCTCCGGAATGGCCGGTCGATCAGATCGCCAAGATCGACAAAGTCGTACTGCGCATCGGTGTCTACGAGCTGATGATCAAGCGGGACGTGCCGCCCAAGGTGGCTATTAATGAAGCCGTTGAGCTTGCCAAAACCTTTGGTGGCGAAAACTCCAGCAAATTTATCAATGGTGTCCTCGGCACCATTTACCGAAACAGTGAATTTTATGAACCAGAAGAAGACCCGTCGACCAAACCGGTCGGCTAAACCCAAAACCAACCGCAACCCCAAAGCCGTCCGCGAATACACCGCCGGTGGCGTAGTGTGGCGTCGTGTTGGTGAAAATTTTGAGATCCTCATGATTCAGGATCGCCTCGGCCGCTGGACCATCCCCAAGGGGCACGTGGAGGAGGGCGAGAGCCTGGAGCAGACCGCCCTGCGTGAAGTCGCCGAAGAAACCGGCCTCACTGAGTTTCGTATGGGCGAAAAGCTCGATAAACTGCACTTTTTCTATCGCAAAGAAGGGAAACTAATATTTATGACTACGCATGTTTACTTAATGGAAGCCATTGGCGACACCGACGCCGTGGTAGCCGAAGATTCCGAGGGCATCGTTGACGCCAAATGGTTTGGCTCCGATGAGGCTCTGGGGCTCATCGAATACCGCGACACTGAGCGGCTTTTCCGCCTCGGCCTCGACAAAATCCAGGCGGCCACAGTATGAACCCGTTGCAAGAATTTCAGGACCGACTAGGTATTCATTTCAACGACATTTCATTGCTCGAGCGCGCGTTTATCCACCGCTCCTATCTCAATGAACACCCCAAGCTGGGCCTCGAACACAACGAACGCATCGAATTTCTCGGCGATGCCGTTCTCGAGCTGGTTGTCACCGATTTCCTCTATCGCACCTACCCCAACCCTGAGGGTGACCTCACCAACTGGCGCTCTGCCCTCGTGAAAACCGAATCTCTGGCGACTGTGGCCGAAACTCTCAAGATCTCGGAATATTTCAAACTCAGCCGCGGTGAGGCCAAGGGTAATGCCCGCTCGCACGCGCTCATCTCTGCCAATGCTGTCGAGGCCATTATTGGCGCCACCTATCTGGACCAGGGCTACGACATGGCCAAAAAATTCATCACCGACCACATCATTTCGCGCCTCCCGGAAATTCTCGAGACCGGCACCTGGATGGATCCCAAGAGCAAATTCCAGGAAGTTGCTCAAGAGCGTTTCGGTTTAACGCCAAGCTACCGCGTAATGGACGAAGCCGGCCCCGACCACGACAAAATCTTCACCATCGGCGTCTATGTGGGCGACACTCTCTACGGCCAGGGCTCCGGCTCCTCCAAGCAGGCCGGCCAGCAAGAAGCCGCCGCCGCCGCGCTCGAGAAACTTGTTTCGGCCAAAACTGCCGCTTAGGCTGACTTTCAAGACTGGCATTCATCTGGCTACGGGCCTTGATTTCTTATAACAAATCTGCCATAATGTCGCGCAGCAAGTACCCGATGTAGGATCGGCACGTGCCGGTTCCCTGACAAGTGGGAGAACACCATGTGTGCAATGCCAGTAGTGGTCATTCAAGGTACGACCGGGCCTCTCGGAGCTCTCGTTGGGCGGCCCATCTACGCCGCAATGGCTGGGGCTTGTGGCGCCGGTCCCGCCATTTCGCTGCGCTCCGGCGGAATCGGCGGAATCAATCAGACGTACGAGGCATTCGCCGCTGACGTTGACCGCCACCTTGGACGCGAGCCCGGAACGCCTGCAGCAAACGAGTTGCCGGCCATTTTGGTGGTTCACTCGCTAGCAGTACCTCTGGCCCTCAAATACCTTACGGTTCACACCGGTGACCACGCAGTCCTGGTGGGCGGTCCGGTGCAGGGCCTGGAGTACATGCGGCTGGCCACCGCCTGGGTCAATCTTTCGACCATGCTGTGGCCGCCGGTTGTCCGGGAATCGATCTATCGGGCGCTCCCAATGCTCAAGAACTTGTCTCCGGACAGCCCGTTCCTGGTCAATATCAGGGCCAACTCCGCGAGCTACGCCCACCGTGTCGTCTCGGTTGTAGCCGAAAACGACACTGTGATACCGTGGCCAAATTCCTTGGTCCCGGGCGCCCCCACGGTTCTGTTGAGCAACTACCCGAATTGGGGCGTCTGCCATCTTCGTGGTAGCGACAAGGCGGTGAAGCGCATCTTTGCCCCCGGCATCGACCATCTAGGGCTGATGACTCACCCTGTTGCCCTCAGTGTGGTTGTCGCTCTCATCGCCGGAGTACGGGATGTTGCACACCAGCCTCGTTCCCTAGTTCCTGTGCCGGCCTAGTCGGCATCCCCAGCCCGTCTGTAGGGAGTATGAGCCTTATAGGCCAGGCTATAGCGCCGCATCTCGCGAGGGATGCGGCGCTAGCCATGTTTGGGCTTAATTATTCCTTTATCGCTCAGCTGACTGCCCGATCAATGTCATCTGCGATTTGATCTGGATACTTTGCCAGCACAGTCTTTATCCCGAGCTCGCGCGCGGGTATCAAAAGCCTATCTTGATCGTCTATGAACACGACTTCGTTTGGGTTGATTCCGGGAAATTTATCCAGGGCGAGCTTATAGATTTCAGTTTCTGGCTTCGCATAACCGACTTCGTAGGATAGTACCAGAAAATCAAAGGCATCGTAACCGCCATGGCGGCGGACATCCTCGGCGGAATTGGGGATGACATTCGAAAGTAGCCCAATGGGGTATCCAGAATTCTTGAGCCGGTTCACCAGTGCCAACATTTGCGGCAGGGGTTGCATGTGCTGATCCCAGTTGCTCCAAACGTCGCGTAGGCTTTTGTCGATAGATCGGCCATACTCGGACTCGATGTGTTGCCAGAGCTGAGCCTCGGTCAATTTGCCCTTGATAAATTGACTCCAGACGCCCTCCAACAACGCGGAGGCATCTTCGGTATCAATTCCGAGACGTTTCCCCAAGCGTGCCGACAGCTCTCTACCGTTACTCCCTGAAGTCATTACCCCGTCGTAGTCGAACAAGAATGCTTTTATCATGTACCCAACTATACCAAAATGCTGTTTGCTCATTCAAAAATTAAGTTTTGACGAATTATCCAAAAGATGGTCAATATTATTGAACAATATTGACAAATCTGCCATAATATCCCTCAAGCATCCTGCCGATTATGAATCGGCGGTGCCGGTTCCCTCACAGTTGGGAGATAGTCATGGAGATGTACCGGTACCCAGTCGAGCTCAAAAGAGGTTCCGTCGTTGATACGCTCTGCCTCAACCCTGGGCAACCCCGCCACCTTGGTTTGTGGCACGGGTTCGGTGCCTCGCCAGAGGTTATGGGCGAGGGGCTGGGTCGTTACCTTGCTGTCACGCGTGGCATCACGGTTTTTGCTTCGCGAATGCCGTGCCATGGCAACAGTGATGACGTCGATACTTTCACGGACTACGTTGAAAGTCTCGGACAATGGTGTGAGGCAATCGGACTCTCCCGTGACCTGGTCATTGGCCATTCACTCGGTGCACTCGTATTACCGGCCGTCGCGGATCTCTATCCGGATCAAATCGGGGCTGGGTTATGCATGTCAATGCCTACCGAGCCACTCTCGGGAAGATTAGACCTAGCCCGCCGCCTGCTTAGCGTCGGAACCAACGCTACGTCCACTACCGCCATCGCCTTGATTGAGGCTTTGAGAGCCGGTAACGGTTCAAAGTTTGGACGGGCGGTCAGGAAAACCGCGCGCGATCGTATGCGGGTGCATAATCTCATCAAGGTGCTCTGGGGCACTCCGGATCTTGACCCGGTTGTGGGCCAAGCCATCATCCCCATGACGTATATGTGGGGGGAAAAAGACAGCGCCACTCCGCCACCTACCGACCTCTCCCGTTTTCCGGGCAAGACCATAATAGTCCCGGGTGCGAAGCATTGTTTCCCGCTGGAGCGGGATTACTGGGAGATCGTTGGGGAGCAAGTGGACATTTTGTTTGACGCTCTCGCTCAGGACCAATCGGCCTAGGCCTCATAACGCCGCGGTCTCAACCTTCCTATCCGCATCCACAAAATGCAGACGGGCAGACACATGCGCCACTTCCGTAAGTCCGGGAGTGGCGCAAGTCATGTTTGGCTATCTGGATTTATCCCCATCGCCAGCACCTGATACAATAATGCTAATGGTGTGAGGAGCTTATCCCAGAGTGTTTCTTCGGCGCGTAACAATTACCGGTTTCAAGTCATTCGCTAATAAAACCGTGATCGATCTCGAGCACGGTATTACCGGCGTGGTTGGCCCCAACGGATCGGGCAAGAGTAATATTGCCGATGCTATCCGCTGGGCGATGGGGGAGCAGGGCAAGGCGCGGTTGCGGTTGGGCGATCGCGACGAGGTGGTGTTTGCCGGCACCGATAAGCGCGCCAAGGCCAGTTTCGCCGAAGTAATATTATTGTTCGACAACGAGGACGGCTCCTTTGCGCTCGATCTGACCGAGGTGGAAATATCGCGGCGGATGTATCGCAGCGGCGAAACGGATTATCGGCTGGCGGGCCGGAGCGCCCGGCTGAGTGATATTCAGGCATTGTTGGCCGGGGCCGGGGTGGGGGCGAGTAGTTATGCCGTAATTGGCCAAGGAATGATAGATTCGATTTTGATGAGCTCTCCGGCCGAGCGCAAATTGCTGTTCGAAGAGGCGGCCGGCATTCGCGGGCCCGAGCTCGGGCGTGAGGCTGCCATGCGCAAGCTCACCGCCACGGCCGTCAATCTCACGCGTTTGCGCGATATTTCGGCCGAATTGGAGCCACGCCTGGACTCCCTGGCCCGCGCCGTGGCCGCCGCCGACGAGCAAACACGCCTGGCCTCCCGCGTGGCCGAGCTCCGCGCCGCTGTGGTGAGCGCCCAGCACGCTCACTGGACGCGCGCGGAGGCCGGTGCGGCCCAGCAATTGGCTCAGCTGACCGCCAAGGCGCATCGCTTGCGGCATGGGCTTCACGCGCTCGAGCGCACCCGTGACCGCCAAGTGCGCGCTGAGGCGCAGGCCCTAGGTCAACGCCAACAGCTCCAAAGCGGTCTGGCCGCTCTCGAGCTCAGCCGCGACGAGGCCGCCGCTAATCTGGCCGCCGCCCAGGCCGACATCGCAATTACCGCCCGCGACATTCAGACGGCCAGCGAGCTTCGGGCTCGACTCATCCGAGCCGAATCAGACCTTGCCGTCTCGGCCGGCCATCTCGAAGATTCCCGCACCGAGGCCGCCGCCAGTGCCGAAGGCGCCGCCCGCGCTGGCAAAGCCGTCGATAAGGCCGCCCGCGAGGTGGCTGCGGCCCAGTCGGCGCTGGTAGCTGTGCGCAACGGCATCAACGATGGTTCCCGCGACCAATACCTCGACCACGCCTTGCAGATTCTCAAAACTCTGGCGCTCGGTCTGGGCACGCCGCAGTACGACGAAGGCCGCGTGCGTCTCCTGGTTCACAAGGCCGGCCGTCTGCTTAGCCATGCCACCCGTAGTGGTGCCGCCGAGCTTCTCGCCGAGCTCAAAACTGCCCAAAAGCACCTCGAAGCCGCCATGTCACGCCGCGAAACCGCCGTGGAGCACCAAACCAACGTATCCATCACCGGCCGCTCGCTCGAAATGGACATCGCTCATCAGCAGAGCGAAGTTGCGCGCCTCACTCTCCGCCGAGACGAAATTGCGGCCGAGCTAAAACCGTTAGAATTAGCCTCTGTTAAGCTAAAATCACTTCAAGCGGCCGAACACGCTGCCTCCCGGAGTCTTCAGGATATCACCAAGACCCTCGAAGCTTCGCGCGCCCACCTCGCCAGCGTCAGTATTGGCCCCGGGGATATTTCTATTCACTCCAAGACCCTCACCGCCCTCGAGCTCACCAAATCTGCCATTACCGACCTCGCCCGCGATCAAACCCAGGCCCATCATAATCGCCAATCTGCCGCTTCCGAGCTCGCTGTCGCCACTCGCCGGGCCGCTGACTGGGCTGTTTCTATCTCTCCACTTGGCACCCATGAAGATCTCGCCATTCTTACCGATCAGCTGGCTCGTGCCGAAACCCTCCTCGAAGCCCGCACTCAGATCCACCAGGAACAATTAGTGGAATACCAGGAAGTCTCCACCCGCCAACTCGACCTCGCCGCCCAAATTGCTGACCTCGAAAGCGCCGAATCCGATCTCCGCGCCCTCGTGACCGAGCTCGATACCCTCATTCGCTCGCGCTTCAAGGAAAACTTCCAGGCCCTAGCCGAGCAATTCAAGATTTACTTTGGTCGACTGTTCGACGGCGGCACCGCCTCGCTCGAGCTCGCCGAAGCCGACGATGGCGCCTACGGCATTACCATCAAAGCCAGCCCCAACGGCAAGCGCCTCACCACCATCGCGGCCTTGTCTGGCGGCGAGCGCGCGCTGGCCGGCGTTGCTCTGGTGGCCGCCATTATGCGCGTCAACCCCAGCCCGTTTGTGGTCCTCGATGAAATCGACGCCGCCCTCGACGAGGCCAATTCCGGCCGCCTGGCCAGCATTCTCACCGAGCTTCAGCAGTATTCCCAGCTCATCGTCATCACCCACAACCGTCAAACCATGAAGGCCGCCCGCGTGCTTTTCGGCGTCACCATCAACGAACACCACATCTCGCACCTCATCTCCATGCGCCTCGAACAAGCCACCCAGCTCGCCGCCCGCTGAGCATAATCATTTACTAAGCTTAGTATTCATGTTATAGTAAGTTTATAGTTCCAATCTAGCCTCCTGGTTGTATCCATAATTAGGCGGCTGAATTGGAATAATGAGTACATTTCAGCAGCCTCTAGGAAGAAGCTATCATGGGCAGTAGCATCGAGTTTCATTTCCTCTTCACACAAAAAGTGAAGGGCAAGAGGACTGTTTGGGGCAGGAGGAAGCCCGACAAGATAGTCCAGAAGTGCTCCTGTGGTGACCGTTTTTGTCTGGCGCGTATGCAGCAGAAGCAGTAACCAAGCGTCCCTTCGCACCACTCTTCCTCCCGGCATCCGCGTGTTCCGCCCAGGGCCAACTGCGCCCTGGGCGGAACCGCCCGACCCTGCGTTCATACCGCAAATATTATCGACATTTCGCATGCAGTTCACCGCTCGGTAAAATCTTGACTATCTGTATCTGTTGACTTATCCCCCAAAAATCGGTAAACTCAAC
This sequence comes from Candidatus Saccharimonadia bacterium, assembly GCA_038245115.1. Taxonomy (GTDB): domain Bacteria; phylum Patescibacteriota; class Saccharimonadia; order UBA4664; family UBA4664; genus UBA5169. The sequence goes on from JBBRSS010000035.1 coordinate 10,560, forward strand.
TTCGTTGTATCGAATTTATTAGGAACTACCTTTTTGTTAGTAATTCGCCTAGCCCGCACCGGCCGAACCAAATACCCCACCTACCGCATTGTTGCTGCCGAATCCGCTCGCGCCGCCACGGGTAAGTTTGTGGCTGTCCTCGGACACTACAATCCTCACACCAAAGAAATCGTGATCAAGCGCGACGAGATTGCCAAGCACCTCGGCAATGGCGCCCAGCCGTCAAACACCGTTGTTAAGCTTTTGATCCGCGAAAAAGTTGAATTGCCCACCTGGGTTAAGCTCAAGACTAAGGCTCCCAAGCCTACCGAAGCTGCCGCCGAAGAAGCCGCTGCCGAAGCTACCCCAACCGCCGACACCGAAGTTACGCCGGCCGAAGCCGAAGCTGACGCCGTAGAAGAAGCTCCCGAAGCCTCTGAACCCGCCGAAAACACCGACGCCGACAAGTAACCCCGCTATAGGGGTCCTTGCTCTGTAAAAAATGGTATGATATTTCCATCATCCATAATACTGATAGGAGTGGTGCAATGCCTGACATGGATAAAGAATTCGTAGAATACGTAGTAAGAGCGCTCGTAAGTCATCCCGACGACGTGAGTGTCAACCGATCGGTCGACGATATGGGCGTTTTGCTCGAATTGTCGGTCAATCCTGAGGATATGGGCAAAGTTATCGGCAAGGCCGGAGCTACCGCCAAGAGCATTCGAACGCTGCTTCGAGTCTTAGGCTCGCGCAATGACGCCCGCGTTAACCTCAAGATTATTGAGCCCGAAGGGAGTGACTACCAGGACGATCGTGCGGCCAGTGCTACACCTGCCCCCGAAGCTCCTGCCGAGCTCGCTCCAGATGCCCCTGCGGCTCCCCAGGTCGATGCCGAGTCCGAAATGGTCGCTCGCACCAAGCGCGAGTTTGCCGACCTCGACGATCTAGATCTCTAGAAAACTTCCGCTTATGAAAATCGACATTATTACGCTGTTTCCGGATATGTTCAAGGGTCCTTTCGACATGAGCATGATCTGGAAGGCTCAAGATAGGGGATTGGTGCAGATTAACCTCGTTAATCTGCGCGATTTTGGCTTGGGAACGCGCCATACCGTCGACGATACCCCGTATGGTGGCGGCGATGGCATGGTGCTCAAGCCCGAGCCGGTCGTTGCCGCCATTGAGGCCGCCAAGGCCGCCAATCCCGGCGCGCGCGTGATCGCACTCACGCCTAGCGGGCACAGCTACAATCAGGCCATGGCGGCTGAGCTATCACACCTGCCCGGCCTCATTTTGCTCGCCGGACACTATGAAGGTTTCGACGAACGCATCTTGAGCTATGTGGACGATCAGGTTTCCATCGGCGACTATGTGCTCACCGGCGGCGAACTGCCCGCGATGGTAATCGCAGATAGCGTTGTGCGGCTCATCCCCGGTGTCTTGGGCGGAGAGTCCAGTGCCGCCGACGAGTCGTTTAGCGAACCCGACCTGCTTGAGTACCCTCATTACACCCGTCCCCAAGAATTTCGAGGCGAAGCCGTGCCCGAAGTGCTCCAAAACGGCCATCACGCCGAAATCGCCAAATGGCGCCGCGCCCAAGCCCACGCCAAAACTGCCGAATTCCGCCCCGATTTGCTCAAGTAATAGCTCCCGCGTTAAGTTTATATTAAAGTGACCGCTCTACTCGCTTCTGGAATATTTACTTCGGTCGACCGCCATAGCAACCAGTACCGCCAAAATGACACAAAACACGCTCGCAAAGTGTCAGTTTGGCGGTATACTGTGCAATGTGCGTATCTCGGAGATATAACCAAGTAAACTATTATGCCAATCAAGCCATTTCCTCTAAGCCTCCTCACTGCCATCTCTGCCGGCGAAGCCCACGCTTACGCAATTGAGCAACAGATGATAGCGGACGTCCGAGGTGCCATAACTATCCAGAGCCGCGCTGTGTACCGTGAACTACCGCGCCTGGTTGAGGCAAAATTCATCGAAGCGGTTGCGAACACCCGCCCCCAGCGCTACCGATTAACTCAGTATGGCCGGCGCACCCTCCATCTCGAGCGCGAGCATTCTCTCTACATCTATCGGTTGCTTCAAAAACGCCTGTAGCTTATCTGTGCCTAGCTCAGGCTAATTTTCGAAATGATTCCACAGTTGACTAGATAGGTCGGCAAACTTGGCTGGCGCATTGCCGGGGGAGTTCCACGGCCCGCTTGTGACAACTACCAGATAATTAGTCTTGGGTCCGTATACGATACCCGCGTCGTGCACTACGCCGTCGAGGTCACCGGTTTTGTGCGCAATTACTGTCCCAGCCGGCAGGCCGACGGGCAGCCGATTATTTACCCGTTGGTCTTTGAGTAGGCCCAAAAACTTTTCGCTGGAGCTGGCCGACACCAAAGTTCCGTTGTACAGCCTGGTCATGAGCGTAGCCACATCCCCGGCTGATGTCCTTTGCGGGTCCGCCAGGCTTGTTTGCTTGTATCCCTCAATCGCCAGCGCCTGGTCCTGTGAGCCCCATCCGAGTATCGTTCCCAGGGCCCGCCCGCAGGCGTTGTCTGAGACATTAATCATCACCGTCAGGCATCCATCTATGTTGCGACCAGTGCCCCCGCCCGCTGCCTTGCCATAGGTTAGTTGCCCCAAATCTATCTGTTGATATATGCGCTGAGCTACAAACAGCTTATATAGGCTGGCGCTCGTAATTTGCCGGTCCGGATTCACGCTAGCTGTTTCACCGGTGGTCATGTCTTTTATTACTATTCCGAATTTATCCGAATTCGCCGCTGCAAAAGTATCTAATAACTGCTGCAGGCCGGTTTTTTGTGGCGTAGGGGCTACTGCCGCTGCCGCGACCACCGGCGTCGCTGCAGGGGTCTGCGCCGATGCGGGTCGCTCTGAGGCCCTAGCCGTTGACGTAGTTGGCGTTGCCAGCACACTCACCATTGCTGTCGATGCTACCAGGGCGGTCGCTACCAGCCCAAAGGCGATCGCCGGCCGTTTCCACTCAATTTGGGGTAGGCGCAACGATGGCATTTGCCATACCGGAGTCGCTTCTACCGCAGCTGCCTGCATGTTGACGATTGTCTCGCGCGGGGTTGGCATTACCGGCCGGCGAATTCCGTCCATGCCCACCGTGAAGGCTCTTGGGCGAGGCGGCAATACCACCGCGGCCGGTTTCGGCTGAGGCGGTACTATCGTCTGCTGGCGGCGCATAGTTGGCCGCACTCCATCCATCACATGAATCATAAGCATATTATAACCATAAGCTCCATATCGCTTCAAGTCGCACTTGCTGGATTCCACTCCGAAACGCACCATAACCACTAAAAAAGGAACATCCTGCCCCGGTTCGGTACACTGGTTGTTGTCTACACAATCAATAACCTTACTAAGGAGGCAGAAATGTCCCACCGTCAGCTTACACACATCAA
>JBBRSS010000036.1:0-9604 GCA_038245115.1 Candidatus Saccharimonadia bacterium
GAGTTCGCTGTACTCATGGAGCAGGCTAAAGACAAGCTGCCGATATGGGGCAAAGTACTGCCGTGGAGCAATGAACAGTAACAATAATTAATCGCTACGGCGTGTGCTGTTCATGCTTATTATTCAATTGGAAAAGACTGATGGCTGGAATAATTATCGCCATAATGCCCAGATAGCTGCCAACGGAAAGAAGGCCAGCACAATAATTAAGGCGCTCTTGCGGTCATGTTTAGCCGTAGGATAGCGGCGAACCAAATCGGCGAAAACTAGGCGCAGCGGCGGATCGGTGAGAAAGATAAGACCGAGGGTGAACAAATAAACCGGCAAAAAAGTAATTAGCCCGACAATCAGCAAAGTTGCGGGGCTAGTAAAATAGGTGGCCGAGAATAACCGGATAATTGCGCCGCACAAAGCCAGCGGGGCAGTAAACCTGAGCATTTCCCAGGCCGACCGCCTGGCCCAGACGGTCCGATCGCGGTTGACCTGATCGGACCTAATATTGGTATATGGCGACTGCTCGCGGGTGCGCTGCGGTTGAGGGCGGGGCGGCTGATGGGTGGTGGGCGATGCCGAGGACTGCGCGTGAGGCACGGCGGCCGCTTGATCGGCATCATAATCGCGGCGGGCGATGGGATCGCAGAGGATTTTGTAGGCCGCGTTGACACGCGACATGGCCGCCACGTTGCCTCCGGCGTCCGGATGGGCTGCCTTGGCTTTTATGCGGTAAGCACGTTTGATGTCGGCAAGGCTGGCGCCGCGCGACACACCCAGAATAGCGTAATGGGTGGTGACGGTATCGTTAACGGGGCGGGATGCCATGAGCGGCTACTTTACGACAAAGTTAACAAGCTTGCGTGGAACAACAATGGTTTTGACTAATTTGCCGTCGTTGAGGTATTTGGCCACATTGGGGTCGGCCAGGGCGGCCTCGGTGAGCTCGGCTTCGGTAGCGTCGGGGGAAATGGCAAAATTGGCCCGGACCTTGCCGTTGACCTGCACCACAATCACGACCACGTCGTCCTTGATGAGCTCGGGGTCATACTTTGGCCATCCGGCCACATGAACACTCCCCTCCCAGCCGAGTTGCTGCCAGAGTTCTTCGGACATGTGCGGAGTAATGGGTGCCAGGAGCTGAACTAGGGTATTGAGGGCGCGCCAGGCCACGGCGGCCGATGCAGGCTCAAGCAAGCGGGTTTTGGTTTTGGCACCCGAGAGGAAGTTTACGTACTCCATGAGGGCACTGACGGCGGTGTTAAAGCGCATACCGCCGAGCTCGTCGTGGACTTTTTTGATGGCTTTGTGAGTGGCACGGTCAACTTCGGTCTCGAAGGCATCGCCGGGACCAGGCTTCATGGCGCGAGTGAAAGCGTGGGCTTCAATGAGCTCTTGGGCGAGCGCCCAAACCCGCCACACAAACCGCGAGGCTCCGGCGAGGCGTTCTTCGCTCCAGGGGGTGGTTTCGTCGTAGGGGGCCATGAACAGAATATAGAGGCGCAGCGTATCGGCGCCGTAACTTTCAATAATATCGGTGGGGTTCACGACGTTGCCGATGGATTTGCTCATTTTGCGGCCGTCGGCAGCTAGCACGATGCCTTGGCCGCGACGGGCGGCGTAGGGCTCTGTGGTGGGCACGAGGCCTTGGTCGTAGAAGAATTGGTGCCAGAAGCGCGAGTAGAGCAGGTGGAGCGTGGTGTGCTCCATGCCGCCCAGATACAGATCGACTTCGCCCCAATACTTCATGGCCTCCGGGCTCGCGAAGGCCTGGTTATTGCCGGCGTCCATGTAGCGCAAATAATACCAGCTGGAACCGGCCCAGTTGGGCATGGTGTCAGTTTCGCGCTTAGCAGGGCCGTCGCACTTCGGGCAGGTGGTGTTGACCCAGTCGGTGATGGCGGCGAGCGGCGATTCGCCGGTGGCGGTTGGCTCGTAGTGCTCAACATCGGGTAGCGTGATGGGTAGCTGATCTTCGGGCACCGGCACCGCGCCACAATGCTCACAATGGACAATCGGAATCGGCTCGCCCCAGTAGTGCTGGCGGGAGAATATCCAGTCGCGCAGCTTGTATTTGACGGCCGTTTTGGCGGAACCCTTAGCTTCTAAATGCTTAATAATCGCCTGCTTGGCCTCGGCGCCCTCGAGCCCGTTGAACTGGCCGGAATTAATCAGCGGCGCATACCCGGTAAAACAGTCATCAACTAGAACCGGGATGGCAGCAGGCAAAGTATTTATATTCCCACCTTCGCTGAAATGCTGCATCGCGGGAAAAGTCGTAAACTGGGCCTTCGGAAGGTTGGCCGCGACGTGCTGTTTAAGCAAGTCGTATGGTATGTATGGGTCGTTTTGCGAGGCGAAAACGGTGATTCTACCGGCCGCACTAGCCAGCTTGCTCCAATCAACAGGGACCATGGTGATATCGTGGACATTCTGGCCATTAGTGCTGAAATATTCCTTGGGATAAGCACCCCAGGGCATGTCCGGGAACGTGGGCGCCACAAGCAGCAGATGCTTAATTTTGAGCTGGTGTTTGAGGATAAATTGCGCGGCAGTGGGCGCGCCTAGACTGTGGGCGATTATTACCGAATCGGGGCCAAGCTGGTTGGCCAAGGGCTCGAGAGCCGCCAGCCACTCTTCTAGGGTTGGGAACTCGGCATTGGGCATGTTGGGTGCAATAACGTTATAACCGAAGCTCTCTAGCTGGGCCTTGAGCCACGGATACCATGCCTTTTGATTGTGGCCCTCTAGGCCGTGAAGCAGTAGCGCAGTCTTGGTACGAGGTGCGGCCATAACCGCACTAGTGGGCAAATCAAAGGCGGCCGCGAAGGCAAAATCGCGCTCGTCGTGAGCCGGGACGGCCATAATGGCGCCGGTGCCATAGCTAGCCAGCACATAGTCGGCGATCCAGACAGGAACTTTGGCCCCGGTAATGGGATTCGTGGAGTAAGCGCCAGTAAAAACGCCCGTTTTGGTGCGATCGGTGTTTTGGCGGTCGATCTCAGATTCACCTTGGGCCTGTTTGACGTAAGCTTCGACCTCTTGGCGTTGGTCGTCGGTTGTGATCTGGTCGACTACGGGGTGCTCGGGCGCCAATACCAGGAAGGTGGCGCCGGCAAGGGTGTCGGGGCGGGTGGTGTAGACCGTGACCTTGTGGTCCCCGACCGCAAAATCAATCTCGGCGCCTTCGGAGCGGCCGATCCAGTTCACCTGCTGATCGGCGATGCGACTGGGATAATCGACGGTTTTTAGGCCCTCAATGAGGCGGTCGGCGTAGGCGGTGATTTTGAGCATCCATTGTTTGATGAGCTTCTTTTCGACCGGCGTGCCACAACGTTCGTGTTTGCCGTCTACAACCTCTTCGTTGGACAGGCCGGTCTTTTCGAACGGACACCAGTTGATGGGCATTTCGGCCTGGTAAGCCAGCCCCTCCTCGAAGAACTTGAGGAACAGCCACTGGGTCCAGCGGTAGTAATCGGGGTGGGTAGTGTTGACCTCGCGGTCCCAATCTATGGATAGCCCTAGAGAGTCGAATTGCTGGCGAAAGACGGCCACATTTTGGGCGGTGGCGTCTTGCGGGCGGATTTTGTGCTTGATAGCAAAGTTTTCCGTCGGCAAACCAAAAGCATCGTAGCCCATAGGGTAGAGCACATTGTAGCCCTGCATGCGTTTATGGCGAGCCATGACGTCGCCAAGAGTGTACTCGCGGGTGTGGCCGGCGTGCAGACCAGCGCCGGATGGGTACGGGAATTCGGTGAGCATATAGTACTTGGCGCGGGTGGTATCGCCCGTAATGGCAGCGTAAAGCTTAGTGTCGGCCCAAGTTTGCTGCCATTTGGGTTCGATAGTCTTAGGATCGTACTTTTTCATGGCTCTAAGTATACCCTAGGCTGCGAAAACTTTGCGCGCCTTTTTGCGGGTCATGGAAGCCTGCAGGAGTTCCTGGTTGAAAGTTTCCGGAGTTTTGCCGGTGGTGGCGTAGTGGTAGAGGGCCGCCTTGGCGATGCTGGCGAGGGTAGTAAAGATCGTCGCCAGCACTATGAGGCCAAAGAAGGCGGCTACGGTGGTGGCGATCAATACAGCCGGGTCTTGGGTAAAGAAGGACAACCCAAAGAAAACGGCACCCGAGGCAAACAAGTATGCGCCCATGCTAAGAACCGCTATAACCGAAATACCAATGTCGGCCACTACGCTCTCGCCCCAGACTTGGCGGATAATTTTGACGGATTCTTTGGTGGCTTCGAGCGGGCCAACTTGGCGATCACTGAGCACAATTACCGGGACGGCAAAGACGTTGGCAACCGACCAGGCAGCATTCATCAACCAAACGGCGATTTGGCCGGCAAACGGTACTCGGTCTTCGAGCGCTTGGAATAGCAAGCCGATGGTCGACATCATGAGGCTAAACAGCGCCAGGGGGCGGAGCTTGCGCATAGCGCCATTCATGCTACTGCTGACGGTCGGGTCGCCGCCGTTAAAGCGCTCGGTGGCTCCGTAGATAACGGCGGCGCCAAAGAGGTTGGTAATGAGGGTCATTACGAAGTAGATCGAGATCAAAAAGATGCCGGATATCCAAGTAGGCACTTTGTCGGTCGCAAAAGTGAAGGTGTGTCCGACCGGGTTAATTCCGCCAGTGCTCTGATAAATAAAATAGGTAAAGGCTGCGGCGGCAAAGGCCAAAAGCGCTACAAAACTAACTAGCAGGCTTAACGCCGGCAGCCCCATTAGTTCTTTATCGAGCTTGAGAACAAGCCAAGAACTCTTAGTGATCTCCCAGCCTTTTTGAATCCTGCCGACTTGTTGAGAGTTTTGCACACCTACTCCTTTCACTGGGTAAGTTTACGAACGTTGGGTTTATAAAATATCTGGATGTTGCGGGTTAAAAATATTTCGAGGACACGCTCGCCAATTCGTGTGAGGCTATAGACCTTGAGGTCGGGGCCACTATTACTCCGCGCGGCGACAAACCCGATAAGCTCTGTCTCATTATAGCGGCGCAGAGCACGATAGATACTTTTATCATCTACAGTAAGCGCACCATCAGTAATATCGCCTATGAAAGACTTTATTTGGGTCATGTGCTTGGGGCCGTCTTTGAGCGACAGCATCAACCACAAACTGAGTTGGCCCATTTTGTGGACGTCTTCCCAGCCGGCAAGTAAGGTTTCTTCATATGGGGTGAGCTGCTGCATATAGTTTTTTACCACTAGGGTACAGGCAGTATACTACAGGCTGTAAACTATGTCAATTACGCGTTTTTTGGGCCTAAGAACATGTTCGGCTGTAGTAGCTTAAGGTTTTATGTTTTTGGTGTCGCATTTGTCGTTGTGGGCGCCTATAGCAATGAACAAATTAGTAGATGTCGATATTTTAGTCTCTTTTAAAGTAGTCTTTTAAAAAGACTAAAACCGGGGAAAAGGCTTCCCCGGGGGGAATAGTTAGCGAGGAAATTGATTTTCTTTGATGCGTAGCCAGGCGGAAGATTGGCGCACGAGCTTGGAGGCGTCGGTGGGGTCGGCCAACAACACCTTGACTGCTTCTTCGGCAAAGACGCCGTTTTGGGAACCCTTGGCAAGCACGACATCGCCGGGCGAGAGCAATAATTTTACGTGTTCACCGGCGGCATGGGGCGAAATGGCGGGCATAAAACGGGTGGGATCGAGCCCGGCGCGAACGGCGGCCGGCCCAAGGTGCTCGCTGGCCAAAGCCCCGATGGTAATAAGCAGATCGACTCCGGCGGCGGCCTCCCCTACTTGCTCGTGGTAGCGGGGTGAGTCTGGCCCGAGCTCGTTCATAGAGCCGAGGATGGCGATGCGGCGGCCGGTGAAAGGGGCATCCGTGAGGGCAGCGAGGGCGGCAATGGCGGCTTCGGGGCTGGAATTGTAGGTATCGTCGATAATGGTTGAATCGTTGACGCCCGCCAACGGGTTCATGCGGCCGGCTACCGGCTGGAGCTTGGACAGGCCTGTTTCAATATGAGCTTTTGATAAGCCAAACAAATCACCGACGGCGTATGCAGCCACGGCGGCCTTGATGCTGTGGGCGCCAAACAAGCCGATCTGGAGGTCCGAGATTACCTTATGACCCGCGTGAATGAGCTGGCCGCTGGTACCGGTCCGGGGGTCGGTACTGAGCATCTCGAAGCCATACTCGACTGTTTTACCCAGCCCATAGTAGTGATAGTTGGGGTGAGTTTCGATATACTTGTGGCGATATTTGGCCGGAATTTCGTCGATGTTGGCCAAAAATACCTTGGAGGCTGGCGCGAGCGCCAACTCTTCGACCGCTACTTGATCGAGCCCATTCGGGAAATTCTCCATGTGCTCGGGGGTAAGCGCGGTAAGGACGCCAATGTCGGGCTTGAGGTAGCGCAGGTACAGCGGGATTTCGCCAGGGTGGTCGGTACCGAGCTCGAGCACGAGCACGTCATAGGGATAGCTATAGATGAGCCACTCGGATTTTATCAGACGCCACGCCCAGGCAAAGGGGTTAAAGAGCACGCCGGGCACGGTCAGTTCAAAGACGGACAACGGCAGCCCAAGCTCGGAATTGTAGTTGCCGGGATGCACGAGAGTACGATACTTTTCACTCAACACGGTGGCGATAGCGGTTTTGGTGCTGGTTTTACCCACGCTGCCCCCAACGGCGACCACTTTTAGGCGGTGGCGACTAACGAGACGGCGGACTTGTTGCTCAAACAGACTGGCGATAAAACGGCGCACGTGTGGTTTCATATTAGGTATTCTACCCCAGCAAGCACCTATACGGTATGATTAGCATTGAAAGGGAATAATTCTCGTGAACAAAACACTTCATATCCGGGGGGGACGTCCGCTATCTGGCCGCGTGCGAGTAGCCGGAGCTAAAAATGCAGCTTCAAAAATGATGGTTGCCAGCCTCTTGACTGACGAGGAGGTAACAATAGACAACTGCCCGCAGATTGAAGAGATTTCGATTACCTCCGAAATATGCGCCGCCGTGGGCGCGCATGTGCGTCGGGATGGAGGTCGGATAGTGATCCAAACCCCACAAATTACCAGCACAAAAGTGGCAAAAATGACGCGCGCGAACCGGATTTCGATACTGGCGATTGCGCCACTGCTCCACCGAACGGGTGAGGCTGAGGTGCCGCGGGTGGGCGGCGACGCCATTGGCCCCCGGCCAGTAGATTTCCACCTGCAGGCCCTGGCTCAAATGGGCGCAATAATCGAAGAGGCGGTGGGCAGCTACAAGGCTCGGGCACCGAAAGGTGGCTTACGCGGAGCAACGATCATACTGCCCTACCCAAGTATTGGCGCTACCGAGAGCATTATTCTGGCTGGCGTGTTGGCCTCGGGCCGCACCCGCATCGAGAATGCTGCCGTAGAGCCGGAAATTGTCGACATTGTGAAATTCTTGCAGCAGATGGGTGCAATTATTGAGTTTGGCGCCAACCGAACGTTGACGATCGACGGCGTTAAGAAGCTGCACGGTGCAAGTTATGAAGTGATACCCGATAGATTGGAAGCGGCCTCATTTGCTAACCTGGCGATGGCGACCGGTGGCGAGATTATCGTGGAAGGTGCCCGCCAAAGCGAATTGGTGACTTTTTTGAACACTGTTCGGCGTATCGGCGGCGATTTTGAAGTGACGCCCGAGTGGATACGTTTTCGGCGCGGCAACGCCGGACTCGTGGGTATAGAGCTGGAAACCGACACCTACCCGGGGTTCGCGACCGACTGGCAACAACCGACGGTAGTGACGCTGACACAGGCCAAGGGCATTTCGGTGGTGCACGAAACGGTGTACGAAGACCGGTTTGGCTATACTGAGGATCTCAAACGCATGGGGGCCGACATTGGCGTGTTTGCCAAATGCCTCGGCGAACTGCCCTGCCGGTTCCGCAACCGATCGCAGCGGCACTCGGCGGTAATCATGGGCGCTACGCCGCTCCACGGCGCGGCCGTGGAGATACCCGACATCCGGGCTGGTATGGCGCAGGTGATTGCGGCCCTCGTGGCCGATGGCGAAACCACCCTCACGGGCATTCACCACCTTGAACGCGGCTATGAAAATTTGTGGGACAAGCTCAAGGCTTTGGGCGCGGATTTCGACATCCGCTAGCGTTGAATTGGCTTGTAATTTAAAAACCTCCCGCAGATTTGGGAGGTTTTTAAATTAGCGCTCGGATTGGCTACGGAGTGGAAACCGGGGAAACACTCGGCGAGACTTCGGGCTTAGCGGACACGCCCAGGGCGGTCTTGAGCTTGGCAAGGGCGGCTTTAACCGCGGCCTTAAAGTCGGCATTAGCCTTATCGACCGAGGCTTTGCGGGCAGCCTTGAGGGTGTCGAGGTTTGGTCCGACCTTGGCGGCCGACTTGCGGGCGGTCTCCAGATTGGCGCGGGCGCTGTCGAGGGCGGTCTTGAGATTGGCGCGAACCGTGGCAGGGGGGGTGCCGGCGGCGCAACTGGCTTTGGCACTGGCGAGGGCGGCGGTCACAGCAGTCTTGTAGGCGTTAGCGGCAGTTTTAAGGCTAGCCTGGCGATCGGCCACAGCGAGCTTGAGACCAGCTTTAAAGGTGGCATTGGCGGAATCCACGGCAGCGCGGCGCTGGGTGACAGCCGCTAGAATACTGGCCCTGTAGGCAGCCACGGCAGCTTTTTGGTCGGGAGTAGTGGCTTTGGCATCGAGTTCGGCTAACTTTGCGTTGAGCTTAGCATCGGCATCGGTTCGGCTTGAGCCAAGTTTCTGCGATAACTCAGCAAAGTCGGTGTCGATTTTTTGGCCGCGAGAGGCAAAGTTTTCGGTCAGTTTTGAAAATCGGTCAGTTGTTTCGGAGCTGACGGTACCAGTGGCATCGGCGAAGCGTAGACAAAACTGTCCACTCTCGACCTTTATCTTCGGAGTAGGATCGGCTAGGCGAGCGACTTTTCCAGATTCGAGGCCGCCCGAAGAGTTATGGACTTCTGGTGAGCTATGAACTTCCGGGCTCCCGGCTGGGCTGGCCGAAGCGGTGGTGGCTGGATTGGCGTCATTGCCGCCATTTTTAGCAGCAGCCAGTGTCGGAATCAACATTGTAGAGGCAAAAGAAACAAGTAGTAATCTAGAAAGAATTCGCACTGGAGCTACCTCCTAAGTTAGAGGCATCAATGTCGGACTCGGTAACCTGATTGGCCGAAGCATCGGCAGTGGCGCTAAGTGCGGCGTCGCCGGCTGAAGATGTCTCGCTGATGGCGGCCGCCGAATTGGCGAGGCCAACGGCGCTCTTGGCGGCGGCAGGCTGGCCCGCGACCGAAGCTGTTGGGTTACTGCTATGGTTGGATTGGTAAACTGCTACGCCTACGAGACCCAGAACGGCGGCAACCAGGACCAATTCGAGCAACATGGCCACCCCACGCTGATCGTTTAGATAATTTTGTTTCATGATGTTTTTATATTTACCCTACTTATTAAAATTATTATCGCACTTATGCTTAAAAGGTCAATAATAAATTGCTGAACCACCCTCACTTTTGACATAAGCGTCATCCAGGCACAAAAATAGACGGCAAAACCAATACTTCCTGGAAGGAAAACAAAAGTTATGCCGTCACGTCACATCATACCGTCCTGCGCCCAACTCATTCAACAGCA
>JBBRSS010000037.1:0-8100 GCA_038245115.1 Candidatus Saccharimonadia bacterium
AATTCTGATATGGTGTAGGTGCGTGTGTCGCTCATGGTGATAGTCATACCTCCATGCTACGGCGCACGCTTTTGAGTTCATGCTCATCTTGCGTTGGAAAGCGGACCTACGTTCATGCCAATCTTGTATTGGACAAGGCTGGGGATTGCCTCGGGAGCGATATTTTGCGATAATCAGTCTAGTCCAATAAGGTGTCGACTGGGTCCAACCAACCTACGAGCCTCGTTGCCGATGACGTTCATCGGAATTAATGAGAGTCCTGAATTGTCAGGAAAGTCTGGTGGAACCGCCCAAAAGGGTCCAGACGCGCAAGCAATTGTGCGTCGTTTTTTGTATATATAAGGAGCAGATATGAGCAAGCACGAAGAAGAACAAGAACAGCAATTATATGCCATGCGGCACTCTATGGCGCACATTATGGCGACGGCAATTCAGGAGCTTTATCCGGATGTGAAGTTTGGGATTGGGCCGGTGGTGGAGCACGGGTTTCACTATGATGTCGATGCGCCGAATCCCATTACAGTCGAGGATTTGACCAAAATTGAACACAAAATGCATGAGATTGTGAAGGCTAATTATCCGTTCGAGCGCGCCGCGATGAAGCTCGATGAGGCCGTGAAGTACTTTGGCGACAAGGGGCAAACGTATAAAGTTGATTTGCTGGACGACCTCAAGAAGCACGGCACAACGGTGGCGAAAGATATTGATCGGTCGCAGTTGGGTGTGGGCGAGGGAGCAAAAGTAGACGAAGTTACAACATATACGGACGGTCCGTTTACCGATTTGTGCCGTGGTCCGCACGTCGAATCGACCGGCAAAGTTGGGGCTTTCAAGTTGATGCGCGTATCTGGGGCGTACTGGCGAGGAGATGAAAAGAAAGCTCAATTACAAAGGATTTATGGTGTAGGATTTACAACAAAGCCTGAGTTGAATCATCATTTGGAGCTGTTGCGTGAGGCCGAAAAACGCGATCACCGCAAGCTCGGAAAAGAACTCGATTTGTTCGTATTTTCAGATTTGGTGGGTGGCGGCTTGCCATTGTATACGCCCAAGGGAACGTTAATTAGGGAGGAGTTGAACCGTTATGTGCAGGAGCTGCGCCAAACGATTGGTGGCGGGTTCCAGGCCGTAACGATTCCGCATATTACCAAGAAGGATTTGTACGAAAAGAGCGGCCACTGGAAGAAGTTTTCGGATGAGCTGTTCAAGATTGAGACCCGTGAGGGGCATACGTTTGCAATGAAGCCGATGAACTGCCCGCATCACACGCAGATTTACGCTTCGCAACCGCGAAGCTACCGCGACCTGCCGATTCGCTACCGCGAAACCACTATGGTCTATCGCGACGAGCAAAGCGGGGAGCTTAGCGGTCTCACACGGGTACGGTCGATTACGCAGGATGACGCACACGTGTTTGCCCGGAGCAATCAGGTTGAGGGTGAGATCGACCGGCTATGGAACGTCATCGAGAAGTTCAATGAGACATTCGGAATCAATCTAAAAGTTCGCTTTAGTCGGCATGATCCGGCTAACATGGAGGCATATAGCGGAACCGAGGAGCACTGGCAGCAGGCCGAGGGTCAGATGAAGGCGGCGATCGAGAAGAAAGGCGTGGAGTACGTCGACGGTCTGGGTGAGGCGGCCTTCTACGGGCCAAAGGTCGATTTTATGGCGCGAGACGCCTTTGGGCGAGAGTTCCAGGCGGCCACGATCCAGCTTGATTTTAACCAACCGGAAGGGTTCGATCTGACGTGTACGAACGAGGCTGGTGAGCGCGAGCGCATCGTGATGATGCACTGTGCCGTGATGGGCTCGTTGGAGCGCTTCATGGTGCAGTTGATAGAGACTACGGCGGGAGCTTTCCCGACCTGGCTAGCGCCGGAGCAGGTTCGGCTAGCACCCATAAATGAGACTGCTGAAATTTTGGAATATACCGAGAAGCTGCGGGCTGATTTTGAAGCCAAGGGTCTGCGCGTAGGCGTGGATAGCGCGCCGGAGAGCGTGGGCAAGAAGATTCGCGCGGCCGGGCTGGCCAAGGTGCCGTACGCGCTCGTGATAGGCGAGAAAGAGCGTGAGAGCGGCATAGTGAGCCCGCGGTTGCGTAAAGGCCACGGTGACTTCGAGGGCAGTCTGAGCGTGGATGAATTTGCGGCGGCGGTGCAGCGCGAAGTAGCCGAACGGTTGCAAAAGAGTACGCTCAAATAGCATGCCGGCATTACTACTGCATCTCGCTTACGCCCAAGCTCATTTAGCTAAGCACCCCAAGTTGGGTGAACTTGAGGTTTTTCGGGCGAGTGTGTTTCCCGATATTCGAATGATTGCTCTGCTTCCCAGGGAGCAGACACATCAGCTTGGTTTGAGGCTGGATGAGATCGAAAACGAGACTGACTCTTGGCGGGTAGGATGGTTATTGCATAGTTATCTCGATGAAGCTTGGAATGAATTTGTGGGTGAATCTGACGAAGAGGTGGACCACGATTCCGAATTGAAATGGCGGGCAATTAAGCTGGCCGAGGAGGCGGATTATTTTGAGTCGATGCATAATGGTGAGCACATTGCCGGAATGTTCGAAGCGGAGCCCTTGCAGGCTGAGCTAGAAATAGTCGATGATCCGCTAACGATTGAGCGTTGGAATCGATATGTGGTGAGCAAGTTGCGCTATTCGTTTGATGCCGAGTATTTGCGCCGACGGGCGGCATTGGTGGGTACGAGTATTGAGGATGTAGATAAATTACTGGAGTTGATTGAGCAGATTAGGGGAGATCGGGGCTGGCTGGCGCGGTTTGATGAGCTGCACTCGAAGCTCGGGATATAGCCAGGTGTGTCATAATGCCGCCCATGGATAGCGATAATAGTTTTAATACGCTGGTGTATGAGCTGGTGGCGCAGATACCGGCTGGCCGGGTGATGACGTATGGTCAGATAGCGGCGTTGTGCGGGAGCCCGCGGGCAGGGAGGATAGTGGGCGGGATTGCGCACTACGGGCCCGAGGAGCTGCCGTGGCACCGGGTAGTGAATAAGCAGGGCGGCTTAGCGGGGGCGTTTCCGGGTGGTCGTAGTGCTCAGGCACAGATACTGGAGGCCGAGGGGGTGGTTGTGAGCGCGGATTATGCGGTAAAGGTGGAAGAGTTGATGTGGTGGCCCGACGCGGCCGAGGGGGAATTGTGATCGATACGGGTGTGAAATTTGTGGCAATCGTGGGGCCGACGGCAACGGGCAAGACCGGCCTAGCGATTTCGCTGGCTGAGTTATTCGATGGGGAAGTGGTGTGCGCCGACTCGCGGACGATTTACCGGGGGATGGATATTGGCACGGCCAAGCCGACGGCGGCCGAGCAAGCGCTGGTGCCGCATCATATGTTGGATATTATGGATCCCGGCGAGCGGCTGAGCGCGGGGGAGTTTAAGAAATTGGCGGAGTCAGTAATAAATGAGATTGCGGGTCGCGGGAAATTGCCTCTCTTGGTAGGTGGCAGCGGGTTGTATGTCGACGCGGTGATTTTTGATTATAAATTCCCGGCGGCGGGTGATCCGCAACGGCGCCAACGGCTGGAGGCTATGACGGATGCGCAGCTGCATGAACTGCTGTTGGCGAAGGATCCCGAGGCCTTTGATTACGTGGATCGGGCAAATCGCCGGCGGGTGATTCGGGCTATAGAAACGGTGGGCGAGGCACGGCAGCGACGTAGCGAGGTGCGGCCGGAAGTTCTAGTATTGGGCACCACATTGAACAAAGAAGTTGTTCAAAAGCGAATTGAACACAGAATTGATAAAATGCTTGGGGAAGGCTTTATTGATGAAGTCCGAGTAATTGGCGAGACGTATGGTTGGGATAGTTCGGCGTTAGATGTTATGGGTTACCGGCCGTTCAAGGGGCTGCTGTTGGGCACCAAAACATTGGAGCAGGCTAAGACAGAATGCATGTACGAGCACCTGTCGCTGTTTAAGAAACAGGTGACGTGGTTTAAGCGCAATCAGAGTATTCATTGGGTGGCGAATGCCGATGAGGCGGTGCCATTGGTGCGAGTATTTCTGCACGAGACTAAGATATCGGCTGAAAATTAGCTGTGTATTTAATGTGGGGATAGGTGCTTCGTGAAGGTATTCTTATGCTATAATCTTCGCAACTGAAAGGTACCCTTTTGAAGTCAAAAAACAAGAGCAATGGCGTAGTTGCTGAGCGAGTATTTACGGCGTTGATACTACTATTGCTTCTGGGCATAGTATCGATATTCGCGAGTGGCGATTCGAATGCAGCCTGGGGCTTACTGCCGTACATGGCAATATTGCCGGTCGTCGGGATTCCTTACGCAGTGTATATACTGCGAAGACAGAAAAGTGAAAGAATACTGAGTAATCGTCTGGCAGGACGCATCGGTGCGATGATAATTTTTGCTCTGTCAGCGTTCGCCTTGGTGTTCTGGTTTATCCCATTGGTAATATTTATGCCCTCTGTTGCGGCATTTTACGCCATACCTGCAGCAACATTGGTGGCTGTCGCATATTTCTTTCTACTGTATCCGAAATGGCGCCGGTTTATTCTGGTCGGTGGGTTGGTGTTGGTGGTTGGAAGTGCAGGCTATCTGATGATCAATGATCGGAGTGAGCAAGCTCAACAGCAAGCCCAAATAAAACAACAAGATGAACAGCTGCAGCAACTTGAGAAGAAAAGAACTGTCGCTACTCCCGAAGCTCAGGACTTAATTCGTGCGTGCAAAGTTTCCAGCCTAGAGGTTCAATCTGATACGGTCCTACTTGGTCTGCCTAATGATGTGGTATTTAAGGGTGAGCATGGGCTGACATTGAAAGCGCCTTTGAAGGATGCAGCCGAACTGCAGGCCGCATACATCAAGTCGCAAGTCGATTGCCATCCTAACAAGGGGTAGGCTTTATTCGGACCTATATGGCGATTGGCTGAGGTATACTTGAGGCTATGAACGTAACTCTGACTCTGCTGGCTTCGAAGACGGTGGCTCATTTGAGCCAAATGCTGGGTCGTGGCGGTGGCGGCGCGTTGCCGGGGGTAGTGGCCGAGAAGCTAGATCGGCATCTGTCGGGCAAGCTGGCGGCGGGGTTGAGTGGGGGCGTGATAGTGGTCACCGGAACGAACGGTAAAACTACTACGACTAAGCTGATCGGCGAGATGCTGGCGGCCCGTGGCATGAAAGTGGTAACAAATAGTAGCGGTTCGAATCTGAAGCGCGGGGTGACCTCGGCGTTGATAGCGGCGGCGGATATGGGCGGCAAGATGAAGGCGACCGTGGGCCTGTTTGAGGTCGATGAGGCCAGTTTGCGGCTGGTGGCGCCGGAGATTAAGCCTACGCAGATCATTGTGACTAACTTGTTTCGCGATCAACTGGATCGGTATGGCGAGCTTGACACCACGGCCAAACTGATTGGTGAGGGGATTGCCGCCACCTCGGCTGAACTGTATTTGAACGCCGACGATCCGCTGGTGGCGAGTTTGGCAAAGTACGCTCAGAAGGCCGAGGATGTGCATTATTTTGGGATTGAGGGCGTGCCGGTGAACCCGGTGGGCGAGCATCAGACGGCGATTGATTCGGATCGTTGCCCGGAGTGTCATACCCGGTTGGAGTTTAGCCGCGTCTTTTACGGTCATGTGGGGCATTATCGTTGCCCGAAGGGGGATTTTTCGAGGCCGGTAGGCGAGGTGGTGATTACGAATGTTGAGACGGCCGACCGAATGGGCAGCCGATTTGTAGCGGCGATTCGGGGCAAACGCAGCACGTATAATTTTCCGTTGCCTGGAACGTACAATTTGTACAATGCGCTGGCGGCGATTAGCTTGGGGGCGGGAATCGGAGTTGGCGTGGAGCTTATGCAGCAGACATTGGCGGCTACAATGGCGGCGTTTGGCCGAGTGGAGCGGGTGGAGATTGAGGGGCGGACGCTGGTGT
This sequence comes from Candidatus Saccharimonadia bacterium, assembly GCA_038245115.1. Lineage (GTDB taxonomy): Bacteria > Patescibacteriota > Saccharimonadia > UBA4664 > UBA4664 > UBA5169. Next base: position 5,918 of record JBBRSS010000037.1, read on the forward strand.
TGCTGTTAATTAAGAATCCGGCCGGGTTTACGCAGGTGCTGCAGACGTTTGTGATTGGGAGGGAAGCGGTGCGGGCGATGTTTGTGATTAACGATTTGGCGGCCGATGGCCGGGATGTGTCGTGGTTGTGGGACGTGCCGATTGAGGCTCTGGCGGGGTCAAATCCGACCGTGCTGACAGCCGGAATTCGCGGAACGGACATGGCGTTGCGGCTGCATTATGCCGGGGTTGAATCTAGGCCCGCGGCGAGCGTGGCTGAGGGCATTGATGCGCTGGTGGCGGCCACTCCAGTAGGCGAAACGTCCTACATTTTGCCGACGTATACCGCCATGCTCGAGGTGCGTAAATTACTTCAAAGCCGGAGTAAAACTATGCAGGAGATGCCGCGATGAGCCAGACGATTGTTATTGCGCACCTGTACCCGCGAGAGATGAATATTTACGGTGATATGGGTAACATTATAACGCTTGCGAAAAGGCTGGAATGGCGCGGTTACCGGGCCGAAGTGCGGCAGCTGGAGATTGGCGAGGCGTTTGACTGGGCGGCGGTTGATCTGGTGTTTGGTGGTGGCGGTCAGGATTCGGGCCAGCTGGCGGTGGGGGTGGACTTGCTGAGGCACGGAGCTCAAATTCGAGATATGGCGAAGGCTGGTGTGCCGATGCTGGTGATTTGCGGGTTGTACCAATTGTTTGGGCGGGAGTTTGTGACGGCGCCGGGCGAGGTGATACCGGGAATCGGGGTGTTTGGCGCCACTACACGGGCCGGGAGCGTGCGGATGATCGGCAACGTGGTGGCAAAAAACGATGGACTAGGCACTTTGGTTGGGTTTGAGAATCATTCCGGGGCAACCAAACTCGACGATGGGCAGCAGCCATTGGCTAAGGCGAGTAAGGGCAGCGGCAATAATCCTAAGGGCGGTTATGAGGGCGCGGTGACTGGGGAGGCAATCGGGACGTATTTGCACGGGCCGGTGTTACCCAAGAACCCGCAGCTGGCGGATAAGCTGTTGCTGGCGGCGCTGAAAAGGCGGTATGGGGTACAAGAGCTGGAACCACTCGATAGCTCGTTTGAGCAGGCGGCGGCCAAAGTGGCGGCCACGCGGCCGCGGTAGCCGCGGAGTCTTTATAGATTTCGGGAATCGTTCCTCAAACGACCAATTAATTGATCGGTTAGGGAATGATGGGGTGCGACCGATCGGTCGCACCCCTTTCACTCTTGATGATTCAGGCGCATTCGGGGAGTTCTTGAACCCCATTGTTTGTCAGGACCTGGCCCGAATCCACGAATACCGGGGAGTCTCCCATGGGCTTGGGACAGTTGCTGGGCTCGGTTCCTGCCGAGACCAGGGCCTGCTTAAACGCGGGACTGTTGAACAAGTCGCGGGCTAGCCCTCCCTTTATCCCGCTTCCGACGATGAAGATGCGGCAGGCAGACGGGTATTGTTCGTCGAGAGTTCGAATGAGAACCCCGAGCAGTGCCCCCATGATGGCGAGTACGGTGTCGTAGCAACTGCCTCCACGGATAGTTTGGGCTGCAAAGCCGGGGTTGTTATCGAGGTCAACGGCCTCGATCTTCTTGATGGCTGCCTTGCAGTCGTCCTTCATCCATCGGAAGCAGAGTTCCTTTCGGATGAATTTGAGAATATTGAGGATACCCTCATTGCCGCTGATGGCTGCGTGGGTCGGAGCGGAGAAGTACTCAGGCTGCTTCTGGAGATAACAAACGAAGTCTCGAGCATATGCCGTGCCAAGATCGAGCCGGAGGCTGCCGAAGTTCAGTTCGCCCAAGATGGTGGTCTCGCCTTCGCGAACAAGACCGCAGTCGACGGTTGTTGAGAGGAAACTGATCACGAGCTCGTCGCCGTCATTGGCGAGATCGCCAGGTCTTAGGATTTGTTCAGCCTGATGAGTGGGGAGCAACTTGAGGAACTCCGATGGACTCATCGTAGCGGTATTCATTTTGGCCTCCAAGTGGCCTAGTCGGGATAAATGGCTTCGCTTTGCCTGTTGTTTATTTCAAGAGCTTTACAAGCTAAAGCGGGTCCCTCCATTCCGTTTTGAAGTGCAACTTTCCGCTACAATCGGAGAGCTATGAAAACACCACAAAAGACCCCTTCTAAGAAGGGGTATTCCCAGCTGTCGCAGAACGACCGGGACCGCATCCAGAGCCTGCTCGACCAAGGC
>JBBRSS010000038.1:0-7039 GCA_038245115.1 Candidatus Saccharimonadia bacterium
CGGAATGGTTCCACGGATCCGGCTCATCCCAAGAAGCGCCGGAGTTGGCATCGCCAATTCTTTGAGGCCATGCAACGGGAGTTTTACGCCCCGATGGCAGATCTGATTACGGGAGGGTTGTGAAGTGAGGGTGGTTCAGAATAAATTGTTGCGGTGTTACTCGTAGCGCAATGAATCAATCGGGTTCTGGCGGGCGGCGCGAATGGCGGGGAGACTACCGGCTAGGAAAGCAATGGCCATAACGATGCCAATAATGGTGGCGACCGAGGCAGGCGAGAATGCCAGGAGCTGAAGCCCAACAAGGTCTTTAAGGAAGGTACTAAGCACTATTTTATTAATAATATTGCCTATCCCGATGGCTACAATAGAGCCAATGAGGCTGCCCCAAAATCCGAGCAACACTGCCTCGCCGCTAAACAGCAGGAAAATACGGCTAGCGCTCATGCCCATGGCTTTCATGAGGCCGATCTCTTTGGTGCGTTCCTGTACGCTCATCAGCAAGGTATTGATGATGCCAAAGCTGGCTGCCAACAGGGCGATGATGGCGAAGCCGTTGAGGACCATCACGATACCGTTAATGACGGCCTTGAAGGAGCCAATTTGGTCCTCAACGGTCATAGCCGAATAGCCAGCCTTGGTAAGGCGCGCCTTAAGCTCGGTGACCTGAGTGGCGGGGATAGAGGCATCGAAGCGGGCGGTGGCGTACTGATAGCTGTTCGTAGCGCCAGATGGCAACCCGGCGTTTTGGGTTTTGCGGAGCAAGTCCATTAGGCTGGAGTTGATGCTCAGCGCCGATCCACCGGCTAGGCTTTTTTGTTTAACGCCGACGATAGTTGCCGACACCTCCGACTGGCGGCTGAGGCCATTGGTAACGCCGAAATGCATGGTCTTGCCAATAGCACTGGCGGCATCCGAGAAGCCAAGTGGGCCGATGTAGGTCACGGGTATCAAAACTTCGGGTGTCTTGGCGGCATTGGCGGTCACCTTTCCGGCTTCGAGAGCATAATTGGCGCCACTGAGGTATTGCTCAACCGAACCGATGTATTTGTCACTCGAACCTGTCGAAACATAATCAACCTGAGCGCTGAGATACGGTTCAGCCGACTTAATACCGTCAATTTTGCGAATTTTGGCCATATCTTGGTCGGTAAGGACCGTAATGGTTCGGTTGCCCTGGCTTTCGAGCGAAACCGTTTTCTTGTCGGGGTTATATTTTTTGACCGAATCAGACGGCAAACCGGTGGACTCACCGACTCCCTGAATGATTAGGACGTCCTTGGCGCCAAGATTACCAACTTCCTTATCGATATATTGAGAAATTCCCGAACCGAGACCGTTAGTAAGGGTGAGAGTGAAAGCGCCAATAAAGATAGCGACAATCGTGAGCGAGGTGCGCAGTTTGCTGCGAAACATGTTGGCATTGGCGGTGGCGATGATATCGAGGATTTTCATTAAATTTTGGCCTTTCTGGGGGTGGGCGTCACAATGAGGCCATCTTTGAGGTGAACCTGGCGATCGCAGCGCTGCGCCAAGTCGGGGTCGTGGGTAACGACGATCAGCGTGATGCCATGTTTGACGTTGAGATCAAACAACAGGTTCTCAATGAGAGCACCGGTTGAAGAGTCAAGATTGCCGGTCGGTTCATCGGCAAAAATAATGGCCGGTTCGCCAATGAGGGCACGGGCAATGACGACGCGCTGTTTTTGGCCGCCACTGAGATCCTTGGCCTTGCTGTCGGCCTTATCATCAAGCTCAACCTGGGCTAGAGCCAAATGGGCGCGGCGATGGCGCTCGGCGCGGCCGACGCCGGCAATCTTGAGGGGCAAAATGACATTCTCGAGAACGCTGGCATTACCATTGAGGAAAAATTGCTGAAACACAAAACCAAACTTTTTGTTGCGCAGAGAATTGAGCTGCTTGCTCTTGAGATCAGCTGCGTCCTGTCCGTCAATCGAAATACTGCCCGAACTAGGCTCATCGAGCAATGCCAACAGATGCATCAACGTACTTTTGCCCGAACCACTCTTGCCAATAATGGCGACCGATTCGCCGCTGCGAATATCAATAGTTACTCCCCCGAGCGCCGTAAATAAGCCTTCACCTTTGCCATATGTTTTAACGACTTCTTGAGCGCGTAGCGCTGAGGGTGCTGCCATAAATCTCCTGTCTTACGATATTTTCGTGCTTTAACTATTGCTAGTTTAGCACTATACGGATTACCACTGCATGCGCCGAGGTCCTGCGGATGTTGTATTATATTGCTTTGACGCGCGCAAAAAAATTTAGCAACTTGATTGAGGGATGACGATGAAATTCTGGACACACTTAACGAACCGCCGGCCAGTCTGGATATTAATGGCTGGGCTGGTGCTGGCCGTAATTGCGGCAAGTTATGGGCTGTCGGTATTTTCCAGGTTGTCGAGCGGGGGGTATGGGGACCCGGACTCTTCGTCGCAAAAAGCGATGACCACGCTAACAAATAATTTCAAAAACCAGCGGTCTGACTTGATTATGTTGTTTTCGGCGAGCGAGAGCGGCATCACAAAAAATGCAGCTACGTCTGAAGTCGTGAAACGCCAGCTGGATCGGGCCAAATCGGAAACGGGGGTTGCCCACGTAACAAGCTACTTCTCAACTGGAGCGGCAGACTTTATTTCTACCAACACAAAACAGACTTTTGCGAGTATCGCCCTAGACGGTAATGAAGCTCAACAAACGGCAACCTTCCACGCACTCCAGAATCAGATAAAAACCGGCGATGGCGTGGAAATTACCTATGGCGGAGTCATCGCCGTGAATGACCAAATAGACACCCAGGTATCTCAGGATTTGGCGAAGGCAGAGATGCTGTCGTTTCCGATTTTGGCGATTTTGCTCGTAATGATATTTAGAAGCGTGATAGCAGCACTGGTGCCGCTTAGCCTGGGTGGTTTGAGCATTTTGGTGGCTTTTCTGCTAGTAAGAATAATTACGAATTACACCACCGTGTCGGTATATGCAATCAATATAATTACGCTAATGGGACTCGGACTGGCGATCGACTACAGCCTATTCATTGTGAGCCGGTTCCGGGAGGAGTTGGCCGGCGGCGCCACCACGGACCAGGCGATAGCCACTACTCTGCACACGGCGGGCCGGACAGTATTCTTCAGCGCCCTCACGGTTATCCTGTGTTTGCTGGGTCTGCTGGTATTTCCGCAGGGGTTCCTGCGCAGCATGGGCATGGGCGGCGCGGCGGCGGTAGCGGCTACGGCGATACTTGCCCTCACGGTGCTGCCGGCGGCCCTGCGGTTAATCGGGAAACACATTAATGATTTGGCACTGCCGGGCCTACACAAAAGCTTGGTCCGGCCGGCTGAGCACGGATTCTGGTACCGCTACAGTCACTTCATTATGCGCCGCCCACTGCTGATGTTTGGTCTGGCAGTTGAGCTGTTGGTGGTGATGGGTATCCCGTTTTACTCCGCCATATTTACCACCCCCGACGCAAAGACTGTCCCCGCTAGCTACTCGAGCCGGCAGGTGAACGACCAGTTGGAGGCTAACTTTGCCGGAGCTGGCGAATCTAATATTACATTGGCCATTGAAGCCGACAGCGCCGCCAATTTGCCCGAAAATCAGCGCAAACTCGCCGGCTACTTGTCGCAGCTAGAAAAATTAACCCGCGTAGAAAAACCAAAAGTGCTTGGCATTGAGGGCAATAGCTATAATGTTTCCTTGGGCGAGCAATTCAAGAGCCAATCGACCAGTGCCCAGCAGGCGGTGCGAGACGTAAGAGCCCAAATTCCACCGGCTGGTTGGAAAGTGTATTCGGGTGGTACCAGTGCCGAGCTGACAGACCTACTGGATGGACTGGGGTCCAAGCTACCCCTGGCGGGTCTGATAATTCTAGTAAGTACCTCCACTCTGTTGTTTATTATGCTCGGGAGCGTGATCATCCCCTTGAAGGCCGTAATCCTCAACGTCCTGTCGCTGTCGGCCGCATTCGGCGTGTTGGTGTGGATATTCCAGGATGGCCACCTGGCCGGACATTTGGGGCTGCTTGCAAATGGCAGCATTGACGCCACTCAACCAGTGCTGATCTTTGCGATAGCCTTTGGCCTGGCCATGGATTACGAGCTGTTTTTGCTATCGCGGGTCAAAGAAGAATACGACCGCACCGGCAACAATGCCAATGCCGTGGCAGTAGGCGTGGAGCGCACGGCCAGTATTATCACCTCGGCAGCACTCATGCTGGTGGTAGTAATCGGCCTATTTGCCACCGGCAAAATCGGCATTATCCAGCAAGTGGGGGTAGGCCTGGGGGTCGCCGTGGCCATCGACGCAACAATTGTGCGCCTGGTGCTCGTGCCCTCAGCGATGCGACTACTGGGTCACCTCAACTGGTGGGCACCGGCACCGATGGCGCGGCTATCGAAGCGGCTGGGGGTGCGCGAGGAGGCTTAACCACAACGCGCCATCCCCGGTAAGAGATCCCAAGACCAATCCGAGGGATAGCCGCAGAAGAACGCCTATAAAAGCACCCTACTCATATGCCAAGGATTGTAGTCACTAGTCCACCGCCTACAAGTAGGAGTAGCGGGTTAGCTAGCTTGCGGGTAAGGAAAACGTATACCGTTAGCATGATGGCAAAATTCGCTGGATGGAGCCAGCTAGGGCCGGCAATATGCAGCGCTGTGGCGGCCAGCAATCCGGAGGCTGCGAGCCCGACACCTTTTATGAACGCTTTGGCGGATGGCGTCTCGAGGATGGCCGTAAGATATTTGGCCGTAATTAATGATGCCACAAGCGGAACTGTAAATATGCCTACGCTCCCGACAGCCGCTCCCGGGAGCCCCGCAATACGGTACCCGATAAAGGCAGCCGTCCCGAATACGGCGGGGCCGGGGGTTGAATAACCAAAGGCCAGCACGGCGGCGAAGTCGGTTTGCGATAACCAGTGATTTTGTAGCACAGTAAACTGCTCGAAGAGCGGCTGGGCACTACCGCCGAACGCTATGAGGCTAATGTAGAGCATAGTGAGAAAGAAATGGATCAAGGTTATGATCACTCGCGTATGCTCGACTTGTTTACTAACAGATATATGCTCATTGCCGCAGTTCCGGTGCATAAGAGAATTAGGGTGGCATTTATGTGCAGTAGGAAGCTAGCTCCGAAAGCGCATACAACTGGCCCCCACATCCAGCGGCTGGTGGCGTTTGATTTGCCTACCCGTTGCGAGTTTGAAAGCATGATGCCCGCAAGCGCTGCGAGAACACCACTTAGGTGAGTTGTGACATGCGTCCCGCTGGTGAAGCCAAAATATACCGCGGCAAAGGCTGTAATGAGACTAAGCGAAGGCAATAAATAGCAGATAGTCGCAACCACCGCTCCCCATCTACCCTTGAGCCGGTATCCGACGTTGGAGACGATGGCGACCTGCGAGGCGCCGGGCAGAATGAGTGCGTAGGCGTACGCCGCGTGGATTTGCTGCTTCGAAAGTCGATCGCCAATGAATTGCTCCATAAGCGCAGCAGTGGTTGCCGAACCACCAAAGGCCTGAAATCCGATCTTGATAAGACTGGCGATGAACGATGAGTAGCTGAGATAATTTGGCGGCGGCGTCATTAGTAGATAATAACAATAAATGCGCTGCGACCGTCACCATCAAAACTAACAAAGATTAGTCCTGTGATTCATGTTAGTGTACGTGTCACTAAATAGGAGCAATCAACAATGTCGAGCGAATTGCGGCGAACTGAAAACGAGTTCATTTTGCAGAGTCGAAATGATTTGATCGCCGAGAAAGTGAAGGCCATAGCACCGGGCGACACGGGCAAGAGCATAACCTTGAACTTTAGATGTGAATGCTCAGATCTAAACTGTGGCAGAGAGATACCACTTGGTATCGATGAGTATCAACGTATTACGAAAAATATTAACCGATTCATTGTTTTCCCTCGACATGAGCAGCTAGATATTGAGGCCGCCGTGGAGCATCACCCCAAATACAATATTGTTGAAAAACGGCCAGACTTGATTGAAAAGGCAGCATAGCCAGCGTACCAGTCTCACCGTTATATCAAAAAGACCCTTTCGGGTCTTTTTTGCAATAGCGCATTGATGGAACATGGTGTGCCTTGGTAGTACCAACCTAGAGGGTACGTTCGTCTAAAGTTGAGTGCTTGTGTTCGTCGGTGTACTCGGGTGCAACGGGCAAGTAGCCAAGCATGGTTTTAGCTTTCGTGGTATCAATGTGCGAAACATCATCCACGATACTGAAGGGCTCATACCAAAGTTCTCCCTCGTAATCTAACGCTAAACTTATGGCTTGTGTAGCATTTTCCAAACTGACGCTCGTACCAAGGAATACTTTATCGATTGGACCAAATCTCAATGCAGCCGTTTCGATTTTTTTATTCAGCCCATACCATGCCATTATTTGCTCGGCCTGGACTTTACTTACATGGTACGACAGGTCGACCTCTCGGCAGCTGATATCTTCGGCCGAAAGATACTGGGATACAAACGGCTGGTTTTCCATAATTGGCGTAGAGAATGGAATGCCCTTTTCGATGCCATAGATAGTCGTTGAACTTGCGTAAATGAGCCGCTTGACCTTATTCTCAACGGCCGCTTTGGCAACATTCAAGGTGGCCTGTACATTATTTACAAAGTAGTCCTCGAAGCTCTTGCCAGCCACGGGCTTGGGGATGGCGGCCAGATGCACCACGGCCTCACAACCTTGCATTTTCTGTGTCAGACTGCTGACATCTTTTAGCTCGTCCCCCTCTAACTGGTCATAACCAATGATGTCATAGCGACTGCGATATTTATCAACAAACGCGCTTCCAAGGAGGCCTTTATGCCCGGTAACAAGTATTTTCATATGGTTGAGTATATCAAAAACAGCAACAATTTGTCAAGTCCCCGATTCCTGCAGCACTTTGTCTGAGACAACTTCCGCCACAGATCGTTCAGCATTTATTTGTTCATACGCCAGCCGAAACTTTCTCGGGCTGGTTTTTAGTTTGGTGTGAATGCGGTCGAGGTTGTAGTA